>CANPZI010000030.1 GCA_947588995.1 uncultured Lachnospiraceae bacterium
GACCACACTGCTTTCTGCCATGGCCGTCCTCTCTCCCCGGGCGCTGTGCCGGGCCTGTCAAAAAGTATACTTTTTGAATCGAGAAAACATATACATAATTCTTGTCTATTTTAACGCACATCTCACAAAAAATCAAGACAATTTATTTCCACTGATTGGGCAGTTTTGCCAGCAGGTGCAGGCTTGTCAAAAAGTATACTTTTTAGGAATTTTTCTTTCTCCTTTTTTCCCTTTTTCTGTGTCAGATTGCCTGTTTCATCTCACTTTTATGACTGTCTGTATGTTGTTTTTCTTCCATCTCTTTCGCTTTTCTGTAGAACGACGACACGGACATGCCGCACATTTTGGCCGCTCCCGTTCCCGCTATTTTCCCTGCCGCCCACTCGGCATAGACCGCATCAAAATTATCCGGCAGCGCTTTCGGCGGCCTGCCGAAACGAACGCCTCTTTTCTGCGCCGCCTGAATCCCTTCCCGCTGCCTTTCCCTGATATTTTTTCTCTCGTTCTCCGCCACAAAGGAGAGGAGCTGCAGTACAATATCGCTCAGGAACGTGCCGATCAAATCTTTGCCCCATCTGGTATCCAAAAGAGGCATATCCAAAACCACAATGTCCACCTTTTTCTCTTTCGTCAGGATTCTCCACTGCTCCAGAATCTCCTCATAATTTCTCCCCAGCCGGTCGATCGATTTAATATACAGCGTATCGCTCTCCCGAAGCCGCCTGACTAACAGCCTGTATTTCGGCCTGTTGAAGTCCTTGCCAGACTGCTTATCCATATAGATATTCTGTTCCGCAACGCCCGCCTCATTGAGTGCAAGAAGCTGTCTGTCCTCATTCTGTTCCTGCGTACTGACCCTCATATAACCGTATATTGTTCCCATCTGTCCTCACCTTCCGCCGTTCACGGCACTGTTTTATCTTTGTCTCACCAATATTTTAGGGCATTCGCTTCCAACAATCTGCACCCGCCGTGTCCGAAAATCACAGATGTCAGGACAAATTTCTTGACACACGCTGTTTGTGTATGCTACGATATGTTTAGTTCGAAAGACGTTCTCGTCTTTCCAGACTAAGGTCTTTGGCACATCCGCCAATTACCCATGTTAGAAAACACTGTACATCTACACGTCGGCTCACGCTTCGTCGTCCGCCGCCAACACCACATCGCGAAAGAGAGGTTTTTCTATGTCTACAGTCATATCTGCCATTTCCGTGCCTGAAGCTCTGCGCAATGCCGCCGGTCCTATCGAGTTCGGCTTCATCAACGACTACATGTTCCGCGCCGTCATGGAGAAGAATATCCCGGTACTCAAAGGCCTGATCTGCTCTCTGCTGCATCTGCGCCAGGAAGATCTATCCTCCGTAACTGTCGTCAATCCCATCCTGGAAGGTGATTCATACAACAGCAAAGAGTTCATTCTGGATATCGAAATCATGCTGAATAATAACATGCTCCTCAACCTGGAAATGCAGGTCGCCGATGAACACAACTGGCCGGAGCGCTCCTTAAGTTATCTGTGCCGACGCTTTGATCAACTGGGAAGAGGTGTAGACTACATCGACTGCAAGCCAGCCATACATATCGGTTTTCTGAATTTTACCCCGTTTCCGGAATATGCGGAATTTTATGCAACCTACAAACTGTTAAATATCAAAAATCATCATTTATATAGTGACAAATTCACCTTATCTGTGATAGACTTATCTCACATAGAACTGGCAACCAAAGAGGACAAAGCCTGCGGCCTCGACAGGTGGGCACGCCTCTTCAAGGCAAAGACATGGGAGGAACTCAAAATGATCGCAAAAGATGATCTTGCAATGACCGAGGCAGCCGAAAGCCTCTGCATACTCAACGCCGACGAACCGGCCAGAGCCCGCGCCCGTGCCAGGCAAGAAGCCATTCTCCACGAACAGGCCATGCAAAAACGCCAGGAAGATCTGGAACGCGCAAGACAGGAGGCCGTCCTCCACGCTCAGGCCATGCAAAAGCGGCAGGAAGATCTGGAACGCGCCAGGCAGGAGGCCATTCTCCATGAACAGGCCATGCAAAAACGCCAGGAAGATCTGGAAAGGCAATTGGCCGAACAGACTTCTCAACTGCAGGGAGCAGAAGAAAAATACCGTACCGCCATATCTGAGATCGAACAACTGCGTGCGGAACTTTCCCAATATCAGCGCGCATAAAAAACCCGGGGACAAAATCTGTCCCCGGATCTCTCTGCATGTCGATATCCTCTTTATTCTTCTATATTATCTCTATCGCGTCCTGTACCGTCCTGACGCCGATCAGCCTGATCCCCGCGGCCGGCCGCAGCTTGCTCCGGTTGACTTCCGGCAGAATGCAGGTGGTAAAACCCAGTTTTGCCGCCTCGGCCACGCGCTGCTCCGCCATGGATACGCCGCGCACCTCGCCGCTTAAGCCGATCTCTCCGAAAGCGATCAGCCTGTCGTCTATCGCCCGGTTCTTAAAACTTGATACGACAGCCAGGGCAATTCCCAGATCGATAGCCGGTTCCTGGATGCGCATGCCTCCCGCCAGATTCACGTAGGCGTCACAGTCCGACATCTGCAGGCCGAGCCGCTTCTCCAGCACCGCCATCAGCAGATTCACCCTGTTGAAATCAGTCCCGATGGCCTGACGCCTCGGAATGCCAAAGCTGCTGTGGCAGACGAGCGCCTGAATCTCCAGCAGGATCGGCCGGGTTCCCTCCATCGAGCAGGAGACGACCGAACCGCTCGCATCCTCCGGCCTGCCGTCCAGCATAAACTCAGAGGGATTGGCCACCTCGACTAATCCCTCCTCTTTCATCTCGAACACACCGATCTCATCAGTGGAACCGAAACGATTCTTCACACCGCGCAGAATCCGGTAGGAGGCGTGTCTGTCACCCTCGAAGTAGAGCACCGTATCCACCATGTGCTCCAGTACGCGCGGCCCCGCCACAGTTCCTTCTTTGGTCACGTGTCCCACAATAAAAACCGAGACGTTCAGGCCCTTGGCGAGCTGTAAGAGCACGCTCGTGGATTCCCGTACCTGAGACACACTGCCCGGCGCGGATGAAATATCCTCGTGATACATGGTCTGAATGGAGTCGATGATTGCGATATCCGGCGACACGCTGCGGATCGTCTCCTCCACAATTCCCAGATTCGTCTCGCACAAGAGCAGCAGATTGTCGGAAAACTGTCCCAGTCTGTTGGCTCTGAGCTTGATCTGACGCAGGGACTCCTCACCCGATATGTACAGCACTTTCCTGCCGTCCGCCGCCATGTGTCTGCACACCTGGAGAAGCAGGGTTGATTTGCCGATGCCGGGATCGCCGCCCACCAATATCAGCGAACCGGGCACAATACCGCCGCCAAGCACTCTGTCGAGTTCCGCCATATGCGTGGACATGCGCTCTTCCTCCCGAATGCTCACCTCCGACAGGCTGGCCGGTTTCGCGGCCATGCGCACTCCTTTGCCCGTACCGGCGGACACGCTGTGAACCGCAGCGCTTTTCGGCTCTTCTACCATGCTGTTCCATGCCCTGCAGCCGGGACACTGTCCCATCCACTTGGCAGACTCATAGCCACAGTTCTGACAATAAAAAACCGTCCCGCTCTTTCCCTTAGCCATTCTTCCTGATTCTGACAGCGACCTCGCCGGCGCCTTCCAGTTCAACGCTGAGACTCAATTTTCCGCTTAAGTTCGTCTTCATCGTGCCGACATCTCCGCCGTCCACGCTGACGCTGTACTCGGTATCCTCCTCCAGACCTACCGTGATCTGGGCATCTTCCGCCGCCTCCACCTGAAAGGCAACGCCGTCCTCCGTCTCCTGAAAACCTGTCACGCTCGTGCCGGGCTGGGATTCATAGGCAAACATGCCGTTCTTCTCCAGCTTGGTCAGTTCCCTGTATGTCTTTACTTTATACAGATCCCCATCATGTTCGTAATTCTCAACTTTCGCCTTGGCATCCAGCTGATAATTACCGAAACTGAGCGTCCCATCCTGCTCGGTCCGCAGAAGTTCTTTTACTACAGCCATTGTGTTATCCTCCTAAGTTATCGCTTATTTTGCCTTATCCTCATGCACCGTAAATACGATCTTCTTATTCTTAAGACCCGCGGACACCCTGCTGCCGCGCTTCACATCCCCGCGCAGAATCTCCTCCGCCAGCGCATCCTCAATCTCCGACTGGATTGCCCTCTTTAAGGGGCGCGCGCCCATCTTGGCATCCATATGCTTCTCGATCAGCCACTCCTTGACGGACGGTGTGATCGTCAGTTCGATCTCCATCTGCTCCCTGCAGCGCTTCACCAGGTTAGCAGCCAACAGCGTGACAATCTTTTTCATGTCCTCTTTCTGCAGCTGATGGAATACCATAATCTCATCGATGCGGTTGATGAACTCCGGTTTGAAGAGCCTCTTAACCTCCTCCATCACGCCTGCTTTCATCTTGTCGTAGTCCTGCTCTTTCGTCCGCACCGTGTCGAAGCCCAGATTCTTGGGATCGACAATGCGCTGTGCGCCCGCGTTGGAAGTCATGATCAGAATCGTGTTCTTGAAGCTCACTTTCCGACCCTTGGAGTCTGTGATATGCCCGTCATCGAGCACCTGCAGGAGCACGTTAAACACATCGGGATGAGCTTTTTCAATCTCGTCGAAGAGTACGACGGAATAGGGATTCCTGCGCACTTTCTCCGAGAGCTGGCCGCCCTCCTCGAAGCCCACATAGCCCGGCGGTGAGCCGATCATCTTGGACACCGAATGCCCTTCCATATACTCCGACATATCCACGCGGATCAGGGCGTTCTCCGAGCCAAACATAGCCTCTGCGAGCGCCTTGCTCAACTCCGTCTTGCCCACGCCGGTAGGACCCAGGAAGAGGAACGAACCGATGGGCCGGTTGGGATCCTGCAGCCCCACTCTGCCGCGGCGCATCGCCTTGGAGACGGCGCTGACCGCCTCCTCCTGACCGATCACACGCTTGTGCAGGATGGATTCCAGCTTCAGCAGCCGCTCGCTCTCTTTCTCCGCCAGCTTCTTGACGGGGATTTTCGTCCAGAGGGATACCACTTCAGCGATCTCGTTCTCACCGACCACATAATTGCGCATCTCCTCTTCTTTCTCCATGCGCCTGACCATCCGTTCATATTTGCGGATACATTCGCTCTGTTTCTTTTTCAGCTCCGCCGCCTGGGTAAAAGCTTCCATGCGAATGGAGCGCTCGATCTGCAGATCAATTTTTTTGATCTCCTCGGACAGTTCCCGCAGCTTGTCAGGCTGCCCCGTGACCTTGAGCCGCACCGCCGCGGATGCCTCGTCGATCAGGTCAATCGCCTTGTCCGGCAGATTCCTGTCGTTGATATAGCGGTTGGAAAGCGCCACCGCCGCGCTGATCGCCTCCGGCGTGATGGTGACACGGTGATGTTCCTCATACTTGTGCGCGACCCCGCGCAGGATATTCTCCGCCTCCTCCACCGTGGGTTCCTCCACCGTCACCGGCTGGAATCTGCGCTCCAGCGCCGCGTCCCTCTCCACATATTTGCGGTACTCCGCAATGGTGGTCGCGCCGATCAGCTGAATCTCTCCTCTCGCCAGCGAAGGCTTCAGGATGTTGGAAGCGTCAATCGCGCCCTCCGCGCCGCCCGCGCCGATGATCGTGTGCATCTCATCGAGGAAGAGCACTACATTGCCGTCCTCAATCACTTCTTTGATTACCTTTTTAATCCGCTCCTCAAACTCGCCGCGGTACTTGCTGCCCGCCACCATACCGGATAAGTCCAGCGTCAGCACACGCTTATTCTGCACGGTAAAAGGCACGTCGCCGGCGACAATGCGGGAAGCCAGTCCCTCCACCACCGCCGTCTTGCCCACGCCGGGCTCACCGATCAGGCACGGATTGTTCTTGGTTCTGCGGCTCAGGATCTGGATCACTCTGGTGATCTCCTCCTGTCTGCCGATGACAGGATCCAGCTTGCCCTCCCGCGCCAGCGCGGTCAGATCGCGGCTATACTGATCCAGCGTAGATGTGCCTCCCTTTTTCCTGCCCTGCTTTTTGCCCAAATCTTCTTTATACAGGCCTCCGTCCTCGCCCATTGCCACGAGGACATCCACATACAGCTTCTGGATAGACACGCCCATCGTGTTGAGCAGCCTGACGGCGACGTTCTCTCCCTCTTTCAAAAGCGCCAGCAGGATATGCTCCGTACCGGTCTTCTCGCTGTGAAAACGCTCCGCCTGCCTGTGCGCCTCGTCCAGAATGGCCTGTGCGCGCGGCGAATATCCGTCATGTTCCGCCAGCAGCACCGAACTCTCCGGCGGCGCGATCAGATCCTTGATCATTTCCTTGAGCTGCACCACGTCCACACCGTTATTCTGCAGGACAGTGGCCGCGACGCCCGTATTCTCCCGCAGCAGACCCAACAGAATGTGCTCGCTTCCCACATAGCTCTGCCGCAGACTTCTGGCCGCCCTCTCTGCGAGCATCAGCGCCGTTTTCGCCTTATCCGTAAATTGTGGCTGCATCAGTCATTCATTCCTTTCCCATAATCTTCATAGATCTCATCAATAAGAGCATGTACTTCTTCTCTGGAAATATTCTTGCAGCGGCCTTGGCCAGAGTCACCTGCTCGACATTTCCACCACTCCACCGATCGGCCCGCCGCGGACATTACAGATCTTTATCGTCCATATTCAAAAACTCAAACTCAAATTCATCATCGTCCAGCAGGAAATTCTTCGTCTTCCGCTTCTGTGCCGTATTCCCGGGCGCATCGCTCTCCGCCGCCTGCCTTTCCCCGTCGCGGTTTCTGCGTCCGGCGCCGGTCTCTTCCTGCACGCGTCTCCTGCGAGGCGTCTCCTCCTCTTCCTGCGCACGTCTCCTGCGAGGCGTCTCCTCCTCTTCCTGTGCGCGCTTCCTGCGGGGCGTCTCCTCCTCTTCCTGTGCGCGCTTCCTGCGGGGCGTCTCCTCCTCTTCCTGGACTCGTCTCCTGCGGGGCGTCTCCTCCTCTTCCCGCGCGCGTCTCCTGCGGGATGCCGGTTCTTCCTCCTCTTCCTCGTCCTCTTCGTCTTCGTCCTCATAATCCTCGTAGTATGCGTCGCGCAGCTTAAACGCCATCACAACGATCGCGATGATCGCTCCCACGAGAAGCACAACCAGCACAACGATGGCAATGCGCTGTCTCACCAGATTTTTGGCATCCTGCTGTTCCGCCTCGCTCCGCGCTTTTGTAGCCTCCATGAGCTGCTCAAGCAGATACTTGTCAGACTGGCCTGTCCCGCCCGTGTGATCATACAGATACCACACGTCGGAACCGTCCTCCCCTTTCTCGCAGGTAAGCTCATAATCGGTGTTGACCGGCTCCTGCTCTTCAGGTTCCGGCTGCTCTTCAGGCTCCGGCGTCTCCTCTTCGGGAACGGGAACCATATCGCCCATGGACATCAGGTCGGAACGAATATATCCCGTCTTCTCCGCGCCGTCCGATCCTGTGAAAGTAACGTAATTCCAGGTCTTGCCGTCGCCGTCGCTCCCTGACGACTGTCCGCTGACAATCACCTGCGTCCCCTCACTCAGCTTCTCCACCAGCGCCTCATGTGCCGACGGCGCGGTGCGGACGTTGACGGAAGCGGAGGAGATGGTCGCGTACTGTGCGTCCACAGGCGTCTCCGGATCGATCGACGCCCCGGACGCGGTGGCCTGCGGCTGTGCTTCCTCCTGTCCCTCGTCGCTCTGACTGTCGCCATTGCCCGTCTCGGAGGATGCCCCGGCATCGCCGCCCTCTTTCTCTACGATATCGGAACGCATATAACCCTTGGTATTTCCGTCGATATACACCTCGTACCAGATTGTTCCCGCGGAATCTTTCACCTCATCCGTGATGGTGACGGTTGCGCCCTGCACCGCGCTGCCGACGACCTCGCTCTCCGTGTCCGCTTTCTCGCGTATCTTTGCCGATCCCACAGTGACCTTGCCCGTGGTGTCCGCCAGACTGACGAATGACTGCCCCCACAGCGCCGAAACCGCCCCCACGGCTGCAAGCAGCCCGAAAAGCCGATATTTTCCTGCCATTGTGCGTCCCTTCTTCCGTACCATAGTTTTTCTCCCTCTTATGACTGCTGTCACCAGTTGAAGCGCTTCGCGCCCTCTTCGCCTTTCGGTATCTCCGTGCTGAAGCCGGACATGTTCGCGTGAGGCTTGTGGTTTCTCGCCTGCTCCTCCAGCTCTCTGTGATATTTTGTCTCACAATCCCTGCAATATCTGCCGTAGCGTATCCTTGCCCCGCAGATCTCACACTTTAAGAACGCATGAGAATTCGGCGCGATCTCCAGCCGCTGATCCTTGAGCATCTGCCGGATCGATTTCTGGGAAACGCCCGTCCCCGCAGATACCTGCGCCGTCGTCGCGCCCGGATTTCTCTCGATAAAGTTCCTGCACTTGCCGTAATCGTCGTATTCCAGATGCCCGCAGTCCTCGCACTTGTACTCGCCGACTCCCTTGAACACCATGACGCCCTTGCATTTCTCACAGTATGTGGGGATATTCAAATGACTGATATCCAAAAGTTCTCTGCGGAAATATGCCTTTTTTTCCTCTCTGTTGTTGTCGCCCATCTTCCTGTCTCCTTCCCGTCTTCAGCCGTCCCCTCTTACTTCCTGCTCCGCTTACCTGTTCTGCCGCTCTCTGCATTCCCTCCACGCCCCGCGGCGACATCCTTACGCCTCGTCGATGGCCCTGCCGATGTCATGACGCATGTACTTATTGTCAAAATCAACCCACTCTGTCGCCCGATAGGCATTCGCGCGGGCCTCTTTCAGATCCGCTCCCTTGGCCGTGATTCCCAGCACCCTGCCGCCGTTCGTGACGATCTTCTCTCCTTCCCGCTTCGTCCCCGCGTGGAAACAATAATAGCCGTCCGCTCCCTCGAAGCGCTCCAGTCCGCGGATGGCAAGCCCTTTGTCATAGGCTTCCGGATAACCCTGCGACGCCAGCACCACACAGACCGCCGCGTTGTCCTCGAACTGCAGGTCGATCCGGTCCAGTGTGCCGTCGATGCAGGCCTCCATCACATCAATGATATCGTTCTTCATGCGCGGCAGCACCACCTGTGCCTCCGGATCGCCAAATCTGGCATTGTACTCCAGCACTTTGGGGCCGTCCTGCGTCAGCATCAGGCCGAAGAAGATAACGCCCTGAAAAGGACGGCCCTCCGCCGCCATGGCGTCCACCGTCGCCTGATAGATATACCTGCGGCAGGCCGCATCCACCTCTTTGGTATAAAACGGACTGGGTGAAAAAGTACCCATGCCGCCCGTGTTCAGCCCCTGATCGCCGTCTCTGGCACGCTTGTGATCCTGCGCGGAGGACATGATCTTAATCGTTTTGCCGTCCACAAAAGAGAGAACCGAAACCTCCCTGCCTGTCATAAATTCCTCGATTACCATGCGGCTGCCGGCATCACCGAACTTCCTATCCTGCATGATCGTCCTGACGCCCGCTTTCGCCTCCTCGAGGTTCTGGCAGATCAGCACGCCCTTGCCCAGCGCCAGTCCGTCCGCCTTGAGCACAACCGGCATCTTTGCCTGTTCGAGATAGGCAAGCGCCGCCTCTGGATCGTCGAAGTTCTCATATGCCGCCGTGGGGATATGGTACTTTTTCATCAGATCCTTGGAAAAAGCCTTGCTGCCCTCCAGGATTGCCGCATTCTTCCGCGGCCCGAAGACGCGCAGTCCCGCGGCCTCCATCACATCCACCAGCCCGCCGGCCAGCGGATCATCGGGTCCGACGATGACCAGATCAATCTTTTTTTCCACAGCGAAAGCCGTCAGCTTCTCAAATTCCATCGCGCCGATCGGCACACACTCCGCAATCTGTCCGATTCCCGCATTGCCGGGCGCACAGTAGATCTTATCCGCTCTGGGACTTTTCGCCACGCACTGCGCGATCGCGTGCTCTCTTCCGCCGCCGCCTACAATCAATAGTTTCATTCTTCCGCTTCCTCACCTTTCTCCGTCCGTGATCTTTGCCTGTCCGTCTTCCACCGATATCCTGCCCTCCGCCATCAGCGCAATGCTTGCGGGCAGAATGATCCACTCCGCCTCTTCCATCACGCGCCGCTGCAGCAGCTCCGGCGTATCGCCCTGCCTGACCGCCACGGCTTTCTGCATGATGATCGGTCCCGTGTCCGTTCCCTCGTCCACGAAATGCACTGTGGCCCCCGTCACCTTTACGCCTCGGGCGAGCGCCGCCTCATGCACTTTGAGCCCGTAATATCCCGTTCCGCAGAAAGCGGGGATCAGGGACGGATGGATATTGATGATCCTGTGTTCGTATTTCCGTATCATCGCAGGCGGCAGCACCACCAGAAAGCCGGCCAGCACAATGAGATCCGGCGCCGCCTCGTCCACCGCGGCCAGCAGCGCCTCGTTAAACAGCTCTCTGCTCTCATAGCTGCGGGGCGAGATGCACACCGCGTCAATCCCCGCCAGCCTTGCCCGCTCCAGCGCATAGGCGTTTTGATTGTTGCTGATCACTCTGACGATTTCCGTATTCGGGATCACTCCCTGCCGCACACCGTCTATGATCGCCTGCAGATTCGTGCCGCCTCCCGACACGCACACCGCTATCTTAAACATCTCTTCTCTCTCCGCGCGGCGTTTCACAGCCGCAGATCACAGCCGCCCATCCTGCCGCGCGCCTTTCCGTATCGTTTCGTCAGCGGACGACGGCCTCCCGCTCACCGGCCACGATTTCACCGACCGCATAGGCTTTTTCGCCCGCGCCCTCAAGCGCCGCTATCGTCCGCTCCGCATCCGCCGCGTCCACCGCCAGCACCATGCCGAGCCCCATATTATAGGTATTGTACATCATCTTCTCTTCCAGACTGCCTTTTTTCTGCAGCAGCGCAAAGATCGGCGGAATCGGGTAACTGTCCTTATGTACCACCGCCGTCACACCCTCCGGCAGCATTCTGGGGATATTCTCATAGAAGCCGCCGCCTGTGATATGACTGCAGCCCTTGACAGTAATGCCCGCCTCGTTCACCGCTTTCAGTGCCCGGACATAGATTCTCGTAGGGGTAAGCAGCGTTTCGCCCAGCGTCGCGCCCAGCTCTTCATAATAAGTGTCAAGACTCTCTCTCGTCATCTCAAAGACTTTGCGGACAAGGGAAAAACCATTGCTGTGCACACCGGACGAAGCGATGCCGATCAGTCTGTCGCCCGGCCTGATGTGTTCGCCCGTGATCAGATTCTTCCGATCCGCCACGCCCACCGCAAACCCCGCGAGATCGTACTCGTCCTCCGGCATCAGCCCCGGATGCTCCGCCGTCTCTCCGCCGATCAGCGCGGCGCCCGCCTGTTTACATCCCTCCGCCACACCGCCGACAATGGCGGCGATCTTCTCGGGATAATTCCTGCCGCAGGCTATGTAATCGAGAAAGAACAGCGGCTCGCCGCCGGCGCACGCCACGTCGTTGACGCACATGGCCACGCAGTCGATTCCCACCGTATCGTGCCGGTCTAACAAAAACGCCAGCTTGATCTTCGTGCCGACACCATCCGTACCCGACAGCAGTACGGGATCCTCCATCTGCTTAATCTTCGCCATGGAAAACGCGCCCGAGAATCCGCCCAGTCCGCCCAGCACTTCCGGCCGCATTGTCCCCTTTACGTGGCGTTTCATCAGTTCCACCGACCGATATCCCGCCTCAATGTCCACGCCTGCTGTCTTGTAATCCATCTCCTACCTCCAATGCCTCTCGTCCCGTCAATTGCCCGGATAATTTCTGTATCCCGTCTCCTGCAGTTTCGCGTCTTTCCTCTGTACGCTCTCTTTCAGGCTCCGGGCATAATCTTTCAGTCTCTGCAGCAGCGCCGGATCGGACGTCGCCAGAATCTTCGCCGCCAGAATGCCCGCATTCTGTCCGCCGCCGATGGCCACCGTCGCCACCGGAATGCCGGACGGCATCTGCACGATGGAATACAGGGAATCCACCCCGCCCAGATCGGAAGTCTTCATCGGCACACCGATCACCGGCAGCGGAAAGATCGCCGCACACATGCCCGGCAGATGCGCCGCCTTGCCCGCCCCCGCGATGATCACCTTAAACCCTTTCTCCTCGGCGCTCTTCGCATATTCATAAAACACGTCGGGTTCCCTGTGGGCGGAAATGATCTTCATCTCATAGGAAATGCCCAGATCTTCCAGGATATCCGCCGCTTTCGCCATAACGGGCATATCAGAATCGCTGCCCATCACAATGCCAACCTGTGCCATATGTGCCACTCCTCCTTATTTTTGTAAGAATCATGTGAGCAAACTCCGTCCGCGGCACACAGCCCAAAACGCGTCCGGACATCCGCACTGCCATCGCCGCACCACAATATCTTGTGGCAGCGCATAGCAATACTTATAATTAGTGTACTAGATTTTCCGTCAATACGCAACCATCATTTCTGTGATTATCCTCACAATCGGCGTACCCATGTGCCCGCTCAAACATCCCGGAACGCCCGGTTCAGTTCTTCACACCCCTCCAGGACAAATTGACCGTCTCGGATAATGAAGATTTGTTTTCCCTCACTGGTCAATACAGAAATTTCTCCCAGCTCGTCATAAGGGATCGTAATGTCCGTATGGCACTGGAAATACGCCTTGCTGACATCCGTGTCGCGCAAGAGTGACACTTCGTTGTCTTTGGCGATGATCTCCTTGCCATCCGGGTTGCAGACCCGCACATCCTCGGCATGAGAATAGCAGGTGTCTCCCACCGCAAAGTGCGGCCCCGTCTTCTCCGCAATCAGAATCGGCAGCTTGTCCTCGATGCCGTATCTGCGCGCCGCCATATAGGCCGTGGTGTTCGTGCCGATCGCAAATTCTCCGAGCGGCAGCGTGTCGTGGTGGAAGAGCACGTTGTCCTTGATGTATTTGCGGTTCTCCTCCCCGGTCGGGAAATTGGCGCAGCCATAGTCCGCAACCATACCGTCCTCGAAGCGCAGCCACAGATCTCTGTACTCCAGCCCGTTTAAGAACACCCGCGTCACATGCAGAGTTCCCGCCGTCCCTGCAAGCATCGGCGAGGTGAAGACTTCACCCACGGGAATGTTCACATCCGCCACGCAGTTCTCAAAGTTCGTCTCCGCCGTGGGATCCTGCAGTTCGTGCAGTCTGACCATCATATCCGTCCTGTTGGCGCCTTTCCCTTTGACCATTACGGTCAATCCCGTATCCAGCGCATCGATGAGTTTCTGCTGGATGCCCTGATACAGCCTGTAATCCAGCGTGTTGATGCGCACGATATCGTCGAAGATTTCCTCATAGCGAGCACCGATATCCGGCACGGGAAACGCGATGATCGTAAAACTCCTCTCCTCACCCGGAATATATTCGTTCTGCAGTGCCCCTGCCTTGACGGCATACTCCACCGACAGCTTCTGCTGCCTGTCGCTCAGTCTGCAGGCCGTCTCTTTCGTCTGCGGCGCAAAAGGCTTCTCCCCGAAGATCTCCACCACCGCCGGACCGCCGAATACGGCCGCCTCCGCCCGGTAGCGTTCGTAGGCGTTTTTCATGCACTCCAGCCTGCGTTCCACCAGCGGCTTATCCAGAATCAGCGCCATATCTTCCCTATGGTCGTAGTCGAACTGTCTGTTCGGGTTCGCCCCGAAGAAACCGTTCTTCTCCACACTCCGTCCCTGAAAGATATTGGCGCCGGCACGATAGATGGCAGGGCGCAGACCAATCCGGTCAAAATTCATCACCGCCTGCCGGATCATCCGCTCAAACCCCAGTGCATAGCGGATATTCACCGTCTTCTTGATCGAGATATCCTTATTGCCCGCCTCGAAGCCGATCCGATATCCCTCCGTGTAGGTATCGGCCATCAGCCTGATTTTTTCTTCCGGCATCCGCGCCAGATGTTCGGCCGTCCTGATTTCATTCTCCGTCACGTACTCGCCATAATAATAGAGATAACGAGGATCGCTCAAGTCGCTCTCCATCACGATCCGGCAGGCAAAATCCCGCTCCGGGCACAGGAGCCCCGCCGTCCTGTCGAGAGCCGCCGGCTCACAGTAATCACTCACGTACCAGTATAATATCTGCCGTATCTCCTCCGGCTGCGGCTGTGCCTGTTCCCCGCCCCGCGCTCCGTTCGGATCCGTATTCTCCTGTGCGGCACAGACAAAAGCCTGATACACCTCCAGCAGCAGTTCCATGCGGATCACCATATCGAACCGCTTCTGCTCGAAAGCTGCCGGAATCATACCCCGCAGCTCGGCGCAGAGGAAAGAGAGCATCTGCCCGAACGTCTCCCCCAGACAGGCGGCGGCGTAATCCGGATTGGCATAGCTTGCCCCGTAATGTTCCGGCAGGATATCCCCGTAGAGTTCACGGTTAAGCGCCTCCAGTTCCCGCAGCGTCATGCGCCTGAGTTCCCCGCTCTCCACGATGCGCCATGCCCTGTCCGCCAGCAGCACAAACGCCGCCATATGCGCAAAGTATGCCTGCAGCGCCTCCCCGCAGACCGACTCTTCCGGTATCTGTGCGATCCGCCCGAGCGCCAGCGCGCAGCGCTCCGCTTCCCAATCTTCCCTGTCCTCCCCGGACAGACAGCTCTCTTCCATCTGCTCCTCTTTCCTTTCCGCCATTTGTCGTCCTTATCTTCCCTAAAGCCCGCTCTCTCTGCTATGCGTAGGCGCCGGCATAGAGGATCACGCTGATTGCAGCCAGTGCCAGCACATTCAGGGCGATGCCGATGTAACTGAACAGGTAAAACTTATCCCGCTCCGTCCGTGCAAGCAGGCCGAGCACAATCCCCGCGAACGCGAAAAGCATCACCAGCAGCGCCGCCGCGCCGTACTGTACAGGGACATCACCCGCTTTCAGATAACTCATGACGACGGCGTACGCCAGCGTAGCCAGTGAGATTGTCCCCAGAATCGTGGACATAATCCCCTTGCGTGAATGTTCCCTGTTTGTGAACATATAGCTGTTCTTCTTAGCCATGATACAAGCCCCCGCAAACGTTTGAAATGGGCATCTTCGTCCGTCCGAAAATACCCATTCATCCTTTGTCTCTCCGATTAGAACAGAATCTTGCTTCTTCCCGCCAGAAGCTTCGCACCGCTGATTAAGAGCAGCACGCCGCTCGTTATGCCGACTACCAGCACGATCACGCCGACCGCGATGCTCAGCGCGCCGGAGCCGCCCATCGTCTTATAAGTTTTCTCTTCCATATGCAACATCCTTTCCCGTTCTGTGACCGATCCGCCTGGCCGCTCACTTTGCGCCGTACTGCTCATAGTATGCGTCAATCGCCGCCTTTACTGTATCGTCGATATAGACCGTTCCCCGATAGGGTTTATTGTACAGACATTCCACAACCTCCGCCATTGTCACGATAGCGCCCGTCTCGAATCCGTATTTGTCCTGAATCTCCTGCAGCGCGCTCTTTTCACTGTCCAGCCCGCGCTCCATCCTGTTCAGCGAAACCATCAATCCTCTGATCTCCACATCCGCCTGGCTCTTGAGGATCGGGAACGTCTCTTCGATGGACTTGCCCGATGTCGTCACGTCCTCGATGATCACTACTCTGTCGCCGTCCTGCAGCTTACTGCCGAGCAGGATGCCCGTATCCCCGTGATCTTTCACTTCCTTGCGGTTGGAACAGTAACGAACCTCCCTGCCGTACAGCTCGCTTATTGCCATCGTCGTCGCCACGGAGAGCGGAATGCCCTTGTACGCCGGCCCGAACAGCACGTCAAAATCCAGCCCGTACCTGTCGTGGATCGCTTTCGCATAGTATTCCCCCAGTTTCTTAAGCTGCGCTCCCGTCACATAGGCGCCCGCATTCATAAAAAAGGGGGATTTTCTGCCGCTCTTCAGTGTAAAATCACCGAACTTGAGCACCTGGCTGTCCACCATAAACGCGATAAATTCCTGCTTGTATGTCTCCATCGTTCCGCCTCCCCGCACCGCGCCTCTATCCTCTCGCCGCAAGCGCCTGCGTGATATCCTCTTTCATAGCGAGCACCGCCGCCCTGGACGCGTCCGCAAAGTTCTCCTCGCCGTATCTGGCATACTGCTCCTGCTGGTACGCCGCGATAATCCCGCGGGAGGAATTGACAATGGCGCCCAGCCCGTCCTCATGAAAGAAATGCACCAGATCGGCGCCCCTGCCGCCCTGCGCGCCGTATCCCGGCACGAGAATAAAAGCTTTCGGCATGATCGAACGCAGGATCCTGCCCTGCTCCGGATAGGTCGCGCCCACCACGGCACCCACATTGCTGTAGGATGCGCCCATGCACTCCGCGCCCCAGGCGGCTACCTGTTCGCCCACGATCTCATAGAGCGGCCGCTCTTTCCCGTCCCCGTCTTTCACGAGCCTGTCCTGAAATTCCCCGCTGCTGGGGTTCGAGGTCTTCACCAGCACGAAGATGCCTTTCTTCTCTTCCTGACACACTTTGATAAAAGGCTTCACACCGTCCGACCCCAGATAGGGATTCACGGTCACAAAATCCTCGTCAAACCCTCTGCACAGGGTATCGCCGACCCTGACCTGTCCCAGATGTCCCACCGCGTAAGCCTCGGAGGTCGAACCGATGTCGCCGCGCTTCACGTCGCCGATCACGATGAGCCCTTTCTCCCGGCAGTAGTCCACGGTCTTCTGAAAAGCGATCAGCCCCTCGACGCCAAACTGCTCGTACATGGCGATCTGTGGTTTCACGGCCGGAACCAGATCACAGATTGCATCGACAATCGCCCTGTTAAACTGCCAGACCGCCTCCGCCGCGCCTTTCATCGTCTCCCCGTACTCTCCGAAAGCTTTCCTGCGGATGTGCTCCGGGACGAACTTCAGGGTGGGATCCAGCCCGACCACAATAGGCGCCTGTGTTTTCCGAATGCCTGCAATCAGCTTATCTATCATAACTCTTTTCCTTCCAGATCCTGCAGTACATATTGATTCTCAATATAATAGGAAAATTCATCTCTGCCAACCCAGATCCACTCCCCGTAATCTTCCGGGAGCACGATGTTGTCCTCGTCCTCCTCCTTGATGGAGCACAGATAGGCAATGCCGACACAGTGGGTGTCACCCAGCATATTCGACCAGGTATAGACAATCCTGTCGATGGATCCCTCCACCGACAAAAGATCCCTGATCGCGCGGTGCATCGTATCATCCGGCGCTTCGCCGTGCTTCACCTCGGCATCGATGAATTCCCAGACGAAAGGATCCGGAATGCGGTCGTCCACCCATCTTTTGATCAAAAGATACTTATCGTCTTTCTTGATGATACCCTTTACTCTGATAAACGTACTCTCCATTCCGTCTTTCCCTCCTCCTGAAAATAGGTATAGCAAAATAGTACCATTGTCCGTTATTCCTTGTCAATCTCATCTCGTCTGCAAAAACGCATATTCACGCTTTGCGGCCGCGTCGTCCGGATAGGACTGCAGATAGCTGCTCATGAGCGCGGCGGCGGTCTTGTAATCCCGCATATACTCGTAAGTGACAATCTCATTGAATTTGAGCGTCTGCATCATGCCGTTGTCCTCGATGTTCATCGCCGCCTGAAATGCCGTCAGCGCTTCCTCGTACTCGCCCATCTTCATCCTGCACAGCCCCAGCTGATTGTAGATCTCCGCCTTGCTCTGGTCATTCTGTGTGTAGTCCGCGTAGATGCCGGAAGCGTAGTTATAGTCTCCCAGCGCCTCATAGGTTCTGCCGAGATACAGCGCCGCGCCGTAATCCGTGGCAGGCTTGAGCCTGGTCAGGTAGTCCCTGGCGTTATCGTAATCTCCCATATAATAGCAGATACGCCCCATATCATAATCCGAGATGGACTTCTCGTTCTCCGTCAGCGCGCTCTGCAGATAGACCAGCCCGGCATCCTTGTAACCGTACTCTTCCAGGGCCATATAGATGCGTATCATCTGGTCGTAGTCCCTGCTGTCCAGCGCGACCGCCTGGCCGAAATCCGTCTGGGCCTCCTCAAAACTGCCGCCGGACAATTTGACCAGCCCGCGCAGATAATAGGCGTTCTTCTCCCGCGGCCGCAGCGCCAGTATCGCGTCGTACGCCCTGATGGCATCCTGCGGCCGTCCCGCCTTGTAATAGGCCGTCGCCAGATAGTAATTGATGTCAAAATCAATGTCCTGCGCGCTGCTGCCGCCGGCCTTAAGCGCCGCCTCCAGCCAGGATACGGCATCCTCGTACTTCGTCTGCCCCAGATACGCAATCCCCATGCCGCGGCAGATCAGCTGCTCGTCTTCCCCCGCATCCTGCGCCTGCCGAAAACAGTCCAGCGCCCCCGCATAGTCCAGCGCGCGGACCGCCTCCATGCCCTGCTGCGTGTAACTGGGCGTCTCCTCCCCGCAGCCGGCAAAAAGCGCCGCCGCGGCCACAAGCAGCGCGGCCGTCCGCAGTCTGCGCCTGTTCCTATAGAGTTCTCCTGTGTTCTTCCCCTTCGCCATATTCCGATCTCTTTCCCGCCATGCTCTTTCGCGTCCCGCCTCTTCATCGCACCATGAAAGGCAGTGAAAGAGTCTCCGCTTCACCGATGATCTTCCTCCTCACCATAGTACCACATCGCGCGTCCGATTCCAAGCGCGGCTTAGAACAGATTGCCGCCCACAAGATCTTTCATAATGCCGAAAGCCTCTCTGGTCATGTTGTTCGGCAGGTACAGCGGCGTGGAATCTGCGGCGATCCCGCAGACGTTCTTCAGGCCGGCCGCCCTGGCGAGCCGCACCCCGCGAAAAACATGGAAGTTGTTCGTCACGATCCCCACGCCCGCATCCGCATCTCCGATCAGCCTCATACTGTAGGCGATGTTCTCCGATGTGTCCGTGGACTGATCCTCCCTGATAAGCCGTTCTTTCGCAATGCCGCGCGCCGTCAGATAGCGGTACATTCCCTCCGCCTCGCTGCAGGGTTCGTTGCCGCCCTGCCCGCCCGACAGGATGCAGAGCGTGTCCGGATTCGCTGTCAGATAGTCGTAAGCCGCATCCAGCCGGTACCGCAGCACCACACTCGGTCCCGACTCCCGCACCTGCGCTCCCAGCACGATGATGTAGTCGAGCCCGGCCTGGCCCGTCTGCCCGAAACCGCTGAAAGCCAGTCCCTCCAACACCGCAAAGACCGCCGTGCCAAACAAGACGATCGCAAGGCACACCCGCCCGGCCGCCGCCGGCATTCTCCGCCATATCGCCATATGGGTAAGAAGCGCAAGCACCGCCAAAAACCCGGCGCAAAGCCACCAGATCAGATAAAACCTGCTGCCCGACCCGGCCATAAGCACGACGACGCCGTAGCCGAAAGAAAGCAATGCCAGCGCGCATAAGATAACCGTCATTTTCCGATTCACCCCAACACCGCGTAAAACAAGAGAGCCGCCTGCCCGCCGGCTCTCTCCCATCCATCTCCGTACCGCGCGCCGCTCCTACAGGGAACGAATCACAGCGACGGTCTGCTCATACGCCTGATCCGCCTGCACCATATAGTCCCGGATCTTACCCTCATCGTACGGCTCATGGCGCAGTTCCTCCGTCAGCGGCGCGATATGTTCCAGGATACCACCCAGGCCGAGATTGCCGCACAGGCCCTTAACCGTATGCGCATGGTTGAACGCCGTCTTCCAGTCGCAGTCCGCCACCGACTGCTTCAGGCCGTCATAATTCTTATCATCCAAAAATTTCTTCAGCATGCGCAGATAGAAGTCCTCCTTGCCCATAAAGCGTTTGAGTACCTCGTCGTATTCCACGCCGATTGCCGCCAGTTCCTCTCTCATCGATATTCTCCCTCTGTTCCGGGTCTTACGTCTTTTTCCCCGTTCCTCTCACATCATACCGCAAAAAGCGCTGCCTTTCAATGTTAAATTTCTTTTCAAAAGTATCTGTTATCCGCGGCTAAAATATGATACGATAAGAAAAATATTTACACTGCAGACACAGGAGGTTCCGGAAATGTCCAAAAAGCTCTCGTCCATACAGACCAAGATCGCCCTGATCACCATACTCTTCGTCACGGTCGCCGTGATCGCCGCGATCATCGTGAATTTCACTTCCCTGACGGGCATGGCGCATGACACGCTTGTCGATTATACGGAAGATTCTTTGACCGAGATAGTCAGCGCATATGGCCGCGGTATCGATGAGTCGATCGAGAAGTACAACTCCACCATGACCTATCTGGACAACTCAGAGAATTTCTATGTCTTCAGCGTCAACGAGGGCGACAAATTCTCCAACGAAGTGCACGCCTCACTGAACAAATATCTGGAGGCCAACGACACACACGACAGCATCAGCTACGTGGCGGGCAGCGGTATGACCGTCCTCGCCAGCACGGACGAGAGCCTGGAGGGAATCCCCTACGGCGAGGAGCCGTTTGTACAATATATTACGGAAAACAATGCGCCGGCACAGAGCGACGTCTTCTTTGACGAGGCGACCGGCGAGCCGATGATCTCCATCGGCGTGCCCCAGAGGAGCCACTTCGACGACGAGACGCTCTCCGGCGTTCTCTTTACAAACGTCAAAGTATCTCTCTTTGCGGATGCGCTCACAGACATCAGCGTGTACGGTTCGGATTCCAGCTATGCCTGCCTGCTTGACAGCAACGGCGTCTATATCTACCATCCCGACGAGAGCCTGATCGGCACGAAATCGGCGAGCCCCATCACCGCGGCGCTGGCAGAGCAGATCGCGGCGGGCACCGCTCCCTCCGTGCAGCTGACGACCGACGACGAGGCCGGCCAGTATATCGCCTACAACGTATCGTCGCTGAACCACTGGATTCTCTGCCTCGTGGTGGATCAGGACGTCATTCTGGACCCGATCAACAGTATGCGGCAGCGCGCCGTCGTGATCAGCGCTGCCATCTGCCTGATCATCATCGCCATCTTCATGGTGCTCGGCTTCATCTTCGCGGGAACCATCACCACCCCGATCAAGGTGGTAACCAAGGTCATCAGCAAGACGGCGGATCTGGATATCTCGCAGGACGACTCCTACCATCCGCTCTTAAACCACAGAGACGAGACAGGCGAGATGAGCCGCGCCGTACAAAAGATGCGTCAGTCTTTCAGCCATATGATGCGCGATATCTCCTCCACCTCGGAGCGCATCAGCGAGAGTGCGGAGGAACTGCACCGAATCGCCGCCACGGTGAACGACAACGCCAACAGCAACTCCGCCACCGCCGAGCAGCTCTCAGCCAGCATGGAACAGACCGCTTTCAACACGCAGTCTATCAGCAGTGAAGTGCAGGAGATCGGGCAGAACACATCTGACATCACGACAAAAGCGCAGGAAGGCGTCTCCCTGTCCGAGGAGATCATGAACCGCGCCGAGAAACTGAAAGCGGATACCAGACAGGCCAGCAGCCGCACCAAGGATATGTATGAGTCCGTCAAGAGCGCCTCCGAGGTCGCCATCGAGCGCTCCCGTGCGGTGTCCAGGATCAACGAACTGGCCAAAAACATCATGGATATCGCCAGCCAGACCTCCCTGCTGTCCCTCAACGCCTCCATCGAGGCGGCGAGAGCCGGCGAACAGGGCCGCGGCTTCGCGGTTGTAGCGGACGAAATCGGCAAACTGGCGGAACAGTCTTCCCAGACCGTAAGCGGCATCACGCAGATCGTGACGGAAGTCAACGCGGCCGTCGGCCAGATGGAATCGAGCCTGAACGCCGCCCTGGAATTTCTGGATCAGACCGTCCTCGCAGATTACGAAAACTTCATGCAGATCAGTGAGCAGTACACGGACGACGCTAAATTTGTCAACCGCACGATGTCGGATATCGACGTCTCCATCGACGAACTGAACCGCACGATTAACAATATCACCGACGCGCTGGCACAGATCAACGGCTCGATCTCCGAGACTTCCGTGGGCGTGTCAAACGTAGTGGACAACAATACCAACTTCGTCTCTCTGGCGGAGGATACCTACAACATGGTCAACCGGACCATCGACTACGCGAACAGCCTGAAAGACATCGTGAACAACTTCACGCTCAGCTGACCCCGCCGCGTGCGGCGCGGCATAAAACACAGGGAGGAACGCCCCATGCCAAACGAGATTAAATGGAACGACCGCTTCCGCATCGGCGTGGACTCGATCGACCGGGCACACGAGAGACTTTTTTCCATCGTGGGCAAGCTGGTCAGCCTCAACGAGGACGAGGCGAAGCAGCAGCACGCCTGCAGGGAGGGCATCAAATATTTCAAGAACTATGCGCTGAAGCACTTCGCGGACGAGGAGGCCTATATGGCTTCGATCGGTTACGCAGGTCTTCCCATGCACAAGCGCCTGCATGACAACATGCGCGACAAGACGCTCCCGGCCCTCGAGGAGGAGCTGGAAGCACAAAACTATTCCAAAGAGGCGGTGTGCCATTTTCTGGGAATCTGCATCGGCTGGCTGAACGCCCACATCATGATCGAGGACTATGCCATCACCGGCCGTGGCAGCAGCAAATGGGTCGGGGAGACGCCTGACGGCGAGAGCGATGCGCTGGCCGAAACACTCGGCCGGTCGCTGGAGGCAATGTGCCATGCAGACGTGCGGCTCGTCAGCAGCCACTATGGCGGCGAAGATTTTGCCACCGGCAGGACACTGTGCTACCGCCTGAACTATCTCGCCATGGACAAATCCATGCTGCAGTTCTACTTCGTATACGAGGAATCTCTCGTGCTCAAAACGCTGAGCGAGATTCTGTCGCAGGATTTCCAGCGTCTGGATCAGACCGCCTGCTCCGCCATGAAAATCCTGTCGGAACAGCTGGCGGAAAAGCTGCGCCCGCACTTGATGCAGGACAAAAAATTCCTGCTGGAGCGAAACGACCTCATGACCATGGAGCAGTTCGTCCGCACTTTCGACAAGACCTACCCGCCCCACAGCCTCCTGTTCAGTATAGAGGGCAAAGGATACTGCGCTTTCTGCGCCAAATGACCCCTCAGAGCGGTATGCTGTCAGCGATACACAGTGAACCGTAGCCGACCCGCGCATTCGGATAGGCCGTCTCGCCGCGGATCGGCTGCGCGCCTTTTCTGAGATAGGCTTTCACTTTCTCCCCGTACAGATACGGGTCATGCCCCTCCACGATCCCCCACTGCATCAGAAGCGCCGCCGCCCCTGTCACGTAGGGCGCCGCGAAAGAAGTCCCCGTCACAGCCGTATAGCCGCCGTCTCTGTCCGGCGCAAATACATCGACACCTGGCGCGACCAGGTCCGGTTTCACGAGAGAGTCTGCCGGGCGGCCGCCCTGTCCTGGATATCCTCTGCCCGAAAAATCCGCATATGCCTCATAGCGGGGATCATAGGCGCCCACAGTAATGACCCTGGACGCCGTGGACGGGATCGTCAGCGTCACATCCGGCGTCGGCCTGACGAAGCGTGTGCTCTCGTTCCTGACCGTCTCTGATGGCAGGTAGAACGTATACCCGCCCGTCACTGTCCGGCGCGGCGCAAGCAAAAAAGTCCAGACGCCGCCGTCGATGTAACCTCCCTCCTCTGCGGGGAGCAGCGCAAAATAAATCTCCTGCGCGGTCAGATAGGGAGCCGGTTCCCCATTATACAGAAGGATTTTCGTTCTTCCCAGCCGCCAGACCTGTTTACCCGAACGGTCAGTATCCACCGTAAACGTATCTCCGGCAGGCGACATGAGTGTCACTTCAAACCTGTCCGCGTACTCTTTCCAGAGCTGCACGTTAAGCCCTGTCTCATATCCGCCGACAATCAGTTCTTCCCGCGCCTCACCGGACAGGATATTCCCGCTCACATGGCCGCCGGATGCCCCCTCGTTGCCACTGCCGACACAGATGACGTTTCTGCCGATCTCCGCAATATTGTCCAGAAAACGCTCCAACAGGGAAGTGCCATTGTGCGCGCCGTAAGTATTGCCAAAGCTTAAGTTGACCGCCACAGGCATCTGTAATTCCACCGCTTTATTGACTACATAAGTCACCGCTCGCATCAACTCCGTCGTCCGCGGAAAGGAATCCTCACGGGGCGTCCCCAGCCGTACCACCAAAAGATCGCTCTCTCTGGCCACGCCGGCGTATGCGCTCCCGCCGAGCCCTCCCCCTCCGGCCGCGATCCCCGCCACCGCCGTGCCGTGCCCCGAGACGTCCATGCTGGGTACAAGCCGCTGGGCCTGCTGCCTGCTGCCCGTAAGAAGCGCTTCGTTGATCTGCGCTTCATCGAATTCCCTGCCCAACACCTGATCCCACAGATACCGTATTCTGGTTGTCCCGTCCGCCCTGCGAAAATCCTGATTAAAATAACTGATCCCCGAATCTATGACGGCCACCAGCACGCCGCGCCCCGTCAGACTCCCGTACGCCGCGCTGCCCGGCGCGCAGCACGAGGCGCTGTTTCCCGCGGCATCCTCAAAAAACAGCCGTTTCGGTTTCTCCACATACTCAATCTGCTCTACGGCCGCCAGAAGCGCCATCTCCGACTCCGGCACCGTCAGGATCGCGTACCCCGCAATCAACTCCTCCACCTCTATCCCGACCGCCTCCAATTCCCGCAGGGAACCGTGATATTTCACAATCACTTCCCACGAGCGCCCTGTCCTGTCATAACCCGCCTCCAGCTCCGGCAGCCGCGCCCTCTCCGCCGCAGTCACATCCAGCGCGAGATTCAGCAGATTTTCATTTTTTTGCGAATCCATGACCCTCTCCTTTCCCACCGCTACCATACGATATGCAAAAAATAGGAAAAAAGTCACTTTGACGGGCCTCTTTTGTCCGTGATAAGATAGAGATAACTGTACGAAAGGAGAGCGGAATCATGAATGCAGCATCAAACACCGAGACAGTATCACACACGACTTCCAAGGCAGCGGTTCCCGACGATCTGCTCTCTATTGACCGTCCGAGTCATCCTGCTCTGGAAGACGCGCCGGACGGCATATATGACAACCTGCGTACCCGCACGGAGTTCGGTTCTCTGGATTATCCCGTCAACGTCTTCTTCCTGGATCTGCACAGATCCTATATGAACCGGATCCGCTGGCACTGGCACGAGGAGATGGAGGTACTGATCATCAACGACGGTCTGGCGGAAGTGTCCACCGACGACGGCTCCTACACGCTGAAACCGGGCCAGGGCATCATCATCAACCAGAATGTCATGCACTCTATCGTCTCGCAGAACCGTGAGAACTGCACGTTCTATTCTTTCGTGTTCCATCCGGATTTTCTGTTCGGGCACAAGAGCAATTATCTGCAGACCCAGTTCCTGCTGCCGGTGCAGAATTTCCGTTTGTTCAAAGTGCTGATCCTGAACGAGTCCAACGCATGGCATGAGCGTATGCTGGATGCGATCAACGATGCCATCGCCGTCAACCTGACGAAACCTTTCGGCTATGAGATCGCCACCAAAGGGCATCTGTGCCGCTTCTGGTCGGAGCTGATCGGCAAGCTGCCGCAGTATGACACCGCGCCTCCGCCCCATGTGTCGCTGGACGAGCAGCGGGTCAAAGAGGCCATGCTCTTCATCCGCACGCATCACGCCGAGCCGATCTCCTTAGACGAGATTGCCCAGAGCGTGCACATCAGCAAGAGCGAGTGCTGCCGGTGTTTCGCGCGCACCCTGCAGATGACACCCTTTGAGTATCTGATGAAATACCGCATCTTCGAGGCGACCAAAAAAATGATGGCACACCCTGACGACCCGCTGTCTGTCTCGGATTTAGCTTTGTCGGTTGGATTTAATAACACGAGTTACTTCAATAAGATTTTCAAGAAATTTCTGGGCTGCACGCCCACTTATTACCGCACGCACAAGGTACTGGCCGCCGAGCAGGGCGACAACGGCCCTTTCGACGTGCCGATCCCGTGACCACCGTGCCATGCCCGTGCGCTCCGCTATCCTTTTTGCCTGACACCGTGCTGTCCGCAGATATCCTGCAGGCAGCATTTGTCGCAGTACGGTGCTGTCCGCGCCGTGCAGACTTCCCGCCCGTGCCATACGAGCCGATGACAGAAGTCGTTTCCCTCCTGGGGCGGAATGATCTTCCACAGCGCCATCTCCACTTTCTTCGGCTCCGTCACGCCGTCCACCAGGCCGATACGATTGCAGAGGCGGATACAGTGGGTGTCCGTCACGATGGCCGGCCTGCCAAACACGTCGCCCATGATGAGGTTGGCACTCTTTCTGCCCACGCCCGGCAGCTTCAAAAGCTCGTCAAAATCGTCCGGCACCCTGCCGCCGTACTCTTCCAGCAGCATCTTCATACAGGCGCTGATATCTCTGGCCTTACTGTTGCCAAGGCCGCAGGGATGCACAATCCGCTCGATCTCCTCCACCGGCGCGGCCGCGAGAGAGGGCACATCGGGGTACTTCTCATACAGCTTCTCCACCACCACATTGACTCTGGCGTCGGTACACTGCGCCGCCAGCCGCACACTGACAAGCAGCTTCCACGCCTGATCATACTCCAGTGAGCAGTCCGCGTCAGGATATGCCGCTTTCAGGCGGTCGATGACCGCGAGGGCCAGTTCTTTTTTTCTCATCGTATCTTACCTCAATCTTCGTTCATCTTGGAAAGCTTTGCGGCCTGGGATCTGTGCCGATCAGGCCCTTCTACGCTTCGTTCATCTTACTGAGTTTTACCGCCTTGATCTGTGCAGATCAGGCCTTTCTACTCTTCATTCATCTTCGACAGTTTTGCCGCCTGATCTGCTGCGATGCAGGCGTCGATGATTTCCTGGATGTCGCCGTCCATCACCTTGTCGAGTTTGTAGAGTGTCAGATTGATGCGGTGATCCGTGACGCGCCCCTGCGGGAAATTGTAAGTGCGGATCTTCTCGGAGCGGTCGCCTGTACCGATCTGACTCCTGCGCAGTTCCGCCTCCGCATCGTGTCTCTGCTGCTGCTCCAAATCATAGAGCTTCGCCCGCAGCAGGGCAAACGCTTTGGCCTTATTCTGAATCTGCGACTTCTCGGTCTGGCTGTAGATCACAATCCCCGTGGGATAGTGGGTAAGCCGGACGGCGGAATCCGTAGTGTTGACGCACTGTCCGCCGTTGCCGGAGGCGCGCATCACATCGATCCGGATATCCTTGTCATCAATCACGATGTCGATGTCATCGTCCACCTCGGGCATCACCGCCACGCTGATCGTAGAAGTGTGAATACGGCCGCCGCTCTCCGTCTCCGGCACGCGCTGCACGCGGTGTACGCCGCTCTCATACTTCAGCACGGAGTACGCGCCCTGTCCATCCACCGTAAATGTGACGCTCTTCATGCCGCCGATGCCGATCTCCTCGGCCTCCACCGTCTCCACTTTCCATCGTCTGCTCTCCGCATAATGCACATACATGCGATAAATCTCCGCCGCGAAGAGAGCCGCCTCATCGCCGCCCGCTCCCGCGCGGATCTCCACAATCACATTCTTCTCATCGTTGGGATCTTTCGGCAGGAGAAGAATCTTCAGCTCATGCTCCAGCTCCTCCACGCGCTTCTTTGCGCCTGCCAGCTCCTCCTTTAACATTTCCCGCATCTCGCCGTCCGACTCACCCTCCAGCATGGCGAGAGAGTCCTCGATATCCTGATTGCATTTTTTGTATTCCCGATAAGCGTCCACGATAGGGGTCAGATCGCTCTGTTCTTTCATCAGGGCGCGGAATCGCTCCTGATTGTCCGCGATCGCAGGCTCGCTTAACTCGTTCATGATCTCCTCATATTTTCTCAGCAAATCTTCCAGTTTATCAAACATATTTCCCTCCAAACACGACTCTGTCCAGACCCGCATAGTCCCTGACGACTTCGATTTCCCGGTAGCCGGCCTCCTCCATCAGCAGCCGGACGCTCTCCCCCTGATCATACCCGATCTCCAAAAAAAGCATACCGCCGCCCGCCAGAAAACGCCATGCCTCCGCGATGATGCGGCGATAAAAAAACAGGCCGTCCTCGTGCCCGTCCAGCGCCGCCAGGGGCTCATGTTCCCGCACCTCCGGCATCAGGGATTCTATAACAGATGTTTTGATATAGGGCGGATTGGACACAATGATGTCAAAGCGTTCCCTCTCGTCCATTCCCGCAAAGAGATCTCCCTGCCACAGCACAATACTGCCTTTCTCTAAAGCCTGCGCGCCCAAAATCCGCTCCGCGTTGGCCCGCGCAACCGACAGCGCCTCCTCCGAGAGATCCACGCCAACGCCCGTACAGGCATTGGAATAGCGCAGGAGGCTGATCAGAATACAGCCCGAGCCGGTACACATATCCAGCAGGCGCATACCGTCATGCAGATGCCGCATCACTTCCTCCGCCAGAATCTCCGTATCCTGCCTGGGAATCAGGACATTTTTATTGACTGCAAAAGTCAATCCCATAAAATCCTGCTCGCCTGTGATATACTGCAACGGCACATGCGTCATACGCCTGTCGACAACGTCCGCATACCGTTCGTACTCCGCCTCTGACACGCCGCGGTCCCCGTGGGCGAGCAGCGTGCTGCGGTCTGTTCCCAGACACCATTCAAGCAGCAGTCTCGCGTCCGTCTCCGCCTCCCCGATCCCTGCCTCTCTCAATGCCGCACAGCCCTGCCGGTACAGATCGGCATAAGTCAACTTTTCATCATATAACATATGTTATCACCATTGTGAAAGCCAACCGATCAATCAGATACACCGTCTCCGTCAACTACGTCGTCATCCTCATCTTCCGCCTGCTCTTCGTCGTCTTTCAGCCAGGAGTCGTCCACCTCATAGCCGAAAGCCTCATAGAGATAGGCTTTCCAGTCAAAGACAGCCTCCACCGCGGCGATGGCAACCTCCACCATACTCTCGTCCGGCTCCCTGGTAGTCAGGCGCTGCAGCCACATTCCCGGCGCCGAAATGATTCTGACCAAAATATTACTGCTTCTGCCGGCCAGACGGATGATCTCATAGGAGATGCCCGCAATCACCGGGATCAGCGCAATCCGCAGCAGCACGCGGTACACCGGATTCTCCACCCGGATAAAGAAGAAGAGTACCACGCTCACCAGCATCACGAAGAGCAGAAAGCTCGTGCCGCAGCGCTTGTGCTGCCTGGAGCTTCGCATCACGTTCTTGACCGTCAGCGGCCGCCCTTTCTCAATACAGTTGATACACTTGTGCTCCGCGCCGTGATAGCAGTAGAGTCTCCTGATATCTTTCATCAGGGAAATGCTCAGTACATAGCAGACAAAGATCAGGATGCGCAGCACGCCCTCGATCATGGCTAAGAATGACGCGCTCCTGATATACTCCTCAAAGAGTGAGGTGATGAAATAGGGCAGCACCATGAAGATGCCGATGGCAAGCGCAAGCGACACAATCATCATAAGAGCGCTCAATATCCTGTCAGAGGCTTTGCCGTTCTTCTTCGTCTTCTCCTGCTCAGCCTCCTCCTCATAGAAAGATGCCGAGTAATTCAGGCTTCTCATCCCGAGAATCAGAGAGTCCACAAACTGAAAAATACCGCGGATAAACGGCAGATTCAAAAGCTTGCTGCCGTGTGCGATGCCGACATAGTGTTCCACCTCGACCTCGATCTCCCCGTTCGGCTTTCTGACGGCCACGGCATACTGCTCCCTGTTTTTCATCATGATGCCTTCCAGCACAGCCTGACCGCCTATGCCGGAATAATTCATCTTCTTCTTTTTTCCCATATATGCATTCCTCACATGACGAGATGAAACTTACAAAGCGCGTCTCATCTCGTTATCGCGGCATTCGCCAAATTGACAAGCAAGCTTGTCAGCTTGGCTCATTGCTCGCGTAAAAAAAGGCTGAGGTGTGCACCTCAACCTTTTTGTACAAAACTTATTTGCTTTCCACACCGTACTTCTTATTGAACTTATCAATACGTCCACGGGCCTGTGCCGCTTTCTGCTGTCCCGTATAGAACGAATGGCACTTGGAGCAGACCTCCACGTGGATTTCGGGTTTTGTAGAGCCTGTCACGAATGTGTTGCCGCAGTTACAGGTCACGGTTGCCTGATAATATTCAGGATGGATTCCTTCTTTCATCTCTTTCACCTCTTCTTAAACACTAAAGTAAATAGACGTTTCCGCCGTACCTTTTTCCTCCCATGCCGTCGCAGACCGACAGCTTTTACATTGTAGCACAGGAGCGGCGCGTATGCAAGCCCTTTTTACAAAAATTTCATCTTCTTGACCATATTGACGAACTCAAAATTACTCTTCGTGCGCGCAAACATGTCCAGCACTTTCTCCACCGCCTCGTCCGCTTTCATGCCGTTTAATGCCTTGCGGATGATGTTGATGGCCTCCAGCTCGTCGGGCGAGAGCAGCAGATCCTCTCTTCTCGTACTGGATTTCGGAATATCGATCGCCGGAAAGACTCTCTTCTCCGACAGCTTACGGTCAAGCACCATCTCCATGTTGCCCGTTCCCTTGAACTCCTCGTAGACCACGTCATCCATCTTGCTGCCCGTCTCTACCAGAGCCGTGGCGAGAATCGTCAGGCTGCCGCCCTCCCTCATATTGCGGGCAGCGCCAAAGAAACGTTTCGGCATATGAAGCGCCGCCGGATCAAGACCGCCGGACAGGGTGCGTCCGCTGGGCGGAACCACCAGATTGTAGGCTCTCGTCAGGCGCGTAATACTGTCTAAGAGAATCACCACATCTCTGCCGTGCTCCACAAGGCGCTTCGCGCGCTCAATCACCATCTCGGACACTCTCTTGTGGTGCTCCGGCAGCTCGTCAAAGGTCGAGTAGATCACCTCTACGTTGGGACCCTCAATGGCCTCCTTGATATCCGTCACTTCCTCCGGCCGTTCGTCGATCAACAGAATAATCAGGTGCGCATCTCTCGCCGTCTTCGTGATGGATTTTGCCACTTCTTTTAATAAAGTCGTTTTACCCGCTTTCGGCGGGGAGACAATCATGCCCCTCTGCCCCTTGCCGACAGGACTCATCAGATCCATGATGCGCATCGCCACGGACGCGCCCGGCACTTCCAGCTTCAGCCTCTCATTCGGGAAAATCGGCGTCAGATCTTCAAAACTCGGCCTGCGCATGGCAATTTCCGGCGGAAAGCCATTGATTGTTTTCACATAGAGGAGGGCACTGAACTTCTCATTCTGCGTCTTGATTCTCGTATTCCCCTCTAAAATATCACCCGTTTTTAAACCAAAACGACGAATCTGGCTGGGCGCTACATAGACATCGTTCTCTCCGGGCAGATAGTTCTCGCAGCGGATGAACCCAAATCCGTCGCTCATGACTTCCAGAATACCGCTGGCGGTAATGCCGCTGTCAAGCTCGGCAGGAAACTCCTCGCTGCTCTCTTTCTTCGGCGCCACAACGGACTTCACCGCCACTTCCCTGCCTTCCGCCCTGTCTTTCTCATCTTCCCTGAGCATTGCCTCCACAACCTCTGACTTCTTCATGGTCGAGGTTCCTTTGATGCCTCTGCTCTTTGCAATCGCTTTCAGATCAGCGAGCGCCAATGACTCATACTTTTCTCTCATACTTTCCTCCCGTATTTTTATAGGTTCTCTTATATACTTTTCTTATCGCTGTCTGTCATAGTATATACGTTCTTTCGTCTAGGGATTTAAGATCTGATATGCTATCCGAAATGATTCGTCTTTTTACTATTGGACATTATACACTATATCTCCCGAAAAGAAAAGCATTTTTCACAAATTCAGAAGTATTTTATTGCAGAGAAATCCCAAATATTATATGATAGGAGACGAGAGTGGCGGAGCCCTCCCCCCACAAAATACTGTTTATTTAATCAGCATTTAATAAAAGAAACGAGGTGTCCCATGACAACAAACGAAAAAGCACTGGAATTACACGAAAAATGGCAGGGAAAGCTGGAGACGGTGTCAAAGACGCCCGTCAAGACCAGAGAGGCTCTCGCCCTCGCCTACACGCCCGGTGTGGCTGAGCCCTGCAAGGTGATTGCAGAAAACCCGGAGGCTGCTTACACTTATACCTGGAAAGCCAACACGATCGCGGTCGTCTCCGACGGCAGCGCCGTTCTCGGCCTCGGCAATATCGGTCCCCGCGCAGCCATGCCCGTCATGGAAGGCAAAGCCGTGTTGTTTAAAGAATTCGGCGGTGTCAATGCCGTACCCATCTGTCTGGACACCCAGGACACCGAGGAGATCATCAAGGCTGTGACCTGGCTTGCTCCCGGCTTTGGCGGCATCAATCTGGAGGATATCAGCGCGCCGCGCTGCTTCGAGATCGAGGAACGGCTGAAAGAAACGCTGGATATCCCCGTATTCCATGATGACCAGCACGGCACTGCCATCGTCGTTCTGGCAGGCACGATCAACGCCTTAAAGATTGTCGGCAAGAAAAAAGAAGACTGCAAAGTCGTCGTCAACGGCGCAGGCGCTGCCGGCGTCGCGATCACAAAGCTTCTCCTCAATTACGGCTTCACTGATATCATCATGTGCAACCGCGGCGGCGTAGTCCATAAGCAGCGCACTGATCTCAATCCGGTGATGCAGAAAATGACCGGCTGCACAAACCCCAGACAAATCACGGGCACGCTTGCCGATGCGATGCGCGGTGCGGACATCTTCATCGGCGTCTCCGCCCCAAATACAGTAACACGTGATATGGTATCTTCCATGAACCGTGACGCCATCATCTTCGCGATGGCCAACCCCGTGCCGGAGATCATGCCCGATGAGGCGAAAGCCGCCGGCGCCAGAATCGTCGGGACAGGCCGTTCCGACTTCCCGAACCAGATCAACAATGTAGTCGCATTCCCCGGCATCTTCCGCGGCGCCCTGGAGGGACGTGCGCCCCAGATCACGGAGGAGATGAAGCTGGCCGCCGCGCTCGCGCTGGCCGACCTCGTGCCGGAGAACGAACTGAGCGAGGACAACATCATGCCGGAAGCTTTCGACCCGAAAGTCGCCGACGCGGTCGCCGCGGCGGTCAAAGCGCATATCCGGCGCTAAAGCCAAACGCCGTGCCGCCTGCCGTGACCGTGCAGGCGGAGCGCTGTCTGCTCTCCCTCTTCGGCGTGCAGGCAGCCGCAGCGCAGTATCTCTCATCAGAAAGGCATCTCTATGACACAGGATCCGCTGACCCTCTACAAACTGATTGTGCTCTACATGCTGAACCGGGTCGATTTTCCCCTGACCAAGGCACAGGTGGGCGACTTTATCCTGGAGCGGGAATACACTAACTTTCTGACGCTCCAGCAGGCATTTGCCGAGTTGATCGACGCCGGTCTTGTGACGGCCAGATCCAGCCGCAACCGCACGCACCTGGCAATCACAGACGAGGGACGCGCCGCCCTCTCTTATTTTCAGAACCGCATCAACACCTCCATCAAGGAGGAGATCGACGCTTTTTTCTCCGCAAACGAGATCGAGATGCGCAACGAAGTCTCTGTCCTGGCCGACTATTACAAAGCCGTCTCAGGCGAATATGAAGCGCGCCTGACGGCAAAAGAAAAGGACGTCACCGTGATCGAAATCACGCTGTCCGTCCCCGACGAAGAAACCGCCACCGCCATCTGTGCCAACTGGCAGCG
>CANPZI010000031.1 GCA_947588995.1 uncultured Lachnospiraceae bacterium
TGGGTTTTGGTTTCGGGCATTTCCATTTTTCGGAACACGAAAAACTCCACTGCCCTCAACAGGCTAAAGCCCATATACAAAAAAAGTGCCCCGGCCTAAGCCTAGGGCACTTCTGCTCCATACTTTTCATATAATTCCTGCAGCTTGCCTATATCCTCCTCGGACACATTGTCCTGCAGATAATCCACGACCTGCGAGACCGACTCGCTGTTGATGCCGCTCTCCATCATGTCTTTGATCGCGGATACCGTCTCTTCGTTGGCATATTTCTCCACGATGGCCTCCGCCTCTTTCTTGTCGGCCTCGTCCATATCGGCGACGATCTCTTTCGCCCTGGCGGCCGCCTCGGGATCGCCGGAACTCTCCAGCGCTGCCTGAATCGCCTGTTCCATGACGGTCTCCGTCACCTTGCCCGCCACCGCGGACTTGATGCCGTCGGCAAACGCGCCGCGCACCAGCGTGCGCAGACATATGACGCATACGATAATCAAAAGAGAGAGCAGGACGACCGTCCCGACGCCTTTCTTCTTTTTCTTTCTCTTCTTACTCATCTCATACCCCGGCTATCCGACCAGACGCACCGTCTCCCTCGCGATCGCAAGCTCCTCGTTGGTGGGCACAACCATCACGGTGACTTTTGCGTCCGCGCCGGAGATGACTGCCTCCTCGCCGTGTACATCATTCTTCGCGGGATCAACGTTCGCGCCCAGGAAACCGAGGTACTGCCCGACGGCCTCTCTCACTTTGGCATCGTTCTCGCCCACGCCCGCGGTGAACGCGATCACATCCACGCCGTTCATCGCCGCCGCATACGCGCCGATATATTTCGCCACACGGTAAGCGTAAGTCTCCAGCGCCGTCCCGGCCGCCTTGTTGCCCCCTGCCGCCGCCGCGGACAGATCGCGGAAATCGCTGGATACGCCGCCGGACAGACCGAGCACGCCGGATTTCTTATTGCACACATTGATCACTTCGTCGGCGCTGATGCCCTCTTTGCCCGCGATAAAAGTGATGATCGCCGGGTCCAGATCGCCGGAGCGCGTTCCCATGATCAGACCTTCCAGCGGGGTGAGGCCCATGGACGTATCCACGGATTCCCCGTTCTTCACCGCGGAGATGGACGCGCCGTTTCCGAGGTGGCATACAATGATTTTCAAGTCTTTTCTGTCTTTGCCGAGAATCTCCGCCGCGCGTTTGGACACGAAATCGTGGCTCGTGCCGTGGAAACCGTAACGGCGCACCTTGTATTTTTCATAATAAGACAGCGGGAGTCCGTACAGATATGCTTTCTTCGGCATAGTCTGATGGAAAGCCGTATCGAATACGCCTACCATCGGCACGTTCGGCATGATCTCTTTGCAGGCGTTGATGCCGATCAGATTCGCCGGATTGTGCAGGGGCGCCAGATCGTTGCAGTCCTCGATCGCCTTGAGCACCTCGTCGTCCAGTACCACGGATGTCGCGAACTTCTCGCCGCCGTGCACGATGCGGTGTCCCACCGCATCGATCTCGTCGAGAGACTTGATCACGCCGACCTGCGGATCGGTCAGTTTCTCGATCACGAGCTTGACCGCCGCCGTGTGGTTCGGCATGGCCACTTCCGTCTTCACCTTGTCGCCGCCCCTGGGCTGATGCACGATCGCGCCGTCGATGCCGATCCTCTCGCACAGTCCCTTGGCAAGCACTTCTTCCGTGTCACTGTTGATCAGCTGATACTTCAGAGAAGAAGAACCGCAGTTAATTACCAATACGTTCATGATGTACCTCCCACATTTTTATCATTTTTTTCACAGCTTCCCATATTATAAGAATATTTATAATATAGATTGCGCTGTAACTCACAAAATCAGGCCAGCCGACTTTGATTATACTGCTGATATGACTGATATTGACCGGACAAAAGCAAAAGAGCAGGGCAAACATAACGGCATAGACATACTGTAATTTTGTCTTTTCATGCGGCTCGGCCAGAAAAAACAGCAGCGGAAGCATCATGTAAATGCGCGTATAGCGGCCGCTCCAAAAGGGGCACAGTATCATGATGCTGGAAAGCATAAATGTTTTTTTCCACAAATCATCTGCAACAAACGCGGCCAGTACCGCCACTCCAAAATAGAGCATTGTACAAATCACAGCAGTGCCGGTTGAGACGCTGATGCCCGCGAACTGACCAATATAATTCAAGAAAGCCGAAATACACGCAGGGCCGGCGCCTGCCCCCCCCCTCTGTATAGTCGCCTGATTCTCCACAAACTGGCGCAATCCGTCAAATCCGCCAAAAAACACAAAGGGTCCGAAAAATCCCAAAAGGCCGTAGGCAAGCAATCGCAGAGCTTCTTTCCACCGCCTGTCATACAGATAAAATATGCCGAAAACCGCCGGATATATTTTGATTCCCGCGGCGGCAGCGATACAAAACAGCGCAAACTCTCTCAGATACCATTCTTCCCTATTTCGAAGCAAGAGTGCGGCCAAAAGTAATACCGCCACGATAACCGTGGAATTTCCTCTTTCCAATATGCTAAAAATATATATATTCGAGGTCAAAATAACCCCGACAACCGCAAGCAGGAACCTGCCTTTAAGCAATTCGCCCGCCAGACACGCAATCATACCCGCAATCAAAACGCAGTACCAAACATAAAGCAAAAGCGCATACGGCGCCGTTTCATCCGCCGAGTACATAACCGTTGAATCCGGCGGAAGAATTTTGCCGAAAAACATATACATAAAATAGACAAGCGGCGGAAAACAGGCATGTACGCTTGTATCATAAACATTTTTGGCGCCGTAAGCCGTCACATAGGTGATATGGTTAAAAAAGTCCATAAACCGGTCATTGCCCTGCTGCGCTATAACGACCCACAAAAACTCACACCGCGTATCAAGCAGATAACAGACTGAAAATACAGCGATCAACATCCACACAAGCAAAAAGGCGTGTTGCGGCGTCAGTCTGTTTTTTCTATGTGGCATATCCTTTTTCTCCGTGTAAAAATTTCTTTAATACGCCCTGCCCCAGTATACCATTTTTTTCGCAGGTTTGCCACAGCAGACGCACACGTCGCTTAAGTTCTCCTGCTCAAAAGGCATACAGCGGCTGGTGACGCTGAGTTCCTCTTTGATCTTGTCCTCGCAGCCCTGCCCGCCGCACCACATCGCCTTGACGAAGCCGGACTTCTCCGTGAACAGTCTGCGGAACTCATCCATATCTTTGGCCACATAGGTATGGCTGTCCCTGTGCGCCCTCGCGCGCTCCAGCATCTCCACCTGCATCTTATCCAGAATCTCGGCGGCTTTCGTCTCCAGTTCTCCGAGCGCCACCTCGATCTTCTCTCCCGTATCGCGGCGGCAGATCACGCACTTATCCGCCTCGATGTCTTTCGGTCCGATCTCCACGCGGATCGGTATACCGCGCATCTCCTGCTCGGAGAATTTCCAGCCGGGACTCTTGTCCGCATCGTCCACTTTTACGCGGAAATTGCTCAGCCGATCCCGCAGCTCATACGCCTTGTCCAGCACGCCCTCTTTCTTCTGCTGGATCGGGATAATCATGATCTGTGTGGGTGCGATCTTAGGCGGCAGCACCAGGCCGGAATTGTCGCCGTGCACCATGATGATCGCGCCGATCAGACGGGTCGATGCCCCCCACGAAGTCTGATGCACATACTTTAACGTATTGTCCTTGTCCGTATACTGGATGCCGAACGCTTTCGCAAAGCCATCCCCGAAGTTGTGGCTCGTGCCGGACTGCAGCGCCTTGCCGTCGTGCATCAGCGCCTCGATCGTATAAGTCGCCTCCGCGCCCGCGAATTTTTCCTTGTCGGTCTTGCGCCCTTTGATCACGGGGATCGCCAGCACCTGCTCGCAGAAATCCGCATACACGTTGAGCATCTGAATCGTCCGCTCCTCGGCCTCCTCGGCGGTCGCATGGGCGGTATGCCCCTCCTGCCACAAAAATTCGCGGCTTCTGAGGAACGGTCTTGTCTCTTTCTCCCAGCGCACCACGGAACACCACTGGTTGCACAGCTGCGGCAGATCGCGGTAGGACTGTACCACATTCTTATAGTAGTCGCAGAACAGAGTCTCCGAAGTGGGTCTGACGCAAAGTCTCTCCTGCAGAGGCTGCATACCGCCGTGCGTCACCCATGCCACCTCGGGCGCGAATCCTTCCACGTGGTCTTTCTCCTTATTTAAAAGGCTCTCGCTGATAAACATCGGCAGGTATACATTCTGCACGCCCGTCTTCTTGAACATGGCGTCCATCTGCCCCTGGATCAGCTCCCAGATAGCATAGCCTGCCGGCCTGAACGCCATACAGCCCTTAATACTCGTATAGTCGATCAGTTCCGCTTTTTTCACCACATCGGTGTACCACTGCGCGAAATCCTCCTCCATGGAAGTGATCGCTTCCACTAACTTCTTGTCTGCCATTCTTTCGTTTCCTTTCCGTATCGCGTTATCGTCTCATACAATGATGCCATTGTAATTTATGCTAGACTTTCGGCCGTATTTTGTCAACCATCTTCGCCCACTTTCTTTCCGAATCCGTCGCCGTGGACGCTGCTGACGCTTCTTCCCTGTCTATGTACGCGCCGATCCCCATCAGGAGAAAGATAATCGGCGTGCACAGCACCTGCTGATAACAGAAAAAATTGTAACACATATAGGACACACAGGCCGCCGCAATCCCCGCTGCCGGAACATTCTTCCGCGCCCGCCGCAGCGCGGTCCGCACCGACGCAAGGAAGATACCGATATACGCCGCCGTACCGAAGAGGCCCGCGTTGATCAGCATCGTAAACCACTCGTTGTGGGCGTTCGGCAGCTTCTTCTGTCCCCAGAGCAGCCGTTCTTCCTCTCCATAGTGCAGCGCCACATAGCTGTGAAAACAATCCGGGCCGACGCCGAACAGCTTATGCGGGAGATCCAGCCCGGCCAGGGTTTTCGCGCTGAACGTCCAGATCCTGCCCCGGCCGTTCCCCCAATCGTCATTCCAGTTAAAATAAGAGACAGCCGCCAGTCTGTCAGAGACGGCCTCAGGCAGCAGCCCTCTCGTCCGCAGGACGATCAGCGCTGCCGCCACCGCCGCCGCAATCAGGCTCAGCACCGGTACCAAACGGCACAGCCTGCGCAGAAACGCCTCCGGATAACGGCATGGCAGAAACCCTCTCTCCATCGCATACAACAGGAGCGTTCCCGCGAGGCAGAGGACAAGCAGCACCCATGTCACGCCGGAAGTCCACATCAGATCGGTGACAAAATCGGGCTGCAGCGCCGGATTCGGACGAAGCCTTACGAGGAGATACATGATCTTGCCTGACGCAAAGAAAAGCGTGAGCGCGGCCATATAGCGGCACAGCCGCTCTCTCCTCCCTGCCGAGAGTACAAAGAAGACGACAAAGACTCCCGCCAGCCCGAAATAGGCGCTGTCACTGTTCTGTGTCACCAGCGTGCCGAATCCGACCGTCATAAAAATGCCGCCCAAAACCCGCCACAGTTTCCTGTCGGCATAGAGGAACACGCTCATACCCACAGGGAGCGTCACCATCAGGAAACTGGCATACCAGGTATTCTGCCCCAGCGTGGACAAAAACTGCGCCATCTGCTCCTCAGTCAGCCCGTCGTAATAGCCGAGAGGATCGAACAGCAGCCGGTTCAGAATGCCCAGCGCATACACGACACACGCCGCACAGCACAGCACGGCGAGAATCGACCGATAATAGCGCCCGAACCGCGAGGCCATGAAATAGAGCAGGACGAAACTGATCTGCGCCATAAGTCCCATATTCCAGCCGTCAAACCCCCACAGCGCATCGCCGTAAAAACCGCCCGCGGCCACGGAGAGCAGAACAAAAACCAGATAAGCGGACACACAGCAGTCCGTGACAGAGAAGCGCGGCTGCCGGCGCTCTTTCGCCCGCAATATCAGGCAGGCCGCAGCCGCCGCGAGAAGCAGCGCGCCTCCCGGTATCATAACCGCCCGGTAGGCCGCAAATTTGGCGCTGCCGATCTGATGATATCCGTCTCTCACATAAAAGGCAAGCACAAGACACATCACAGCCGCCAGCACCGCAGACAGATATTCCGCCGCGCGATGCGCCGTCTGCCACGCTCTCTGTACCGGCTGCCCGTCTTCTTCCCGCCGCCGCGCCGCCCGATCCATGCAGTCCTCTTCCCCGGGCTCCCGGCAGATCCTCTCCCCGATGCCCAGCAGCATAAACGCAAACGGCACGCTCAGCACCTGCTGAAAACTGACCGTGTTATGTACCCAGTATGACGCAATGCCGGCGGCGCACACATACAGAAAAGGCTGCCGCTTCGCCCGCCGCAGGAAGCGCACAAACGCCGTCAGAAACAGCCCGGTATAACAGAACCAGCCGAATGCTCCCAGATTCACCAGCAGGGTGAGCCGTTCATTGTGCGCATTGGTCAGTCTCTGGTTGACGAACTGCTCCGCCAGCCTGTCCGCCATCTGCGGCACGTCGTACACATATTCGGCAAAACAATCCGGACCGATGCCGACGGCTTTATGCAGGACATCCATGCTCCCGTACGCGTCAATCCCGGCATTCCACGCAGCGCCCCTGCCGTTCCCCCAGTCTTCGGCAAAAATTCCGTCCTTTTCCGCCTCCTGCGCCGACATCCCACCGCCGCGGAACGCCCCGCTCACGGACAAGACCGTAACGGCGGCAATGCAGAAGACGCCGACAAGTATAAGCGCCGTCAGACCTCCGTGTCTGTCACACCGCGCGGTCATCCGCTCTCCGCAGAGACAACCCTTTCTCTGCGCGGCCCGCAGCAGCACACAGGCAAGGCCCGACGCCGCCAGAATAAACCACGCCGCCCTCCCCTCCAAAAGCACCGCCGTGACCCCGGACGGGCCGCCGCCCGCCGAGACATAATTGTACCGCAGCCCGGGCAGCGCCATCATCACGCGCCCCAGCAGACAGCTTGCGCCAAACAGCATACCAAGTTCCAGCAGGCGGCACATCCGCCCGATTCTGCCAAGCGACAAACCGAACAGCAGAAACAGCAGCGCCAGAAAAACCGGATAAGCGCTCTCGCTTCCCTGCGTCACACCGGCCAGCATCGCTATGACGCTGCAGACCGCCGACAACACCCGCACCCACGCGCTTTTGCCGCACCAGTACAGCGCAATGCCGACGGCCGCCGCCACCGACCAGTATCCGCAAAACCAGTTGATATTGCCGAGCGTGGAGATAAAAGCCGCCGTCCGTCCCTCCATCTCGATCAGCGGGACGGAATATCTGTCGCATATCCCAAGCGCAGACACGCCGGACGCCGCTGCCAGCCATACCGCGATCCAGCGCACATCACAGTGAAAATAGCGGGAAAAGAGAAAATACAGCGCGGCCAGAAGCAGCTGGACAACCGTTCCCATGTACCAGCCCTCGGCTCCCCACAGCGCTTCTTTTCGATAAGGGGAACACAGATAGGAGAGCATCACCGCCGTCAGATAGCCGTAAGCAAACCAGTCCGTCACAGACATCCCTGCGCAGAGTCTGATGATCCATGTCCTGTCGCGGCGCAGCAGGGCCGCCAGGAGCAGCACCGCCGCGGCCGCGGCCAGGGTGACGAGACTCATATTGCGGAAAAAGACAAACTTCACCTCACCGATGCGCAGATATCCCCCTGGCGCATAAAAAGGAAAGATGAGAGTCATCACCAGAAAATAGGCCATGACAATGCCACGGCATATGTCCCTGTGCCAACTCTCACCGGCGTTTTTGCCCGCCTGTCCCCGCTCTGTTTTTTGCCGCTGTGCCATCTGTTCGTCCAAAGTTCTCTCACTCCCGCCTTATCCATCATAATCTAAGGCTTCTCTTTCGTCAAATTTCCCTGTCCCTCTTCCATAATCTTAAGAATCTGGACAACGGTAATCAGCGCCAGCGGCCCCTTGACGATACCGCCGACGCCAAACAGCTTCACACCCGCATAGAGCGCCAACAGCATGTAGACAGGCGCGATCCCGATACGCCTGCCGATCAGCTTCGGTTCCAGCAGTTCCCGCGCCACAATACAGGTCACGTACAGGAGCAGACACACCGCCATGCGCACATAGTGCCCGTTCAGAAGCTGCCATACAGACAGCGGCACCAGCACGATACCCGTGCCGACAAAAGGGAGTACATCAAGGAAGCCCGCCAGAATACCGAAGAAAGCGCCGCCGCACACCCCCGCCAGGCTCAGCGCAACGCCGCACAGCGCGCTGATGATCAGCATGAGGATGCCCTGCGCTCTCAGGAAAGTGATGAGATAGGACAGAATGCCCTCAATCACCGCCCACACCGAACGCAGTTCCGCCGTCCCCCGCAGATACGCCACCATGTCGGCATATTCCGTCTCCAGGAGGACTGCCGCCACACAGGTGACCGCGAGGAAGCCGACGGCTGCAAACAGCCCCTTGCAGCAGCTGTAGGAGGACGCCAAAAGGCGCGGCATAACTTCCTCCTGAAGATTCTGCATCATGACTGTCACACGCTCCGCGACAAAGCTCTCGATCCGCTCTCCGTCCCAGCCGAATCTGCCGTCCAGCCCGCCGCAGCACCGGTGGAAGAAATTCTGCAGACACGCGCCAAGCTGTGTACAGAAATCCGGCAGTCCTCCAAGCTGCCTGCCGCCGCACAGCATAATCAGCCACAGGATTCCCGCCATCAGAAACAGGATCGGCAGAACCATAACGAACGCGAGATATTTCTTTTTGACAGGAATTCTCCTCTGCACGCGCTCCAGCAGGGGATAACACAGCGTAATCAGAAGAAATGCCAGAATAAAGGGCGCCGTGAGGCCGAAAAGATAGCGGAAGAAAAACCAGACGCCCGCCAGAATCAGACAAATCCTCATCAATCTGTTGTGCAGAATATCTTCCCCTCGCATGTTTTGTCTCTCCCTCCGCGTCATCCGGCTTCCGCCGCCGCATCCCGCGGCGCCCTTTTCCGCCAAAAAAGAGGCCGTATCTTTATTCCCGGCCTCTTCCTGTCACATTTCCTATTCTATTATGCGGTTTTTCACGCCTCGTTATGCGGCGCGCTTCCTGCATAATTCTGCCAAAATACCGGCCGGAAAACCCGATTTTCCGGCTGAATCCCGAAACTGAGCCTCTCGCCTGTCGTCGGATGAAAAAATACCAGCCCGCGGGCACACAGCGCAAGCTCTCTGACATGCGCCTCCTCCGATATCCGGCGTGCTTCCGCGGCAGCATATTTGCGATCGCCGATCAGGCTCATTCCCGCATGACTCATCTGCACCCGAATCTGGTGATGCCTGCCCGTGTAGAGCCGTATACCTGCCACCGCAATCCTCAATGCGCTGTCCGTCTGCTCCTGATGTTGTGCTTCTCCGTGCGATGTCCCGCCGCACGATGCCGCTCCATATGGCATATCCGCCAGAATTTCATACGACAGCACGGCCTTTTTGGCATCTTTTTCCTCCAGCCGCGCCACGCGCGTCATGTTGCTCCTGCCGTCCCGCACCAGATAATCCGTCAGTTCCCCGCCCGGCGCAAACCCACATCCGCAAACCAGCGCCAGATAATGCTTCTCCATGCGGTTCTCCTCGATCTGCCGTCCGAGCCGCGCCGCCGCCCGGCTGTTCTTCGCAAACACGAGAATCCCCTCCACGGGCTGGTCAAGCCGGTGCACCACACCCACATACGGGCGCTGCCTGCCGCCGCTTCCGGAAGCCAGATAATTGGCGATCTCACTCGCCATGTCCGCCTGTCCGACCCGCGCCGTCTGCGTAGCGATTCCCGCGGGCTTGTGACATATGATGATGTCGTTGTCCTCATAGAGGATTCTGTCTTTTATCATGCTTCTTTTCTTCTTCGCGTCGTTTATGCTTGTGGCTATTATAGCGGACTTCCGATTTTCATTCAACATTTTTCCTGCCTTTTTCCTGCTTCTGTTGGAGCTTCTGTCGGACGGAAACGATTTGACAAACATCTATCTTATAGGTATAATAAACCCTATTGATATGGTGGGAAATGAAAACGACATGCGGGTGTATCACATCCGCTGTTTTCCATATAAGAAACAGCAATATGCTATGGAGATAGACAGATGTTGACGCAGTTTTCAAGAACGGAATTATTGCTTGGCAAAGAAGCGATGGAGAGATTATCCGGCTCCAGAGTCGCGGTTTTTGGAATCGGAGGGGTAGGGGGATATGTCTGTGAAGCTCTTGTGCGAAGCGGCGTCGGGGCATTTGATCTGATTGACGATGATAAGGTCTGCCTGACAAACCTGAACCGGCAGATTATCGCCACACGAAAAACAGTGGGAAAATACAAAGCGGAAGTGATGAAAGACCGGATACTGGAAATCAATCCGGATGCCCGGGTAAACGTACATAAGTGTTTCTTCCTGCCCGAAAACGCAGATGCATTCCCTTTTCAAGAGTATGATTATATTGTCGATGCGGTGGACACGGTTACCGCTAAAATTGCACTTGTGATGAAAGCGCAGGAGAAAAATGTGCCCATTATCAGCTGCATGGGAGCCGGAAACAAATTGGACGGCAGCCAGTTCAGGGTTTCTGACATATATAAGACCAAAATGTGTCCATTGGCAAAGGTCATGCGGCGGGAACTGAAGAAACGAGGCGTAAAAAAGTTAAAGGTTGTATATTCCGAGGAGAAGCCGATAAGACCGCTTGAGGATATGTCTATCAGCTGCAGGACAAACTGTATCTGTCCGCCCGGCGCAGAACATAAATGCACAGAGCGAAGAGATATTCCGGGCAGTGTAGCATTTGTGCCGTCTGTGGCAGGATTGATCATTGCGGGCGAAGTAGTAAAAGACTTGTGCCGCCGCGGACGCTAGATCTTAAACCGATAGCCCACGCCCCAGATTGTCTCGATATACTGCGGTTTCGCCGTATCGAACTCAATCTTCTCGCGAATCTTCTTGATATGCACGGTGACCGTAGCGATATCGCCGATCGAATCCATATCCCAGATTTCGCGGAACAATTCTTCCTTGGAATATACGTGATTCGGATTTTCCGCCAAAAAAGTCAGCAGATCAAATTCTTTTGTGGTAAAGATCCGCTCTTCCCCGTTTACATACACTCTTCTGGCGGTCTTGTCGATCTTGAGCCCTCGGATTTCAATGATATCGTTTACTTTCTGGCTGCTGCCCACCAGCCTGTCGTAGCGCGCCATATGCGCCTTGACTCTCGCCACCAGCTCGGACGGACTGAAAGGCTTCGTCATGTAGTCGTCCGCGCCGAGCCCCAGGCCTCTGATCTTATCGATATCGTCTTTCTTGGCGGAAACCAGGATGATCGGGATATTCTTTTCCTCGCGGATCTTCCTGCACACCTCGAAACCGTCCATACCCGGCAGCATCAGATCGAGAATCACCAGGTCGAACTTGCCCGACAGAGCCGTCTCAAGGCCTTTGTCTCCCGCATTCTCAATCGCGACCTCGAAATCGCTCAGCTCCAGATAATCTTTCTCCAGATCGGCAATCGCTTCCTCATCTTCTATAATCAGGATTTTACTCATACCTACCACCCTTTCTTTCTATCAGAATCCTGTCAGACAGGTCACTCCTGCGGCGCCTGATATTTGCGGATCACAAAGTGCATACACGTGCCCTCGTTCTCCTTGCTGGTCGCCCAGATATAACCGCCGTGATCCTCTATGATCTTCTTCACGATGGACAGCCCGATGCCGCTGCCGCCCTTGGAGGAATTGCGCGAGGCATCCGTGCGGTAGAACCGCTCGAAGATATTCGGCAGATCCTTGGCCGCAATCCCCATGCCGTTGTCCTCGATCTCCACCCGGATAGAGTCCAGCTCGTCGAGAATACGGATGTCGATCACGCCTTTCTCTTTGTTCATATATTTTACACTGTTGCTGATGATATTATTGATTACCCGCTTTAACTGCTCAGGATCAGCGATAATCTGCGTGGACGGCTCCACCAGTGCGTCATAGTTCAGTTCGATGTGCTTGGCTTCCAGATCCAGCCCGACCTCCTCCACACAGTCCCCGAAGTAGTCCATCACGTTGATGCGGCGGAACGTGTAGGGAATGCGGTTGTTGTCGATGCCGGAATAGGTCGTCAGCTCGTTGATCAGCCGGTCCATATCGTTCGCCTTGTCGTAGATGGTGCGGATGTACTTGTCCATCTTCTCCGGCGTGTCGGCGACCCCGTCCATGATGCCCTCCACATAGCCCTTGATCGACGTGATCGGCGTCTTTAAGTCATGCGAGATATTGCTGACCAGTTCCTTGTTCTTCTGTTCATGCTCCAGCTTCTCGTCCGTGGACTCTTTCAGTCTGAGCCGCATATCCTCATAATTGCGGTAGAGCTCGCCGATCTCGCCTTTTTCCTCCGTCGTGAGCATGTACTCGAGGTTGCCCTCCGCAATGTTCTGCATGGCGGTGTTGAGCTGATTGATCGGCTTGAGGATGCCCCGCTGAATCCAGCGTGTCAGCAGAATACTGGTCAGGCACAGCACCAGAATCAAGGACAGAAGCATCTCCCGCAGCGCGCTCCTGGAAATAAGCGAGCGCACGCCCGTCACGATAAAGAAACTGCCGTCACTGCCGTCGGCAAAGCGGAAATCCAGCTGCTTGACCAGTTTCTTCATATCATTATAGTACAGTCCCGTCTCCGCGTCCGGCATCTCCTTGCCGTACTCCGGCAGCGTGACGAAGATACGCCTGGCATCGGTGTCGTTGTCCGTGTAGTAGATGTCACCGCCCTTGCGCACGACGATATAGGAAAATTTGTCGTTCAGCTTCCCGCTGATCTCGTCCAGATAAGCCCTGTCCTCCAGCCGGAACGGATCCGCGGCGATCTGATTCTTGACTTCCTGCAGAACCTCCTCCGTCATGCGGCTGTAATTCTCGATCGTGTAGGAAATCGCGAGGTTGTCCTTGTCCAGAAAACCGACCTCGTTCTCCATGTTCTCCACATGGCTTGCCACACCGATAAACGCGGCGATTGTCAGCAAAAACGGCACCAGCACGATCGCCACCGACGTGACCAGAAGCCTTGTCCTGAATTTCACCCGGAATCCCTTCTTTCATGGAGTTTATTATATCACGTTTACGGAGGAAAAAAATAATCTCCGGCTGACAAACTTATAAAAAATTTATTAAAAATACAGATCGGTGTTTCCGAAAAATTTCTGAAAAGTTTTGCAGATTGGCATTGCGGCGGTCGCGTCTATCATATATAATTAGTGTTGCTACTTGTTAAGCGATAAGATATGCCGTACAGGTTTTAGCGGCGTGTCTTAACACGATAAATCCAAGAGAAAAGGAGAGTACGATCATGAAGTATGTATGTCAGGTATGCGGCTATGTTCACGAAGGAGATTCCGCGCCGGATAAGTGTCCGGTATGCAACGCGCCCGCCGAGAAATTCACGGCGCAGGGCGGCGAGAGAGAGTGGGCCGCGGAGCACGTCGTAGGCGTTGCCAAGGGCGTCAGCGAAGATATCATGGCTGATCTGCGCGCCAACTTCAACGGCGAGTGCACCGAGGTCGGCATGTACCTCGCTATGGCGAGAGTCGCTCACAGAGAGGGCTATCCCGAGATCGGCCTGTACTGGGAGAAAGCTGCCTGGGAAGAGGCGGAGCACGCCGCGAAGTTCGCGGAGCTGCTCGGCGAGGTTGTGACGGATTCCACCAAGAAGAATCTGGAGATGAGAGTCGAGGCGGAGAACGGCGCTACAGCCGGCAAGTTCGACCTCGCTAAGCGCGCGAAAGCCGCTAATCTGGACGCGATCCACGACACCGTTCACGAGATGGCCAGAGACGAGGCGCGTCACGGCAAAGCGTTCGAGGGTCTCTTGAAGAGATACTTCGGCTAAGCCCGACACTTGTTTAAAAGATTTTGAGGCGAAAGGGAATGAATCAGAAATGGTTTGTTCCCTTTTTCATCTTCGGAAATTCCTATTTGTGCAATCAGATGTCGTAATAAATGAAGAGAAAGTATTGGCCTTATTAAAACAGGACGGAAAAATGTCTGCCCATATGCTTGCCGTATCGGTAGGTATCACGCAGAGACAGGCGCAGCGTATCCTTGCAAAGCTGAAAAAAGACGGTCAGATTGTCCGCCACGGGGCAACTAAGAACGGATATTGGGAAGTAGTGAAGTGATTCCTAACTTCTTTTAGCCGCTCCCGCCTTCTAATCTCCATCCCGGAGCGTTCTAGTACCCCCTCCTGATAATCTCCGAGAGTCTGTACGCCACGTCCCGCAGGCTGCCTGACACCGTTCCGCGAAACCAGGCCAGATAGAGGCTTCCCGCGCCGCCCGCATAGAAATAGCATCGCTCCATAAAGGACGCCCTGGCGCGCATATCGTCGCTGATATCCTCGGAGGCGGCCAGATGTCTGGCAATCAGCTCGGGCAGCCCCACGATAAAGAGATTGGTCGGCTGAGAATTCATGAGCGCCAGAATCAGCTCCTGATTCTGCTCGAGATACTCTGAAATCTTCAAAAAAAACGGCAGCGGCTCTTTCAGCAGATAGGGAATTTTCGTATCTGCGAGCAGGGCATACAGGCTCTGCACGACCTCCTCCTCCATGCCTTGAACCAGCATGTTGATATCTGCGTAATGGGCATAGAATGTGCCGCGGTTCAATCCGGCCTGCTCTACGATAGCCGTCACGGTAATCTTATCAAGCGGTTTCGTCTTAAGCAGTTCGATAAAAGCATCCCGTATCATTTGTCTGGAACGGAGCGCGTTCCTGTACTCAGCTTTCTGTGGCATAGGATTTTTCCTTTCGCGTCACTTGTTTTTTTGCATTCCAACTACATATCATACTCGCAAGCCGTCTATATATTATAGCACAACACGGCACAACTTTTGAACAGATAATACATTTTTGTTCAAAATCATACATGCGTGCAAAATCTGTTCATTGTATCCCGCTTTTTACCGTATTATAATATCAGTCGTGATGAATCCCCGCCCCGGGCGGCGGACAAAGGAGTGAGAGAATTTGGAAAACCCAAAGGACAAACAGGCCGACGTGGGCGGCATGATCAAGGTTGCGACTTTCATTGTTGACAGGCGCAACCTGCTTTTTCTTCTGTTTGGCATCGCCATCATCTTTTCTGTCATATCCATGAACTGGGTCAAGGTCGAGAATTCCATGTCGGCCTATCTGCCGGATACCACCGAGACCAGCCAGGGACTTGACCGCATGGAGGAACAGTTCATTACATACGGCACCGCAAAAGTGATGGTGACAAACATTCCCTACGACAGGGCGGAGGAGATCGCGGAGCAGATCGAAGATCTTGACTCCGTCATCATGCTGACTTTCGACAATACCACGGAGCACTACAACAATTTCTCCGCGCTCTACGACATCACTTTCGGCTACGAGGAGACGGACGACCGTGCGCTTGAGGCGCTGGACGAGGTCAAAGAGATGTTTTCCGATTACGATATTTACGTGTCCACGAGCATGGGCGACGCCTCGGCGGAGCAGATCGCCAGCGAGATGCAGGTCATCAGCGTTCTGGTGGCAGTCGTCGTCGTCTCGGTGCTGCTTCTCACCTCCCAGACCTGGGCGGAGGTTCCGGTGCTGCTGCTCACTTTCATCGCGGCGGCGCTGATCACAAAAGGCACGAACTTCATCATGGGAACGATTTCTTTCGTGTCGAACTCCGTCACCATCGTCCTGCAGCTGGCGCTCTCAATCGACTACGCCGTAATTTTCTGTAACCGATACAAGGAAGAACACCAGACGCTCTCTATCAGGGAGGCGGACATCGTGGCCCTGAGCAAGGCTATCCCTGAGATTTCTTCCAGTTCCCTGACCACCATCGGCGGCCTGATCGCCATGATGTTCATGCAGTTCGGCATCGGCCGCGACATGGCTCTCTGCCTGATCCGCGCGATCCTCTTAAGCCTGCTGGCCGTATTCCTGCTGATGCCCGGACTGATTATGCTCTTTGGCAACGCGATGGATAAAACGCATCACAAAAGTTTTATTCCCAAGATTCCTTTCGTCGGGAAATTTGCCTACAAGACACGCTACATCATGCCGCCGCTCTTTCTGGTGCTGATCATCGTCGCCTACATCGTCTCCTCGAAATGTCCGTACGTGTACGGCTATTCCATGCTGGAGACGCCCGTGAAGAGCGACGCCATGATCGTGGACGAGATGATCGAGGAGAGCTTCGGCGCCTCCAACATGGTGGCGCTCATCGTGCCGGCCGGCAGCTATGAGAAAGAAAAAGTGCTCCTGCACGATCTGGAGCTCTGTCCCGAAGTTGACAGCACGCTGGGGCTCGCCAACACCGAAGCCATGGACGGCTACATGCTCACCGACAAACTGACCGCCAGAGATTTCTCGGAGCTTCTGGAACTGGACTATGAGGTCGCGGAACTTCTGTACATGACCTACGCGGTGAACGACGAGAACTACGCGAAGATAGTCAACGGTCTGTCCACCTACAGCGTACCCCTGATCGACATGATCATGTTCCTCTACGACGAGGTGAACGAGGGTTATGTGACGCTGGACGATGAGATGATGGATACGCTGGAGGACGCGCACACGCAGATGCAGATCGCCCTCGATCAGCTGCAGGGCGAAGAGTACAGCCGCATGCTGGTCTACCTGAATCTTCCCGAGGAGGGCGACGAGACCTTTGCTTTCCTGGACAAAATGCACGAGATGGCAGGCAAATACTACGAGGGCTCTATCCTGATTCCGGGCGAAGCCACCAGTCAGTACGACCTGTACAACACGTTCCAGACGGATAACACGGTCGTCAATGTGGTGTCGATCCTGGCGGTGTTAGTGGTGCTGCTCTTCACCTTTATGTCGGCGGGTATGCCCGTACTGCTGATCCTGATCATCCAGGGCGCGATATGGATCAATTTCTCTTTCCCCGCCATAGAACAGAAAAACCTGTTCTTCATGAGCTACCTGATCGTCAGCTCCATCCAGATGGGCGCGAACATCGACTACGCCATCGTCATCTCGGGGCGCTTCATGGAGCTGAAAGACAAGATGCCCAAGAAAGAGGCCATCATCGAGACGATGAACTTCGCTTTCCCGACGATCGTGACATCGGGCTCCATGCTGGCCCTGGCCGGTATCTTCATAGGACAGATGTCCTCGGACGGCGCGATCTGCGGCATCGGCCAGTGTCTCGGCCGCGGCACGATCCTCTCCATCATCATCGTCATGTTCGTGCTGCCGCAGATTCTGCTTCTCGGTGAAAAGATCATCGACAAGACTTCTTTCGCCGTGTCCATCCCGCTGAAACTGGAAAGAGTTTCCGGTCTGGTGCGCGTGGACGGTATCGTCCAGGGGCAGATCAACGGTTCGGTGATCGGCGAGATGCACGGCTTTATCCGCGGCGACGCGAACCTGTTCATGAGTACGGGTAAGCTGGAACAACGCGAGGAGGACGGCAGCGTGCCGGAGATACCCGAACTGCTTCTGTCCCAGTCGCAGCTATCGGAGAAGGAGGCGGACAATCATGAAGAAATATAAACTGCTCTCTGCCCTCTTGGCAGCATCTATCATTATACAGCCGCTCACCGCCATGAAAGCGGCAGCAGCGCCGGCGCAGTCCTCTGAGGAAGTTTCCGCCGAAGCGGACGGCGGCGCAGAAGAAGCCGCGGAAACCACAGAAGAAGAATCTGTCCCCACAGTGACAATCGAGATCAACACCGTGGAGGATTTCAAAAAATTTGCCGACAACTGCCATCTGGATTCCTGGTCGGTCAACAAGGTGATCTCCCTGCAGAAAGACCTCGATCTATCCGGCACCACCTTTGAGACGATCCCCGTCTTCGCGGGCACTTTTGACGGCAACGGACATACCATCTCCGGTTTTCGCCCCAGTGATCAGGGCTACATCGTCGGTCTGTTCCGCTATATCCAGCCGGGCGGCACGGTGAAAAACCTGACCGTACAGGGCAATGTCAACGCGGCCAACGAGCAGGAGTGCATCGGCGGCATCTGCGGCATCAACTACGGCACGATCCGCACCTGCAGCTTCCGCGGTATCGTCAGCGGGCAGAACACGGTGGGCGGCATCGCCGGCATCAATGAAGTTTCCGGCGTAATCACCAACTCTCTGTCCGACGGGCGCATCACCGGATTCCACTCCACGGGCGGCATCGTCGGCTCCAACCACGGCCTCGTCGCTTTCTGCAGCAACAGCGCCGGCATCAACGACAACTCCGACTGGGTGGAAGAGGACGATGAGCAGGGTACGGGCATTTTCTTCAGTCTTCAGGCATCGGAGGACGATGTCGATCTGTACAGCGGCGTGGACACGGGCGGCATCGCCGGCTATTCCGACGGCGACATCGAGTGCTGTGAAAATACCGGCACAATCGGCTACGAACATACCGGCTACAATATCGGCGGCATCGCCGGCAGACAGGCCGGTCTGCTGCGCCTGTGCACCAACAGCGGCGAGATCTATGGGCGCAAGGACGTAGGCGGCATTGTCGGCCAGATGGAACCCGATATCGAGGTGGACGAGGCGCAGTCTCTGCGCAACGCCGTCAACAAGCTGCACGATCTGATCGAAAAGACGCTGGACGACATGCACGACACCAAGAATGTCTTAAAGAGCGATCTGGATGATCTGAGCGCTTACGGGGACGGCGCGCTCTCCTCCGGGGACGCGATGGTCGGCCAGATGACGGATTTCATCGATGACAATATGGAGCAGACGCAGGCAATCGCCAATCGTCTGGATTACATTATGGATATGCTGCCCGACATTCTGGACGACGTCTCCGCTTCGGGGGACGCTTTCGGACGTATGAGCGATGCTCTCAGGGAACTGCCGGATGATCTGGATTTCATGTCGTCCGTAGACGGAGCCTACAACGAGACGGACTACAACCGCGTCTCTCTGCTCTCCACGGTGGGCGGCCATATTCTCACCAACATCCTCAATCCCGCGGAGGGAGAATCTGTCACGATCACCGCGGTGCCGGATGACGAAAACTACACTCTCACAAACCTTACGGTGAAAGATGCCGGCGGGAACAATATTTATTCGTCCACCTCTTCTTCCACCTCGCACACGTTTACCATGCCCGCCGCCAATGTGCGGGTGGAAGCGTATTTCCGGTACACCGGCGGCGCCGCCGGGATTTCCCTGCTTTCCTATGACGGTGGAGAAACTTTCGAGCCGTATGTAGAGACAGTAACGGATCCGGACAGTGTCTCAGGGAATACGCTGCCCCCCGCCGGCGGAGATCCGGACCCGCAGATTGACGGCGGCCTGGCGCCGCTCCTGCCCACAACGCCTCCTATCACCACAGTGCCGGAAAATACGGGTGACGGCATCGGCGGCTCTCCCGACAGCAATACAGAAAACGGCGGCACATCGAATTCTACGCCGACCGCGCCGCGCAATCGCTCACTTCGCTCACCCTCACCCCGCGCTCCACGCGCAAGCGAACCGGCGGTCATCCTGCAGTCCAACTTAAGCGGCAGCGCCGACTGGGAGAGCAACAGCAGCAACACTGTCACACTGACAATTATACCGGACACCGCCTACACACTGAGCGGAGACCCGGTGGCAACCGACAATAAAGGCTCCGGCAGTCCCGTACCGCTTACCCGCGTATCGGGCGGCTCCTACCGCTATACTTTCAGCACAGACGCCATAACGACGCCCGTTCTCGTGAACATTACCTTTGCGAAGCTGAACAAGAACGACGCCCTGAGCACCTCCTCCGACAATATCCGCGCCTCCATCGCCGCCCTGCAGCAGAGCTCCGCCCAGGCGGAAGCCTGCATCCAGAAGATCAATGAATTGATGGGCACTTCGCCTTGGGATAGTCTGTCGCCAGAGATACAAGAGCAGGTTTTGGACAATGTACTGCTCCTGTCCGGGTATATGGACGGTATGTCCGCCTCCGCCGCCTCGATCCTTAGCGGTTTCGGCACCATATCCGGCGTCCTCGCGCCCTACATAGAGGATGCCGCCGAGGATGCTCTCGGGGATATTGAGCAGGCGACCAACGAGATTCACAATATGATCAATTCCCTCAAGGAAGCCGGCCGCGGCGTCAGAGTGATCGTGGACTACCTGAACGGCCAGCCGGATATTCAGTTCGCCACGCTCGGCCCGGCATTCGACGCAGACCGCGAGGAGCTGCACACTCAGCTCATGGGGATCTCCGACGCTCTGAAGAGCTTAAGCGACAACGCCTCGGACTACTCGGATATCGTCAACGAAGACCTGAAAGCCGTGAACGACCAGCTCAACGTCGTGTTCAATCTGCTGGCCGACCGCCTCACGGACTCCCAGGATACCAGCGTGGAGGAACTCTACGAGGAGGCGGACACGGAAGACATCGAAAATATTTATACAGGCAGAGTCGATGCCAGCATCAACAACGGCATCGTGAGGGGCGACATCAACATCGGCGGCGTCGCCGGTTCCATGTCCATCGACGAGGAGGATCCCGAGGACAGCGCTGCCGGAAGCGTGGATTATGAAGTCGGCAGCCACTTCATCACCAAGTGCATCATCAGCGACAGCGTCAATAACGGCTATATCACCGCCAAAAAAGACGGCGCGGGCGGCATCGTCGGCTACATGCGCCACGGCATCGTCACGGACTGCGAGGGATACGGCAATATCGAGAGCACCGAGGGAGACTATGTCGGCGGCATCGCGGGCGAATCCCTCACAGTCATCCGAAACTGTTACGCACTCTGCTCCGTCTCCGGCGCCAAGGATGTGGGCGGTGTGGCCGGATACGCCAACACGCTGCAGGACTGCTATGCCATCGTGTCCGCGGAAGCCACCGTGGGCAGAGTCGGCGCGATTGCCGGCGAAATCTCCGAGGATACGGACGGCGTCGTGTCCGGCAACTACTATGTGGGCGACGACACCTACGGCATCGACAATATCAGCTACGCGGACATGGCGGCTCCCATCGCCTACAAGGATCTTCTGGCCACGGCGGAATATCTCCCCACAGAGTTCTGGCACCTGAAAGTGACCTACCGCGTGGAAGACACCTATCTGGGCACGGAGGAAGTGAAATACGGCGCAAGCCTTGCCAACCTGCACTATCCCGAAATCCCTGCCAGAGACGGCTTCTACGGCTCATGGCCGGATCTGTCCGATCAGGTCATGAAAGGCAATCTGCTCATCGACGGCTGCTATCTGGACACCGTGACCGTCGTGGAAAGTTCTGAAAAAGAAGATACGGAAAGCGGAAACACCGCATGGCAGAAGCCCTATGCGCTTGTGGAGCAGGCTTTCACACAGGACACCGTGCTGAACGCGGAGCTAAGCGACAGAGAGGGCCCGCAGGAAGCGAAAAACAAGGCCCATGTCATCTATGACATTTCGCTGGAAAACAGCGGCATCGGTGACAAGGACACTTTCGCCATCAGACTGCTCAACCCCTACGGCGAGAAAACCAGCGTCTACGGCCTGACAGACGGGGAGTGGCATGAACTGGAAAGCAAATCGAGAGGACAGTATCTCCAGGTGGATATGACCGGCCCGCAGGAATCTTTCTGCATCGTCAATACCAAAGCGGATGTCCTGCTGATTGCCGTGATTGCCATCGCCGTCGTCGCCGCGGCCGTGATTGTGCTTCTCCTCATCCGCATGTCCAAACGCATCAACGGGAAAATCGCGGCGCGCTTAAAGCGCCGCGGATGAAGTGATATGAGAAACCAATAAAACGGCAATAGTAAAAACGCCTGTACAATATTTACAGGCGTTTTTCCACGGTCAGAATGTTCTGGCCGTCCTTGTACTCGTAGCGCACGTCGTCCATGGTCTTCTTCACCATGAAGATGCCCAGGCCGCCGATCTGACGCTCCTCCGCGGAGAGGGTCACATCCGGGTCCGCCTTGGCCAGAGGGTCATAGGGCTTGCCGTGATCGATGAAAGTGATCCGCACGGCCAGGGAATCCTGATCCACGTCCACCCGCACCGTCGCCGGGCCGGAAGGGTCGTAGGCATATCTGGCGATATTGCTGAACAGCTCGTCGATGGCCACATCTATCTGCATCTGCGCTTTCATGGGGCAGTTCAGGGCCTCCAGCCGCTCGTCCACAAAGGCCGTCACCGCGGGAATATTGTCCAGGGTGGCCTCCACGGTCATCTCGTTGGGATCGGTTGTGTTCATCTCATCATCTCCTTAAACTCCAGACACAGCATCGTGATATCGTCAAACTGAGGGGCGTCGCCCACAAAGGCGTCAATGTCCGCTTTCACCGCCGTCAGAAGTGCATCCGGCGCGGCGTCCGCGTTCTGATTCAGCACCGCCTCCAGCCGCTCCATGCCGTATAGCTCGTTATCTGCGTTGGTGGCCTCGGTGACGCCATCCGTGTACTGGAAGATCGCGTCCCCCGGCTCCATCTGCAGGGATCCCATGCGGTAGCGGGTCGTCTCCATGCCCGCCAGCACAAAGCCGGCCCGTATCTTTTCCGGTGTATATTTCCCTTTCCGACGGATGAAAGGCATCTCATGGCCGGCATTCACAAAGTTGAACTGACCGGTCTTCAGGTCCAGAACGCCCTCGAAAGCGGTGATGAACAGCTCCTCGCCGTTCCCCTCACACAGGAGTTTGTTGACCTCCATGAACACCTCGCCCAGATCGCGGCCCGGCGTGGTATGGTCCTTGATCAGGGTCTTGCCGATGACCATGAACAGGGCCGCGGGCACGCCTTTGCCGGACACGTCCGCCATGACGATGGCCAGATGGGTGTCATCCACCATGAAGAAGTCGTAGAAATCGCCGCCCACCTCCTTGGCGGGAGTCATGGAGGCGTAGATATCCACCTCCGGCCGATCGGGGAAAGCCGGGAAGATGCAGGGCAGCATGGAGCTCTGAATGTGGGTGGCGATGTCCAGCTCCGCACCGATACGCTCTTTCTCCGCCGTCACCGCCGTCAGATTGTCGATGTAGCGTTTGATCTCCGCCTCCATCTTCAGGATCGAGGAGGCCAGTACGCCGATCTCGTAGCGGTTTTGTGTCGCTTTCAGGCTCGTCACAGGGTTCTCCCCATCGTTGGCAAAACGTCTGGCTTCGCCGGTGATCTCCGCGATGGGCCGGATCACCTTGCGGTTCAGCCACAGCAGATAGACAAGCAGCGTCAGGACCACCATCGTCACCGCGATGGTTGCGACCCAGCGGACATATGTGCTGCGCGCGCCGTAGAGAACGGTCATGGATTTCTCCACGCCGATCACGGCCACCACCCTGCCGCTGGAATCCTGCACCGCCAGGCCCGCCGTGGTGTGCGCGCCGGACTCCGTATAGGAATACAGATACTTCTCCGCCCGGCCGCCGGTGGTCAGGATGTGCTTCAGGTCGTCCACGTATTTGGGGTCCGTGTCCCGGGACACATAGCCGAATTCATAACGGTCAAAGCCCGTGGCCGGGTTGACGGAATCATAGATATAGGTGGTCGTCATGTAATCCGTCTCGTCGATCTTCGCCACGTAGATAAAATTACAGTTACTGCTTACCACCAGCTCATCCAGACGCGCCAGGATGGCATCGTATTCCTCATCCGTCTGCCCCGACTGCAGGTACCCCTCCAGTTTGTCCGGATTCAGATAGGTCAGCGCCGTCTCCGCCACCTCATAGGCGGTGTCGTTGTACTGCCGCTCCAGCACATGGGTGAACTGCTGATAGCCCGTCACCGCCACGATGACGCTTAGGATCACAATGAGGGCCACGATGCTCGCGACCATCACCACCGCCAGTCTGCGATTCTTCTTTTTCATCTCTCTGTCTCTCCATTGAAAAAATCTTTCTGCTCCTCGGTCTGCAGGATGTGAATGGGTTTATTCTGTTCCATGCGGTATCCCTGCCCCGCCAGAAAGTCCCGGTACGCCGCGAAAGCGCCTTTCTTTAATCGCAGCACCTGCACATCGCCGATCTGCCCCATCTCTCTGGCGCCCCGGTAACTGAAGCAGCTGTCCCGGAGGCAGTCGTCCAGCAGTTTGTCCGCGTCCGCCGGCAGCGCGCCCGTCTTCGGCTCCAGATACACCGAATAGAACGGCGTAGAACCACGGAACCCCGTGCCAACGCAGTAGCTTTCCAGCGAATAACCGCTGAGACACTCAAATCGCAGCATCGCCTTTTCCAGCTGCCGCATATCCATCTTCTCGTCCGCCACGTTGAGCACCTGGCTCTTCCGGCGGCTCATACGGATGACCGGCGCCTGCCCGTAGAAGCCCGTCACCTCCACAATGTCCCCCATCACGTACCGATAAAGGCCGGACAGGGTGGTGACGACCAGCTCATAGCTTTTCCCGGCCTCCACCTCCCGAAACGTCAGGGTCCGCTCTCCCGTCTCTCCCTCCGGGAGAAACTCGAAGAAGCAGGATTCGGGAATCAGCACGTAGCGGGCGTCATCCTCTCTCAGCGTGTAGACCGCGCCCAGAGTGCTCTCCGATGAGGCGAAAGCATAAAAGTGGATCGGCAGATCGCCGATGAACAGGCGGAGTTCATCCATATACCCCTGAAAAATGCTTCCGCCCGCCATGCGGATATACCGAAGCTTGGGCCAGACGCGGCGCACAAGCCCCGCCTTGCCGCTCCCTGCCGCGGCACGCAGCTCCTCCGCCCGCACGGGATCGGGGGCGAGGCGCTCTTTGATATAGTTCTTCCACGAATCACTGACACCAAAACAGCCGCTGACTTCTCCGCTGCCCACGTCTTTCACAAAAGCGTCCCAATGCTCCAGAAGATACCGGAATATCTGCACCATCCCATGCACGAAAACGCCGTGGATCGCGGTGACGTCCCGGCAGGCCAGGGCGAAGCGCAGCTTTATGTAGGACATGTTCTCCATTTTCTCCGGGAACATCACCTCTCTGGGAGAGGTGTATTGGGAAAAGTCGAGCTCGTCTCCGGATTCCATCCAGCGCATCAGCACGCCGGAGCGCACGCCGTTCATGGTGCCGTCGGGCATGGCGGTGCGGAAAAACTCCCCCGTCTCAAAAATCTTGCCGAACAGCTTCTCGTCCGGCACATCGGCCAGCTCCTTGCGGATCACGTCCTGCACCACATCAAGCTGGTATATCCGGTGGATCGTCACGTCACGTCTGGTAATGGGCACATATTTCGGCTGGGAAGTGCTGCCCGCGCTGATGCAGTAAAAGACCGGCTCGTCGGCCGTCAGCAGTCCCTTTTCTCCCCCGATCTGGCGCTCTATGAGCGATTCATAATCGTCATACCGGGAAAGCGGCACCTGCCGCTGGTAGTCCTCCACGGTGTGCAGGTTGGAAAAGCCCCATTTTCTTCCGTATTCCGTCCCGCTGTTGCGCTTTAACAGCTCTGTCAGGAACCGCTCCTGCACATGAACGGCGTCGCCGCACACGGCCTCCATCCGCCGAAGCCCCGTTTCTCCTGTCGTACGGCCTCCCGTTTCCTTTTCTTCTGACATGCCGTGTCTCTCCTTACAACAGGATCAAAAGGGTATTCATCCCGAATGTGTCCTGATAATCTACCTGCTTTACCAGCTTTTGCAGCATCCGCATGCCCATATAGAGCATGTCGTCGTCCTCTTCAGCGCCGGAATCAATGGGGTTGAACTTCTTCCCGTTATAGCGGATGCGGATGCCGGTCTCGCCCGGCACGGCATACACCCGGATATCAAACAGAAGCCGCTGCGGGTCATTGATGTCCGTGATGAGCGTCATCATCTCTTCCAAGGCCAGGCTCACACGCATCACCTGCTTATCCTCCATCCCGTTTTCCTGGCAGAAATCCGTGATCTTTTCGCTGGCCTCGCAGATCTTCTCATGATCGCTGACCATGGAGAAGTTGATGACCCGTCCCGCCTTTTCCAGCGTCTGGTCCATGAGGAAATACCGGCTGGTCATCTCGCGCCGGCGATGCAGCAGACCGGTGAGCAGATACCACACGCAGACCGTCAACAGTTCCCCCGCCGCGAGAAACAGCCACGGCGTCATCCCGGACGCCAGCAGGGCCAGCAGGCTCAGCGCCGCAAAGACATAAGACTTGAGGATGATGATCAGGTTGGACAGCCCCGCGTGGCCCGAAACGCTGTAATAGGAGGACAGCACATTGTTCCACAGAGAGGGGATCAGACTGACGGCGAGGCACAGCATGGGAAAGACCATGGGCTGATCCAGCCCGTAGGCCGCCGCTATGAGGTTCGCCCCCGGCACGATGACCGCGCCGCAGACAAGGCTGTACAGGACGCCCCTTTTCAGCTCCAGCCTCAGCAGGATGCGGATACTCTCATTGTCCCTCTCGCCCCGGTATACGCCCATCATCGCCGTGCCCGCCTGGGGAACGCCCACCGTCACGGCCTCGGCGAAAGCGCTGATCCCGTTCAGCACGGAGAACACTGCCAGCATCATGCTGTCGCCGTATTGCTGCAACAAGCCGTTCACGCACAGAAGCCGCAGCGTCTGAACCAGGTTGTTCATCGCGGCCGGGCTGCCCGCCACGGCCAGTTCCCGGAACTCTTCCCTCCCCGGAAGCGCCGGCCCCGGCCCGAAACGGAAAGTCCCGCGGTAAAGGCTCGCGAAGCCGACCAGGCACGCCGCCGCCGTCGCGATGACGCTGGCCAGCGCCGCGCCGAAAACGCCCATATCGAACCCGTACAGGAAGACAAAATCCAGCGCCACGTTCCCCGCGCCCATAACCGTCATCATCACGGTCACGGTCTTGTGCTTCCCGTCCAGCCGCAGATACCAGAACGGTATGTACAGAAAGATCTTAGGGAACGCGCCCGCCAGCGTGACCAGCGCGTAGTCTCTCACCATGGGAAGTATCTCCTGATCGCGGCACAGAAAGGCCGCGATCGCATCGATCAGCCAAACCCCGGCGGCTGTCATGACGACAGAGGCGATGAGGCAGAGGGTGACCGCATAACGGTAATACAGCGCCGCCTTGTCCTTGTGATTGGCGCCGATCTCCCTGGAGCTGCAGATCGCCGCGCCCGACACGAAAAAAGAACCTGCGATGCACAAGGCCAGATAGACCGGCACGCAGAGGTTGATGGCCGCAAGGCCGCCCGCGCCGATCTTCCGGCCAACCAGGACTCCATCCGCGATGATATTGACACAGCCGCTTAAGATCGACAGCATCCCCGGCCACAGCGCCGCGCGGTATGTCTTTCCCAGAAACTCCTCGTTCTGTATCAGGATGTTCTCGTTTTCCACTGCCGTTGCCATGCCCGCTCTTTCTTACTCGATGGTCAGAATATCCGCAAACCCCGTGACATCAAAGATCTCCATGATCGTCTCGTTCACGTTTTTGATTACCATGGACCCCTGCTGATTCATGACTTTCTGGGCGCTCAGCAGCACGCGCAGGCCCGCTGAGGACAGGTACTCCAGCCCCGCGAAGTCCAGCGTCAGTTCCGTGACGCCGTCCATGCTCTGCTTCAACTCCGCCTCCAGCTGCGGCGCGGTGGCGGTGTCCAGCCGTCCCTCCAGGGCCATGTCAAGCTGGGAACCGTTCTGATTTTTTGTGATAGTCATCGTTTTCTTCCTCCTTATTGTTCGTAACAGTTCTTAATGTGTCACAAAGAACATGACGGCAAAGAGCGCCGCGATCACCCATGTTCCCGCTTTTACGTCCCTTGCCTTTCCGTTAAACACACTGATCAGCACATAAGAGATCACGCCGAAAGCAATGCCGTAAGAGATATTGTAGGTCATAGGCATCATCGCCAGAGTCAGAAACGCCGGGACCGCCTCCTCTGTTTTCAGCCAGTCTATATTCCTGGCGCAGTTCATCATCATGATCCCCACATAGATGAGAGCCGCCGCCGTCGCGCATCCCGGTATCAGCTTCGCGATCGGGCTCAAAAACATGCTGACAAAAAACAATGCCCCCGTCACCATGGCGGCCAGACCGGTCCTCCCGCCCTCCGCGATGCCCGTGGAAGCCTCCACATAAGAGCTTACCGTGGATGTGCCGCAGACCGCGCCGCACGCGGTGGCTATGGCATCCGCCAGCATCGCCTTGTCCATGTTGGGCACTTCCCCCTCTTCGGTCAGAAGATTTCCCCTGGCACAGGCTCCATACAGGGTGCCGATCGTATCAAACATATCCACCAGACAGAAAGCAAGCGCGGTCGTCGCGATCAATACGGCAAGCTCCACTCCACTGTGATCGGCCAGATAATGCGAAAAATCGAAGCCCTCCGTAAAAACCCTGCCAAACGCCTGCGTGCCAAAGTCCCCAAACGCCGCGAGCGGGTTAAAATTCAGATTGTCTGTAAAGCCTTGATAAAATCCGGGAACCGTAAAGCCAAGGAGATAGTACAGCGCCGTTCCGCCCAGTATGCCCCAGAGCACGGCGCCCTTGACCCGTCTGCACGTCAGAACCGCGATCGCGATTAAAATAGAAAATGTGACAAGCATCGGCATGATATCTTTCCACGCCACATTGCCGGAGAGAAGGTTGAAGGAGGCAAGGCTGACATAGGTGGAGGGATCCGCCACCACGATGCCGGAATCCTTCAGCCCGATGAGGGCGATAAACAGCCCGACTCCCGCGGGGATCGAAACCCTTACCGACGTCGGGATCGCCTCAAATACTTTCTTGCGAAGCCCCGTCACCGTAAGCAGGATGAACAGAATCCCGTCCAGCAGAACAAGCACCAGGGCATTGGCATAGCTCAGCCCAAGGCCGAAACACACCGTATAGACAAAAAAGGCGTTGGCGCCCATGGCGGAGGCCTGCGCCAGCGGCAGATTCGCCAGCAGCCCGATCAGCACCGTCCCGATACAGGCGGAGATCGCCGTCGCAATATAGATCGCGTTGTATGACACCCCCGGAAGCTCCGCAAACATCCCGGAATTGACCATGAGGATATACGCCATGGTCATAAAGGTCGTAACGCCTGCCAGAACTTCCGTTTTCACGGTAGAGCCGGCTTCCCTGACATGAAACATTTTTTCCGGTGATAACATTGATCCCTGCACCCCGCTTCATTTCTTGCTATAATGGAATATTCTACGCCAATAACACAAATTTTTCAATTGTTTTATCTCATCACTTTTCGCAGATATCTATTTTTTATCTGACTTTGATCCGTCCCTGCGGCAGGGCGTACTCCTCCCCCACCGTTCCGTTGAGTTCATCCGTCAGATAAGTCATAAGGATCTCATAGTCCGTCATTCCCTCATCCACCGTCAGCTCGTTGTCCATAAAGATATTCATTCCGTCCCCGCCTTCCTTGATCAGGTAATTGTGGGACGCCACGGTGTACACTTCATCCAGCACAAGCTCCGTATAGCTGCCATCTTCCTTGAGAACCATGACGTCCTGTACTCTCCGGTTCTCCCCACAGGAGAGGAACGTTCCCTGCTCATCCGTCTCCACCGTGGATTCCACAGAGGTGTCGATCGTATAGGTAAGCCCCGACACCTGCAGGAAACCGCCGTTTTCCCCCGCCGCGTTTTCCCCGCCGTCCGCATCGGACAGACAGTCGCGGCTCGCCATCTCCAGGGCGTCCAGAATTTCCTGCCCCGTGGCTTTTGCCACGCAGAGCGTATTGCCGTAGGGATGCACGCGCAGAATATCCTCATAAGTGATCTCTCCCGCGGGAATATCGGCCCGGATGCCGCCGCCGTTCACAAGCGCGATATCCGCTCCCGATACCGCCCGGTACGCGTCCGCGCAGAAATCCCCCAGATTGGTCTCTCTGCTCCGTATGAGACGCACGCCGGCATCGGAAGCTGTGGTAAGCGTTACCTCTGATACGGCGACGCTTTTTGTCAGCTCGGCCTCATACTTTTCTTTCATACTCTCTATGCAGTCTGCCATTTCGCTGTCTGTCCCCGAATACGCCCCGATCAGCCCTGTCTGGATATCCCCGTTCGCGGTGATGGTAAGACGGCCGATATGGCAGAGCGCCGTGCCCGTGGAGGACAAAAGCACATCCTCCCCATCCGCGTTTGTTACCATATCACAGGGGATTTCACTGTGGGAATGGCCGTCCAGCACGACGTCGATCCCCCTTGTATTCGCAATCAGCTCAAGAGAGGTAAACGGCGAGGATGCCGCATTCGTCCCCAGATGGGAAAGCACCACGACATAATCCGCGCCGTCTTTCACACAGGCGTCCACATTTTCCTGCACGCATCCGTATAATTCCGCCCCGCTTTCCCCACAGAAATCGTACACATAGTTCCCGCTCTCATCACAAAAATATATCGGCGAAGATTTTACGATGGTCTCCGGCGTTGACACCCCGATAAAGGCAACCTTCACATTGCCATAGGACACGATCTTGTACGGCAAAAGCCGGGAAAAAAATGCCGCCGCCTCATCCTGCCCTGTATAGCGAATATTGCAGCCAAGATACTGAGCGCCGCTTATCTCCATCAGCCGGTCGAGCTGCTCTAACCCATAGTTAAACTCGTGATTCCCCAGAACCGCGAAGTCATACCCCGCGCGGTTCATAAGCTCCGCCGGATACTCCCCCTCGGAAACCGTGCCGAGCACATCCCCCTGCAGGGCATCCCCGCAGTCTACGAGCGCGACATAAGGGGTATCCTGTTCGCACTGCTTCCTGTACGCCGCAAGTCCGGCATAGCCGATATTGTCATCCACAGCGCAGTGCACATCATTCGTATACAAGATGATGATGTCGTCCGCGTTTGTCTTATCCTTTGCACTGCACCCACCCAAAATAAACGCAGCCGCAAGCATAACGGCCAGAAAGCAGCGCCGTTTTTTCCCGATTGGCCTGATATCCATTCTCTATCTCCTCGAAAACTGTTTTCGTATCATCTTATCACGAATATTCATGAATGCCAATATCCGTAATTGGCGTGACAGGCATAAAGCGATATGCTATCATGATCTCAAAAGGCGGCGCATAAGAAACGCCTGCCGAAACTAAATTTCAACCCCGGAGATTCAAGGAGATTCCATTATGAGATATCCCTGTCTGACACTTTTCCTCTGTATCTTGCTCCTGCTCGGCGGCTGCGCTTCTGCTGTCGATGAGCGGGGCAACGCCATACTCGCCGCTGCGGCGGCCGATGGCGTTCAGCCGGAAAAGCCTTATGGATTAACGGCAGCTTTCCAGGACGGCAGTATTGCCGTTGTAGATGAAAACAGCAGTGATATGCTAAACAAAATACCCTTGTCCGAAGACGAGTACGCACTCTTCCTCAGCATGACGGACGACAGCCACGGCTGTCTGTTATACTGCAGTTCCCCCGCCGCCGGCATCATGATGAAGCATCTGTATATCACGGAAGATCGGTGGGCCACCTATGAAGAAAAAGATCTCAGCTCACTCATAGACGGCTATCCGACCAGCCTGTCCGCATTGTCCACGGATCATATCTATATCGGGACGCAGATGCGCAGCAACGGTTATCTGTTTGAGACGACCGACGGCGGCGGACAGTGGCAGCCCGTCACGGTAGACGACGAATATTACCGATATGGGTATGTGCTGCCGGTGTGCGGAGACGACCATACTTTATACGCTCTTCTGGAATACCCGGACTCGCTCACGGACACAAGCGCTTACGTGCTGTGCAGACACGCAGGTGCCTCGGCGGCATGGGAAAAGATCGGCAGCTTTGTGCCGGAAGATTTCGGCGAACCGCAGACATACTACGTCTCCGACGGCTATCTGTACATTGCGGATTCGCGGGGTACGCAGTATCAAGTAAGGCTACCCTGACCCCGGTTTATTTTTCGTTTAGAAATCCTTCACAAATCCATAATCACTCTTAATAATTCTATAATTGACTCTCTGTTATAGCCGATGTATAACAAGTATAAACAAAGAAACAACTACCAGCGATGAATTGGATTTCCCAATTCGGTCATACTGATAGCATAGAAGAAAAAAGGAGTGATCATTATGTTAAGACCTGCATTATTCAACAATCGTACCTACAGTCCCATGTTTTTCGACGACTCTTTCGATGAGATGTTCGACAACGCTTTCAAGAACTTCTGGGGCAACAACGAGCTCGCCACGTTCGACGCGTTCAAGACGGACGTAATCGATCAGGGCGACAGCTACCTGCTGCAGGCGGAGCTGCCCGGCTTCGACAAGTCCGATATCAACATCGACCTGAAAGACGATCTGCTCACGATCTCCGCCACACACAAGGAGGAGAA
>CANPZI010000032.1 GCA_947588995.1 uncultured Lachnospiraceae bacterium
GAGACTGATGGTGGAATACATGTCGTACTATGCGGACCAGGCGGACCACAGGGCGCAGCTGGAGGAAAGCCGTGCGGCGGGACGTGCGGAAGGTCTGAAAGAGGGCATAGAAAAAGAGAAAATGGAAGCCATTCACATCCTGATCCAGTCTAATCAAAGGCATGGCATTTCCAGAGAAGCTACCAGAACTGACTTGATAGAGTTGTATTCCTTAAGCAGCGAAGAAGCGGAAGAAAAGCTCAGGCTGTATTGGAAAGGGTAAACAGGCAGAGCAAGAATATCTGAATATCGAAAACGCAGGACTCCTGATATAAAGTATGAAATTGACTTTGTATCAGGAGTTTTATTTTTGGGTGGGAGCAAAACAGGATGATTATTACGAAAACCCCTTTCCGCATGTCTTTTTTTGGCGGCGGAACAGATATAGAAGATTATTTCAGGGAGGAGAAAGGAGCGGTCCTCTCCACTACATTTGATAAATATTGTTATGTCAATGCACGTCATCTGCCTCGTTTTTTCGATTATAGTACAGAGATTGTCTATTCTCGGATCGAACGGGTTACCGACCCGCGGGCGGTAGAGCATCCACTGGTTCGTAATGCGATGGCTATGTTGGATATGCATGAGCTGCGCCTGAATTATGAGGCGGATCTGCCGGCACGTTCGGGACTCGGGACAAGCAGTTCTTTTGCTGTCGGAATGCTGAATGCTTTCTATGCACTTAAAGGGAAGTATGCAGATAAAAAGAAGCTGGCTGACGATGCAATTTATCTTGAGCGTGTGCTGTGCGATGAGGCGGGCGGGTGGCAGGATCAGATCGCGGCGGCTTACGGAGGGTTTAACAGAATCAATTTCAATGCGGATGGTTATGAAGTGCTTCCGGTCATTATCTCTCCGGAGCGCAAGAAAGAACTTAATCAAAAGCTTATGATGTTTTTTACCGGATTTACGAGGACTTCTGCAGAAGTACAGAGGCAGAATGCGGACGTACGAGGCAGTAAACGGCAGCAGCTTCGAGAGATGTGTGAGCTGGTTGATGAGGCGGAGAGTGTACTGACGAATAAGACAGCTGATTTGGATGAGTTCGGAAAGCTTCTGGATTGTACCTGGAGATTAAAACGTCAGACGGGAACGCATATTTCTACGGATTCCATTGATCTTTTATATGAACATGGGCTGCAAGCTGGCGCTTTGGGAGGAAAACTGCTGGGTGCGGGCGGCGGCGGTTTCCTGTTGTTCTATGTGCCTCTTGAACGGCAGAAAGCGGTTTTGGAAGCAATGAAAGATTTTCTCTATATACCTTTTCAGTTTGAGGACGACGGAACACGAGTCATCTATTATGTACCGGAGGATTATCAGAGGGCGGAGGACAGGGAATAGGAGCTGAGGCATGAAAACGGTGATCATGGCGGGCGGTAAGGGCAGCCGCATTCAAGAAGTCAATTCCGAAGTCCCTAAACCGATGATTCCGATCTGTGGGAAGCCGGTTCTGCGGTATCAGATAGAAAGTCTGGTGAGACAGGGCTTCCGGGATATTATCTTGGTGATCGGCCATCTGGGGAAGCAGATAGAGGAGTATTTCGGCGACGGCAGTAAGTACGAAGCAGTCATCTCGTATATCAGGGAAGAAACGCCGCTTGGAACGGCTGGTGCATTGTATTATCTGCGCGGGATGATTCGTGAGGATTTTCTTCTTCTCAACGGGGACATTATATTTCATGTGGATTTGCGGCGATTTGCACAAGCACACAAAGAACACAAGGCACTTGTGACAATTTACACCCATCCGAACGATCACCCGTATGACAGCGGCGTTATCGCCGCGGATGAATCGGGATGCGTGACGAGTTGGCTGAGCAGGGAGGAAGAGCGGTTATGGTATAAAAACCGGGTGAATGCCGGATTGCACATGATATCGCCGGGACTTCTGGAGCGATTTACGGAGGTCAAAAGACTGGATCTGGACAGGGATATACTGAAGCCTCTTATTCCCGAGAGGCAATTGTATGTGTATGATTCGCCCGAATATGTGAAAGATATGGGAACACCGGAGCGTTATCAGGCTGTTGCACGGGATATGGAATCCGGAATTGTGGCGCAGCGCAGTTTAGTTTACAGGCAGAAAGCTATTTTTTTGGACAGGGACGGAACCATCAACCGATACGTGGGTTTTTTGACGAACATCGATGACATGGAACTGATCGATGGGGCGGCGAAAGCGGTCAGGCTGGTCAATGAGAGCGGCTATCTGGCCATTATAGTGACGAACCAGCCGGTGATCGCGAGAGGTGAAGTCTCTGTAGAGGAGCTGAGAAATATCCACAATAAATTAGAGACTCTGCTGGGGCGTGAGGGTGCATATGTAGATGATATTTTCTATTGTCCGCATCATCCTGCCGGCGGTTATGACGGTGAGAGAAAAGAGTACAAGAAAGAGTGTGTCTGCCGTAAACCCAAGCCCGGTATGCTCCTGCTGGCGGCGCAGAAGTATCATATCGATTTGCGGCAGTCATGGATGATAGGCGACAGTGAAAGTGATATGGAGGCCGGGAGAGCCGCTGGATGCAGGGTGGCATATCTGGGGGAGCAGAAAGATAATGGAACACCGAGTTACAGAAATCTGTTGGAATGCATCAGAGATATAGTGCAGGGAGCAAAGAGTGAATAAACATATCGAAGAATTGATAAAAAGATATCCGGTATTGGCGTGCAGTGCGGAAAGCATATACAAGGCATATGAAATCATGGCGCAAAGCTTTGCGTGCGGAGGCAAGCTCCTGATAGCGGGCAATGGCGGAAGCGCCGCCGATGCGGATCATATCGTGGGAGAACTGATGAAGCAGTTTCAGCAGAATAGAGCGCTTGATAAAGAACTGACCGATCATTTGACAAAGATAAATAACGCGAGAGGGGCTATATTGGCCAAAAGCCTACAAAAGGGTCTGCCAGCGATTGCGCTGCATAATCATCCGTCTCTGAATACGGCATTTGCCAATGATGTAGACAGCAGACTGTGTTATGCACAGCAAGTTTTGGGATATGGGGTGAAACAAGATGTCTTATGGGCAATTTCCACATCAGGGAAATCAGAGAATATCATTTATGCTGCCATTACAGCGAAAGCGCTTGGTATGCAGGTGGTCGGATTGACAGGAAAAGATGGGGGAGAACTGAAGCAGTACGTTGATGTAAGTATTTTGGCAGATGGCGTTAGCACGCATGAGATTCAGGAACTTCATGTTCCGGTATATCATTGTCTGTGCAGAATGTTAGAGCATAGATTTTTTGCATGAGATTGTGAAAAAAGAGAGGAGAATTGTTATGAAAACCTGTTCCATCTGTAGGGGGGGGCTGCGACCATATGCTGAGAGGAAAAGAGAAAATAAAAGCTATCTATATTATGAATGCGAAAGATGTGGAAGCCTATTGATTGATCCGAATGTCATAAACGCAATGGATGAAGGAAACACGTTGATGGAATATTCGGATGAGTATTGGAATATGGAGTTGGAAGCGGCAAGATCACGGTGCTTTGGGCCGTGCTTGGCCAGATTAGCGGAGGTCATCTATTATGCCAAAATCCCTATTGATAATTTTGTAGATATAGGAGGCGGCACAGGTTGGCTTTTGGACGCATTATCCCTTTATTTGCCGGAACATTTGTCACATTTTTACAGCGTAGAAAAATATCCTCCGGAGGAAAGATATCGTACACAAAATTCGAATTATCGTATAGGCAGTTATGCGCAGCTAAATCTTAATTTTCAGGCGGGGATATGTGTAGAGGTTGTTGAACACCTTACACCGTATATGCTTGTAGAAATGTTTCAGGATATTGCCGCTGTATCAAGTGATGGCGCCATATATTTAATTAATACGGGAATGCCCGAGTATGTAAAGAATCAGGATGCCAATTATCTGGATCCTTTTGTCAGAGGACATATTGTAAGTTATTCCCTGGAGGGAATGAAGTGGTTATTGGAACCTCTTGGATTTACGGTGCATCCGATCAGAGGGAAAACGTGGGCATTTTGTATAGAGTTTCATTCACAATGGACAAATGAAGATATTACTTCACGCATTTGGACTGCCCTGCCATGTAACCTAAAACTTTTGGAGGATCAAAAAATGGGTTCTGTACTGCAGATTTTAGGGAGGGAATCGGTAAACGCTTATCTGCTATAGGGGTTATTACAATCATAACGTTGTCAAGGAAGCATTTATTGTTATAAATCTTAGAAAGAAAGATAAATCTTATGACAATTGGTTCCGATCTGTGGTCTTACAAAGATATACTTTCTGACAGATCAGTTTAGCAAAAAAGACTATAGTAGAAAGAGGACAGATTATGCCGACGGATAAAGCTGAAGAAAATAAGATCACTATTTACTCCACTACTTTTTTCATGTTTTTATTATATATTATTTTTATTTTAGGTACAGAAATAGCAGATTTTGTCTGTTATGCCGCCGGCATCAGGCAGGGGACATTATTGTCCCGCATTTTGATTTTGACTGCAATGATTGTCTGGCTTGCTGCGTTTTTAAAGTCTGTTCAAGTGAAAAGGATATCTGTCAATATCTGGGCAATCCTATTTTTGATTTTATTATTTTTGTTTGGGGCAATAGCGGGCGTATATCCTGATGTGAGCTACGACACAATGAATTATCATCTGTTCTCACAACACGCAGGTTTTCATAATTATTTTACAGAACATTTTGCAAAAGGTCGCTTTGAGATATGGGGGTTTCGATTAGGCGACCGATTGTTTGACATATTTCGCCGGTTGCTCGGCTATCGAATGGGAACGATGCTGAATACTCTGCTCATGTTGATTTTGTATCTACAGATCTATGATTTGCTGAAGACGTTGGAATTTGGGGATAATCGGGCACGAAAGTGGCGCATAGACGATAAAGCGGTCTGGAGCTTTTTGATTATTATGTCCCATTACATTATCTTAGAGGCTGGAACTTATTTGGTGGATATCGTATCTTTGCCTGTGGGTATAGAAGTGCTGAGAAATCTGCTGGCGGCCCTGGAACAAAAGCAGACAGGAAGAAATATTATCTGGTTTGCGTTTCTTAATGGGATCTGGTTTGCCTTTAAGATGACTAATATTGTTTTCATTGTGCCTATAATACTTGCTTATATTTTTTTGGCTCGCGAACAGATCACATGGAGATCCTTTATATGTTCCGCTTGTTTGGCAGCTATGCCGTGTGTTTGTTATTTGTTGTTTGCTTATGCAGCCACAGAGAATCCGATTTTTCCATATTTTAATGCGCTATTTGGATCACGATATTATCCGTCCGTCAATTTCAGAGATGCGAGGTGGGGGGGGGTAAGCTGGTATGAAAAATTATGCTGGTTGATATATATGGTGTTTTGTCCTGATTACCGGCAGTCGCAGATCAGCGATAAGTATGGGATTATGAATATCATAGGGGTTCTTGCCATTGCCCTTTTTGTGATTACATATAAGAGCATAAAAAGAGTTTATCCGAATTACAAAAAGGTATATCTAATACTTGCATTGTTGTTAAGCGGTTCTGTACTATGGGGATTTACTACGGGATATCCCCGGTACTATATATATGGGATTATATTGCTGGGTGTGATTGCTTATTGTTACGTGAATCTGTTGACAATCAGTTCCGGAAGTGAACCGGTATTTTGGGCGGGAGGCGTTACCGTGCTTACGATCTTGGGATTGATTTTTGAGGTGGGTGATTGCTGCGGCGGTAGGAATTGGTCTTGGTGGGTATGGCAGAAGGATACTTGTCTGCAGCAAGTGCAATATCTGTTCCGCGACAAGTCGGTAGAGAATACTTATGACATTGATATGTTTTATCTGACTGATGTTTGTAATGCTGGTTGGACAGAATTTATCGATCCTGACTTATATATGTACAATGCAGACTATGAACAATCATTAAGTAAGGAAACGGCGGACGAAATGTTTGCACCATATGCGGCATTGTGGGAAGGAAATGTATACGATATCATAACCAGACCTTTTTGGACACTTGCGGATACTGTTGAACTGTGGAACACGCATGGCGTGTCGGTACAGGAAATGATCTCGTGGGAGACGCCGATAGGCGAAAGTATTCTGGTGCGCATAACAAAATCTGGAGACAAGAATTATGTGTATACAAGTGAAAATGCAATCGTGCTTGACAATCTGCAACCGACCAAAACCGCGACATTATCGTTTATTTGTGGCAGGATACTGGCATGGGAGAACGATGTTGCTTATCAGGTGCGTATCATCAAAAGAGACGGAAATCATGAGACGGAAATATTCAGTGGCGATGTTGACAATGTACAGATAAAAAATTATTCAGTGGAATTAGGAGAACTGAAAGAGGATTCGCAGGTGGAAATCCGTTTTTATGACGCACAGAACAATGAGATACCGCAGGATGCAATAAACAAATTTTTTGTATTAAATCCAAAAATCAGCAAATTATAAGGAGCAAAGAATATGAAAAACACTGTTACAAAATTGTTAGATATTAAATATGTCATAATTCTATTTATTTTCTTGTCACTGGTGCATATAGAAAAGCCGGGTTTATACATAGACTCGGCGAATCCGGAATACATTGGGCTGCATATCTTTCATCCTGAAAATGTATACTCATGGACATATTCCGACAATATCATAGCATCAATCTTAGAAGGGCAGGAACAATATTCAAGATTTCCTACACTCCTCTCATTATATGGAAGTTGTTTTATGGCATATACCATGATGCTTTGGGCAATTCCGTTTGGTTATGGCGTTGTTGCCGTCAGAACAAGTCACATTGTATATGCGGTCATTTTACTGCTTGCCCTTTACAGTATTTTAAAATACATAACAGGTTCAAAAAAACGATCGTCGCTGATGTGTCTGCTTTTTGCAATAGAACCCTCTTTGATTTTTAATAGCAGAACACAATATTATATTCCGCTTTTCCCGCATATGTTTTTCTTGTTTGGGTTTTTGTTGATGGTTAAGTCGGCCATGGAGGAAAATAATCAAAAAAGGGATTCATTTTTGGGGGCTCTGCTGCTGGGGCTCGGTGCAGACAGTTATTTTATATTTGCTTTTTATTCTGCGGTTGTTTTGGCTATTTATTGCTATAGCTACATCAAAGGGGGGGGGAGAAAACAATCTGTTCTCACATCTTTGGGTGGATTTTGCCTTGGGTGTATTCCATACTTGTATGGGCACATCAGTATTATACTGACACAGGGATTTTCCGCATGGGTCACTGCTTTAAAAGGATTGGATACTTATGGAATATCAGATGGAGCAAAGACATCTGTGTCAGAAAGACTTCTTCATATGGTAGACCGTATTGAAAAGATTGCCGGCGGTTCGGACGTTATTCTTCAAATGACTGGAACTAGTATTGGAAATTTGTATGGGAGATTGTTTGCTTTCATTTTTGTATTGTCCGTTGCAGTCTCTGTGATAATCCTTTTTAGAAAAAGAGCAGAAATAAAAACTTCTAAATGTTTATACGTTCTGCTTATGCTAGATTGCATTTTTATTTGCCATTGCATTCTGGCGTTTATAATAGGTACTTCACTAGGTTATCAGCATTTTATCATGCTTTTGCCAATTATGTATATGGTTATTTGTTTGACTGCTATAGAAGTATTTAAGTATGCACATATGTTGCCAAGAGATGCGTATGTGCTTGTTGTGAAAACGATATCGGTTATCACTGTTACAGTCATTATAGGAACTTCATTATTCAAGGTATACAGGGGTTATCATGAGATTAAAACAACTGGAGGCATTTCCTATTATTCTGAAGCTATCAATGATCTTTCCTATTATCTTAATAGTGTAACAGATGATGCGGATACGGTTATTTCGCCCCAATGGGGATATTGGATGCAAATCGCTTGTATTACAAATGGAGAAATCCCTGTGTGGGTGGATACGGATAAGCAGACGCTTCAATGGCGCATGGACAACAATGTCAATAGCGGTAGTTATTATGTTGTTATCGACAATCGCACAGATACGGAAATGATTAATAGTCTCATGGAGGAGAACGGCTATGTTATTACAGACAAAGTTAATTTTCATGATTATAATGCTTTGCTGATGCCGGCTATATGGAAATATTCATATGAGACCAACCATTTGGATTAAGACATGCCAGCACGCTAATATTAAATTGTGTAGCATGATATATTTGTACCTTGCTACGAAAATAGATTTAATCACGCGGTAAATATAGCGTGTTTAGATAGGCTGTGGGAAAGAGTCACAGCGCAGTACCTTGGCAATTTCATACTTTATATCAGGAATAAAATGATTTTTGCGCCATAAAACGCTTGCGTTTCTTGCCCTCATCTGCTATAGTATAGCTGTCGGCAGTGATCTGGCTGCCGGAAATCTTTTGGCACATGGATAGCTCTCATGTTCAGAGCAGATATTCCAGCGAAAGAAACAGACAACACTACAGCAGAGCGTGGGACAGGCGTATGCGGTGCGACGGCAGTCTTTTCAGGAAGAGATAGGATAGGCGAATCTTCTGTCAATCGGCATTTCGGCTTTCCCATGCGGAAAGGGAGGTGCAGGTGACACAGAAGACAAACAAAACCAAAGACGTAAGAAGCGGACAGGAGACAAAAGGGAATCCCGGTGTGCGGAATACCGGGCTGCGAGATAATTCCGCCAAGATCATCTTTGAAGATCCGATCCTGTGCGCACAGTTCCTGCGGGGCTACGTGGATATCCCCATCCTAAAGGACGTGCAGCCGGAAGACATCGAGGACGAGACGGAACGCTTCGTCCACCTGTTCACGGAAGAGAGGAACTCAGATGTGGTGAAACGCATCCGCTTGAAAGATAAGGGGAATGGTGAAATACCGTTTTATCTTATTTCCCTTATTGAACATAAGTCGGATGTGGACTATAATGTAGTCATGCAGATACTGCGTTACATGGTGTTCATCTGGGAAGACTATGAAAAAAGGCAGGAGAGGAAACGGAAAGGCATCAGCAGGACGAAAGGGTTCCGCTACCCGCCGGTACTGCCCATCGTATACTACGAGGGGACAGGCAGGTGGACGGCAGCACTGAGGCTCCATGAGAGAGTCTATTTAAGCGATATGCTGGGAGAGTACATTCCCGATTACCGGTGCCTGATGGTGCAGCTGAACCGGTACAGCAACCGGATGCTGATGGAGAAAGAGGACGAGCTTTCCATCGTGATGATGTTAAACCGCCTGCAGAAAACAGCGGACTTTGCCGTGCTGCAGGAGGAGGTGCCTGCGGAATACCTGGAGAGGGTGACGGCGGGGACGCCGGAGTATCTGCTGGGGATCATAGGGCAGGCAGTGGAAATCCTGTTAGGCAGGCTGAATGTGCCGAGAGAGGAGGCGCAGAGGTATGCGGAGCAGGTAAAGGAGCGTAAGGTGGGCGAGTTATTTGCGCATTTTCAGGGATATGATGTACAGGCGACGAGGCGTGAGGCCAGGGCAGAGGGCAGAAAAGAGGGACGTGCAGAAGGTCTGGAAGAGGGTATAGAAAAAGGACTTTCAGCACTTGTAAAGACCTTGAAACCCGTATTTCCCGATTTCGAGACGGTATACAGCGCAGTCGTCAGGAATGAGGTATACGCCGATTGTACCCGTGAGGAGATCATGAAGTATTACGAGAGTGTGGAGTAGGTCTACCAGCTTGAAACAGTGCAGCAGGCGAAGCGGAAATAAGCCGATATACCGGCTGCGGGCAGTGGCAGGCTCCGGAATGTGAATAACTGCATACAGAAAATTTTCAGAACTCCTGATATAAAGTTTGGAATGACCTTATATCAGGAGTTTTATTTTTGGATAGCAATAAACAGATTATAACAGTATGCAAAAAATCAACTTGAAAGGAAGAGAGGGAAATGAAAGACCGGAAGATGTGATCAAAAAAGACTTTGATTTTATTTATATCGACTCGATGTGTGGATTGGGAGCTATAAGCCATCAGCTAATTTCCATGGGAATACCACGATACAAGCTGAGAAATGATTTGGCGTTAGTTCAGACAAGGAGCAGAATTTTGTTTTTGGAAAATGCCGGAACGATCATTTGTAAAAGGGGTTTAGAAGGAGTTGTAGCTGAAGCCGGCGTGTATAAAGGAGATTTTGCAAAAGAGATGAACAGAGTCTTCTTTGACAGGAAGATTTACTTGTTTGACACATTTGAAGGGTTTCCTGAGACAGATATATTGAAAGAAGAAAAAGTGAAGATAAATTCGTTTTTGTAAGCCTTGATATGGATCTGTATCAGCCGACACTAGAAGGGCTGAGGTTCTTTTATCCCAGAATGCAGCAAGGCGGAATAATAGCAATTCACGACTTCTTTTCAGAGGCCTATCCTAACATAGAAAGCTCTGTTTTTACCTATGAAAAAGAGATCGGGAAAAACTGAGCATATCACCAGTGGAGATGATCTGAGTATTTCAATCATCAAACAAGTAGAATAGGAAAGCGTGGGGAAATGATATTTCACGTGGGAACGAAAAAGATTCATATATATAAATTTCAACTGTTGATTGCTTGCCTGACAGTATGGAAACTTTTATTGATGGGACTGTTTACGTCTGATTATATGGAGCGTATATTTGTGCCGTTTGTTTCTCATTTTATTTGTTATGGGGACAATCCGTATCAATATTTCTATGAAGCAAATCAGGCGAATATGTTCCCATATCCGGTTTTTATGCTTTTAATGGAATCGGCAGGAGTGCTTTTGAAAGATATTTTTCATGTGAAGGCAGTATTCTGCTGCAATTTATTATATAAACTGCCCAGCCTGTTTTTTGACTTTTTGGGGTTGTATTTCCTGCTTAAAATGTTCCCGTCCAAGAAGAAATATGTCGTGGTTTTCTATTTCGCATCGCCGATTATTATGTATGCGGTTTATATGCACGGGCAACTGGATATTATACCCACGGCGCTTTTCTTGGGAGCCTTGTATTATATGTCATATGCTCAGAAACGGAACTATGTTGTCAGTGGTATCTTTTTGACGGCAGCGCTATTGTCCAAACTGCACATTCTGGCGATGCTGCCGATTGTATTCATTTATCTGTACAAGAAAGAAACGATAAGAACGGCGGTTAGATATGCCTGCGGCGTTGCACTTGGTGTGGCGGTGGGGATCCTGGCCTTTCTGTCTCCCGGTTTTGTGAATCTGGTTTTATTAAATTCTGAACAGGGCATTTTGACACAAATCGTATTTGATTATACCAGCGTGCAGGTGTATATACCGATTGCGGCAGTGGTTTTCGTCTATTTGATAGCGTTTGGCGTCAATCTGATGAATAAGGAGCTGCTTTTCAGTTTCTGCGGTGTCGTTCTTGCAGTTTTTCTGGCGCTATGTCCGCCCATGCCGGGGTGGTATGTCTGGATTGTGCCGTTTATTGCTTTCTTTTTGACGAATGTGGATATGGGAAAATACAAAAACAGTATTATTTATATGCTGCTGAATGGATTATATTTAATCTATTTTATTTTCTTTCATACAAGAGAATATGTAGATCTCTATTGCATGGGAAGAGATTTGTCTTTTCTCAAAGTGGATCATCCTGTCGGTGAGAATTTGTTGTTTACTTTGCTGACGGTAACTTTGCTGTATATCGTATTTGAATTGTATCAGCTGGGTGTCGCCAGCAATTCGTTGTATAAGCGGAGAAATATGCCGTTTACGATTGGGATAGCAGGCGATAGTGGATCCGGCAAAAGTACATTGACCAGAATAATTACAGACTGTCTTGGCGAACATAATCTTCTCTTCTTAGAAGGAGACGGGGATCACAGATGGGAGCGGCATGAAGAACAATGGAATGAATATACGCATTTGAATCCAAAAGCGAATTTTTTGTATCGACAGGCAGCACAGCTACAGCAGCTGCGCTATGGAGTGAATGTCAAAAGGGTAGAATATGATCATGATTCTGGCCGTTTTACCACGGCCAGAAAAATACATCCCCAAAAGTACATAGTACTATGCGGACTGCATTCCCTTTATTTACCGCAGACACGCAAGAATCTGGATTTAAAAATATATATGGACATAGATGAAAGGCTGAGACGCTATTGGAAAATGGAAAGGGATATGGGTGCAAGGGGATATTCCAGAGAGGCGATAGCAGATCAGATAGAGGGCAGGGCGGCAGACGCGGAAAAGTATATTTATCCTCAGAAAAAATATGCGGATGTCCTGATTCGTTATTATGACAAAGAGCTTATCGGTCATGAGAAGAAAGAGAGTGCAGAAGAAATCAGCGTAAAGCTGACGATAAGTGCGGCGATAGACATAGAGCCGCTGGTGGATGAGCTGAAAAACTGCGGCATACGGGTTTCCTGCGATTATACGGATAATCTTACGATGCAGACGGTGGATATTGCGGCAGAAGATATCCGTGATATTGCGATAGATGTCAAGCGGCTTGCCTGCCGTCTAATCCCGCAGGTGGATGAGCTGACTACGGAGTTAAACACAGGCGGTGAAGGACTAACAGCCATTCTGCAGTTGTTTTTGCTGTTAATTATCAGCGATAAAATGCAGAATGCTGATAATTAGACATACAAGATTGGGAGGAGTAGAACAAATATGCTGAGCGAATATTTTCCATCACACGAAGAAAACCGAATGAAGAACGAAAGAGACGTTGAGGCGGCCAGAGAATATTTCCTGTCAGGGGAAAACCGTATACTGCACCGCTTGGTAGAGCAGCGCTTCCAATGGATGAATCGGTATATTGATGACCGTATGGACAGAGTGGTTGAGCTTGGATGTGGAGCGGGATTGTCTAAACTTTTTATAAAGACAGATAAACTTGTTTTGACCGATATCGAGGAACACGACTGGGTGGACTGTTATATGGACGCAAACAGGCTGGATTATCCGGACGAAAGCATTGATGTCATTATTTGTTCCCACATGATTCACCATATTGCCAATCCGGCTGCTTTTCTGGACGATTTGGGTAGAAAACTGAAGTCCGGCGGGTATATTCTAATTCAGGATATTTATACCTGCCTGCTGATGAAACTCGCTTTAAGAGTTATGCGGCATGAAGGATGGTCGGATAGAGTGAATGTTTATGATCGAAACGCGCTCTGCAACGATCCGTCTGATCCATGGTCCGCGAATTGTGCTATTCCCAGATTATTATTCTTTGGGGGGGGGGAGTTTTCAACAGGGATTTCCGCAGTATAGAGTGATCGAAAAAACAAGAAATGAATGCTTTTTATTTCTGTGTTCCGGCGGTGTGATTTCTAAAACTGCTCATCTGCCGTTGGGAGACAGAGGGACGGAAGCACTTGTTAAAATCGACAGGGTATTGGTGAAAATCGCACCGTCGCTTTTTGCCTGTGGTTGTTCGGTGGTTCTGCAAAAGAAGTAACGCGGGAAAGCAAAGAAAGACAGAAATGCCGCAAAGGAAAGAGTGGAAAATGATGTGGAAATGCAGGATGGGAGATAAGTAAATGGTGGCAAAAAAGAATATCATAGTATTCGTGATACTGACGATCTCCTTTATGGCTTGTTGGGGAATAGGACAAAAACTGCAAGGAGAAGATTCTGTTCACATGGAAACCGGGTTGCCAACGAACGAAGAAGATGCGGAATCGAGTCCGCAGGTGTCTTGTGAGTCCGCAGACTTTGAGCAGGACTGGTTCGCAGGGGCTATATTTGAAAATGCTTCCGAAACGTCAGATAATCCTTGGGGAATTACCGCGGGGATGATCGAGACAGAAGAAGGGAAATGCATTTTTTTAACGCCCAATACAGCAGTTTGTTTTGCGAATTTGGATAAAATAAAAGGGCTGGAGTTTTCCTATAGGATTCATCCGTGGGTGCAGGCCGATTCCGATGGAGCGGGAATTGACGTTACCCTGTTTGATAGGGAGGAAAAGATATTATATCAGGAAATGATCCGGGTAGATGCAGATACGTCATGGACAGAATACGGATTGAACCTGTCCGAATACCCATTGGCCGATACTGTGAGATTATCATGCAATAGCGGAGAAAACGACGAGGCTTCCTGTGATTGGGTTATATTGCGGTATAAGGAGAACGAGGAAGCCAAGATATCAGCGGAGTTACAGAAGACAGCTGCGGAAGATGCTTTCCCGCTGTGTGCGTGCAAAAGTCTGCCATATGGAGGAGGATATGAAGCGTTAGACGGCTTTGCAAACGCTCAACCGGTATTATGCGCAGAGCAGGATACATGGGAATGTGTCGATGTATTAAATCCTTCCGTGATTCGCTGGAACGATACATATTATAATTATTATTCCGGCTATGATGGGGACACGTGGAGGACTGGCCTGGCACTGTCGGAAGATGGCGTTCATTGGGTGAAAAGCGAGGATAATCCTGTTTTGGATATCAGGGAAGATTGTTGGGATGCTTCTTATATTGCCGCAAACGGCAGTGCAATCGTATATAAAGATAAAGTATATTACTATTATCAGGGGTTGGAACGTGGGACAGATGCTTCAGCGATAGGACTGGCAATTTCATCGGACGGAGAACATTTTGAGCAGCGGACAATGCTTCCTGTTTTGAGGGGGGGGGAAGATTGGGAGTGCGCAGGTGTGGGAGATCCTTATGTCATTTCATTTCGTGGCAGATTATTTATGTATTATTTGGGAATGGATGCGTTGGGGATACAACGCTTGGGCGTAGCGTTTTCCGACAACGGGATTGACTGGGCGGCCTATGAAAATAATCCTATTATGGACCTTGGCGTCAGGGGAGCTTTTGATGAAAAAGGATTGGGAGAACCGAGTGTAATCTATCAAGCGCCATATTTTTATATGTTATATACGGGAAGAAACGCAGAAGAGCAGAGGAATATTGGCATGGCTGTTTCGCTGGATGGTGTGACATGGGTGAAGCTACATGATAGAGGAATGGCAGACTTGTCGAAAAATACATGGAATAATCAGGTGATTTGTGACACCACGTTATTGGAAAAAGAAAATGGCGATTTGTGGGTCTGGTATGGAGGCGGCAATGTTCCAAGCCCGGCTGAAAACCTGAATGGGATGATTGGCTGCTTTACGATGCGCTTAAGCGGAATGGACAATCCGACAGCATTTACGGCTGGGGACGGCTGGAAGAACAAAAATGTCAGCGTCAGAGATTTTGTAAAAGGCGCCTACGATATGGAAGGAACAGGTGATGACAGCTATATTTGGTGTGATGATGAAGTAGCGGTTATTTTGAAGCGGGCAGCCGGAAAGAACGGTCTGGTCATAAGGGGATATATTCCTTTTGGTCTATATGATCAAACGAATATTTCCAATATTGAATTGTCGGTTTTTATTGATGATCATTTGGCAGAATGTCGTAATTGTATGCTGGACGAAACGTTTGAAATTATGCTGGAGGGTGCTTTGGAAGATATTGACTCTGATTATTTTGAGTTGAAAATAAAGTCATCAGAAAGCGTTGTTCCCTCAAAAAACGGACAAGCTAATGACGAAAGAAAATTAAGTTATATTTTAAAAGGTATAGAGCAGTATTAGCGGGCGTCGTGCAATCGGAAGCTTAGGGGCATATTTGCCGCTTGTCGAATCCGTTCCGCAGATGCTATTATGAATATACAAAAATATATCTGCGATAGCGTTTCGGCGTGTCACGTGTGCAGAAAACAGGACGGTCTTAATTTATGACAAAAACAAAAAAACGGCTGGTTATGAAAAACATAACGGGAATCTTCCTGACAGTATTGCTGGCAGTCGCCATGCTATGCGGGAAGTCGCCGGAAGTTGCGGGTACGCCGCTGTCCTATTTCCTGATGCTTATACTTGCGGCCATATATGCGGGCTGCTGGACTTGGAATATCAGGAGGGGAAAGAGCGGATTCTGGCATCTGGAGTGCAGGGCAGATCTTATTGTTCTGGTACTGGTTGCCTGGAACCTGTTGTCTATTGGAAGTAAATTGTTTCAGGACCCGGATACCGGGGCAATCCATTATGCGTTTCAGGCAGTCTGGATCATACTGGGATTGCTGTACTTTGCGTTTAAGGAAGTAAAGACATTGAAAGGCTGGTATCTGGATGTGATCCTGTATGCCGGCCTGTTTATGGCAGGGCGTATGCTGCTGGAAGATCTGGGCCTCATGAAGATTGGCTGGCGATCGGACCTTGCGGCGGATTCCGGCAGGGCGGCATCCTATCTGCTTCTGCCTTGTCTGGTCAGCGTGCTGCGCTATTGTTTCTGCCGTGATCGGCTGCGCTCGTCCGTCTATTTATTGACTTCTACAGTCAGTTTTTCCGCTTTATTTGTCAACGGTTCTGTACCGAGTCTGTGGATCATGGTGTTTATATTCCTGTCGATACCGCTTGTGATGCGGCCGACGGCAGAATTGATTAAGCGGGATATGCAGATGCTTTTTCTCTATGGTTTCTTGCTTAGCGGCATAAGCTTTTTGACAAATCATATGGATATTTTGCCGGAGAGGCAGATACTCGGTTCGGAACACAGTATTTATCCGGCGATTCTGCTGGCGGTGGGCGTTGTCTTTTTCTTCTGGTATTGGCGCAGGATTCCGAAGAATGTGGACAGGGATCGGCTGGTACTGCGGAGAATGCGGAGAGGATATCAGTTTATTTTTGCGTTGCTTGTTATGGTGGCGGCGATTCTGCTGCTGGGCGGCGATACGTGGGCAGGGCTGTCGGATCTTTCTGAGATTCCGATGGGAACGGCTTTTGTGTGCGGTTTTGCCGTACCGCTAACTGAAGCAGTCGGTGTGAACGGAAACGGCTGGAGCCAATGTCTGCTAAACAGCCGTGTCACTACGCTCTTTTTGCTTTTTTTGGCGGTACAACTGGTTCTGGATATGCAGCGGAGAAGCAGCTTTGCAAGGCCGCGGGCTGCCTGCTGTCGGCTGATTGCTTATGCGTTTCTGGTACAAACTTTTTTTTATGTGCCGGATATCAATGTGTTGCCGGTTTATCTGTTGTTTTTTGTATGGGCAGTATTTTACCGTGAACCACAGCAGCGTGTCAGCATAACTAAAATAAATTTTCATAAGGATAAGGAGAAGACAGGAAATGCAAAGAAAAGTCACAATAAATAGGAGATTGGCGGCGGCAGTGTTGGCATTGATTATAGCGCCAAAGGCGATTTTCGGTGTTTCACCGTATGTGTCGGCGCAGGAGGCGGTGCAGCAGGGTGCGGTGGCTGCCGAACAGTTCATGTCTGTACAGCAGGCGGTCGATGCCAGAACAGAGCCGGATGAGAGTGCAGAGACGGCGTTTTCCTATCAAGCGGGAGATACGGTCTGTGTGACCGGACAGACGGAAGACGGCTGGTATATTGTTTATTATCAGAATCAGACGGGATATATCAGCATGGCGGCGGCGCAGGAGGCGCTGTCACCGTTTGCTGTCGATGTGGAAGGGCTGGACGCGGAGATGGCGGCCGAGGAGGAGACGAGCCGGCTGATTATCGAGGAGACGGAGCGTTACCGTGAAGAATCCCGGCGCTCCAAGATATGGGCTTCGGTGATTATCGTGCTTGTCATCGGCATCTTTGCGACAGGGATCGTCTCCACCGTGCAGGCGGAGAAGAGAAAAGGTGAACAGGTGTGAAAATTTTGTGTCTTTTATTGACATTAAAATTTTTTTGGTTGATGATAAAAGACAACGGCAAATTAAGGCAAGAGAAAGCGGGTATTTTTTATGATCAAAACATTGGCGGCGCAGATTAAGGAATTCAAGCGGGAATCCGTTTTGACGCCGGTCTTTATGATTCTGGAGGTCGTCTTCGAGACGCTGATTCCTTTTCTGATGGCATCCATCATCGATGACGGCGTGGAGGCGGGCAACATGCGGCATATCTATCAGGTGGGCGGCATGATGATCGTGATGGCGCTGTGCGGACTCTGGTGCGGCATCATGGGCGGCAAGTACGGTGCGCGGGCCTCTACGGGTTTTGCCAGGAATCTCAGACAGGCGATGTTTGAGAACATACAGACATTTTCTTTTTCCAATCTGGACAAATTCAGCACGGCGGGCCTGGTGACGAGGATGACTACGGACGTGACCAACATACAGATGGCGTACCAGATGCTGCTGCGTATATGTTTCCGCGCGCCGATCAGCATGATCTGCGCGATGGCGATGGCCTTTTTCATCAACGCGCAGCTGGCGTCGGTATACCTGATTGCGGTGCTGCTTCTGGCGGTTGTCCTGTTCTTCCTGATCAGGCGGGCGATGAAGTATTTCCAGCTGGCGTTCCCGAAGTATGATGAGCTGAATGCCTCCGTGCAGGAGAATGTCAGCGCGATTCGCGTGGTGAAAGCGTATGTGCGCGAAGACTACGAGACGGATAAGTTTAAGAAAGCGAGTCAGGGCATCTATGATATCTTTCTGAAAGCGGAGAAGAACGTCGTCCTGAATATGCCGGTCATGCAGCTGACGGTTTACAGCTGTATCCTGCTGATCAGCTGGATCGGTGCGAAGCTGATCGTGCAGGATATTCTGAAGACGGGTGAGCTGATGAGCCTGTTGGCATACTGTATGAATATTCTGATGAACCTGATGATGATCTCCATGATTTTCGTCATGATAAGTATGAGTATGGCGAGCGCGCGGCGTGTCAGCGAGGTGTTGCGCGAGAAGAGCGACCTGACGAATCCCGAGGAGCCCATCCGGGAGGTGGCGGACGGCGCCATCGAGTTCCGGAACGTGGATTTTTCCTATTATGGTGATCGGAACAAGACGGTGCTCCACGATATCAGCCTGAAGATCAGGGCCGGCGAGACGATCGGGATCATCGGCGGCACGGGCAGTGCAAAGACCAGTCTGGTCAACCTGATCAGCCGTCTCTATGACGTGACATCCGGGGCCGTGCTGGTTGGCGGTCACGATGTGCGGGAGTACGATATGGAAAGCCTGCGCAATCAGGTTTCGGTGGTGCTGCAGAAGAATGTGCTCTTCTCCGGCACGATTCTGGACAATCTCAGGTGGGGCGACGAGAACGCCAGCGAGGAGGAGTGCAGGAGAGCGTGCCGTCTTGCCTGTGCGGATGAGTTTATCGAGAAGCTGCCGCAGGGTTATCACACCTACATAGAGCAGGGAGGCACGAACGTGTCCGGCGGGCAGAAGCAGCGGCTGTGCATCGCGAGGGCGCTCCTGAAGAAGCCGAAGATTTTGATTCTGGACGACAGCACCAGCGCCGTGGACACGGCCACGGACGCCCGCATCAGGAAAGCTTTTGCCGAGGAGATTCCCGAGACGACCAAGCTGATTATCGCGCAGCGCGTTTCCAGTGTGGAGCATGCGGACCGCATCATCGTCATGGAGGACGGCCGCATCGATGGCTTCGGCACGCATGAGGAATTGCTTGAAAATAACGAGATTTACTGCGAGGTCTATGAATCACAGACCGGCGGAAGCGGAGATTTTGATGAAAAGGCAGGTGAAGCGTAATGCCGGGACCGATGGGAAGAAGAATGCCGAGAGGCAGGAGAATTGAGAATCCGGGCGCCGTGTTCAAGCGTCTGATGAAGTATGTGACGAAAAATTACGGCATACATCTGGTGATTGTCGCGGTGCTGATTCTCGTCAGCGTTCTGGCGAACGTGCAGGGAACCATGTTTATCCAGCGGCTGATCGACGACTATATCACGCCTATGCTCACGTCAGATGCACCTGATTTCGGGCCGCTTGCGGGAGCGATCGGCAGGGTGGCGTGTTTCTACGCGGTCGGTGTGGCATCCTCCTATGTATATAACCGTATCATGATCAACGTGACGCAGGGGACGCTCAGAAATATGAGGAACGACCTGTTTTCCCACATGCAGACTCTGCCGATCAAATATTTTGACACCCACTCGCATGGGGATATTATGTCAACCTACACCAACGATATCGATACGCTCAGGCAGATGATCAGTCAGAGTATGCCGCAGATGTTCAACAGTGCGATCACTGTCGTCAGTGTGTTCATCAGTATGCTGGTGCTGAGTATTCCGCTGACCGCCGTGACGCTGGTCATGGTGGCGCTCATGATGGTCGTCACCAGGAAAGTGGCCGGTTTGAGCGGCAGGTATTTCCTGCAGCAGCAGAAAGATCTGGGCAGGGTCAACGGCTTCATCGAGGAGATGATGGACGGCCAGAAAGTGGTCAAGGTCTTCTGCCATGAGGAGGAGAATATCCGGCAGTTTGGCGAGTTGAACGATGCCCTCTACCACAGCGCGGACAAGGCGAACTATCTGGTCAATATCGTGGGGCCGGTCAACGCGCAGCTGGGCAATGTCAGCTATGTGATCTGCGCCATCGTGGGCGGCGTGCTGGCCCTCTCCGGCATCTCCGGCCTGACACTCGGCGAGCTGGCGAGTTTCCTGACTTTCAACAAGAGCTTTAATATGCCGATCAGCCAGGTGAGTCAGCAGTTTAATTCCATCGTTATGGCGATGGCGGGCGCGGAGCGTATCTTCAAGATGATGGATGAGACATCTGAGACGGACAACGGCTATGTGACGCTGGTGCATGTGAAAGAGGAGAACGGCAGGCTGGTGGAGAATCCGAAGCGCACCGGGCGCTGGGCATGGCGTCACGAGCACCAGGCGGACCACTCTGTGGACTATGTGGAGTTAAAGGGAGATGTGGTGTTCGACGGCGTGGACTTCGGCTACAACGACGACAAGATGGTGCTGCACGATGTGCGGCTCTACGCCGAGCCGGGGCAGAAAATCGCTTTCGTCGGTTCAACCGGCGCCGGCAAGACGACCATCACGAACCTGATCAACCGCTTCTACGATATCCAGGACGGCAAGATCCGCTACGACGGCATCAATGTGAACAAGATCAAGAAAGCGGATCTGCGGCGCTCTCTCGGTATCGTGCTGCAGGACACGCACCTTTTCACAGGGACAGTCATGGACAATATCCGCTACGGCAAGCTGGATGCCACAGACGAGGAAGTGATCGCGGCGGCGAAGCTGGCCAACGCGGACGGTTTTATCAGGCTGCTGCCGCAGGGCTATGACACGGTGCTCACCGGTGACGGCGCGAATTTAAGTCAGGGACAGAGACAGCTTCTCGCCATCGCGCGGGCGGCTATCGCGGATCCGCCGGTGCTGATTCTGGATGAGGCCACCAGTTCCATCGATACCCGAACCGAGCGCATCGTGCAGGACGGTATGGATAAGCTGATGAAAGGCAGGACCACTTTCGTGATCGCCCACAGGCTCTCTACCGTCAAGAACTCCGACTGCATCATGGTATTGGAGCAGGGCCGCATCATCGAGCGCGGCACCCACGAGCAGCTTCTGGAGGAGAAAGGCAAGTATTATCAGCTGTATACGGGCAACGCGATTGCGACGTGACGAAACACGTAATGCTGCTCTACTCTGCCCTCACAGGCTCCGCCTGACGTATGTCCGCGCCGCCAGCAGGAGAAAGAGCGGAATTTCCGCCGCAGGAACGGCCAGCATAAGCCACGGCGTCCACACAGTCCACGGCCCGATCTTCAGAAATTCAAAGTAGAAGGTCAGGGCATAGAAGAAAGAGTTCGTACCGCCAAGCGCCCCGGAGGGAAGCAGGACGCGCAGCCAGGCGGCAAGATCGTTTCCTGCCATCATGTAAAAGACGGAAGGAAAAAGGCAGAGCGCGATGGTCAGCCCTGTGGCGGTGGTTGTGTTCCGGCATGCGGCGGAGACAAAAAGGGTGAGGCTGACGCAGGAGAGCAGGGCGATCAGGCCCGCCAGTGTCACGAGCACCTGCATCCGGCCGATATTGACAGGCAGCAGGCATGCGGCGGAGAAGAGCATCTGCAGGGAGGTGCGGCAGCTGTCCCAGCCGAAGATCGAGTTGGAGATCAGCAGAAAAACCGTCATACACACTGCAAAGAGTGTCACCGAGACGCACAGGGCGGACAGGATCTTGGCAGCTGCGAGAGTGCGCCTGCCGTATTTGGTGCTGCGCAGGATATCATCCGCGCCGGTCTGGTACTCGGCGCAGAAGAGGGGCGCCGTGACGAGGGCGCAAAGAAGCATCAGCAGGAACAGATACAAGCCGAGATATTCTGCCATGTTAGAGTCATAGCCCTCGTAATAGTAAAAGGGCGGCTGTATCTGCGCGTACATCTTTTCCGCCAGTGTGACGGCATCGGGGTTGTCTCTCTGTTCCATACGCATCAGGTCGCTTACGTGTATGCGGCACCGGTCATAGAAGCCGAGCGCGTCCGTTTCGGAGATCGCTGCATAGTCCGGTACTGCGCCGGTGTCTGCGTCGGCCATGACTTCCTTAAGTCTGGCGGTAAGGGCCGCGTAGGGGAAAAGTTCCGAGGCGTATATGCCAACGGGAAAATCTTTGCTGTTCGGGTCGCCGTAACGCGCTGTGTTTTCGCGGTAAGCGGCAAGCCCCGCAGCCAGCTTCTTTGGCGTCACTTCGCCGTCCGTGGCGCTTCGCAGGCGCTTGCGCATGGCGAGCGCGGCAGGGCCATTGAGTGTCATCTCCTGACCGTTCTCTTCATAGCTGAACTTTATGTAGGTGACGGGCATACAGGCCATAAAGACGGACAGTGCGAGAGCCGCCGCCAGAAAGAGAAGCGTGCTGCGCGTCCGCAGGATTCTCAGCAGTTCCAGTTTCCATACTTTTTTCATATCACAGTATTCCTTTCCTCCTGCGGAAAAAGATGCAGGAACAAATCTTCCAGACATGGCGCGCAGGAAACCGCACCGGGTATCTCGTCCGGTCCGCCAAGGTATCTGATTCGCAGGCGCCCGTTCTCTTCGTTTCGCAGATTGACGATGTGCAGGTTTTGTTCACAGCGCGCAAGCGCTTCGGGCGGGATCACGCATTCGTACACCTGTCCGCGCATACGGCTGATCAGCTCCGGTGTCGTGCCGGTCAGAAAGATGTCTCCTTCTTTCATGATGGCGATGCGGGACGCGATATACTCCACATCCGATACAATATGCGTGGAGATCAGGACAATTCTGTCCCGGCTCAGTTCGGAGAGCAGATTGCGGAAACGCACCCGCTCGCCGGGGTCGAGACCGCTTGTGGGTTCGTCCAGAATCAGCAGCTCCGGTTCGTTTAACAATGCCTGGGCGATCCCCACGCGGCGTTTCATGCCGCCGGAGAGCTTGGCGATCCGTTTGTCGCGCACCTCGTCCAGGGTAAGCTGTGTCAGAAGTTTCGTGATTCTGAATTTTGCCGTGTCATCCGGCAAACCTTTCAGGGCAGCGATATATTCCAGATATCTGCGTACGGTAAATTCCGGGTAGAAGCCGAATTCCTGCGGCAGATAGCCGAGACGTTCCCGATAGCTGCCGCCGGAGAGCGAGATGTCCAGACCGTCGCATAGGATGCAGCCTGACGTTGCCTGCATGATGCCGCAGAGCATGCGCATGAGCGTGGTTTTGCCGGAGCCGTTGGCGCCCAGCAGCCCCCAGACGCCCGGCGTAAGACGCAGGCTGACATCTCGGACGGCTTCCTTGATTCCTCTTTTTTCTCTGAAATGCTTGGTGACATGTTCCAGTGTGATTTCCATGATAATCTCCATTCCGGAGCGTTTTCGCGACAGAGGGCATGAAGTAAATTCCTCCGGAATTAACTTCGCCATCGGGGGAATTTGTGACGCTCCGGCACAAAATTCCTCGAACGAACAAAGTTCGTTCAGTGAAACAATCAGCACATCAGTGTGATTTTTCACATAAGCGCCGTCCTTCCAGAAACAGTACCCACACGCAGGTGAGAGCATACAGGGAGCACAGAAGATGTGGATTCCCGAAAAGCGCGCCGCACCATACCGTAGTCTGCTGCAGCACCGTACACGCAAGCCATGCGGACAGCAGACAGGCGGCAGGGGCGGCCTGCCATGTGTGGGAGAATCTTTCGCGCGCAAGCAGCATCAGGAGCGCGCAGGCCGCGGTGAGAAACGGGATTACGAGATAGAGGAAGATTTCTCCCTCACCGGTCTGCTGCCTCGAGGCGAGAACAATGAGAACCGCCAGCATACCCAGTTCTCCGGCACCGCTGAAGAGAAGCTGCGCGGCGAAGATGCCGCGGCCGGAAAAAAACGTGGAGCGCTCCAGTTCGAGCATGCCACAGCGGGACGAGCGGCTAAGCAGCGGGAGAGCGCTCAGCGCGATGACGGCGCCGCACAGACTGAGCAGCGTCGGCGATAGCGGAGAGAGCGGGGAAAAGACGGTTGTGGGATATTCGGGCAGTATCCAGGCGCACAGGACGGACAGGATTGCGCCTTGCAGGAGCCAGAGGCGCAGGGCATAGAAGCGCAGCTGTTTGGCGGCCAGTGTGCAGAAAGGGAGGCGTCTGCGCGAGGGAAGCGAAGAATAGACGGCCTGTGCCGCCTCTCTGGTCTGTCGCAGAGCGGCTGCGTAATCTGCGCCGCACTCTATGGCAAACATGCTGTGCAGTTCGTTTATATCATTCTGTTGTCGCTTCATGATGAGAGTCTCCTTTTTTCGGCGTGATTTCGTCCGAGAGCACCTGACGCATTTTCGCAAGCGCCCGTCGGAGTCTGGTCTGCACGGTGCGGGTGGGAATTCCTGTGATGTCTGAGATCTCCCGGAATGTCAGTTCCTGTCCGTAGCGAAGCAGCACCAGTTCCCGCGTTTGGCTGTCCAGACAGGCATAGGCGTGGGTCAGGAGCAGCCTGTCCTCGGCGATTTGCAGTCCCGCTTCCGTGCAGGCGAGCTGTCCGGCCGTCTCCTCGCTGTATGACAGCGCGGGCAGTGTGTGTCGTCGCAGATCGGTGCAGGCATTGGAGGCGATCCGATAGAGCCAGGCGTGAAAGTGCCCGCGCTGCTCATACTGTCCGAGAAAGCGAACCAGCCGCAGGAAAGTTTCCTGTGCCGCGTCCTGCGCGCTCTCACGGTCGGGCATATGCCACAGGCAGTAGCGCAGGACGGCGGGGTAGGTGAGCGCAATCAGCTCGTCCAGACATTCCTGCCTGCCCTGTTTCAGTTGTCGGATCAGCTTGTCTTCGCGTGTCAAAGCAGGACTCCTTTGCATGATTCTATTATGATAAACGCAGAAAAGAGGGAAAAGGATTCAGGTGAATATAAAAAAGACCGATCCGGGTATCGCCCGAACCGGTCTTTCCGGTTTCTATCGTTTCTTTCCGTGTCCGTGACACCATATGCGGTGTCCGTTCTCCGGTCTTCTATGCGTTCGCCTTTTTATCTTTATCCATCGGCCGTACCAGGAATACGCTTAAGCACAGCGCAATGATATAGAGTACGATCGTGAAGTACAGCACGTTCTGATAGCCCACAGGGTTGATGCTGTTGCCGTGTGAGTCCGTGACAAATTCGCCCGTGCGGTTCACGATGAAGTTGGCGATCTGGTTGCCCGTAAGACCCGCAAAGGCCCAGGCGGACAGGGTTACGCCGTGCAGGGCGCTGATGCTGCCCATGCCGTAATGGTCGGAGAGCAGGGTCGGCACGTTCGAGAAGCCGCCGCCGTAACCTGCGTTGACGACGAAGATCAGTCCGAGGACCAGAATGGTCAGCAGCATATTGCCCTCGCCGTTCTTGATGCCGCCGGTGATCATCACCAGTCCCGTGAACACGATGGAGAGGATGAAGATCAGCTTGTAGATGGTGTTCCTGTCTTTCATCGTGTCAGCCCACGCGGAGAAGCCCAGACGGCCGCCCGCGTTGAAAATCGCGGAGACGGTGGAGATGATGCCTACCACGCCTGCCAGCCCGATGCACTTTACGATCATCTTTTCCTGAGAGATCAGCGCCAGGCCGCAGGTGATGTTGATGTAGAACATCACCCAGATGCCGATATAGTTCGTGACCGGGCGCGTCTTGATGACGGAGATAATGCCCTGTCCTTTTTCTTTGGTCTGCGGCTCATGCCAGCCCTCGGGCTTCTTTAACAGCAGATGTCCCGCGAACATCATCACGAAATATACGCACGCGAGAATCCAGAACATCTTGTAGATGCCGCCATCGCCCAGATTGTCGAGCATCGCCTGCATGATCGGGCTGGCGATCGCCTTGGCCGCGCCGAAGCCCGCTACGGCAAGCCCCGTGGCCAGACCTTTTCGGTCCTCGAACCAGAGCATCAGGGTTTTGACGGGGGACAGATATCCTGTGCCCAGGCCGATGCCCATGATGAAGCCGTAGCTTATGTAGATGCCGACCAATGCCAGCGGATTGTGCTGGTGCAGGCCGCCGTAGTAGATAAAGAATCCGGTGCCCGCCATACCCAGCGCGAAGCAGATCGCCGCAATCAGGGAAGACTTGTGGATGTCTTTTTCTACGACATTGCCGAGGAAAGCCGCCGACATGCCGAGAAAGAAGATCGCGAAGCTGAACGCCCACTCGGTAGCGCCCTTGGAGAAGCCGATGTAGTCGGCGATCTCCTGACTGAAAATAGACCAGCAGTACACCGTACCGATGCTGCAATGGAGTAAAAGTGCCGGAATAGCGGCGCGTATCCATTTGTTTTCACTTGTTTTCATGGTATCCCTATCCTTTCTTTGCAAATTCAATTTATTTTACTCCTAATAAGAGAAAAATTCAAGATGCGGACGGCAGTTCTCCGTCTCAGTGCCCTGGCGGCGGGCGGGTTACGGTTGATCAAACGCTGATTTTGGCTTATAATGATAAATGTAGTGAATCATGGAAGAACTCTGGGAAGCAATGCCGGTGACAGAGCGATTACACCGTTTCCGCCCGGGACGGAAGATTGTGCGGGCTGCTTACGGACAGAGACGGCGCCTCGCAGACAGGAGGAGCACATGAAGTACAGACCTGACCGATACGGCAATCAGATTTCGCAGCTGGGCTATGGCTGCATGAGATTCAGCAGAAAGGGCAACGCCATCGACTATGAGAAAGCGGAGCGTGAGGTCATGCTTGCCATAGAACAGGGCGTCAACTATTTTGACACGGCTTACGTCTATCCCGGCAGCGAGGAATGTCTGGGACGGATCCTTGCGGAAAACAAGTGCCGGGACAGAGTCTATATTGCGACCAAGCTGCCGCAGTATATCATACGCTCGGCCGCGGCGATCGACAGGATTTTTGATGAGGAGCTCGCCCGCCTGCGCACGGATCATATCGACTACTACCTGATGCACATGTTCACGGACATAGCGGAGTGGGAGCACCTGAAGACGCTGGGGATCGAGGCGTGGATCGCCGGGCAGAAAGAAGCGGGGCGCATCCGCGGCATCGGTTTTTCCTATCACGGCGAGACGGAGATGTTCTCCAAAATTCTTGCGGCTTATGACTGGGATTTCTGCCAGATTCAGTACAACTATCTCGACGAGCACACGCAGGCAGGGCGAAAAGGCCTGCAGGCGGCGGCCGAAAAAGGCGTCCCCGTCGTCATTATGGAGCCGCTTCGCGGCGGTAAACTGGTGAATCTGCCGGACAAGGCGAAAGAGGTGCTGACAGAGGACAGCAAGAGCTATACGCCTGCCGAACTGGGGCTTCGCTGGCTTTGGAACCAGCCGGAGGTGACCTGTGTGCTTTCGGGGATGAATTCTGAGGAGATGGTGGAGGAGAATATCCGCATTGCCTTCGAGGCGGGACCCGGCGATCTCACGGAGGAGGATCTGGAGATTGTCGAGCGGATCAAGAAGATCATCAGAGAGAAAGAAAAAGTGGGCTGCACGGGCTGCCGATACTGTATGCCCTGCCCCAAAGGCGTAGATATTCCGGGCAATTTCTACTATTATAATCTGATGTACATGGAGAAAAAATCGTCCGCCCGCTTCGAGTTTGCCCAGAATATGGGAATGAGAAAAGAGCCGGGCTTTGCGTCCCAGTGCGCCGGCTGCGGCCTGTGTGAGCAGCATTGTCCCCAGCATCTGCCCGTCCGCGAGAAACTGAAAGAGGCCGACCGCGCGCTCAGACCGCTGCCCTATAAGGCCGGCATCAATATCGCGAGAAAGATCATTCTGAAATAGCGGTGCATAAGGGCGCACCGACCGGGACTGCCCGCGGTCAGTGTCAGGCTTTTTTCAGGAAGCCGAAACCCAGCGGATAGGGCCCTGTGTGCACGGAGATCGCCGCGCCGATCTGGTACAGTCCGATCTTGTCCACATCCAGTACGCCGCGGAAACGTTCTTTCGCTTCGGCGAGGAAATCCCTGGCTTCTTGGATATCATAACCGAATCCGACATCCACAATATAATCTTTCATATCTTCTCCCTGCTTCTGCAGTGCCTTGATGTGGCTGTCCAGAAGATTCATGACCGCTTCCAGCGATTTCCGGCGGCTCCTGGCAATGCCGGAGGGAAAGATCTCGCCTTCCTTTAAGGTGATCAGCGGACGTATGCCGAGCAGCGACGCCGCGAGGGAGGAGAGTTTGCCTATTCGGCCGCCGTGCTTGAGATAGTCCACGTTTCCTACGGTAAAAAAGATCCGCCCGCTGTCGCGGATCGCTAACAGCCGTTTGATGGTCTCGTCGTAGGGAAGCCCCTGCTCTTGCAGTTTGGCCGCCTCCAGCACATAGAGCCCCTGCAGGACAGTGTTGATCCTGGAATCGATGACTGTGATCCGGGCTTCCGGGTAGGTCTCGAGCAGGATATTTTTGGCGTTCATGGCTGCCTGGTAGGAGCCGCTGAACTTGGTGGTGATGCAGATGCAGATGACCGCAATGCCCTGTTTTACATATTTCTCAAAGGTATTCCGGTAATCTTCGATCGACGGCAGGGAGGATTTGGGGAAGATCACATTCTCGTGCTCCACCATCTTCTCGTAGAATTCCCGTATCGGCATTTCCTCGATTTCCTTATAGAAAGTCTCGTCGTCAAAAGACACATAAAAGGGAACCACGTCGATATTTTTCTCTCTGGCAAGCTCCTGCGGCAGATCGCAGGAACCGTCGCTGATGATCTGGTACATATGGCGAACCTCCGTATAGTCGATAATGGCAATGCAAATGCTTCAACACGTAGTTTATTATACTACATATAATGGAAAATGTAACCCCCTTTTGTCATTTTTGCTTTAATGGTGATTTCCTGTATGCTGTGGCAGGAGAACGAGGAAGACACAGACAGTGCGGCTTTTTTTGGAGATTTTTATAAATTGTTTATACAATTTTAGCACTCACCTCTTGACAGTGCTAACAAAAAGAGCTATTGTGATAGTGTTCATAGAACAAAAGTGTTTTTGTGGGGCAGAGGAGGCGCGGTGTGAACAATCACACTGATGTGCTGATTGTTCACACGGGAATTTGTGCCAGAGTGTCACAAATTCCCCTGATGGCAGACGCGAATTTGAGATTCGCGTCGCCCTGTCGCGTGAACGCTCCAGAATGGAGATTATTATGAATCTGACAAAATTTACCCAGAAATCCATGCAGGCCGTGGAGGGGTGTGAGAAGCTGGCCTACGAGTATGGCAATCAGGAGATCGAGCAGGAACATCTGCTCTACAGTCTGCTCACCATTGACGACAGTCTGATCTTAAAACTGATTGAGAAGATGGAGATACAGAAAGAATATTTTGTGAACCGTGTGGAGCAGGGGCTTTCCAAACGGACAAAAGTGCAGGGCGGCCAGATTTACATCGGGCAGGATCTGAATAAAGTGCTGATCGGCGCGGAGGACGAGGCAAAACAGCTTGGCGACGAGTATGTGTCCGTGGAACACTTGTTTCTCGCCATGCTTAAGAATCCTAATCGGGAGATTAAGGAAATTTTTCGGGAATTCGGCATTACGAGAGAGCGATTCCTGCAGGCGCTGTCCACGGTGCGCGGCAATCAGCGCGTGACCTCAGACAATCCCGAGGCGACTTACGATACGCTTGAAAAGTACGGACAGGATCTGGTGGAAAAGGCGCGCGGCCAGAAGCTTGATCCCGTCATCGGCAGGGACAATGAGATCCGCAATGTGATTCGGATCCTCTCCCGCAAAACGAAAAATAATCCGGTGCTGATCGGCGAACCGGGCGTCGGCAAGACTGCGGTGGCGGAGGGATTGGCGCAGCGCATTGTGCGCGGCGACGTGCCGGAGGGACTGAAAGACAAGAAGATTTTTGCGCTGGATATGGGCGCGCTGGTGGCGGGCGCCAAATACCGCGGTGAGTTCGAGGAGCGCCTGAAAGCGGTGCTGGACGACGTGAAGAACAGCGACGGGCAGATTATTCTTTTTATCGACGAACTGCACACCATCGTGGGCGCGGGCAAGACCGACGGCGCGATGGACGCCGGCAATATGTTAAAGCCCATGCTGGCCCGCGGTGAGCTGCACTGCATCGGGGCGACGACGCTGGACGAATACCGTCAGTATATTGAGAAAGACGCGGCGCTGGAGCGGCGTTTCCAGCCGGTTATGGTAGACGAGCCGACGGTGGAGGACACCATCTCGATCCTGCGCGGTCTGAAAGAACGCTACGAAGTCTTTCACGGCGTGAAGATTATGGACAATGCGCTGGTCAGCGCGGCGGTTCTCTCCAACCGCTATATCTCCGACCGTTTCCTGCCGGATAAGGCCATAGACCTGGTGGACGAGGCCTGCGCGCTGATCAAGACGGAGCTGGACTCCATGCCTGCGGAACTGGACGAACTGCAGCGCAAGGTGATGCAGCTGGAGATAGAGGAGACGGCGCTGAAAAAAGAGGACGACCACCTGAGCAGGGAACGCCTTGCCAATCTGCAGAAAGAACTGGCGGAACTGAAAGAGGAACTGAAAAACCGCATGGCGCAGTGGGAGAATGAGAAAGCTTCCGTGGAGCGTCTCTCCAGGATACGTGAGGAGATCGACGCGGTGAACGGGCAGATTCAGATTGCCCAGCGCGACGGCGACTACGAGAAAGCGGCGGAACTCAGCTACGGCAAACTGCCGGCCCTGAGGCAGCAGCTGGAGATCGAGGAGGAAAAGGTCAGCAAGGAAGATTTGTCTCTGGTGCACGAGAGTGTGTCCGACGAGGAGATCGCAAAGATTATCTCCCGCTGGACGGGAATCCCCGTGTCGAAGCTGACCGAGAGCGAGCGCAACAAGACCCTGCATCTGGACGACGAACTGCACAAGCGCGTCATCGGGCAGGACGAGGGCGTAACCAAGGTGACAGAGGCGATCATCCGTTCCAAGGCGGGCATCAAAGATCCCACCAAGCCGATCGGTTCGTTCCTGTTTCTGGGGCCCACCGGCGTCGGCAAGACAGAACTGGCCAAAGCGCTGGCGGCGTCTCTGTTTGACGACGAGGCGAACATGGTGCGCATTGATATGAGCGAATACATGGAGAAATATTCGGTGTCCAGACTGATTGGAGCGCCTCCCGGCTATGTGGGTTACGAGGAGGGCGGACAATTGACCGAAGCGGTCAGAAGAAAACCATACTCGGTTGTGCTGTTTGACGAGATTGAAAAAGCGCACCCCGATGTGTTCAATGTACTCCTGCAGGTGCTGGACGACGGGCGTATCACGGACTCCCAGGGCAGGACGGTGGATTTCAAGAATACCATCCTGATCATGACTTCAAATATAGGCGCGAGCTATCTGCTGGACGGTATCGACGCGCAGGGCAATATCACGCCCGAGGCGGAGGGACTGGTCATGGGTGATCTGCGGAATCATTTCCGTCCGGAGTTCTTAAACCGGCTGGACGAGACGATTCTCTTCAAGCCGCTCACGAAAGACAACATCGGCGGCATCATCCGCCTGATTGTGGCTGATCTGAACAGGAGGCTGGCCGACCGTGAACTTGCGATCGAGCTGACGCCCGAAGCGGAGCGCTTTATCGCCGAGCAGGCCTACGATCCCGTCTACGGAGCCCGCCCGCTGAAGCGCTATATCCAGAAGTATGTGGAGACGCTGTCGGCGCGCCTGATTCTGGCGGATCAGGTAGAGGCCAAGGACACGATCCTGATTCGGGTTGATGACGGAAAACTGACAGCGGGGCGGAAGTAAGACGCGCTTGTGCCTGAAATACCTTATCTGCTATTGCTGGGGGATTGTACAAAAACTCTTCAAAATGTAGGTTTCCGGTGAAGATATCCGGTTTTATATAGGTATTTCTACATTTTCAAGGCTAGGGTAAAGTTTTTGTAGGAAAATCAAATAGACAAAAGAAGAAAGCACCAGCTTTGTGTTAAGATAGAGTTTGC
>CANPZI010000033.1 GCA_947588995.1 uncultured Lachnospiraceae bacterium
GGAGGGAAAGAAGATGGCAAAAAAAGTTGTTTTGGCGGGAGCCTGCCGTACGGCGATCGGTACTATGGGCGGAGGATTGAGCACGACGCCGGCACCGGTGCTCGGTTCTATCGTAATCAAAGAGGCATTGAAGAGAGCGGGCGTTCCCGCTGACGCTGTCGATCATGTATATATGGGATGTGTTATCCAGGCGGGCCTGGGACAGAACGTAGCGCGTCAGGCCTCCATCAATGCGGGGCTGCCGGTCACGACTCCTGCGGTGACGGTGAATGTGGTCTGCGGTTCCGGCCTTAACTGCGTGAATATGGCGGCGCAGATGATTCAGGCGGGCGATGCCGACGTGGTAGTGGCCGGCGGTATGGAGAATATGTCCATGGCTCCCTATGCGGCGATGCAGGGACGTTACGGATACAGAATGAACAATGCGACGCTGGTGGATACCATGGTGAACGACGCGCTGTGGGACGCTTTCAACAATTATCATATGGGCATCACGGCGGAGAACGTGGCGGAGAAATACGGGTTCACGAGAGAGGATCTGGACAAGTTTGCGGCATGGTCACAGCAGAAATGCGAGAAAGCGCGCGCCGAGGGCAAGTTCAAGGACGAGATTGTTCCCGTGGAAGTCAAGAAGAAGAAAGAGACGGTTGTCTTCGACACGGATGAGGGCCCACGCGCCGGCGTTACCGTGGAGAGCATCTCCAAGCTGCGCCCCGCGTTCAAGCCTGACGGCATCGTCACGGCGGCCAACGCTTCCGGCATCAATGACGGCGCGGCTGCCATTGTCGTGATGAGCGAGGAGAAAGCGAAAGAGCTGGGCGTGAAGCCGATGGCAACTTTCGTGGCGGGCGCGCTGGGCGGCGTGGATCCCGCGATCATGGGCGTGGGTCCCGTACCGGCAACGCAGAAAGCGATGGCAAAGGCCGGCATGAAGATCGACGATTTTGACCTGATCGAGGCGAACGAGGCTTTTGCGGCACAGTCTCTGGCAGTACAGAAGGATCTCGGCTTCAAGGACGACGTACTCAATGTGAACGGCGGCGCGATTGCCCTCGGACATCCGGTAGGCGCTTCCGGCTGCCGTATTCTGGTAACGCTGCTGCACGAGATGGAGAAGCGTGACGCGAAGAAAGGTCTGGCGACGCTGTGCATCGGCGGCGGCATGGGCTGCGCGACGATCGTGACCAGAGACTAAGGAGGACGAAGCGAGTATGGAATTTGTATTGTATGAGGTAAAAGGCCAGGTTGGCATTATTACCATTAACCGTGAAAAGGCATTAAATGCATTAAACTCTACCGTATTGGAAGAGTTGGACAAGACGTTGGACGGTGTGGACCTGAACGAAATCAGGTGCCTGATCCTGACCGGCGCGGGGGAGAAATCTTTCGTGGCCGGCGCGGACATCGGCGAGATGAGCACGCTCACCAAGGCGGAGGGCGAGGCTTTCGGCAAGAAAGGCAACGATGTGTTCCGCAGAATTGAGACTTTTCCGATTCCGGTTATCGCGGCGGTCAACGGCTTCGCGCTGGGCGGCGGCTGCGAGATTTCCATGAGCTGCGACATCCGCATCTGTTCCGAGAACGCGGTGTTCGGCCAGCCTGAGGTGGGCCTGGGCATCACGCCCGGCTTCGGCGGCACCCAGAGACTTGCGCGGATCGTAGGTCCCGGCATGGCGAAGCAGATGATTTACACGGCGAGAAATATCAAGGCGGACGAGGCGCTGCGCATCGGTCTGGTCAATGCCGTATATCCGCAGGCTGAACTGATGGCAGCCGCGGAGAAGATGGCGGCGGGTATCGCCAAGAACGCGCCGATCGCGGTGCGCAACTGCAAGAAAGCCATCAACGAAGGGCTGGAGGCCGACATGGACGACGCGATTGTGATCGAGGAGAAGCTGTTCGGCGACTGCTTTGAGACGGAGGACCAGAAGTACGGTATGGCGTTCTTCCTGGATAAGAATAAGGAAAAGGTGAAAGAGCCTTTCAAAAACGCGTAGCCGTCTTGGCGGATCGAAAACAAAAAATGATAAATATCTTAAATAAGGAGGAATCACAATGAAAGTAGGAGTTATCGGCGCGGGAACGATGGGTTCCGGCATTGCGCAGGCATTTGCCATGACGGACGGTTATGAGGTCTGCCTCTGCGACATCAAGGAGGAGTATGCTGAGGGCGGCAAGGCCAAGATTCAGAAAAACATGGATTTTCTGGTAGGTAAGGAGAAGATCACGAAAGAGAAAGCCGATGAGGTCATGAGCAAGATCACGACCGGCTTAAACGGTATCTGCACGGACTGTGATCTGATCATCGAGGTCGCGCTTGAGAAGATGGAGATCAAACAGCAGATCTTCAAGGAGCTGATGGGCATTGTGAAGAAAGACTGCATGTTTGCGTCCAACACGTCCTCTCTCTCCATCACGAAGATCGGCGAAGGGCTGGATCGGCCGATGATCGGTATGCACTTCTTCAACCCGGCTGACAGAATGAAGCTGGTGGAGGTAATCAGAGGCGAGAACACTCCGCAGGATATGGTCGATAAGATCACGGCCATCGCCACGGAGATCGGCAAGACGCCCGTGCAGGTTAAAGAGGCTCCCGGCTTTGTGGTCAACAGGATCCTGATCCCGATGATCAACGAGGCGATCGGCGTGCTCGACGCAGGCACGGCTTCCGCGGAGGATATCGACGTAGCGATGCAGCTCGGCGCCTCCCATCCGATGGGCCCGCTGCATCTGGGTGACCTGATCGGCCTGGATATCTGCCTGGCGATCATGGAAGTGCTCTACAACGAAACCAAGGATGCAAAGTATGCGCCCCAGCCGCTTCTGAAGAAGATGGTGGAAGAGAAGAAACTCGGCAGAAAGACCGGCGCAGGCTTCTTTGATTATACGAAATAAGAGTAGCATTGATCAAAAATATGGAGGAATAAAAAATCATGGATTTTACTTTGAGCAAAGAACATGAAATGGCGAGGGCTCTTTTCAAAGAGTTCGCGGAAAAGGAAGTAAAGCCTCTCGCGCAGGAAGTGGACGAGACGGAAACTTTCCCGAGAGAGACAGTCGAGAAGATGGCGAAGCTGGGCTTCCTTGGCATTCCCGTTCCGAAAGAGTACGGCGGGCAGGGCTGTGATCCGCTCACCTATGTGATGTGTGTGGAGGAGCTCTCCAAGGTGTGCGGCACGACAGGCGTTATCGTGTCCGCGCATACATCTCTGTGCTGCGATCCGATCCTGACTTACGGCACGGACGAGCAGAAACAGAAATATCTGATTCCCCTGGCCAAGGGCGAGAAGCTGGGCGCTTTCGGCCTGACCGAGCCCGGTGCAGGCACGGACGCGCAGGGGCAGCAGACCAAGGCTGTACTGGACGGCGACGAGTGGGTGTTAAACGGTTCCAAATGCTTCATTACCAACGGTAAGGAAGCTGACGTATATGTCATTTTTGCAATCACCGGCACGGTGGAGAAGCGCGGCAGGATGCAGAAAGAGATCTCCGCGTTTATCGTTGAGAAAGGCACGCCCGGCTTTACTTTCGGCACGAAAGAGAAGAAGATGGGTATCCGCGGTTCCTCTACCTATGAGTTGATCTTCACGGACTGCCGTATCCCGAAAGAGAACCTGCTGGGACAGCAGGGCAAGGGCTTCAACATCGCCATGCACACGCTGGACGGCGGCCGTATCGGTATCGCCGCGCAGGCGCTCGGTCTGGCGGAAGGCGCGCTGGAGACGACGATTGCCTATGTCAAGGAGAGAAAACAGTTCGGCAGAGCCATCGGCGCTTTCCAGAATACCCAGTTCCAGCTGGCGGATATGGCGACCAAGGTTGAGGCGGCGCAGCTTCTGGTCTATAAGGCGGCCATGAAGAAAGCGGAATACGCTTCCAACCCGAAGATTTCTTATTCTGTGGAAGCTGCCAAGGCAAAGCTGTATGCGGCGGAAGTGGCGATGGAAGTGACGACCAAGGCGGTTCAGCTCCACGGCGGCTACGGCTACATCAGAGAGTACGATGTGGAGCGCATGATGCGTGACGCCAAGATCACGGAGATCTACGAGGGTACCAGCGAGGTTCAGCGCATGGTTATCTCCGGCGCGTTGCTGAAGTAACAGGTAGGACAAATAGTAAGAATCATATAAGTATAAGGAGAGAAATACAATGAAAATTGTTGTTTGTATCAAACAGGTTCCTGATACCAAGGGCGGCGTGAAGTTCAATCCGGACGGGACACTCGACAGAGGCGCGATGCTCACGATCATGAACCCTGACGATAAAGCCGGTCTGGAGGCTGCGCTCAGGTTGAAAGATCAGTACGGCGCGGAGGTTACGGTGGTGACGATGGGACTTCCCAAAGCGGAGGAAGTGCTGCGCGAGGCTATGGCCATGGGCGCCGACAAGGGTGTGCTGGTAACGGACAGAGTGCTCGGCGGCGCCGATACATGGGCGACATCCACCACGCTTGCGGGTGCGATCCGCAATCTGGAGTACGACCTGATTATCACAGGCCGTCAGGCCATCGACGGCGACACGGCGCAGGTTGGCCCGCAGATCTCCGAGCATCTGAATATTCCCGTCATCTCTTATGCGCAGAATATCAAGATCGAGGGCGACAGCGTGATCGTGGAGCGGCAGTACGAGGACAGATATCATGTTCTGAAAGCGAAGATGCCCTGCCTGATCACGGCGCTTTCCGAGCTGAACGAGCCCAGATATATGACACCGGGCGGTATCTTTGACGCTTACAGGCAGGAGATTACTGTCTGGGGCAGAGCCGACTTAAAAGATGTTGATGATGCCAATCTCGGTTTGAAAGGTTCTCCGACCAAGATCGCCAAAGCGTCCGACAAGGTGAGAAAAGGCGCCGGCGAGAAAGTGACGCTCGATCCTGACGAATCGGTAAGCTACATTGTTGACAAGCTGAAAGTAAAACATGTCATTTAAGAGAGAATACGCGTAAATAAGTGCGCAGAAAAGAGGTATAAAATGAACATAGAAGAATACAAGGGTGTATATATCTTTGCTCAACAGGTAGATAACGAGATCAGCAGCATCGCGTTTGAACTGTTGGGTAAAGCGAAAGACCTCGCAAAAGATCTGAACACGGAGGTTACCGCCGTATTGCTCGGCTCCGGTGTCAAAGGGCTGGCGGATCAGCTCGCGGAGTACGGCGCGGACAAGGTGATCGTAGTGGACGACCCGCAACTGAAAGATTACAGGACAGAGCCCTACGCCCATGCGCTGGCATCCGTCATCAACAAGTATAAACCCGAGATCATGCTGGTGGGCGCTACGGCGATCGGCCGTGATCTGGGCCCCAGGGTATCCGCGAGGGTTGCCACCGGTCTGACGGCAGACTGTACCGTCCTTGAGATCGGCGATTTTCCGCTGCAGGCGGTTCCGGGGCAGGAGCAGCTGCACAACCAGCTCCTGATGACCCGTCCGGCGTTCGGCGGCAATACCATCGCGACGATCGCGTGCCCGTACAATCGTCCGCAGATGGCTACGGTGCGTCCGGGCGTGATGCAGAAGATCGAGCCTGTCAAGGGCGCAAAGGCGGTCGTAGAAGAGTACAATCCCGGATTTACGCCGGACAACAAATATGTGGAAATCCTTGATATCGTTAAGGCGGTCACGGAGACAGTCGATATCATGGATGCCAAGATTCTGGTATCCGGCGGCCGTGGTGTCGGCAGCCCGGAGAATTTCAAGATTCTGGAGGATCTGGCGGAGGTGCTCGGCGGTACGGTGAGCTGCTCCCGTGCGGTGGTTGACTCCGGCTGGAAACCGAAAGATCTGCAGGTGGGCCAGACCGGCAAGACCGTTCGCCCGAATGTCTATTTCGCGATCGGTATCTCCGGCGCGATTCAGCACGTGGCCGGCATGGAGGAATCCGATATCATTATCGCGATCAACAAGGACGCCGACGCGCCGATCTTCGATGTGGCAGACTATGGCGTTGTGGGCGATCTGAACAAGATCGTGCCGAAGCTGACGGAAGCCCTCAAGACGGAGATCGCTGCGGCAAAGTAAGTCGGGCCGCAGGAAGCTGCGCGAGACAGAGGTGCGGCAGGTATGCCGCAATCGGAAGAATATCACGGAAACGCTGAAGCGATGATGCTTTGGCGTTTCTTTTTGCCGCGATCTATGTTACTATAGGAGCATGGAGAACATGATTGCGGCGACGGATATCGTAAGTTCATACGGCAGGAAGCGGATTCTGAAAGGCGTTTCCTTTGCGGCTTTGCGCGGCGAGTGCGTCGGTATTCTGGGCGCCAACGGCTGCGGCAAATCCACGCTGCTGGCGATCCTGGCGGGAGTGCTGAAACCGCAGGGCGGCACGGTCCTCTACGGCGGGCAGACGGCGTGGGGGTCTTCTGCCGGGCGGACAGAGAGAAAAGCCGCTCCGGACGGCAGAGCGGGACAAGGAAGAGGCGGAATGCGCTGTGACCGCGAGCTGATCCGCAGGATGACGGGGTATGTGCCGCAGGAGAATCCGCTGATGCCGGAGCTGACCGTATATGACAACCTGCGGCTGTGGTATCCCGACAGGCGCACGCTGGATGCGGAGCTGGCGCAGGGATTTCTGTCTCTTCTGGGAATCGGCGCATTCTGCCGGATGCGGGCGGATAAGCTCTCCGGCGGCATGAAGAAGCGTGTGAGCATCGGCATCGCCATGGCCGGCAGCCCGCCGATCCTGCTCCTGGACGAGCCGAGCGCGGCGCTTGATCTGGTCTGCAAGGCAGACATACGCACCTATCTGCAGGCCTATCTGGAGCGCGGAGGCACGGTGGTTATCACGACGCACGAGGAGAGTGAGCTGGCGCTGTGCGACAGACTCTATGTGATGAAAGACGGCGTTCTTCGCCAGGTTGACAGCAGACTGCGCGGTGAGGAACTGGTGAAACTGTTTTAGGGGCGGAAGTACACACACTGGTCGAATGATCAAGAGAAAGAATGAGGGGAAAAGATGGACGGCATGAATCAGAACAACAATCCGTATGGGCAGCAGGGCGGCTGGCAGCAGAATGGCGGTCCGTATCAGGCAGGCGGCCCGTATGATCACAATCCGTATCGGCAGAATGAGGGTGAGGGGCAGCCTGCGCCTCAGCCGCAGAATTACGGTCAGCAGGGGTATCAGGCACAGAGTTTTCAGCAGCAGGATTATCGGCAGCAGAGCTATCAGGGCTATCAGCAGCAAGGCGGTTTCGGTATGCCGCCGGTACAGCCCTATGTGCCCCGCGGGCAGGGATATGGGCGAAAAATCGCCATCGGCATTGTCTGCGGTCTGGCGGTGCTGATCGCGGCCGGCATCGGCGCGCTGGCGTATTACCGGAGCAGGCCGGCCTACAAGATTGCGGCCGGGTTCAGGAATCTGGCGCTGGAGGCCGGCGACAGCAGGAACCCGCTGACGGAAAAGATCGGCATGGACGATATCGCGGCGATGATGCGTGAGGAGGGCAGCCATGTGGAGAGCACGCTTGACTTTACGCTGCATCATTTCCTGCCGTACCTCGACGAGACGACTTTTGGCGTGGATACGGATTTCTACAAGGACATGCGTGAGAAGCAGATGAGCGCCGAGACGAGTCTGAGCCTGATGAACTACGACTTCGCGCACCTGAATCTCTATGCGGACGAGGAAGTGTTCTGTTTCTCTCTGCCGGAGCTCTTTTTGGAGAACCTGTATATCGAGAACGAGAACGTGGTGAGCCAGTACAATCAATCCATTCTGGCTGACGGTACGCCCAGCGACATGGAGGATTTCTCGATCGACCTCTTTGCGGAAAGCGGGCAGGCTTCCCTGTGGGATGCGGAAAGCTGGATGGCCGCGCGCGAGATCCAGCCGGACATCTCCGCGTGCCGGGAGGCCATGACGCTGGAAAAAGTGGAGAAAGGCGTGTATCGCGTGACATTTCCCCGGAAAGAGAGCGACAGGCTGCTCAAGAGCATCCTGGAGCATTACGGAGCGATGCCGGAGGATGATCTGGAAGACTTAAAGTCGTACCGGGAGCTGGTTCTTTCCGACGTGAGCTTTCTTCTGGAGATCGGCAAGGGCAACCGGATCGAGAGTATTATGCTGGAGGAGCCGGTGGAGATGCTGGACGGCGCCGGCAGGCTGGATGCAGAGCTCTTTTTCCTGGGCGAAGAGCGCAGCATAGACAAGATACAGGGCAAGTTTACGGCTTATGCCGGCGACGATGTCGATACGCCGCTGGCGGTTGTCTGGCAGATACAGCAGACGGCGGACGACGAGATCTATCGGGTAGATATGGACATGAAACTGGACGAGGACGGCGAGACGACAAATAAGATAAAAGTCGTGCTGGACTGCGATGCGGTGAAAGATACGGTCAGTCTGGACTGCTCCGTGAAAGACGAGTGGTCCGAGATGCAGCTGGTGCTCGAGGGCAGTATCGACGATTACGTGACGGGCGAGAGCGTGGAATTCAGTCTGGACCGGGCGGCATTCAATATAGGCGGCGAGGACTTTCTGAAACTGACGGGCGATATCAGCATCGAGCCGCTGCAGGGAACGATAGAGCCCTCCGTCCGTCCCGAAAAAGCGTTCTTCGACTTGTCGTGGGAGGAATGGTACGATATCATAGCGCAGATTGACGATGCGTACGGCAGTCTGCTGGATTCTCTGTGGTAGGAAAAGAGGTATGGTGATGGGAACGGGAGAACAGGACGCGATGGTTGAGGAGGTTATGCGGCATCTGGACGCGGAGTCCGTGCAGGGCGTGTACCGCATGAGCGTCAATTTTGATGAGAAAGAGGAGGCGGGCAAGACGGTGTCCCACAAGTGCTGTCATATGTACGGCAGACCCGCCTCGGAGACGGTAGGCCTGCTTGACATGTACACGGATATCAGCGCGGGTGAACCGGACCGGAAAGCGTAGCGCGCATGGGATACAGGATACGCTATCTGGCCGCGGAACTGAAGAAGACGGTGCGGGGATTTCCGCTTATGCTGCTCTCGGCAGCCGCGCTTATGCTGTTCATAGGCGGGGCCGCGTTTGGCGCAGCCAGGCGTATGGAGAGAGAGCCTTTGGCGGTCAGCGTGGATATCGGCATCGTGGTGCGCGGGGACGAGCGGACGACGCGGATGGCTCTCGGCTATGTGGAAAGTATGGAGAGCGTGGCCGGGCTCTGCCGGTTTGTGCAGGTGTCCGAGGAGGACGGAAGACGGATGCTGGCAGAGGGAGATCTGGCGGTGCTTGTCGTGCTGCCGGAGGCGTTGGTCGAGGGCATTATGGACGGGCGAAATCCCTCTGTGGACATCATATTTCCGAAGAATGCCCGCCTGGAAGCCATGCTCTTTCGGGAACTGGCGGTATCGGGGGCAGGGCTGCTGCGCGTGGCGCAGGCGCAGATCTATGGTGCGGATGACATGGCGCTGCAGTATGGGCTGGAGGACGAGCTGTCTGTCATGGAGGCGGAGATCGACGCTTACAACCTGGCTTTTGCGCTGGACCGGCTTGCTATGTATGACGATGAGACGATTTCTGCCACGGGACGGCTGAGTGTGGCGCAGTATTATGCGGCGTCGGGAATTGTGTTGTTTCTGCTGCTTTCGGGCATGGCGGCCTATCCCGTCATGCAGCCGGAGAGCGCGGCTTGCAGGCGGCAGCTTGTGCGGGCGGGCGTCGGCGTAGTGTGGCGGAACTTCTGCAGATGGCTGTGCGGCTTCTTCTATCTGCTGTGTCTTGTGAGCGCTGTGTATCTGCTGCTCCGGGTGCTCTGCCTGTGCGCGCCGCAGATGGCTGCGCGGCTGCGGGATATCCTGATGGGCGGAGGCAGGCGGGGAGAGGCCGGCATCCGTCTGGGGATGTTTCTGCTGGTTCTGGCGGCGGCGGCTTCGTTTCACTGCATGATCTACAGTGTATCGAAAAGCAGGACAGGCGTCATTCTGCTTATTTTCCTGCTTTCCACGGTAATGGTATATCTGTCCGGCGGTTTTGTGCCGGCGGTATTTTTGCCCACAGCGGTGCGTTCGGCGGGGGCAATTCTGCCGACGTCATGGCTGATCCGTGCGTGCGGAGGCCTGTTTGCCGGGCATGGCGCCGGTATGGGACGCTGTGCGGCGCTGCTGTGTCTGTATGCGGCGGCTTTCGGGGTGTCAGCCTGCGGGCTGGAGCATGTCAGAAACAGGCGCGGCCAATAGGCGGATAAGGAGCGGGCAGACGGAGAACCGTGCGATCGGCATCCGGAGGAAGAAAGGTGGGAGACGATACGGGAGGGCGGCAAAAAAGCAAAGGAAAGATTCCACGGCGGAAACAGTACGGCGTCTGGCTGTGGCTTCTCGTCAAGCGATGGTGGCGTCAGCCCGCCTGTCTTTTGCTGTTCGTGCTGATTCCGCTTCTCGGCTGCGTGGTCAGCGCGGCTGAACAGGGGGAGCGCGGTGCGGCGGTGGCGGTCTGTGTGGCAGACGGTTCCTGGACGGCGCAGATCTCGGACGGGCTGCAGGCGCAGGAGACGGACAGCGCGCTTGTGTATGTGTTCTGCGCGGACGCGGCGGAGACGGAAGAGAAAGTGCTTCGCGGTGAGGCTGACTGCGGCTTCGTCATACCGGCGGACATCGAAGAGCGGGTGATGTCGGGAGACTTCAGGAAGTGCATCACCGCCTATGAGACGGAGAGCAGCAGCATCACCGGTATGGCCAGGGAACGGATCGCGGAGGTAATCTTCAGACAGTATGCCGAACAGAATTATATGGCCTATCTCTCCCGACTGTCGTCTGACGCCGCCGATTTTGCGTGGAATGCTTATGAGAAGCACCTGACGGACGGCAGCACGTTTGCTTTTCGGTATCTCTATGATGACCAATATAGTCAATCGGATGCCGCCGCGGATGACAGCTATGACACAACCGTTTTCCCCGTAAAAGGGGTGTTTGCGGTGGTTATCTTCATCGGCGGCATGTGCGGGATGCTGGAATATGACAGAGATTTACAGGAAAAAAGATTTCTGCGTCTGGCGCCGAGGATGTTGACTTATATAGTCGATGTGTGGCTGCCGACGTTTTTTCTGTCTGCGTCGGCGCTCATCTGTCTGTGGCTGACAGACGGTGGGTACGCATCGCGGGGGCGGTCCGGCTTCGGCGGGCTGCTTTGTGCGTGGAGTATACGGGTGTGGCTGTCTCAGGCCTGGCGGCTGATTGCCTATCAGGGTATCATCGTGGTATACTGCTCTATGCTGCATCTGTTCCTGCGCAGACGGGAGACGATTGCGGCGGCCATACCGCTCCTTTCGCTGGGCTGTCTCGTGTGCGCGCCCGTGTTCGTCAGGCTCGCGGCGTATATGCCCCTCTTTGCGGTGCTGGAAAAGTTTTTTCCCGTGACGTACTACTTGTGGTTTTAGCAGTGAAAAGCCCTGTAAGGGCGGTTTTGCGAATGTGCGGGCGCAGGGGAACTGTTATAGACCGGTATCTGCATAAATAAAGTAAAGAAAAGAGGATAAACATAGTGAACAAAATCATCAAACATATCTTATCGGTTCTGCCTGCCGTGCTGCTGCAGGTTTTGTGGCTGTATGTTCTGTTTGCATGGCTGGCGCCGTGGGCGCCGGCGATCAATCTGGTTCTGTCGATTCTGGCGTGCCTGTTTGTGCTTTATCTGATCACCAAGCGCGAGGAGAGCACCTATAAGATTCTGTGGCTGCTGGTGATCCTGACGTTTCCGCTCGCGGGCGCGTTATTGTATCTGATCTTCGGCAACAAGCGCACCACCAGACCGTTACGGAGAAAGCTCGAAGCCGCGCCTCCGCTTCCGCCGGTGCGGGACGATACGGACAGACTCTATGAAACTTTTGCCGCGGACGACAGGCGTCTGTCGCAGACTTTTCGCTGGGTGCAGGAGAAGACCGGGTTTGCCCTGCACGAGAATCGCCGGGCGGACTATTTCCCGCTGGGCGACGATATGTTCCCCGCGATGCTTGAGGAGCTGGAAAAGGCGGAAAAATTCGTGTTCGTGGAATACTTTATCATCGAAAACGGCCATATGTGGGATTCCATGGTGGAGATTCTCGCGCGCAAGGCAGCCGCCGGCGTCGATGTGCGGGTGCTCTATGACGACCTCGGCAGCATCTCCACTTATTCCAAAGAACTGGCGAAAGAACTCAGGCGCAAGGGGATCAAGTGTGAAGCGTTCAATCCTCTCGTCGTCATCAAGGGAACGTTAAACTGCAGGGATCACAGGAAGATGTTAATTATCGACGGGCGGGTGGCTTTCAGCGGCGGCGTGAACCTGGCCGACGAATACATCAATCATGTGGTCAAATTCGGGCACTGGAAAGATATCGGTTTCCGGCTGAGCGGGGAGGCGGTGCAGAATTTTACGCGGATGTTCGCGGCGTTCTGGAACGCTTTCACGGGGGAGCGCATTCCCGACGAGTATCTGCGGATGCCGGTATTTCCACAGGAAGAAAAAGCGCCGGACGGCTATGTCCTGAGCTATTACGACTCGCCTCTTCGCACGGATGCGGTCAGCAACGAACTGTATATCGAGCTGTTGTCCCAGGCGCAGGACTACGCATGGTTCTACACACCCTATCTCATGCCGGGCGACGCGCTGATGGAGGCTTTCGTCCGCGCGGCCGGGCGCGGCGTCGACGTCCGCATCATCATGCCGGGCGTACCCGACAAAAAGCTGGTGTACCGCATGTCGCGCAGCTTCTATCCGGAACTTCTGGAGGCCGGGGTCAAAATATACGAGTACGAGCCCGGTTTCGTCCACGCCAAAGGCTGCGTGGTGGACGATGTGGCGGGGACGGTCGGCACGGTCAATCTGGATTACCGCAGTCTCTTCCTGCACTTTGAGAACAATTCCCTCTTCTACCGCGCGTCCCTGCTGAGGAGCTTGAAAGCGGACTACGAGAAGACGCTGGAAAAGTGCAGGGAGCGGACGACGGACAACATCGGCACAGGACTGGGCAAGTGGATTGTGGACGGAGTACTCAGGATCTTCGCGCCGCTGTGCTAGGGAGAAAAAGTATGACGGCAGTCAAGAATATGACGGCGGGATCTCCGCTTAAGATTCTGTCTTCTTTCGCATTGCCGCTGATGGTCGGCAATGTGTTTCAGCAGTTATATACGCTGGTGGACTCGATGGTCGTCGGCAGGGTGCTTGGGCTTGCCGCGCTGGCGGCTGTCGGCAACGGCGAGTGGCTCAACTGGCTTGTCCTGAGTATGGTGCAGGGTTTTGCCCAGGGCTTTTCCATCCGCCTTGCGCAGGATTTTGGCGCGAATGATGTGGCCGGGCTCAGGAAGACTTATGCCACTTCGCGCTTACTTTCCGCCATGTGTGCCTCAGGTATTCTCTGTTTTGCGTTTGCCGCCCTGCGGCCTATCCTGCGGCTTTTGCATACGCCTGAGGAAATCTTTCCGATCACAGTGACTTATCTGAGCGTGATTTTTGCGGGTGTTCCGATCGTCATGGCCTACAATTTTCTGGCTTCCGTACTGCGTGCCCTGGGCGACAGCAGGACGCCCCTCTGCGCCATGATCGCCGCGTCGCTCAGCAATATTTTTCTGGATCTTTTGTTTGTGATCGGGTTTCACTGGGGTGTGGCTGGAGCGGCCGGCGCCACGCTGATCGGACAGGGCATATCGGCTCTGATCTGCTATCTGTCGCTGCGAAAGATCGAGGTGATACGGCTGTCCGGCGCCTGGTGCACTTTTGACGGGGAGATTGCGGGCAAGCTGTTAAAACTCGCCATGCCGTTTGCGTTCCAAAATCTCATCATCTCAGTCGGCGGACTGGTCGTACAGTTTGTGATCAACGGCTATGGGGTGCTGTATATCGCGGGTTTTACGGCCTCCAACAAGCTCTACGGCCTGTTGGAGATTGCGGCGATCTCCTACGGCTTCGCCCTCACGACATATGTGGGCCAGAATTACGGGGCTGGTGAGATCAGACGTATCCGCAGGGGCGTTCACACAGGCGCATTGATGGGGATCGCGACGGCGGCGGCTATCGGCGCGGTGATGCTTCTCTTTGGCAGAACCATCGTCGGGGCTTTTATTTCGGGAGATCCCGCGGATGCGGAGGCGACGATCGGGATCGCCTATCACTATCTCTGCATTATGGCGGTCTTCCTGCCGGTGTTGTATCTGCTGCATATCTATCGCTCCTCGCTGCAGGGACTGGGAGACACTGTCATGCCGATGGTGTCCGGTGTGGCGGAGCTTGTCATGCGCACGCTGACGATCCTCATCCTCCCGCGGCTGATCGGCAATGAAGGGCTTTTTTGGGCGGAGGTGCTGGCCTGGGCTGGCGCGGATGTGGTGCTCCTGACCAGCTACTATGTCAGGATGGCGGGGATCGGAAAGAGACTGCAATAGATTTTTGCAGCCTTGCACGTTTTTCTGTTCTAATTTGAAACGCTTGCCATGCGGTGCGGGGCAAGGTAAAATGTAAGGTAGGACGTTGTGTGAAAGGAGACGGTGCACATGGGATTTTGGTGGTTTCTGTTTGCCTGCGATCTGCTGATACCGGTTCTGATGATCGTCTTCGGCAGGCTGTTGTGGAAGCATCCGCCGGCGGGCATCAATATGGTGTATGGCTATCGGACAAAACGCGCCATGCAGAATGCGGACACATGGCTGTTTGCGCAGGAATACTGCGGGCGTCTGTGGTGGAAGATCGGCTGGGTCATGCTGGGGCTGTCGGCGCTTCTGCATCTTCCGCTTTACCGCGCTTCGCAGGGGACGCTCGGACGGTTCGCCTCGGTGCTCGACTTTGTGCAGTGTATCGTGCTGATTGTATCCGCGCTGCCTACGGAACAGGCGCTGAAGAAAAATTTTAATGACCGTGGTGAACGGATCACAGGATCCTGACGGCGGGGATTACGGCGCCCGGCATAGTCAGCGCTTCCTCCAAAACAACGGGCTGAAACCTGTCAGACCGGCTCGCTGCCCGCGCAATCAGAATACCCCTGAGATAAAGATCTCCACACCGATGGCGATCAGGATGACGCCGCCGAGGATCTGCGCCTTGTCGGCCAGCTTCGTCCCGAATTTTTTGCCGATGCGCAGCCCGGCCATGCAGAGTATGTAGGTGACGGCGGCGATGATAAGACAGGCAGCGAACGCCATGCCCCAGCCGTATCCGGCGATGGTGAAGCCCACGGACAGCGCGTCGATGGAGGTGGCAATGCCCTGGATGAGCAGCAGCCCGATGCCGGGGCCTGCGGACGTCTCCGTCTCGCCGCCGCGAATCCCCTCGAACAGCATCTTGCCGCCGATGAAAGCGAGCAGCAGGAGGGCGATCCAGGGAACGGCCCGCTCGAAAGCCCGGAAATAGCGGACGATCGTGTGGACGCAGAGCCAGCCGATTAACGGCATGGCAAACTGAAATCCGGCGAACACGCCTGCGATACCGCTCATCCGGCCCGGTTTCATCTGCGGGTCATGCAGACCATTGGCCAGGGATACTGAGAAAGCGTCCATTGCCAGCCCTATGCCCAGCAGGACGCTGTTAAAGACAAATATAAGACTCCATTCCATCTCTGTTTTCTCCCAGGGTAATCAAAATATCGGCTTCGGCCGCCGATGAAAAGCACATAAATTTTATCCATGAAGCAGCTTGTAAAAACCGGTCGTTTCCATTTTCTCCGATATATACAGTATAGCAAAAAAAAGCCGAATGGCAACACCGCATCAGGCGTGACCGATCAGCCGGGCGGCCATGTTTTTTGTTGAGGAGCGGAAAAAATTATGATATCATAAACTGTACCGTGAGTTCTGCCGGCATGGCCGGATAGAGCTATTTCAAGTAGAAAGCTGGACACTGCTATGCCGGAGAAAAAAGCGCCGCGAAACAAAACGATTGACACCCCTGTTTCGGAAGGACGTGAATATATTGCGCGCTGCGTCAGGATCGATGATGCGGTCGGGGATATCAACACGGTATTGGATAAAACCGTGCTTGGCGACACGTTCAAAGTCTGCCGCTGCCTGCCGAAGGAAAGCGTCGATTTGATCATTGCAGATCCCCCGTATAATTTAACCAAAACATTTAACAACAGCACCTTTACCAAAAAAAGCGCTGTTGACTATGAAGAGTATACCCGTCAATGGCTTGACGCAGTCTGTCCGCTGCTGAAACCGTCCGGGTCCATCTATGTCTGCTGCGATTGGGAGACCAGCCTGATCATCGGGCGCGTCTTGGGTGATTTTTTCAAAGTCAGAAACCGCATAACCTGGCAGCGTGAAAAAGGCAGGGGCGCCAAAGCCAACTGGAAAAACGGGCTGGAAGACATATGGTATGCGACAAAAAGCAATGAATACACATTTAATCTGGAAGCTGTCAAAATCCGAAAGAAAGTCGTCGCCCCTTATCGCGTCGACGGAAAGCCTAAAGACTGGACAGAGACGGCAAAGGGAAATTACAGGGATACATGCCCGTCAAACTTTTGGGATGATATCACCATTCCTTTTTGGTCCATGCCCGAAAACACGGCGCACCCCGCGCAGAAATCCGAAAAATTGATTGCCAAAATCATACTTGCCAGTTCCAATCCCGGCGACCTTGTTTTTGACCCTTTTCTCGGCTCCGGCACATCGAGCGTGGTGGCCAAAAAACTGAAGCGCCATTATTTAGGCATAGAGATTGACGAACGGTATTGCCTGTGGGCGGAGCAGCGCCTGGAAATGGCGGACGCGGATCCGGAGATTCAGGGCTATGTCGACGGCGTATTTTGGGAGAGAAACACACTTTCGGAACAGAATCTTGTCAGCCGGACAGAAGATGTGCCCGTCACTGCGGATACTTTTGAGAGGGAGTAGCGATGTATCATTTGGCTAAAATGCAAAGCCTGATCTCGTTCGTGACGGAGCGAGACGGGATCGCGGATAAAGCGGCGCTGGCAAAACAGGTTCAGGCCCAATTTTCTCTGACGAAAGTTCGGAGCGTTTACTATTGTGATGATTTCGCGATACGCTTTTGTACATCCGCGAGACGGTCGTTTGGCAATACGGTTTTGGCATTATCCGCGCTGCAAAGATATGATCGGGCGCCGTTTGTGGTTTGTCTCGTGATGCCGGACAGAAATGCGCTTATGCTGGCAAACACCACTTTCCTGCGAAAGATCAGTCACTCCTCACAGGAATTGCGGACGGATAATATCAGAGGCAGCTTCAACGGCAGTGATATCATGCGCGATTTTGCGGGGAGAAGCAATGAGCCGGACAACTTTGCGTTTCTGTTTGCTGCCCATGAAAAACATACTTTTAGCGAGAATCTCGAACGACTGGTCGAAGCGACTAACGGCATACAGCCGACCGGTGGGAGAGTGCTGCTTAGCGCGCGGCAGATCTCCTGCATCATGCGTTCCGTGGAACGCACGCAGGATTTTTTGCAATCGGATTGCTGCGCTGCGCTGAGGCGGGATTTAGAAGCCCGGGTTTGCGCTGTGGAATCTGAAATAGTCAAAGCTGCGGAGATTGACAATGTAAATATACGCGGCAGAAGCATGGAATATCTGCTCACTTCCGATGGCGAACCGCGCAATGATCTCCTGGATGCGCTGCGCGCCGGCAGTTCTCTTCCGAAGATTTATACGGCCGATGGGCTGGGCGATTACAGCTGTGAGTTTGACGATTTTCATGTAGAGGTAGATATCAAGACCAAAATGTTGTTTTTGTCCAGCACCCCCAAAGGTTATAATATAGACAAGCTGCTTGCTTTTTTGGCTGAGGAGAAGAGCGTATATTTGATTTATGTGGTTGCCGTGGATGAGGATCGGCATATCTCTACGCGTCTTTGTTCCCCGTATCATCGCCAGATCCTTGAGAGGACAAGAATCATGAAACACTGGGCAGGCAGAAATTCCAGAGGCGTTACACAGTATGACGGCCACGCTCTGGAAAGCGCAGTTTTCGACTTTGACGATTCGATCGATGCGATAGCGGCAAAAGAGTTCCTGAAACGGTGTCTGGATTTATGATATTGGGGTTTCTCTTCTGTTAGATCAGCTAAACCATATTCGCGCAAAAAACACATCCCAAGTTGGAGGATGTGTTTTTTTGTTGTCAATAGGTGCAAAAAAATGTATTGACTGCACGCAACGTGCAATTTTAGGCTGAAAAGGAGAGATGGGAAATTATGGATATGACGCTGCGAGAAATACATAACGCTTTCGGCATATCCCGACGCGCCATTCAGGGCTATGAGAAAGCCGGATTGGTGCAGAAGACGGGAAAGAACGAAAGAGGTCATTTGCTTTATGATGAAGAAGCACAGACGAGGATCAAGAAGATCAGGCTGTTTCAGCAGATGGGCTTCAGCATCTGCGAAATCAAGGACATGATTGACGCGCCGGACGATGTACTCAAGCCGATCATGAAACAGCAGCTGCTCAAGCTGAAACAGCAGCAGGGGAATATCGAAATCTTAATTGAAAAAATGAATGATTTGATCAAAGAGTTGTAAGACAAACGACAGCATTTCACATCCTCCTTGTTTCCGGGTATTGTTTGAAATAGTTTCATATATCTATATGGATTCTGCCGAGAAAGAAATTTAATCTGAATTTTATTGTAAATCCGTGCGCTTTTCGATATAATTAAATCGTAAAGGGCAGACTATATATGCGTTCTCAGGCAAATGTTATGGGTGAGGTGACAAAATGGCGCAGACTACGCCAAAACGAAAGATAAAGGACAGCGTATTCACGAATCTTTTTCAGGATAAAAAATATCTGCTCCGGCTGTATCAGGCGCTCCACCCGGAGGACAGCGGCGTAACGGAAGACGACATCAAAGATGTTACTATTAAGCATATACTGGTGGACGCGGACTACAATGACCTTGGCTTCTCCATTGGCGATAGGTTAGTCATATTGGTTGAAAGTCAGTCAACATGGACGTTGAACATCATTGTCCGCGCGATTCTGTATCTGATACAAACCTACCATGATTATTTTAAGCGTACCAAGCAAAATCTGTATGGCAGCAAGAAAGTGAATATGCCGAAACCGGAACTGTATGTGATATTCACAGGAGAAAAACCGGAAAATCCGCCGGATACCATATCACTCTCCAAAGATTTTTTCGGCGGCGAGAAGATAGCTATAGACGCAGAGGTCAAGGTGCTGTATCAGGAGGATGAGAGCAACATTATTGGAGAGTATATTATTTTCTGCAAGGTGTATAATGAGCAGAGAAGGAAATACGGGCAGACACGGGAAGCAGTCATGGAAACGATCCGTATCTGCAAAGATCGGAATGTGCTAAAGGAATATTTGGAGAATAGAGAGCAGGAGGTCGTGGACATTATGATGACATTGTTTGATGATGAGCAGGTTTTGGAGGCCTATGCAGAAGACATTAAAAGCAGCGAGGCAAGAGAGACCGCCGAAAGAATGATAAAAATGAGAAAGTTATCATTAGATGAAATTGCGTTATATGTACCATCTTTATCAATGGATGAGTTAAAGGAACTGGAAGCTAAAGTCATGCAGATGGCGTAATGAGTCCAAAATGCGATACAGTCTTTTGCTTACAGCAATCAATGAATTTGTTCTATATACAAGGCGGCGCATAGATACATGTGCCGCCTTGTTGCAGCTAAAACAAATATATCACTGAATTACCAATCGGTAATCTTCAATTCCGGGAATAACTGATACAAAATTTTCAAACTCAAAAAAACAGTTGACTGCACGTAAGGTGCAATTTTACGGTGATAAGGGAATAGATGTACCAAGAATGAAAGAGGGGTGAAATAGTGCAGTGATTGCTTTATGCGCTGAGCAGGAATGAATCCAAAAAATCAGAATTGGAAGGAGAGAAAGGAAGAACTATGGAAACAAAATGTCCGATCTGCGGGGCGCCGATGGAAGAAGATACCTGTAGCTACTGCGGATATGCCGAAAAGAAAGCCCCCGAAATGACAGTCAATGTAAATTCTGTGCAGACACAGCAGATACCGCAGCCGGTACAGATACAGCCGCAGACAGCTTTCGGGAATCCCATGCTCAACCAGGCTGGAATCATGCCCGGTGTCAGCAGGAAAAGCAAGACCATTGCGCTGCTTTTGTGTATATTTTTGGGAACTTTTGGGGCACATAAATTTTATGTGGGCAAGATCGGAATGGGGATCGTTTATCTGTGTACGCTGGGGCTGTTTGGGTTTGGCTGGCTCATCGATATTATTCTTATTGTGTCAGGGAATTTTCAGGATGAGTTCGGACTGCCGCTGCGGCAGTAAAGGAGTATGGCATGGGTTTTATCGATATGGTCAAGGATCAATTCCTTGATGTCATTGAATATGAGGACAAAAGCAACAAACTGATCGTTGCGAAGTTTCAGAGAGAAAGCGGAAATGATGAACTAAAGCAGGGATCTAAGGTGATCGTGCGGGAAAGCCAGTGCGCGGTTTTCTTAAAGGGTGGACAGCTTGCCGATATTCTGCCGCCGGGTACATACTCGTTAAAAACGGAGAATATGCCGTTGCTTTCTACTCTGCAGGCGTTTCCGTATCTCTTTGTATCACCGGTTATCGCTGACTTGTATTTTGTGAGTACAAGGCAATTCGTCGACAATTCATGGGCGACAAAAAATCCTGTCATGAAACGCGACAACACGCTCAATATGGTACGCATCCGGGCGTTTGGCAAATTTGCATTCCGCATTGTTGACGTTGCGGCTTTTATGCGTGAAATCTTCGGAACCAAAGGGATAGTGATGACCTATGATATCGTTTCCTATCTGTCATCTATGGTCACAGAGGCTTTCACGACAGCGATTGGAGAGACAACGGTATCGGTTCTCGAACTGGCTGCCGAATACAGAACGCTTTCGGGTATGATGCAGGAAAAGCTGAATGTGCAGACGGAGGCGATAGGTATTCAGTTCAGTGATATTATTGTCGAGAATATTTCTCTTCCGACTGAGGTGGAAAAGCTGCTTGACGAGCAATCGGGCATAGGTATGGCCAGGCAGGATATGGACGCTTTTATGCAGTATCAGGCGGCGCGCGCCATGCGGGATGCATCGAAACAAGAGGGCGGTCTGGCGGGATTGGGAGCAGGACTGGCTTTGGGAAATACCATGGTGCAGAATATGCAGAACAGCCCAGCGGCAGATCATTCGCCGTCAAAAAGCAAAGCGGAACAGCTGAGAGAATTGAAAGCCCTGTTGGATGAGGGTGTTTTGACCAAGGAAGAATTTGATTCCGAAAAGAGACTGATTTTAGAGAAATAAGTACAATGCGAAAGAGAGGAAAAGAAAATGGCTAAAAATCCCAAAATGGTGATGTGTCGAAATTGTAATACTGTAATAGCGGCGAATGCAAAAATCTGCCCTGCCTGCGGCGCCAAGAACAAAAAACCGTTTTACAGGCGGCTGTGGTTTATTATCTTAGTTGTAATTGTTGTGATTGGTGTGATCAGCTCCGGCGGCAGAAGAGGCGATAGGGCAGAGGAAAGTAAGCAGACGGATACGGAGCTTGACGCTTCTATGGCTTCTCAGACGGAGACTTCGCGGGAATTCAAGGAAAATCTTCCTGTAGAGACTCCAAAGCAGGATTCTGCCAAGGAAGAGGAGAACAGTGAAAATTCTTCCGTGAAAGAGGCGGAGGAGACGGAAGACGGTTCTTCCGCAGGAACTCCGGAGCAGGACGCTGCCTCAGAAGTAGAGAAAGCGAATGCAGAGGCAGAGGAGGCAGAAGAAGCCAAGCCGGAGGAGGTGCAGGAGGACGACGGCGCGATAGACTCTGATTTCAAGGCGGCTATGGACAGCTATGAAGCATTCATGGACGAATATATCGCTTTTATGAAGAAGTACAAGGAAAATCCGGGCGATGCGGCGCTCCTTCTCGACTATACCAATTATATGAGTAAATACGCGCAGCTTGTCGATGATTTTTCCAAATGGGAAAATGCAGACATGAATGCAGCGGAAGTGGCCTATTATGCGGAAGTTTCTGCCCGGGTCAGCAAGAAACTGCTTGAAGTTTCCCAGTGATATACGTCCCAATGGCAGGAATTTTAAGTGGAAATTGTAAAAGCGATGAAACTGCTGATGGTGGTTTCACATTATGGCTATGCCGAAAGGCATAGCCATATTTATATCATTTTTGCAAAACTGCTCCCCTCTTTCACAGCCAACTTCCCCTTGCTAAAAGAAACGGTAACACGTATAATGAAACCGATATTTAATGCCGCTTGGCAAACGGAGAAAACATCGGAAATATGTTTCGGCGGCAGAAGATACATTTTCTTTTAAACAATTAACCGAAATCAAGAAACCAAGAGAAGCGGGCACAGGGGATATTTATGCACGACACAGAGGAAAAGAAGAATATCATGGAGTACGAGACGGTAGCGCTTGACGATGCGGACAGTGCGCTGGTGATCATAGACCAGACGAAACTGCCCTCGACGACGCAGCTGCTGCACCTGCACACCGCGCAGGAGATCTGGGACGCGATCTATCTTCTCAAGGTGCGCGGCGCGCCGGCCATCGGGGTGGCGGCGGCTTTCGGCATTTATCTGCTGGCCAGGGGGATCGAGACGGAGGATTACGACGTCTTTTATCGGAAGTTCTGCGAGTATCAGGACTATCTGAATTCTGCCAGGCCGACGGCGGTCAATCTCTCCTGGGCGCTTAACAGGATGCGGAGAGTCTGTGAGGAGAATCGCAGTTTGCCTGTGGCAGAGATCAAGCGGAAGTTAAAAGAGACGGCGACGGCCCTGAAAGAGGAGGATATCCGCGTGTGCCGGGCGATCGGAGAGCACGGACTGTCGCTTGTCAAGCCCGGCGACGGCATTCTGACGCACTGCAACGCGGGGCAGCTGGCGACCTGTAAGTACGGTACGGCCACGGCGCCGATCTATCTGGGGCAGGAGCGGGGCTATCACTTCCGCGTCTTTGCGGACGAGACGAGGCCGCTTCTGCAGGGGGCACGGCTGACGGCTTATGAGCTGCAGGCGTCCGGCGTGGATGTGACGCTGCTGTGTGACAACATGTGCGCCACGGTCATGCGAAACGGCTGGATCAACGCGGTGTTTGTAGGCTGTGACCGGGTGGCGGCCAACGGCGATGTGGCGAACAAGATCGGCACTTCCGTGGTGGCCACGGTGGCGAAACGCTATCACGTGCCCTTTTACGTGTGCGCGCCGACCTCGACGATAGATATGGATACGCCGACGGGAGCGGATATCGTGATCGAGGAGCGTCCCGCCCGCGAGGTGACGGACATGTGGTATGAAAAACCGATGGCGCCCGCCGGCGTCAAGGTTTTTAATCCCGCGTTCGATGTCACGGATAACGAACTGATCACCGCCATCGTGACCGAGCACGGTGTCCTGCGGCCGCCGTATGCGGCGGCATTTCGGGGACTGTTTGGTGCATTGTGGAATCGGTAGATCGATCCATACTTATGATTTTGCAGCATCCTCACGGGCAGAGATAGGGTATTACAGAAGGAGCATCTATGAATGACATGAGCGACAAGGCCGCAAAGAAGGCTATCATCGACATCGGGCAGCGCATGTATGTGCGCGGCTTCGTGGCGGCCAATGACGGAAATATCTCCGTGCGGGTCGGGGATAACGAGGTCTGGGCGACCCCAACTGGTGTGTCCAAGGGCTATATGAAGAAGAAGATGCTCGTCAAGGTGGATCTGGACGGCAGGGTGCTGGAGGGAGACAGGAAGCCGTCCTCAGAGTTGAAGATGCACCTGCGGGCTTATCGGGAGAATGCGGCGATCCGGAGCGTCTGCCACGCCCACCCGCCGATCTGTACCAGTTTCGCGGTGGCAGGTATTCCGTTGGACAGCCCGATTCTGTCGGAGGCGGTCATCACGCTGGGCGACGTGCCGGTGACTCCCTATGCGGAGCTGGGAACGGAGGCGGTATCGGAGGTTATCGCGCCCTACTGCCATACCCACAACGGGGTTCTGTTGGGCAACCACGGAGCCGTGACCTGGGCGGAGGACGCCTACAGCGCATACTACAGGCTGGAATCGATGGAGTATTACGCGAAGATCCTGTTGATCACCGATAAGATTCTCGGCGCGCAGAACCGGCTGTCCGATGAGCAGATCGACCGGCTGCTGGCCATGCGGGAGAAGTTTGGCGTGACGCAGGGCGGTATGCCGCGGCGGAGTTGATTTCCTCTGGCGCGACAGTTGTTTTCGCGCGCGGTATCGGCGGATGCCGGTCATGTCGTATACACGAAACAAAAACCCGGATAACGGAGGAAAAACGATGCGATTAGAAGAACTGCTGCAGTATGATTCCGTCACGATCCAGTGCCACGACAACCCAGACGCGGACGCCATTGCCTCGGGATTCGCGCTGTACACTTATTTTCAGAGCCAGGGAAAACGGGCGCGGCTCGTGTACGCGGGCAGGAACAGGATACAGAAGCCGAATCTGCTCCTGATGGTGGAAAAACTACACATTCCCATCGAACATGTGGAGGACGGGATTTTTGCGGCGCAGCTTACGATGCCGGAGGGGGCCGGGCAGGACCGGACGGAACTGCTGATCACCGTGGACTGCCAGTACGGCGCGGGAAATGTGACGAGGCTGCCGGCCGCGGATGTGGCGATCATCGACCACCACCAGGCGGAGATCACGGATGTGGAAAAAAGCGAGATCGACCCGCATCTGGGCAGCTGTTCCACCCTCGTGTGGAGCATGCTGCGGGACAGCGGTTATCGGATCGAGGACAGCAAGGTCGGGACGGCGCTCTACTACGGCCTGTATACGGATACCAACCAGTTCTCCGAGATTTTTGCGCCGCTCGACATGGATATGCGGGATGCCGTGCCCTGTGAGAAATCGCTGGTCACGCTCTTCCGCAACTCCAACCTGTCCCTGCAGGAGATGGAGATCGCCGGGGTGGCGATGATACGCTATATCTACAACGACGACTACCGCTATGCGATCATCCGCTCACAGCCCTGCGATCCGAATATCCTCGGTCTGATCAGCGATTTTCTGATTCAGGTGGCGGAGGTGGACAGCTGCGTCGTCTATAATGAGACGGGGGACGGCTATAAGTTTTCTGTCAGGAGCTGCATCAGGGAGGTGCAGGCCAACGAGATGGCGGCTTTTCTGGCGGAGGGGATCGGTTCGGGCGGCGGCCACAGGGAGAAAGCCGGCGGCTTCATCAACAAGGCGCTGTACGAGAATGTCTATCCGACGCTGCACTCCGAGGCCTTTTTCAGCCAGCGCCTGAACGATTACTTCGACAACTGCCGGATTCTCTATGCCGGGGCGTGTGAGATCGACCTGGTTGATATGCGGCGCTACGTGAAGAAGCCTGTCCATGTGGGCTTCGTGGAGGCGGCGAAAGTGCTGCCGGTGAGCACGCCCGTCACGATCCGAACGCTGGAGGGCGACGTGGACATGACGGTGGAGCCGGACCTGATCATCATGATCGGTATCCGGGGAGAGGTCTATCCCAGACGAAAGGAAAATTTCGAGAAACGCTACACCGTCACCGGCGAGCCGTACCGCATGAGCCGTGTGCGGCCGCGTGCCAAAGGAACTCTCTATGAGCCGACGATACGCAACCGGGCGACCGGGGAAATCATGAAGCTGGCGGACTGCGCCGGGAGCTGTATCGCGCGCGGCGGCACACAGATCTATGCAAAAGAATTGACCGGAAGAGTCAAGATTTTTACCGCATGGGACGAGGAGAAATATATGCTCGGCAGGGAGGGTGATTTTCTGGCGGTGCGCTGCGATGACAGGCACGATATCTATGTGGTGGAGCGGGAAATCTTCTTCGAGACATACGCGCCGGCATAATTGGGGCTTTCTATTTTAGGGCGCATGTGGTAAAATAACGAGGAAAGTGCCGATGGCGCTTGCGTCAATCGGCATTTGACGACTATCCCCATCGAGACGGCAGTCGAGATGGTAAAACAACGAGGAAAGTGCCGGTGGCGCGCGGCTTAACAGCGTATTTGTCTTTAGGAGCAGGAAATAGCGGCGGCGCATGGCACGGAAGCGTACAGGCCAGGAACACTGTCGCAAGGAGCGGTTTCTATGAGTGAGAACGACAAGAACACAGCGGAGGGAACGGCAGAAAAAGAAGTCGTTTCCCGCAATTTCATCGAGCAGGCCATCGATCAGGATCTGGCGGAGGGCGTCTACGACACCGTACACACCAGATTCCCGCCCGAACCAAACGGCTATCTGCATATCGGGCACGCCAAGAGCATTCTTCTGAATGCCGGCCTGGCCAGAGAATATGGCGGCAAGTTCAATCTTCGGTTTGACGACACGAACCCTACGAAAGAGAAGAATGAATTCGTGGAGTCCATCAAGGAGGACGTCAAATGGCTTGGCGCAGACTATGAGGATCGCCTTTTCTTTGCGTCGGATTATTTCGACCAGATGTATGAAGGCGCGGTGAAACTGATCAAAAAGGGCAAGGCGTACGTGTCCGACCTGACGGCGGAGCAGATGCGCGAGTACCGCGGCACGTTGACCGAGCCGGGCAAAGACGACCCGAACCGTGACAGGAGCGTGGAGGAGAATCTGCGACTGTTTGAAGAGATGAAAGCCGGCAGATACGCCGACGGTGAGAAGACCCTGCGGGCAAAGATCGATATGGCCTCACCCAATATCAACATGCGCGATCCGATTCTCTACCGCGTGGCGCATCTCGCTCACCAGAACACGGGCGACAAGTGGTGCATCTATCCGATGTACGACTATGCGCATCCGATTGAGGATGCCATCGAGGGCATCACTCACTCCATCTGCACGCTGGAATTTGAGGATCACAGGCCGCTCTACAACTGGGTGGTGCAGGAGCTGGAATATCCTCACCCACCGCGGCAGATCGAGTTTGCAAAGATGTATTTGACCAATGTGGTCACCGGAAAGCGCTATATCAAAAAGCTCGTGGAGGACGGCATTGTGGACGGATGGGACGATCCGCGGCTGGTGTCCATCGCGGCCCTCAGGAGGCGCGGCTTCACGCCGGAGTCCATCAGGATGTTCGTGGATCTGTGCGGTGTCTCCAAGGCAAATTCCTCTGCGGAATATTCGATGCTGGAATACTGCATCCGGGAAGACCTGAAACTGAAGTGCCCGCGCATCATGGCGGCGATCGATCCGATCCGGCTGGTGATCGACAACTATCCGGCGGGACAGACCGAGATGCTGGAGATTGTCAATAACCCTGAGAACGAGGCGCTGGGCAGCAGGAAAGTCCCCTTTTCCGGGGAGCTGTATATTGACAGGGAGGACTTCATGGAGGAGCCTCCGAAAAAATATTTCCGGCTTTTTCCCGGCAATGAGGTGCGCCTGATGGGGGCGTACTTTGTGAAATGCACAGGCTGTGAGAAGGATGCGGACGGCAGGGTGGAGACGGTGCACTGCACCTATGATCCGGCCTCCAGAGGCGGCAACAGCCCCGACGGGCGCAAAGTCAAAGGGACGATTCACTGGGTGTCCGCGGCGGAGGCGGTCAGGGCAGAGGTGCGTCTGTACGAGAACATCATCGACGAGGAGAAAGGCGTATACAATGAGGACGGCAGCCTGAACCTGAATCCGAATTCACTGACGGTCATGGGAGAGTGCCGCATCGAACCCTCTGTCAGGGAGACGGCTTACGATCGGTTCCAGTTTGTCAGACAGGGATTCTTCTGTGCGGACAGTAAGGATTCGAGGCCGGAGGCGCCGGTGTTCAACAGAATTGTTTCATTAAAGAGTTCTTTTGTCTTGCCGAAAAAGTAAATTTATGAGAGAATAAACAATAGCGATAACGCAGGCTATGATTGGAGGAAATACGATGGCGGGATTGTTGTCAGGATTAGAGCAGTTCGGATTGGGTAATCTGGAGAATATGGATCTGTACGAGAGCCAGAAGAAAGAGGCGAAAGGGGCGGACGGCAAACCGGCGGCGCCCGTCGTGCAGGAGCAGGATTTCCTGTTTGACAAGTCATTTACATGCCCGATCTGCGATAAGGAATTCAAGGCCAGGACGGTCAAGATCGGCAAGGCGAAGCTGGCGGGGAGTGATCTGGATTTGCGTCCGCGTTATGAGCAGATCGACCTGTTAAAATATGATGTTATCATGTGCCCGGACTGCGGCTATGCGGCGCTGAGCAGATTCTTCAAGTTCGTGACGTCGCCGCAGGCGAAGAATATCAGGGAGAAGATCAGCGCGACTTTTAAGCCGCAGAAAGAAGAGAAAGAAATCTATACTTACGATGAGGCGCTGGAGCGCTACAAGCTGACCCTCGTGAACGCGATCGTCAAGCAGACCAGAGCCAGCGAGAAAGCTTATATCTGCCTGAAGACGGCGTGGCTTCTGCGCGGCAAGGCGGAGCATCTCGACAAGAATCTGCCGGATTACGAGGCCCAGAAGAAACAGTGTGCGGACGAGGAGAACGCATTTTTGAAGAATGCACTGGAAGGGTTCCTGGCGGCCAGACAGACCGAGAACTTTCCGATGTGCGGCATGGATGAGCCGACGGTGGACTATGTGATTGCCGTGACGGCGATGCGCTTCGATCAGTACGATCTCTCCAGCAGGCTGATTCAGGGCATCCTGCAGTCCAGCACGGCGAATCCGCGCATGAAAGACAAGGCGAGGGATATCAAGGAGATGCTGATGAAGAAGATTAAGGAAAAGAACGCCGCCAAGAAATAAGCGGCGGCTGGGAGATCATGAGAGAATTACCGATTCATATTCAGCTGCAGCCGGAGGGCGGCAGGACTCTCTACGAACAGATCTATGAATCTGTCAGGGACGAAATCAGGGCGGGGCATCTTCTCAGGAATGAGAAGCTGCCCTCGGCGCGTTTTCTGGCCGAAGATCTGCAGGTGTCGAGGACGACCGTGGACATGGCTTACGCGCAGCTTGTGACGGAAGGGTATGTGGAGGCGAGACCCCGCCGGGGCTATTTTGTCGGTGCGTTTGAGGAACTGTACCGGATTGACACGCCGGTCAAAGAAGAGACTGCCGGAGGGGAAAGCTCCGCACGGAAGACGCCGGCGCGCTATGATTTCTCGCCCAATGCGATTGACATGCGCTTTTTCCCGTATGCGACGTGGAAGAAGATCACCAAAAATATTCTTGTGGACGCCAACAGCAGAATGTTCTCTCTGGGCGAGCCGCAGGGGGATATCGGGCTCCGGGAGACGATATGCCGCTATCTGCACGGATCGCGCGGCGTCAACTGCGAGCCGGAGCAGATCATTATCGGGGCAGGGAATGATTACCTGCTTCTTTTGTTGGAAAAAATACTGGGACGCCATGTGCATGTGGCGATGGAGAACCCTACCTATGTCAGGGCCTATCAGATCTTCCGCTCCTGCGCTTATCCGGTGTCGTTCGTGCCTATGGATGCCGGCGGTATGCGGGTGGACAGGCTGCGGGCCACGGGAGCGCAGGTGGCCTATGTGATGCCGTCGCACCAGTATCCGACGGGCGTTTCCATGCCCATCGGCAGACGCATGGAACTGCTGAAGTGGGCCTCGGAGAGGCCGGAACGCTATCTCATTGAGGACGATTACGACAGTGAGTTTCGCTACAAGGGCAAGCCGCTGCCGTCTCTGCAGGCGTCGGACGCGGACGGCAGAGTGGTCTACATCGGCACTTTCTCCAAGGCGATCGCTCCGGCGATCCGCGTCAGTTATATGGTGCTTCCCTACCCGCTGCTTGCGGGGTATCGGGAGAGATGCGGCTTCTATTCCTCCACAGTGTCGCGGATCGATCAGACGATCCTGAACGAGTTTATCCGGGACGGCTATTTCGAGCGCTATCTGAACAAGATGCGCAAACGATACCGGGAAAAACACGATCTGCTCCTGGACGAGCTGCGGGATTTTGAAGCGGATTTTCGGATATCGGGAAGCAATGCCGGGCTGCATCTGATCCTGACGGACAGGAGAGGACGTTCTGAGGAAGAACTGGCGCGCGCGGCGGCCTCGGCAGATGTGAAAGTCTACAGGATGGGGGATTTTCGCATGGAGAAGAGCGGCGCGGCAAAGCGCGCTGACGGTGAAGCGGAGAATGATGCAATGCTGATTCTGGGTTACGGCGGTCTGACAACGGAAGAGATAGGGGATGGCGTCGGGCGGCTGCGCGAGGTCTGGCGGATTTAGACGGATGGTTATTTGTATGCGATCTCGCGCATCATGTCGAGATAGGAGACGGCTTCCTCGTAGAACGCTTCCGGGCGGAACGAAGCTTCCGCGGTGTAGGCTGCCATCAGGCCGCTGATTGTGTAGTCCAGCATGGTGTCCAGCTTCTCGAAAGATACGCCGGACGAAAAGAGGCTGCGGTCAGCCTGATTCTTCAGATTGTTGTACAGCTCCCAGATCACGCCCTGCTGTTCTTCGGTCGCCGCGAGCGCCTCGCTCACGTTCTCCGCGGCACAGCGCTCCAGAAAACGCTGCATGTAAGGATAGTTTTTCAGAACCTGCATCTTGGCGAATTCGATCTGTTTGCGGATCTCGAAATAGTCGCTTGCGGTGGAGGATACGCCCGTCGTCAGCTCCAGTTTCATAAAGCGGACGCTGTAGTCGTAGAGAAATGTGTACAGGCCGATCTTGCTCCCGAAATAGTGAAACAGAAGTCCCTTGCTGATACCGGCCTCCGTTACAATATCATCGGTGCTGGCGTGCCGGTAGCCGTTTGCAGCGAATATTTTCAGGGCGGCGTTGATCATGCGGTCCTGTTTTTCTTTTTTCAAATCAAAAAATTTCTCGTTCATCCTATTTCCCCGCATTGACTTCTTGAGTCGAATTTTAATATAGCACAAAAAAAGAGCCGCTTCAATGTCTGCGGGAAAACTTGTTTGAAAAACTTTTTGTGCCACAAGATGTTGTATAGGCGGCGCCGCCTGTGGAAAAAAAGATATTTTTTTGTACATATTCCCTTTTCAATTCGGTAAAATAGTATTAGTATAATATATATTGCGATAACACAGAGTCGGTGAAAGGAGCCCCCTCATGGCAAAAAAATTCGGTAAGTTTCTGATGGTGACGGCAGCACGGCAGTTTGACAGTTAAATAAGATAAAAATACCTTACAGGCCGCATTAGGTCTGTATTTCTTTTGTCAAATTTTTT
>CANPZI010000034.1 GCA_947588995.1 uncultured Lachnospiraceae bacterium
AAAGAAAAAAGTCTCGCAACCGACCTGTTTATAGGGCCTGCGAGACTTTTTGTTCTTTTCAACTGTCAAAGACGGGATTATATCATATTTGAAAGAGAATGCAAGGCTATTTTGCAGGAAATCGCATCAGAAAGCAAATGCCAGGCAGGCCTTTTGGACAGTTGGCAGCGGACGGCGCCTGTTGTATACTGTCTGTAGACGAACTCTGGCGGAGAGCGGAAAGAGTATCGGTTCGCGGAAACGGAGGAGACGATGTATACCTGTTTGTATGAGAGCCCGATCGGGCTTCTGCGGATCAGCGAGATGGACGGAAAAGTCACGGAACTGTGCCTGCACAGTGAGACAGACGGAGCCGTGCGGTACAGCTCCGGCAGCCGTGGACTGTCCGGTGGTGGAGCTGCGGCTCCGCACACGGAGATCCTGTGCGCAGTCTGCGTGCAGCTGGATGAGTATTTTGCCGGTACGAGAAGGAAGTTTGACGTGCCGATCGGTTATCGCGGCACGCCTTTTCAGGAAAGTGTGTGGCAGGCGCTTCGGACGATTCCCTACGGCGAGACAAGAAGTTATGAGGACATCGCCGTCCGGATCGGCAATCCGCGGGCGGTACGTGCGGTTGGACAGGCAAACAACAGAAATCCGCTGATGATTCTCGTCCCCTGTCACCGCGTGATCCACAAGAATGGAGATATCAGCGGCTTTGCCTGTGGGATTGACATCAAGCGTTATCTGCTCGACCTGGAGGCCGGCCGGCTGTCCGGGCAGGGGAAACAGAGCGGGTGCCGGGTCCGCACCTCTGCCGAGGCGGATTTCTGGCAGGAACGCCAGAATTGACAAAATTTCTTCTAAGAAACAGAGGACAAGAGCCGGAAAAAATGTTAAAATAAATTTGATTGTGCGGAAAGGCATTGTCGCGGAAAGGAAGAATACGAATGAGCGTTATCAGCAGCAAGGATGTCAACGAGATCATCCGTAAAACTCTTGGTATCATCAACAATAAGATCATGAGGCACGGGGAGATTACGGGCTATATTCTCTACAAGATGATGGAATATGAGAATACATACAGCAGCGAGCATCACTACACGGAGCAGGAGCTGGTGGACTACACGATGCTTGGCATCCTGCATGATATCGGCTTATATAAAGAGGACAACGTCAAGAACGTGTCCGATTTCGAGACGAAGAATCTCTGGCCGCATTCGATCTACGGTTTTCTTTTCTTAAAATATCTCTCCCCGATGGGGGACAAGGCGGAGATCGTGCTGTATCACCATCTGGACTACAACAGGCACAACCTGATCCAGAGCCGCTACATGCACATCATAGAGCTTTTGAGCCTGGCGGACAAGATGGACACTTTCATGAATCTGAAAGAGGAAAATCTGGAGCAGGATTATTTTTCCAAATATCGCGACGTCAAGTTTTCGGGCGCAGCCCTAGACCTTTTCCACAAGGCAGAGGAGCGCTACGGCATCACGGAGAATCTGATCAACGGCAAATTCCGCGAGGAACTGGATGTGCTGTTGGCAAAGCGGGCGTTCTCCGAGCAGTATAAGCGCGGTTTTCTGGAGATGCTGGTGTACACCATTGATTTTCGAAGCGAGCACACGGTGATCCACACGCTCGCGACGGTGAATTTCGCGGAGCAGCTGGGGAGACTGGCGAGGCTGTCCGGCAGGGATCTGCGTGATCTGCACTATGGAGCGCTGCTGCATGATCTGGGCAAGATCGCGATTCCGCTCAATATTCTGGAATCCACGGGGCGCTTAAGCGACGATGAGATGAAGATCATGAAAGCGCATGTGCGCATCACGGAGATGATCCTGGAGGGCGTCGTGGACGACGCGGTGCTGCAGATCGCGGTAAGGCATCACGAGAAACTGGACGGCACGGGCTACCACAAAGGGTTGACGGCCAAGGATCTGACGCTGCCGCAGCAGATCATCGCGGTGGCGGATATTCTGAGCGCGCTGTACGGCAAGAGAAGCTACAAGGAGGCTTTCAGCAAGGAGAAGATCCTCGATATCATGAACGGCGATGCGGAAAACGGCAAGATCAACCTGAATGTGGTAAAGAGCCTGGAGCGCAACTACGACAAGATCATCAAAGAGTTTGAGAAAGAAAAAGAGAACACCATCGGGCTGTATCTGAAGATCAAGGAACAGTACGCGATCATCAGCGAGCGGTTCAAGATGTTTGAGTAGAAAGGAGCGGAATATGGAAAAGGCAAACGTATATTTTACGACGTTCAAGGCGACAGAGCAGGAAAACCTGCTGCAGAAGCTGCACCGCCTGATGAAGACGGCGGGGTTTGAAAAGATCGATTTCACGGATAAGTATGCGGCGATCAAGATTCACTTCGGCGAGTACGGCAACCTGGCGTTCCTCAGACCCAACTATGCGAGAGTCGTGGCGGACTATGTGAAAGAGCTGGGCGGCAAGCCCTATCTGACGGACTGCAATACCCTGTATGTGGGCAGCAGGAAGAACGCGCTGGATCACTTAGAGACGGCTTATATCAACGGTTTCTCACCGTATCAGACGGGCTGCCATGTCATCATCGGAGACGGCTTAAAAGGGACGGACGAGACGCTTGTGCCGATAGACGGTGAGTATGTCAGGGAGGCGAAGATCGGCCACGCGATCATGGATGCGGACGTATTTATCTCGCTGACCCACTTCAAGGGCCATGAGATGGCGGGCTTCGGCGGCACGCTCAAGAATATCGGCATGGGCTGCGGTTCCCGGGCCGGCAAGATGGAACAGCACTGCGACGGCAAGCCCAGCGTGGACCAGTCCGCCTGCGTCGGCTGCGGCTCCTGCGGCCGGATATGCGCTCACGGCGCGCCAGTCATTGAAAACGGCAAGGCGCGGATCGATCATGATAAATGCGTCGGCTGCGGACGCTGCCTTGCGGTCTGCCCGAAAGACGCGATCGCCGCGGACTTCGCGGATTCCATCAAACTGCTCAACTGCAGGATGGCGGAGTACGCTCTGGCGGTCTGCAAAGATCGGCCGTGTTTCCACGTATCCCTGATCTGCGACGTGTCGCCAAACTGCGACTGCCATGCGGAGAATGACATTCCGATTATCCCGAATGTGGGGATGCTCGCCTCTTTCGATCCGGTGGCGTTAGATCAGGCCTGCGCGGATCTGTGCAACGGGATGGCGCCCGTGGAGAGCAGCGTCCTCGGGGAGAACCTGAAAGCGCACGGCAATGAGGAGGGGCATGACCACTTCCACATGACGCACCCCGACACGGAATGGAAAAGCTGCATCGCCCATGCGGTCAAAATCGGATTGGGGACGGATCAGTATGAGCTGATCAGGATATAGTTATAGGGTGAACACTTCAGAATAGGGACTGATATGAGAGTGGAAGAAAAGCTTACCGCGCTGCGTGTCCAGATGAAAAAGAGAAATCTCGCCGCCTACATCGTGCCGACGGAAGATTTTCACGGCTCGGAGTATGTGGGGGCGTATTTTAAGGCGAGAGAATATCTGTCGGGCTTCACGGGATCGGCGGGCACGCTGGTGGTGCTCCGTGACGCGGCGGCGCTGTGGACCGACGGAAGGTATTTTATCCAGGCGGCTGCACAGCTTGCGGGCAGCGGCATTACACTGATGCGGGCCGGGCAGCCGGATGTGCCGAAGATCCCCGAATATCTGCGCGACAATCTGCGCGAGGGGAGCGTGATCGGTTTCGACGGGCGCACGGTCACGGGGAAGTTTGTCAGCGCCATTGCCGATAAGACCGCGGAAAAGAAGATGTCTTTTGACGGCAGTACGGATCTGGCTGATCTGGTATGGGCGGACAGACCGCCGATGTCCACGCAGCCCGTCTGGGAGATGGATGCCAGTTCTGCCGGGAGAAGCCGCAGAGAGAAGCTTGCCTGCGTGCGGGAGAAGATGCGCGGGGAAAAAGCCGATGCCCTGGTGCTGACGGCGCTGGACGAGATCGCGTGGCTTTTGAATCTGCGCGGGAACGACGTGCTGTACACGCCGGTATTTCTGGCCTATATGATCGTTGAGAAAGAGACGGCCAGACTGTTTGTGCACGGGGAGATCCTATCCGATGAGATTCGCGCCCGGCTGGAGCGGGACGGCATTGCGGTCTGTCCCTATGATGCGATGGAGGAGAGCCTGCGGAGCATCGCCGCCGGGACAAGGGTGTGGATCGACAGCGGGCATGTCAGCTACAGTTTGATCAACAGTCTTCCGGAGAGCGCAGAGAAGATTGACGGGCCAAGTCCGGTTGAACTGCTGAAAGCGGTCAAGACGCCGGCGGAGACAGAGCGTATGCGCGCCGCCCATGTGAAAGACGGCGTGGCGGTGACGCGATTTATGCGATGGCTGAAAACCCATGCGGGGCAGGAGAAGATCACGGAGCTTGGCGCGGCGGAGAGACTGGAAGAATTCCGCGCGCAGGCGGAGGGGTATCTCGGCCCAAGTTTCGCGCCGATCATCGCTTATGGGGCCCACGGCGCTATCGTACACTATGAACCCACCGGGGAGACGGACGCAGAGATTAAGCCGGGCGCTTTCTGCCTGGCGGATACGGGCGGCCATTATCTGGAAGGTACGACGGATGTCACGAGAACTTTTGCCTTGGGAGAGGTGTCTGCGGAAGAAAAACGATACTACACCACGGTGCTGCGGGGACATCTGGCGCTGGGGGCGGCGAGATTTCCGCAGGGAGTCTGCGGGCAGAATCTCGACGTGCTGGCGAGAGAGCCGCTGTGGGAGCTGGGGCTGGATTATCACCACGGCACCGGTCACGGCGTAGGTTTTCTCCTGAGTGTGCACGAGGGACCGCAGCGGATTCAGTGGCGCATCTCGGAGCAGGCGCGCAGCGTGCCGCTGGAAAAAGGTATGGTCGTCTCCAATGAGCCGGGACTTTATCTGGAGGGGCGCTTTGGCATACGACATGAGAATCTGATGCTGTGCTGTGGGGGAGAGGAAAATGAATGCGGGCGGTTTTTGTATTTTGAACCGCTGACGATGGTGCCGTTTGACAGAGATGCCATCCTGCCGGAACTGATGACGGAGCGGGAACTTGCCTGGCTGAATGAGTACCATGCGAAAGTGTATGCCGCGCTCGCACCGTATCTTGCGGGGGAAGAACTTGTCTGGCTGCGCGAGGCGACGGCGCCGATTGCGGGATGAGTGAACAACTCCGAAATGGAGATGAAAATAACAGACAGAAAGAACAAGAATATGGAGGGAAAGAAAAATGGCTGAGAACAGGTATGCGGGAACACAGACGGAGAAGAATCTGCAGGCGGCGATCGCCGGCGAGTCCACGGCACGGAATAAGTATACTTATTTTGCATCCAAGGCAAAGAAAGAGGGCTTTGAGCAGATCGCGGCAATCTTTTCGGATACGGCAAACAACGAGAAAGAACATGCCAAGATCTGGTATAAGGAACTGTACGGCATCGGCAGTACGGCGGAGAATCTGGCAGCCGCGGCGGACGGCGAGAACTACGAGTGGACGGATATGTACAAGGGATTTGCGGAGACAGCGGAGAAAGAAGGATTTCCGGAATTGGCCGAGAAATTCCGCATGGTCGCGGAGATTGAGAAGCACCACGAGGAGCGGTACCGCGCCCTGCTCAAGAATGTAAACATGCAGGAAGTGTTTAAGAAGAGCGAAGTCAAGGTGTGGGAGTGCCGCAACTGCGGGCACATCGTAGTCGGCACACAGGCGCCGGAAATCTGCCCTGTCTGCGCACATCCGCAGGCATATTTTGAAATTTCGCCGGAGAACTACTGAGCCGCGGATCTCAGGCGTGGGCGGGCTGAAGAATGACAGACATCGCGTCATGAAAGTGCCGGCAGCTGTATCAATAAAATGTATAGAAAATACAGAATGACGCACCCTGTTACTATCTGACAAAACAAGGAGGCAGGCCTGAAACCGCTTGTATGCAGGCGGCCGGGCGTGAAGCTCCGGAATGGAGGGAACATGATAGAACAGGATACGATCAAGCTGCTGCGGGAGTGTGACGCGGGCGTCAAAATGGGCATCGCGTCCATCGATGATGTGCTGACGTATGTGAGCGATGAAGATATGAAGAAACTGCTGACTCATTGCAAAGAGGAGCATGGCAGACTGGGCGATGAGATACAGAAACTTCTGGAGGAGTATCACGACGACGGCAAAGATCCGAACCCGATGGCCAAAAGCATGTCGTGGATGAAGACGAGCGTGAAGCTGGTTATGCATGAGTCAGATGCGACGATCGCCGATCTGATGACCGACGGCTGCAACATGGGCGTGAAGTCGCTCAACAAATATCTGAATCAATATGAGGCTGCAGATGAGAAGTCCAAGGATATCGCCAAGAAGCTGATCAAGCTGGAAGAGAAACTGACGGAGGATATCAGAGATTATCTGTAGGGAAAGCAAAGCAGGCTGTGGTTTCCGCGAGGCGGAAGCGGCAGCCTGTTTTTAGGGGTATTTCGTGCGCTTTCCGGGTCTCTGCCCGTCCGAAGACGGCAAATTGACAATGGGTACGGAAATCCGATATAATAAATATAATAATCGTCATTTTTATGAGGAGGATATGTGAGATGACCTATGAAGAACTGGTACAACAGGTAAAGGATATTGCGGAGAGCGCCGATGCCGGCGCGGTGCAGGGACATGTGGCGTTTCAGTTCAACATCGAGGGGGAGGCGGCAGGCGCCTTTTACCTTGATATCAAGGACGGCAAGGCAGCCGTGGAACCCTACGAGTATTATGACAGGGATGTGCTCATTACCTGTACGGCGCAGACGCTCTTGGACATCGTCGAGGGCAGGCTGGATCCGGTGCTCGCATTCACCATACAGAAGATCAGGGTGGAGGGCGACCTGGGCAAGGCGCTTTTACTCAAGGAAGTGGTGGGACAGAAGAAAGCGAAGAAGAAACCGGGACGGGAAAAAGCGAAGTAATCTGCGTTTTTCGGACGACAGAGGATCGATGCGGCAGTGCGTTTGTCAAAGGGGGAGATCGGCGCATGGAAGAGGGCGTCAACATATTCTGAAAAGTGACTGATATTTTCAGCATATGATTTTATCACAGGGAGGAACATACATGAACAAGAGAACCCTCGGGAAAACCGGGCTGGCGGTGAGCGAAATCGGATTCGGCGGGGAATGGCTGGAACGCCATCCTGAGGACGAAGCCGTAGAACTGATGCGATATGCGGGAGAGCAGGGCATCAATATCATTGACTGCTGGATGCCCGATCCGAAATCCAGAGACATTATCGGCAGAGTCATGCAGGGAAACAGGGAACACTGGTATGTGCAGGGACATCTGGGCTCTACCTGGCAGGACGGACAGTATGTGCGCACCAGAGATTTGAAGTATGTGAAGCCCGCGTTTGAGGATCTGCTTGCGAGACTGCGGACAGACTATATCGATCTGGGCATGATCCACTATGTGGATACCATGGAGGACTGGGAACAACTGCAGGATTCCGCCTACATGGAATATGTGGAGGAACTGAAAGCGCAAGGCGCGATCCGTCACATCGGGATGAGTTCCCACAATCCTGAGACGGCCAAAGCGGCTGTGCGGTCAGGGCGGATCGAGATGCTGCTGTTCAGCATCAATCCCGCTTTCGATATGCTGCCGGCAGGGGAAGATCTGGACGAGCTGCTCTCGGAGGGATATCAGTACGACGGGAAACTGGCAGGCATTGACGCAGACAGAGCGGAACTGTATCGCTTGTGCGAAGAAAAGGATGTCGGCATCACCGTCATGAAAGGCTTTGCGGGAGGCAGGCTGTTTGATGAAAAGCGTTCGCCCTTTGGGGTGAGCCTGTCGCCGGTACAGTGCATCCACTATGCGCTGACCAGACCCGGCGTGGCTTCGATCCTGTGCGGATACGATACCAAAGAGCAGATCGATCAGGCCCTGCACTACGAGGACGCTTCGGAGGAGGAGAAAGATTATGCGTCAGTGCTGGCGAATGCGCCTTTCCACTCCTACAGAGGAGAGTGCACCTACTGCGGTCACTGTAAACCCTGCGTGGCGAAACTGGACATTGCGATGATCAACAAATACTATGACCTCGCCGCAATGCAGCCGGTCGTGCCCGCGACGATTCAGTCCCACTATGAACTGTTGGCGCACAAGGCTTCCGAGTGCATTGCCTGCGGCGCCTGTGAGGCGCGCTGCCCGTTTGGCGTGCCTGTGGCGGAGAGAATGAAGAAGACGGCGGAGCTGTTCGGCTGTTAAGGCGGTTTTTTGTTCGATGAGGTGAAGATGGACGATCCAAAGATGCCGAAGCAAATCAAAATACGAGGCGGGCGGGTACATAATCTCAAAAATATCGATGTGGAGATACCACTTCACAAAATCGTGGGCATTGCCGGTGTTTCAGGCTCCGGCAAGTCTTCTCTGGCGCTTGGCATCCTGTATGCGGAAGGTTCCAGACGTTATCTGGAATCTCTGTCCACCTACACGCGTCGGAGAATGACACAGGCACAGAAGGCTCTGGTGGATGAAGTGCTGTATGTCCCGGCTGCCCTCGCGCTGCGGCAGAGACCGGGCGTCCCCGGCATCCGCAGCACTTTCGGGACAGGCACGGAACTGCTGAATCATCTGCGGCTGATGTTTTCGCGCCTTGCCTCCCACCGCTGCCCCAACGGGCACTATGTTCCTCCGTCTCTGCATGTGGCGGCTGGTCTTGCGCTGGTCTGTCCTGTATGCGGGGAAACTTTTTGGGCGCCGGGCGCGGAGGAACTGGCGTTCAACAGCCGAGGCGCATGCAAAACATGTGATGGCACAGGCGTTGTCCGCACTGTAGATGAGGCGACGCTGGTGCCTGACGAATCTCTGTCGATCGACGAGGGCGCGGTCGCGCCGTGGCAGACGTTAATGTGGTCGCTGATGAAAGATATTGCCCGTGAGATGGGCGTGCGCACGGATGTGCCGTTTCGGGAACTGAGTGCAAAAGAGCGCGATATCGTTTTCCACGGGCCTGCGGTCAAGAAAAACATCATCTATCAGAATAAGACAAGCGGCGCTGCGGGGGATATGGATTTCACCTACTTTAACGCTACTTACACCGTGGAGAACGCCCTCTCCAAAGTGAAAGACGAAAAAGGCATGAAGCGGGTGGAGAAATTCCTGCGGCAGGAGATCTGCCCGGACTGCGGCGGCACGAGACTGAGTGAGGCGGCGCGTGCGCCGAGGCTTCGGGACATTTCCCTCGCGGAAGCCTGCACGATGACACTTGTAGAGCTGACAAAATGGGTTGCCGGTGTGCCGGCCTCGCTGCCCGAAGAAATGCGCCCGATGGCGGAAAGCATCTGCGGGTCGTTTGCGGGCGCCGCGAAACGCCTGATGGATCTCGGCCTCTCGTATCTTACTCTGGATCGCGCGGCTTCCACGCTCTCCACCGGGGAGCGGCAGAGGATGCAGCTTGCCCGCGCGGTGCGAAACCGCACGACAGGTGTCCTGTATATTCTTGACGAGCCGTCGATCGGCCTGCATCCCTCTAATCTGGAGGGTCTCTTCGGCGTGATGCACGATCTGGTGGCTGACGGCAACTCCGTCGTGCTGGTGGATCACGACACGAACGTGCTCTCCGAGGCGGACTGGCTCATTGAACTCGGGCCGGAGGCCGGTGCGGGAGGCGGAACTATTATCGCGCAGGGGACGCTTGCGGAAGTGGGGAGCGATCCGTATTCACGGATCGGTGCTTTCCTGACGGGAGAAAGAAGCATTCATATCGGCAAACCCGTTCCGCGGGAGCAGATGTTTGCTCTCGGCACGATCCATCTGTCCACTGCCGCGATCCATACGGTAAAACCTTTGGAGGCCGATTTCCCGAAAGGCCGCCTGATCGCGGTGACGGGCGTGTCCGGATCGGGCAAAACGACGCTGATTCTGGAAAGCCTGGTTCCCGCGCTGGAAGCGTCTGTCCGCGGAGAAGCGCTCCCGAAACATGTGAAAGCCGTTTCGGCCGACGGGATCGCGCAGGTCAAGCTGATTGATGCCGCGCCGATAGGTATCAACGTGCGCTCCACCGTGGCCACCTATGCCAACGTGCACGACGAACTGCGCAAGGTATATGCGAGAACGGCGGAAGCGAAAGAGAGAGGCTGTAAGGCCGGCGATTTCTCCTATAACACCGGCAGGCTGCGCTGCCCTGTCTGCGACGGCACGGGGACTATCAGTCTGGATGTGCAGTTTCTGCCGGATGTCGAGATTCCCTGTCCGGACTGCGGCGGCTCCCGCTATGGCAGGGAAGCCGGGTTGATCCGGCGGACACCAAAGCAGGGCGGTGAGGCGCTCTCTCTTCCGGAACTCATGGACAGGAGTGTGGACGAGGCGCTGGACATATGCGCCGATCTGCCACTTGTCGCGCGAAGACTGCGTGTGCTCAAGGAACTCGGGCTCGGCTATCTGACGCTGGGAGAGCAGACGCCCGGACTTTCGGGCGGAGAGGCGCAGCGCCTGAAGCTTGCCGGCGAGATGGGCAGAGGGCAGGCAGACACGGTGTTTGTCTTTGACGAACCAACCATCGGCCTGCATCCGCTGGATGTGGAGACGCTACTTCACGTCTTTACGGAATTGATTGCAAACGGTGCGACCGTCATCGTCATCGAGCATGACCTGGATGTGATCCGAAATGCGGATTATGTGATCGACATGGGGCCGGACGGCGGCGCGCAGGGCGGAGAGATCGTCGCGGCGGGCACGCCGGAAGAGATCTGTATGTGTGAGAGGAGCAAGACAGGGAAGTATCTGAAAAGGCAGGGGTAATGCGCGGCATACAGCATGGGAGACGGTCGAGGCAATGGACAAACTGTGCGGGGCATTTGACGAAGCGCTGACAGGCGGGCAGATTGATCCTTTAGTGCTGATCCCGATGTTTATTCTTGACTTTTTATGCGTGCATCCTTTTAATGACGGCAACGGACGGATGAGTCGCCTGCTGATGCTTCTGCTGCTTTATCGCGCGGGGTATATCGTCGGGAAATATATCAGTATGGAAAAATTTATTGAAAATACAAAAGCATCTTACTATGACTGTCTGCAGCAGAGTTCCGATAAATGGCATGAGAATGAAAATGATTATGAACCGTTTGTAAGCTATATGCTGGGGATTGTGCATGCTGCTTACAGAGAATTTTCTTCCCGGGTGAGTCTGATTGCCACAGCCGGACTGTCTAAACCGGACAGAGTCAGAGAAGTCATCAGGCATACCGTCGGGACGATTACTAAGGCGGAGATTATGGAGAAATGTCCGGATATCAGTAAAATCACTGTGCAGAGAGCGCTTGCCGCTCTGGTTGAATCCGGAGAAATAGAAAAAATCGGCGGCGGAAGACATACAAAATATACATGGAATTACAAATGAGAAGGTGGGAGGAAAATAAATGATCACGGGTGAATTGAAAAACAAGATTGACGGATTGTGGGATATCTTTGCGGCCGGCGGGCTCGTAAATCCATTGGAGGTAATTGAACAGATCACGTATCTGATGTTTATACACGATCTGGACGATTCAGATAACATCAGAGCCAGGGAAAGTGCAATGCTTGGACTGCCTTATCGAAGCGTTTTTGCGGAAGAAGTAAAGGTTGGGGAAAGAACCATAGACGGCACACAGCTGAAATGGTCGGTGTTTCATGATTTTCCGGCAGACAGAATGTATGCTGTGATGCAGGAATGGGTATTCCCTTTTATCAAGACACTGCATACCGATAAGAACAGCGCATACTCCAAATACATGGATGATGCAATTTTTAAGCTGCCCACACCGTTGGTATTGTCAAAGGTTGTAGATTCTCTGGATGAGATATACAAAACAATGAATGAACTGCAGACGGCTGATGTCAGGGGAGATGTCTATGAGTATCTTCTCTCCAAGATTGCGCAGTCCGGACGGAACGGGCAGTTCAGAACGCCCCGGCATATTATCCGCATGATGGTGGAAATGATGGATCCTACCGGTGACGAGGTGATTTGTGACCCGGCTTGCGGTACATCCGGTTTTCTGGTTGCGACAGGAGAATATTTAAAGGAAAAAAGGAAAGAGGAAATTTTCTTTGACAGACAAAAGAAAGATCATTATATGAATCATATGTTTCACGGATATGATATGGATCGTACGATGCTTCGCATCGGTGCAATGAATATGATGACACATGGAATCGAGAACCCATTCATTGAATACAGAGACAGTTTGTCTGATCAGAATGCAGATAGAGATAAATATTCGCTCGTGCTTGCAAATCCACCTTTTAAGGGGAGTTTGGATGCGGAATCAGTATCCGGTGATCTGCTTAAAGTATGTAAGACAAAAAAGACGGAACTTCTGTTTTTGACTTTGTTTCTGCGTATTCTTAAAATCGGCGGGCGCTGTGCCTGCATCGTTCCGGACGGCGTATTATTCGGCTCTTCGACGGCACACAGAGCCATCCGAAAAGAAATTGTTGAAAATCAGCGGCTGAAAGCGGTCATCTCCATGCCTTCCGGTGTTTTTAAGCCCTATGCAGGAGTCTCAACGGCGATTTTGATCTTTACGAAGACAGAGCATGGCGGCACGGATCAGGTATGGTTCTATGATATGACTGCCGATGGGTTCAGTCTGGATGATAAGCGCTCGCCGATAGCCGATAATGATATTCCTGATATTATCGAAAGGTTTAAGCATCTTGATAAGGAAGCGGACAGAAAGCGCACGGAACAATCGTTCATGGTGTCAAAACAGGATATCGTGGAGAACGATTATGACCTCAGTATCAATAAATACAAAGAGATGGAGTATACCGCCGTAGAATATCCGCCAACTTATGAAATCATGGCCGATATCCGTGAGATCGAGAGGGAGATTGGCAGGGAAATGGATGAACTGGAGAGGCTGCTCAATTTATAGAAAGGGAAACGAAGACGGAAAATGCCAACTCATTGCAAACGTATTGAATTTGCAATGAATATGTGCTACTGTATAGTAAAGAAGCAGGGCAGGAGGTGACGTAAATGGCAAGTACAATTCAAGTAAGAGTGGACGATGATTTAAAGGTAAGGTCTGATAAATTATTTAAAGATTTAGGTACAGATACTACAACTGCAATTCGTATGTTTTTAACACAAGCATTAGCAGTAAATGGCTTTCCCTTTGAGATTAAAAGGGTAAGTGCAAAGCCATATGAAGCATTATCAGAGACTGAGATACTGGATAAGTTAGAAAAATCACGTGAACAAGCAGCACAAGGAATGTATAGAGATGCAACAGATGTCTCTCGTGATATGAGGGCGAAATATGGATTATAAAGTGGTAGTTACAAGAGATGCTGAAACGGATTTGGAGCGCTTTATCAAGTATCTTATTTTTGAAAAGGAAAGTATGCAGGCAGCAGAAAATGTGCTGAATGATTATGATGCGACAATCGAAAGCCTAAGACATGTGGCAGGCAGTTTAAAACTGTGTGATAACCCAAGATTGCGTGAATTAAAATATCGTCGTATCAACTTCTTAAATCACAGGTACTTTATGCTATATCGCATTGAAGATCATGTAGTATTTGTGGATAATATTTTTCATGAATTACAAGATTATGAAAATAAGATGCGTTAGTTGTAGTATGTGGAGATAAATTCGGATTTGTGGGGATGATTTATGGAGTATAAGAGAATTGAAGAAATTACTTCTGTTGTCACTGGTGGAACACCGTCAACGGGAGAGCGTATATATTGGGATAACGGCGATATACCTTGGCTTCAATCAGGATGTTGCCAAAATTGTGATGTAAATGGTACGGATAAGTATATAACGCGGATTGGATATGATAATAGTAGTGCAAAGCTAATGCCACCTAATACAGTTATGATTGCATTAACAGGAGCAACTGCTGGAAAGGTAGGATATCTGAATTTTGAGGCATGTGGGAATCAGTCGATAACAGGAATATTGCCCTGTGATAGTATAAATCCACGCTATCTTTTTTATTACCTTTTGTCAAAAAGAGAAAAAATATTAGCAGATTGTATTGGCGGAGCGCAACCACATATATCACAAGGATATGTTAAGAATATATTGGTTCCGATTTTGTCGTTGGAAAAACAAAATGAAGTAGTTGCTGTTTTATCTAAATTATCTAACATATTAGCTAAAGAGCAAAAAGTAATAGAATTATTAGATGTGCTCATCAAATCACGGTTTGTAGAGATGTTTGGTGATATGGTGTTAAATCCGATGAAGTGGCATGATGTAGTTTTGGAAGAAATATCGGAGATTGTTTCAGGACTTACAAAAGGAAGAAAATCTAAGGAAAAAGAATTGCTTGAAGTCCCATATATGGCAGTTTCGAATGTGAAAGATGGGCATATTGATTGGACTACAGTAAAGACGATTTTAGCTACTGAACATGAGATAGAGCAATATCGTTTATTGCCGGATGATGTGTTAATGACGGAAGGTGGAGATCCAGATAAAGTTGGTCGCGGGGCTATCATTAAAACCCCACCCCAAAACTGCATTCATCAGAATCATATTTTTCGTGTTCGCCTAAATAGAGAGAAAGTAAATCCAGCCTTTTTTGCAGAATATCTTCAGCATCAGAAGGCCAAATACTATTTTGGGGGTTGTGCCAAACAAACTACTGGAATTGCGAGTATTAATATGACTCAATTAAAGGCATTGCCCGTTTTGACACCGCCATTAGACTTACAAAACCAATTCGCCGCCTTTGTCGCTCAAGTAGACAAATTAAAAGTTACAGTTCAAAAGAGCCTTGATGAAGCACAGACGTTATTTGATAGTTTGATGCAGCAGTATTTTGGATAGGGATTTGGTATACTCTTATAAAAAAGGAGTAACTAATTATGCAAAATCCAATTTATGACATTATCAACGATATGGCAGAGGTGCTTAATGTTGCCCAGATGAAAAAACTGCAGGAAGTATTAATTGCCAGACTGGACGCGAGCAGGAGTGCGAATGAAGAGATTGATAATGATGTATATCTTGATATGTTTTTAGCTGCCAAGCGGATTGAAGGTTGTTCAGAACGGACAATAAAATATTATGAAACCACTGTTCATGCGCTGCTGCGGGAAGTAGATATTCCAATCCGGCAGATGACAACTGAGGTAATAAGAAATTATTTGTCTACATATCAGGAACGTAGCGGATGTAGTAAAGTAACTATTGATAATATAAGAAGAAATCTCTCCAGTTTCTTTTCGTGGCTTGAGGAGGAAGATCATATTTTAAAGAGTCCAGTGCGCCGGATTCACAAAATACGAACCAAAAAAGTAGTAAAGGAAATTATATCCGATGAGAGTCTGGAACTTTTACGGGATGAGTGTTGTGGAAAGAGGGACTTGGCTATTATTGATATTTTGATCTCCACAGGAATGCGCGTGGGCGAATTAGTGAATCTTGACATAGCGGATGTTGATTTTGAAGAAAGAGAATGCGTTGTATACGGAAAAGGAGATAAAGAAAGAAAAGTCTATTTTGATGCCCGGACAAAATTACACTTGCAAAACTATTTATCAGACAGAACAGATTCTAACGAAGCGTTGTTTGTTACGCTTGATGCACCGCATGAGAGGTTAAAGATTAGCGGAGTGGAGTCAAGACTGCGGAAGTTGGGAAGAAAGCTGCAATTAAACCGGATTCATCCTCATAAATTTAGAAGAACAATGGCAACAAAGGCGATTGACAAGGGGATGCCGATAGAGCAGGTACAGAGGTTATTGGGCCATCAGCAGATTGATACCACTATGCAGTATGCTATGGTAAATCAGAGTAATGTTAAGTCATCCCACAGAAAGTATATAGCCTAAACAGATTCGGATTTGTGGGGATGATGTAGATGATGAAAAAATTAACTGATATATGCGACATTCAGTATGGATATGCGTTTGATTCGGCGTGTTTTACGGAAGATTGTTCATACCCACCACTAGTGAGAATACGGGATGTAAAAAGAGGATTTTCAGAGACGTATTATTCGGGCGAATATCCAGAAGAGTATGTATTACATGCTGGAGATTTGTTGGTTGGAATGGATGGTGAGTTTAACATTGCTAGATGGAAAAGCCGTGATGCATTATTGAATCAGCGAGTTTGTAAATTGACTGCGAAAGAGGGGACAAGTGAGGAATATCTTCGATTCGCTATGGTCAAGGCTCTTAAAGCAATTGAGGATAAAACAGCGTTTGTTACGGTAAAGCATTTATCTGCGAAAGAATTGAACAAGCTTGAACTGGACATTCCGTCCATTGAAGAACAGAATCTTAGAGCAGATAGGCTGTTAAAACTTGAAAAAATAAATTTTCTTTGTGAAGAAACATTAAAACAGCTTGATGAACTCGTTAAATCACGGTTTGTGGAGATGTTTGGTGATCCTGTTCAGAATCCGTTTGGATGGTCTACAAGACCTTTGCTTGAAATGGGATACTGTAAAAATGGTATGAACTTTCACACAGGTGATCATGGCATAGAAATGCATTGTTTGGGAGTCGGTGATTTCAAAGACTACTCCATTATTGATGAAACAAACCATTTGCCTATAGTATCTTTGAATGAAGCACCACCAGAGGAGAGTATGCTGCAAGATGGAGATATTGTATTTGTTCGCTCTAATGGTAATAAAGCCCTTGTTGGTCGCTGTTTAGTTGTCTATCCTCGCAGTACGCCAACTACCTATAGCGGTTTCTGTATTCGCTATCGTTTAACAAGCGATGAGGTTAACATAATTTATTTGCTTCGTGTATTGAAAACGGATTCGATGCGAGAAAGGATGGCAGGGCGTGGAGCTAATATCCAGAACCTCAATCAACAGATTATTTCGACATTGAATATTCCGATACCACCTTTGGAACTACAGGAGCAATTCGCCGCCTTTGTCGCTCAAGTAGACAAATTAAAAGTTGCAGCATAGAAAGCAATAGATGAAATGTATCTGCTATGGCTGCTATGCAATAGGGATTGCCATACCAATTGATAATCAGGATGTAAAAAGAAAATGCTGGCAGTTATACTAATTACCTGAGATAGGGAGGTTTTGCGATGACCAACTTTGATTATCTGAAGCAGGAGCCAAAGTTTAACAGCTTTTCGGATGTCGCCATTGCCGCCGAAAAAGTTTTGAAGATTGACATGGAATCCAGCGTGATCAACTGCCGACGTGCGATGGAATTTGCAATCAAGTGGATGTATTCGGTGGATGATTCTCTGGAAATGCCATATCAGGACAAGCTGATGAGCCTGATGAGCACGGAAGAATTTCATGCGTTGGTGGATGATGACCTATGGAAGAGACTTGATCTGATTCGCAAGATTGGGAACCGTGCGGCGCATAACGGCAGAAAAATCACAGAGGATGAAGCTGTCCTGTGCTTGCAAAACCTCTTTATTTTCATGGATTATCTCTCGCATTGTTATTCTGATTTTCACGAGGAAAGACAATATGATTTGAAGCTGTTGAATGAGACGCCGGATGAAGTGGTGGTGCAGAATGTTTTTGGTGACATTGATTTGCAGGCGCTCATTGCGGAGAATAAGGCGCTGAAAGAGGAACTGACTGCAAAGCGCATGGAGCAGCAGCAGACCTATGTTCCCAAGCCGCTGGATTTGTCGGAGTATAAAACAAGAAAGATTTATATTGATTCCATGCTGTATGACGCCGGCTGGACTGAGGGCAGAGACTGGATGAACGAAGTTGAAATTCACGGAATGCCTAACCAGTCAAAGGTAGGGTTTGCCGATTATGTCTTATATGATGACGGTCACAGGCCGCTTGCGGTAATTGAGGCGAAGAAAACCTGCGCAGATGTCGCGAAAGGAAGACAGCAGGCAAAACTTTATGCAGATTTGTTGGAGGAGCAGTATCAAAGAAGGCCGGTCGTGTTCCTTACTAATGGGTTTGAGACAAGGATCATCGACAATCAATATCCGGAGAGAAAAGTTGCGGCGATTTATGCCAAAAGAGATTTGGAGAAGCTTTTTAATCTGCAGAGAATGAAGACAAGTCTGGGTCGTATTTCCGTAGACAGGAAGATCGCCGGGCGTTATTATCAGGAAGCTGCCGTCAAGGCGGTGTGCGACAGCTTTGATAAGCGCAATCGCAGAAAAGCGCTGCTTGTCATGGCAACGGGTTCCGGGAAGACGAGAACGGTAATCGCTCTGTGCAAGGTTTTGCTGGAGGCTGGCTGGATAAAGAACATTCTGTTTCTTGCGGATCGTAATTCGCTGGTTACACAGGCCAAAAGAAACTTCGTGAATCTTTTGCCGGATTTGTCATGTGCCAATCTGGTGGAGGAAAAGGGGGATTATACCGCACATTGTATTTTTTCTAGCTATCAGACGATGTTCAACTGCATTGATTCCGTCAAGGATGACAACGGAAAAGTTTTCACCTGTGGGCATTTCGATCTGCTCATCTGTGACGAAGCGCACAGATCGATTTACAACAAGTATAAGGATATTTTTCACTATTTTGATGCGCCGCTGATAGGTCTTACGGCGACACCAAAAGATGAGATCGATAAGAATACCTATGGAATTTTCGATTTGGAAAACGGGGTGCCGACATACGGATACGAATTGTCACAGGCTGTGAAAGATGGCTATCTTGTAGATTTTATTACTGTGGAGACCAAATATAAATTCATTGAAGAAGGAATTGTTTATGATGAACTGTCAGAAGAGGATCGGGCTGCCTATGAAGAAACCTTTGAATTTGAAGACGGTAAATTGCCGGAGAGAATCAATTCTTCGGCACTGAACACATGGGTGTTTAACGAGGATACCATAAAGCAGGTGCTTCACATGCTGATGCGGGACGGACTTAAAGTGGATTATGGGCAGAAGCTCGGCAAGACTATTATTTTTGCCAAGAATCATGACCATGCGGAAAAAATATTGGAAGTATTTCAAAAGCAGTATCCGGAGCTTTGCAAAGGCGGGCAGCCTTTTGCAAAAGTAATTGATAATTACATGACCTATGCACAGAGTGCGATTGATGAGTTCTCTGATCCGCGGAAGATGCCGCAGATCGCGATTTCGGTTGATATGCTCGATACGGGTATTGATGTTCCGGAAGTATTGAACCTTGTTTTTTTCAAAAAGGTTATGAGCAAGGCGAAATTCTGGCAGATGATCGGCCGCGGTACGAGACTTTGTCCAGGTCTTATGGACGGTAAAGATAAAAATAAATTCTATATCTTCGATTTCTGTGGGAACTTTGAATTTTTCCGTATGAATAAAGGAAGACCGACGGCGAATATGATTGCGCTTCAGGGAGCGGTTTTCTCCCTGGAATTTGAAATCGCATACAAACTGCAGGGTTTGGAGTATCAGATTGATAGATTGATTGCCTATAGAGATAAGCTGATAGAAAAAATGACAGGCAAGGTACGGGAATTAAACCGTGAAAATTTTGCAGTGAGACAGCATTTGAAATATGTAGATACCTATTCGATACCGATCAATTACAACGCTATCACATTTGAAGATACCTTAATGGTGCGCTCCGAGCTGGCGCCTCTCATTATGCCGGATGGAGATGAAGCGAGCGCCGTCCGCTTTGATGCGCTGATATATGCTATGGAGCTTGCGCTTCTTGCAGGCAGGGGATATGGCCGGCACAAAAGTGACTTGTATAAGAAAGCGGCAGGGATAGCGGGTGTCGCGAATATTCCTGAAATTCAGGCGCAGGCAGAGCTGCTTACTAAAATTCTGCATACGGATTATGTAGATCATGCCGGAATAGATGAGCTTGAATGGATTCGAATAAATCTGCGTAATCTGATGAAATATCTGCCAAAAGGTATCGTCAAATATGATACGGATTTTACAGATGAAGTTCTTTCCACAGAGTGGAATGATGCGGAACTGGAGAGTGACGAACTTAAAGATTACAGGGCTAAAGCGGAATTTTATGTCCGTCAGCATCAGGATCATGTCGCAATCGCAAAGCTTAAGACGAACAAGCCATTAACGGAAGCAGATATAGAAAGTCTGGAAGAGATTCTCTGGAAAGAAGCGGGTTCCCGCGACGACTACGAAAAGGAATACGGACATAAGCCATTGGGGGAGTTCGTGCGTGAAATTGTTGGGCTTGATATGAATGCAGCCAAGGAAGCGTTTTCGGGATTTCTGGATGATGCTAAGCTTGACAGCCGACAGATTTACTTTGTCAATCAAATTATCGAGTATATTGTGCATAACGGTATGATGAAAGATTTGTCGGTGCTTCAGGAATCACCCTTTACAGATCAAGGCAGCGTGGCTGAAATCTTTACCGATCTGCATGTGTGGCTGGAAATCAAAAAGGTTATCGATCAGATCAATGCGAATGCAGCAGCGTAAATTTTCTATTTTATCCTTTCGAATCAGCTTGAAAACCAGTGCTGATCCGGAAGGATATTTTGTGCTGTATATTTTCTTTCGGTCAGTCATCGGACTGTAACATTCCTATGGTAGAATAGACACAGATTCAGCAATCTGTGTCCCGAGAATTGCAAAGCAATTTTCCTTGGAGTCGTCATAGATTATAGGAAGAAAAAGTGAGACAGATAATGGACATGATTGAAGTATATTATGCCGAGGACGATGGCGATATCGCGAATATCGTGAAAGAATATCTGGGGCAAAAAGGTATGAAAGTGTCGGTATATCCTACGGTTTCGGCGATGAAACAGGCATTGGAAAAGCATACGGCAGCAGTGGTCCTGCTTGACTGGAAGATGCCGGACGGGCGTGGAGACGGCCTGTGCCGGTGGATTCGCAGCCGGTGGAAAGATCTGCCGGTTATTTTTCTGACCGTCCGCGGCGACAGCGCGGATATTGTGTCGGGATTCGAGAACGGGGCGGACGATTATGTGGTGAAGCCGTTTGCCCTGGAAGTATTGTACTCGCGGATTCTGGCGGTGCTTCGCAGAAGCGGCAGCGCCGCGGAGCGCTGTCTTTCCTGTGATGAGATCACAATCGATCAAAGCCGTCACGCTGTATTTTATCGCTCGGAGGAGATTGCGCTAAGCGGAGCAGAGTACCGGCTTCTTTTATACTTGATGCAGAATAAAGGAAGAACCGTCACCAGAGGAAAAATTCTGGAACAGATCTGGGACGCGGCGGGAAACTATGTCAATGACAATACGCTGACAGTGACCATGAAGCGGCTTCGCGATAAACTGTCGCAGCCGGCATGTCTGAAAACTGTCAGAAGTGTGGGTTACCGCATGGAGGACACTTTATGAACAGGGGAAAATGGTTATGGGTGACGGCGGGATTTACAGCGGCGGCCGCTCTGATTGCCGCGGCGGTTACGGCGTGGCTTGTCGCCTATTATGACGGCCAATATACTTTTGACTTGTTGAACAGAGTCTGCAGTGAAATGACAGAGAAAGAACCTGCGGCCATGCAGCCTTTCGCTGCAGCGTTGAAAGAGTACACGGAAAGAAATGCGGCGGTGGGACAAAGAGAGCTATTGTCGGAATGGGGCTATCGGGCATCCGACTTTTTTCGCGGCGGGAGCGGGTATCTTTGCCTCTTTGCGGCAATCGGCTTCGGGACAGGCCTTTCCCTGTTCTGCCTCACTTTTTTGTATCGGAACGAAATGGAAAAACGCAGGATCAGGCATCTGACCGGATATCTGGAACAGATCAACAGTGGGCAGGCCCTGTTTCTCTCCGCTTTCGGAGAGGATGATTTTTCTAAATTGGAAGATGAGATCTACAAAACGGTTACCTCTCTTTATCAGACAAAAAATCGGGCACTGCAGGCAAAAAATAATTTCGCGGAAAATTTGTCCAATATTGCCCATCAGATGAAAACGCCGCTGACGGCCATCTCCCTGTCTGTGCAGAGAATGAAACAGAACTTTGAGGGCGAAATCTTAAAGCAGGTGGAGCGGCAGGTGCTGCGGCTTTCGCGTTTGGAGGAGTCTCTGCTGCTGTTATCCAGACTGGACGCGGGAACACTGCTTCTTAAGAAAGAGAATGTAGATGTTTATACGCTTTTAGTCCTTGCGGCAGACAATCTGCAGGAGCTTTTCTTGCGTTCCGGCACTTCCCTTGAGATACCGGAGCAGGGAGAAATGGCGATTTTGGCGGATATGGAGTGGACGATGGAAGCGATCGTGAATCTGATGAAAAATGGTATGGAACACAATAGGGGAGGAACCGTTCATTGCTCTTACACGCAGAACCCGTTATATACGGAAATCGTGATCTGGGATGAAGGGGACGGATTTGCGAAAGAAGATCTGCCGCATCTCTTTGAGCGGTTTTATCGGGGAAAAAATGCCGCAGAAGGAGGCATTGGGATCGGGCTGGCGCTGGCCAGGGAGATCATAGAGCGTCAAAACGGGACGATACGGGCAAAGAACAGGGCTGGCGGCGGCGCTGAGTTTGAGATTCACTTTTACAGTCACTGAGATGTCATTTTCCTTTGCTATACTGTAAATGGTACAGGCAATGAGGAATATTTTTGCAGGAAGCACAATGCTCAAGAGCAAGCGTAGTGAAAGGAGAGCAGTGAGATGAAAATTCTAAAATGCGAGGGAGTAAAGAAAGTCTATGGTTCCGGCAGCAATCAGGTGACAGCACTTGACGGTATCGATCTGTCGGTAGACAAGGGAGAATTTGTGGCGATTCTTGGCGCCTCCGGATCGGGAAAATCTACGCTGCTGCATATTCTGGGAAGCGTTGACAAGCCGACCGATGGGAGGGTGATCATAGACGGAACGGCTCTTTCGACACTGAATCAGACGCAGGCGGCGATTTTTCGACGCAGGAAAGTGGGATTGGTATACCAGTTTTATAACCTGATCCCCACGCTCACAGCAAGGAAAAATATTGTCATGCCTCTTGCCTTGGATCAGAAAAAACCCAATCAAGCGTATTTTGATCAGATTGCAGATGTCCTGGGAATTGCCGATAAGCTCGACGCTTTACCGCATCAGCTGTCGGGAGGAGAGCAGCAGAGAGTGGCGATTGCGCGTTCCCTGATTTACCGGCCAGCCCTGCTTCTGGCAGACGAGCCCACCGGAAATCTGGATCAGAAAAATGCCAAAGTGGTAGTGGATATGCTGAAACTTTCCAACCGTAACCTGGAGCAGACTATCCTGCTGATTACCCATGACGAAAAAGTCGCTATGGAGGCAGAGCGCGTGATCACTCTCGAAGACGGACACATCGTCAGTGACGAGCGGCGGAGGTGACGGCAGTGCATATGTGGAGAGATTATTTGTCAAGCGATATAAAAAACGACCGTTCAGCAGGTTTGACTGTTATGATTGCGGCGTTTATTTCCGCCCTGCTGCTGTCTCTTTTGTGCGGGCTGATGTACAATGCCTGGAAATATGAAGTGGAACGGATCGAAGCGGAGGAAGGCGGCTGGCACAGCCGAATCCCCGGGACATTTTCTGCAGAAGACAGGGAAACGATAGAGAGCTTTGCCAATGTAGACAAAGTAGTGATCCACAAACAAGGTGATAGAGGCACGGAAGAGGCGGCGGACATTTATTTTAGGAGCAAAAAAGCGGTTTTTTCCGATACGCCGCATATAGCCGGGCAGCTTGGTATCCCGCAGGAACGGATCGTATACAACTATGAACTCCTTGCCATGTACCTGATCCGCGATTCAGGGGATACGGCGCCGCGATTAGTGCTCCCTTTGTTTGTCTTGATTACCCTGGCGGCATCTTTTTCACTGATCATCATTATCCACAATGCGTTTGCCGTATCTATGAATGCAAAGATCCGCCAGTTGGGCATTCTTTCCAGCATCGGCGCTGCGCCGAGACAGATCCGGACCTGCCTTTTGCAGGAGGCGGCAGCGCTGTGTACTCTGCCGGTGCTTGCCGGGAATATGCTGGGTATTGCAGGCTGCGCGGGACTGATGCGGCTGACCAATGTGTGGCTGGGGAGTGTTGTGTCGGGACGCCACAAAACGACCTTTGGCTATCATCCGCTGGTCCTGATGCTGACGATATTGGCGACGGTGATCACGATAGGCATTTCTGCCTGGCTTCCGGCCCGGCGGCTGAGCCGGATCACTCCGCTTGAAGCGATCAGAGGTACCGGAGAGTGGCAGCTTGTACGCAGAAGAAAGCCGGGGATGCTCTCACGGTTGTTCGGGATCGAGGGAGAACTGGCAGGCAACGCATTGAAAGCGCAGAAAAAAGCCCTGCGGACGGCATCCCTGTCGTTCCTGTTTTCATTCCTTGCGTTTGCTCTCATGCAGTGCTTCGTCTGTCTCTCCCAGATCAGCACGAGAGAGACGTATTTTGAGCGGTATCAGAACGTATGGGACATCATGACTACCGTGAAAGATACGGATGCAGACCGCTTTGCAGAAACGGCGGCTGTCCGGGAGCTTGACGGGGTGGAAAGCGCCATTGTCTATCAGAAAGCTTTCGCCAAAAGATTGCTCAGAGAGGAAGAATTGAGCGAAGAGATGCAGTCTTTCGGCGGGCTCGCAGGGGCGCCTGCAGATTATGTGGTGCAGACAGACGGCGGCTGGCTGGTCAATGCGCCGATTGTGATCATGGACGATCAAAGTTTTTTGGCTTATTGTGAGCAGATCGGCATTGCGCCGCGGCTTGACGGAGCAGTGCTCTTCAATCAGATCCGTGATGTGACCAATCCGGATTTCCGCCATCCTGTTTTCATGCCTTATCTGAAAGGCCGGACGGCGGACGAAAGGGGAGATACAGCGGGCGAAAGCCTTGCGGACAGCGGTGAAGACGCTGTGAGTGTCCTGCAAAAATCGGCCGGTGAGGAAACGGCTTATGCAAGAATAGGGGTGGAGATTCCTGTCTTAGCCTATACCCGGGAAGTCCCCGCGCTGCGGGAGGAGTATGCGACAATCGATTATTACGAGCTGGTGCATTTTATGCCGATATCCTTGTGGAAAAAAATAAAAGGGCAGATTGGCGGAACGGAAGAAGACAGTTACCTCTGTGTCCGCGCCAAAGATGGCGTGACACAGGAAAAACTGAATGCCGTACAGGAAGAGATTGCAAGGCTTTTGGAAAAAAATTATGTCATAGAGCAGGAAAACCGTATTCGGAAGTATGAGACAAACAACAGACAGATACAGGGCATGACGGCGCTCTTTAGCGGCTTCTGTATTCTGCTTGCGATAATCGGCATCGGCAACGTGTTTTCCAATACTTTAGGATTCGTGCGCCAGAGGCAGCGGGAATTTGCCAGATATATGTCGATAGGGATGACGCCGCGGGAACTGCGGAAAATGTTCCGGATAGAGGCGATGGTACTTGCCTGCCGTCCGGTCCTGCTCAGTCTTCCCGTTGTCGCTGCCGCAGTGGGATTGATGCTGAGGGCGAGTTATATGGAGGCCGGTGTTTTTCTGGCCGAGGCGCCGTTTGTCCCGGTTAGTCTGTTTGTCCTGGCAATTTTGGCTTCCGTGGCGGCGGCATACGGTCTGGCATGGCGGAAGATACGCAGGATCGAATTGGCTGTGGTGCTGAAGCGGATAGTGTGAAAAGTCACACTGGTGTGACAGGCTGCTTGATTTTATGGCTGTTTTTGCATATAATGTTTGATATTATCTTCTGTCAAAAATGAAAGGAACGGCTGGAAGTCGAGGTGTGTTATGGTCAGAGAAATCAGAGAAAACGAATTGCATGAGCTGTTGGAATTGTATTTGTTCCTGCATGAAGAATCCGTCCCGGAGACGACGGAACATTTGACGAATACATGGAAAGACATTATCGGCGACAAACATCATCATATCATCGTCAAAGAAGTCGATGGAAAAATTGTTTCCTCCTGCGTGTGCGTGGTCATTCCCAATCTGACAAGAAATATAAGACCGTACGCTTTGATTGAAAACGTTGTCACTCACGAGGAGTACAGAAAAAAAGGGTATGCAACCGAATGTTTGAATTATGCCAGGGAAATTGCGGAGAGAGAAAACTGCTATAAAATGATGCTGCTCACCGGATCAAAAAAGGATTCGACTTTGCAGTTTTACAGTAACGCAGGATATAACAGTACGGATAAGACTGCTTTCATTCAATGGATGAATAAGATTTAAACCAGTTGAAAAATGAGAGGTTTTGAAAATTAAAAAGATGTGGTGGATGCCTATGAACATCAATAACATCAATTAAAAAGTGATATACGGAATATTTTAAAACTTTTTTTAAAATGTGTTGATAAAGCAACTCACATTCTTTAAGGATAATCCGCCGCCTGTGTTTGTGGATGAAATCCAAAAGGCACCGGCTTTATTTGAGCAGATCAAATTATATCTTGACCGGGAGCGGAAAAAGGGGCAGTTCTTTCTGTGCGGCTCCCAGCAATTCAAAATGATGAAGGGCGTAAGCGAATCTCTGGCCGGGCGCATCGGTCTTGGGATTATAATAATCCAGAATTAGCAGTAGCAGGAACAATAATGCATGGATTTGAATTTGTCTTTGTCAGACTTGCACCGATTGTTTTTCTTACTTCCATAATCGGGATCGTAATTATATATAAGAAGATAAGAAGAAATGAATTTTAGCATGATTGCTCAATCTGATAGAGCGATAACTTGAAATTTTCATGAATCAAGCTATGGCAGATGGCAAATCAAATGTCATCTGCCTTTTCTTATGGGTCGGATAGAGCAAGTCGAGTGCGCAAAGCGTGAGATATAAACCACCTGCTATGTGGGCGCGCAGCGGTCGTTATACACAAAAAATCACCTTTCCGTTATAATAAGGTTGTTCAAGCTAATTATAACGAAAAGAAAGGTGATTTTCATGGCCCAAAAAGCAAATAGCCTGACACACACAAGTTATATGGAGGCTGGCGTACTATTTGGCATGGCGGAGTATACGAAAGATCAGTCTGGCGGAGGTGCTTAGGGATGATACAATGATGTAAAATGATTGTTTGGATTTCAAAAGATGGGAAAATAGATTTATTATGGTATGCAAAAATTTAGTGTAGATTGTTTTTGCTAGTATGTCAGCAGTAAGTGGAAAGGCTATAAACAGAAATTACTGAGCATATGTTGTTTTGCGTGGGTAGCTTTTTGTGAAAGTTACCCATTTTGCTTTAAGGAAAAGCGCCGTTTTCCTCCAGCACCATTATGATTTAGAAACAAGAAATATCTGTAATAACCGTTGCCTTTTGTGGTATAGTAGAGTAGAATAAAGAAAATGATATAATTTAGATAAAATTTTGATAAGGAGTGAAAGCCTATGTTGCAGATCAGACCTGTTTCCGATTTGAGAAATAAGTTTCCGGATATTGAGAAAATTGTAAATACGGGGGAACCTGTATATTTGACGAAAAATGGATATGGCGCAATGGTGGTGCTTAGTCTCGAAGAATATTCGAGACTGACAGACAGGGTAGAAGCGGCACTGGATAAAGCGGATAGACTTGCGGAAGAAGATACGACGCGAATGAGCCACGAAGAAGTTTTCGAAAAATTGCGGAGGGAAATTAATGCTCAGTAAAAAGTATAGATTGCGTTATCTGCCGCTTTTTACGAGGATCTTTATGAAAAGGCTGCTTATATTGCTGAGGTACTAAAGAATCCAAAAGCGGCAAATGACTTATTGGATAAAGTAGAAGCGGCTATTATGGAGCGTCTTCCGGTGGCAGAATCTTTTGAATCATATCATTCTATTTGAGAGCGTAAGTATCCCTATTATCGCATTTATGTGGATAATTATGTTATTTATTATCTGGTAATAATTGATAATCCGGACGATTTGATTATGGAGGTCAGAAGATTCCTCTATAATGGACAGAATAGAGATAAGTTGATTTGATTTTTGCAAAACATAATTGGGAGTATAAGTTGTAAAGTGGGCTGCAGGAAACAACAGGAGTAAAACAATATGCAATACTATCAATGTGATAAATATCCAATTAGGTACATCGTTAAATTGTGTAATAATTCCTAAAGGATATCAGGGCCGGCGTGAAAGAAGCCGGCTATTTTTATTTGGCTAAAATTTTGATTGGATAAGAATGTATTTTTTGATGTTGGAATCGCCTAATGATTCAACTTTCGCATAATATGAGAATGGATTAGGCGAATTTGGGACAAAATATTGATTATCACCTAAATAAGTGGTATAATTAGGCGAAAAGAGAGGAGTTGGGCGAATGCGGATCTTTAATTATACTAATTTAAAAAATCACAGATGGGATTCGGAAATTCTTGGATTGGTAGCACAGATCCATGAGTTTAAAGGGAAACAGGAATTATATCTTAAGCAGAAACCGGCCACACTGGAAAAACTGGTCGAGATAGCCAAAATACAAAGTACTGAGGCTTCCAATAAGATTGAAGGCATTGTTACGACAAGCACCAGGCTTCAGCAGCTTGTTATGGAAAAGACAACGCCAAGGAACAGAGATGAAGAAGAAATTATGGGATATCGGGATGTTTTAAGTACGATCCATGAGAGCTATGAATATATCCCGATTCGTTCCTCTTATATTTTGCAGCTTCACCGGGATTTATATCAATATTCGCAAAAGGATATCGGGGGAAGGTTTAAGAATACGCAGAATGTGATAGCCGAAAACCACCCGGATGGAACCCAGACAGTGCGATTTACCCCGTTGGCTCCTTATGAGACGCCCGGGGCGATCGATTCCATCTGCGATAATTTCAATCAGGCAATAGACGCCTGTATCGTGGATCCGCTGGTATTGATTCCAATCTTTATCAATGATTTTCTATGCATCCATCCATTTAATGACGGAAATGGCCGGATGTCCCGCCTGCTCACCACGCTCCTTCTATATCGGTGCGGGTATGTTGTGGGGAGATATATCAGCTTAGAGAGTAAAATAGAAAAGACGAAAGAAAATTATTATGATGTATTGGAACAGTGCGGGAAAGGCTGGCACGAGAATGAAAATGATCCGGCGCCATTTATAAAATATTTGCTTGGAATTGTGCTGGCAGCTTACAGGGATTTTGAGACTCGGATCAGTCTTGTGGAGGATAAACTGCCCGCAATAGAAATGGTCAGAAAAGCCGTTTTTGAAAAAATCGGTAAATTTACAAAGAGTGAGATCATGGAACTTGTGCCGTCCTTGTCTAAGGCTTCCGTAGAAAACTCGTTGACACAACTGGTGAAGGACGGGGTTATTGACAGGCATGGAAAAGGAAAAGCGACATTCTATACAAGGGCGGATGTGTAGGAAATAATGATAGAGGCAAAGATAGCAGATTTTTATTTATGATAAAAATACTTTTTGTTTGTCACGGCAGAATATACCCGACATGGAAAAAGTGTTGAAAATCAGGGATTTCCTGTGCTTCTTCTTTTTATTTGATGTGTAGTGATGGAATGTTACAAAAAATAAAACTTCCCATGGCGGCAAAAATGTATAGACCAAAATCAAAGGCAACTGGTGTTTTTGCCGATAATGTGGTATAATAACGAGGAAAGTGCCGATGGCGCTTGCGGCAATCGGCATTTGACGAGTATCTCCATCGAGACGGTAGTCGAGATGATATAATAACGAGGAAAGTGCCGATGACGCTTGCGGCAATCGGCATTTGACGAGTATCTCCATCGAGACGGTAGTCGAGATGGTATACTATATGCAGATCAATGTAGTTTATTGATTTGATTTAGGACGGAGGATAGCAGATGCGATACCTTTCAGTTATTGAAATAGCAAAAAAGTGGGATGTGTCGGAACGCAGTGTTAG
>CANPZI010000035.1 GCA_947588995.1 uncultured Lachnospiraceae bacterium
TTCATCAGGTTCATCACCTCCACCGAGGTGTTGGAATCCAGATTGCCGGTGGGCTCGTCCGCGAAGATGATCTCCGGCTCGACGACCAGCGCCCTGGCCACGCCGACCCGCTGCTGCTGTCCGCCGGACATCTGATTCGGCCTGTGCTTTTTGTATTTTGTCAGGCCGACCAGCTCCAACATCTCCTCCGCCTTGGCGTTCCGCTTCTTCTTGTCCATTCCCTGAAAAGTCAGCGGCAGCGCCACATTCTCGATGGCGTTCATCGTCCCCATCAGATTGAAAGACTGGAAGATGAAGCCGATGTGCTCCCGCCTGAACGCCACAAGCTGGTTCTCCGTCTTGGTCTCCATGTGCTCGCCCGCGATGACGATCTCGCCCCTGGTGGGGCGCTCCAGACCGGCCAGCATGTTGAGGAGCGTGGATTTGCCCGAGCCGGAGGCGCCGACGATGGAACAGAAGTTCCCTCGATCGATGGTGAAGCTGACGCCGTTAAGGGCCCTCACTTTCGTCTCTCCGACCCGGTAGATCTTATACAAATCCCTGACACTGATCACAGGTTCCGCTGACCCCATCTCGTATCATGCCTTTCTCGCCATTTCTCTATGCCGGCCGCCGGCTTCGTATCCGGCATCATATCCGCGCCGCCGCTTTCCTGTTCGGACATCAGGACACTGCGCCTCACGGCGTCTGCTGCCGCTCCGCCTCCTTCTCGGTGGCCTCGGCCACGAAAGCCGGCACCTGTCCCGCGTAGAAGCGGTAATTGAAACTGCGCATGGACGAATCGCCCGGGTAGTCCGTCCCGTGCTTTAAGTAGATCGTGACCTCGTAATCCTGATCCAGCTCATACGTCGCGTTGTGCCAGTTGCCCGAGAATTTCTCATGCGGGTATATGGCCGCCAGAATCTGTGCCATCTCGTCAGGATCGGAGAAGTCCACCGCGTACAGATCCGCCGCCACGGCCTCCGCCTGCGGATCGCCGACAAACACTTTCGTGCCGTCCGACGTCTGGCGGTATCGGTACTCCCTGGTCACCTCGATCTCCTCCACATCCGATACATCCAGCTGCAGCGGATAGTAGGCGCCCTGCTCTTTCAGATAATCGATGGTGTGCGTGAAGCTCTCATAGATCTCCATCTTGTAACTCCAGCTATAGCCCTGGCTCTGATCCCCGAACGACCACCGCAGCCAGCCGCAGGGCCACTGACTCCTGCCCGCCGTGAAATCGAAATCCTCCAGATCGGCCACAATAGCCTCCCGCAGCTTTTGCGCCTCCTCGGGCAGCAGCCAGGACAGACTCGAGCCGTTGCTGTAGGTGATGTTCTCCACGTAGTCGTAGGAGCGCCGATCCGTCAGGATCTGCATACAGCCTTCCTTATATTCCCGCGACCCGACGATGCGGTTTAAGAGCTCCTCGTTGGCGGGATCGCTGAAATTCACGAGGAACGTCCTGCCGACCTCCCTGCCGGATTTCAGGCGGTACAGCACATAGACCGGACGCACCAGATCCGCTTCGTCGTACGCATACTTGTCTGTCTCTGCCGCTTTCGCCGCCAGCGCAAGCACCGGCGCCGTGTCGGTTAAGAACATATGCTCCCGTTCGTAATCGTCTGAGTTGATAGAAATGAACTCCTCATCCCAGAAAGATCTGGCGAAACTGTTGCCCAGATCTATGGCGACGCTCTCCACCTCGTCCTGCTTTGGCACATACTTATCATACCCGAAAAAGTCAAATTTATAGGTCAGGCACAGCAGCGCAAGTACCGCCAGCGCCACGCCGCCGGAGACCGGATGCCTGAAAGCGCTCTTGATATCAAAGTCATAGATGACTTCCATGAAAGCGCAGATAAGCACACCGCCGATCAAAACGCCGACCGCCGTCAGGATATCGTTCTGGTAGGAGGCGTCGTACAGGATGATGCCAAATAACAGCGCGCCCGGCACGGCCACAGCCACCTTGAGTATCGGCCTGCACTGTGGGAAAACGATCGCCCTTCCGGCCGCCTCGGAGGGCCGTCTGCGGTAACAGAACCACGCGAGCGCCGTCGCCGCTACTGCAAGTATAATCCATTTGATCCCGTATGGCAATACCCGTTGTGCCAGCGCGCCGATCCCCTGCCGCCAGCCCATCCACATCAGGCGGCCCGCCGTGTCAAACCAGTCGTACAGCACGGACACTTTCGGGCATGAATCCACGAAGAATGTGGAGTAGGTATCCAGGAAATAGAAATTCAACTGGTTGATCACCTCATACCACACAATCTCATAGAGCAGTAGGACACCCGTCATGCAGGCTGTGACAAACAGGCTGCCCGTCAGCATGACCGCCAGCACTGCCGCGCTGTAAATCGTCAGGAAGAACAAAAACTGCCAGACGAAGGCGATCCCGATCTCGGCCATCGCCCAGCCGTTCAGCGCGCCTCGCGCGGCCGCCGTGAGGAGTCCCAGCAGGATATTTACGATGTAGGAGGTCAGAAACAGGATGACGCCGTTCACATAGACCACCGCAAAGCGCCGGTTCTTATCCACAGGGACGCTGTGGTAGAGGTCTACCTTGCGCCTGTCGCACAGGTAGGAAAATCCCTGCATGGCGATGATCACCGCCATCCCCGCCGAGAAGAGCGCCAGCGCATCGTTGAAGCCCAGCATCTCCGCGGCCAGACGGTGCAGTTCATCCACATACTCCTCGCGGGTGGTGATATTTATGCCCTCCCTGTACCACTGATCGATGCGGCTCAGGTGCACGAGCAGCCTGCCCATAACGGATACGAACATCCCCAGGAAAGTGACAATCCACACCCACACGCGCCGTCTCTGATTTTCTCTGCTGCTAGCCCAGAATGAGTTTTTTGATGTCATAGCCCACTACCTCCGTTTCACTGATAAAGATCTCCTCCAACGAGAGAGGAAGCACCTCGTAGAATACCGTGTCCACCGTGGCGAACCGCGCCTCGATCTCCTCTCTGGTGCTGCGCACAGTGTAGGTGCGAAGCGACCCTCTCTGCTCCTTCTTGAGCACTTCCAGACCGCCCAGCGCCTTTAACTCCTCCTCCACATTTGCAAACACACACTGTATTTTCTGGATATTGCACTTCATGTCCTCCAAGTCCTTGGAGAGCAGCACGCCGCCCTTGTGCAGCAGCCCGACGTGGTCGCAGATGTCCTCCAGCTCCCGCAGGTTGTGGGAGGCGATCACCGGCGTCAGCCCCCGCTCATCCATCTCCTTGGCGAAGATGGACTTCACGCCCTGACGCATCACCGGGTCAAGACCGTCCAGCACCTCGTCGCACAACAGGTAGCGTGTGTGTGCGCACACGCCCAGAAGAAACGCGAGCTGCCTCTTCATGCCCTTTGAGAACGTATTGATTTTCCTGTTTTTGTCCAGACCGAACTTCTCTAAATATTGATAGAACTCCGCGCTGTCAAAGTTCTCATAGATACCGCTGTAGTAGCGCTCCATCGCCTGCGCGTTGGCGTTGGCGAAGAAGTACGGCTCATCCGCGATGAAGAACAGCCGCTTCTTGGCCTCCACATTGTCGTACACGGGCATATCGTCGATCAGGATATCGCCGCTGTCGGCCTTAAGCACGCCCGCCAGCATCCTGAGTACGGTACTCTTACCCGCGCCGTTGGTGCCGATCAGACCGAAGACGGTATTCTCCCTGATCGTCACGCTGACATTGTCAACGGCCCGGATCTTATCGAAATTCTTGGTCAGATCATGTATCTCTATCATAGTCTGTCTCCTTTCTCTCCCTCTACATTCCCTCTATCATGTGTATGAGTTCTTCCCTGGTCACGCCGATCTCCATGGCCTCCCTGACCAGTGCGCGTATCTGCTCCGCGCACTCCTCCCTGCGCTGCCTGACCAGGCCGTCGCCGCCGGTGACAAAGCTCCCCCTGCCTTTCACCGTGTAGGTAAAGCCCTGGCGCTCCAGCTCCGCGTATGCTTTCTGAATCGTGTTCGGGTTGATGGAAAGTTCCATCGCCAGACTGCGCACCGACGGCATCTGCTCGTCAGCCCGCAGCGCCCCCGTCAGGATCAGCTTCTTGCATTTCTCCACGATCTGCTCGTAGATCGGCCTCGTGTCCTTGTAATCTATGATAATCACCTGCCTGTCCCTCCTTTCCCTCTCTCTTCCGGACCATTTCTTCTATCTCTCCGATTCCCAAGTGTCCCATCTGCACTAACTGTATTATCTATGATAGTACACTTAGTATGACATTTAGGCCTTGACTTTGTCAAGACCTAAATCAAAAATTTTTGCCTTAATTTTTTGTGATCAGCTCCAAAAACGTCATCAGACAGTTCACCCAGGAATAGGCGAACGCGCCCGTCACGGCGGGAGTCAGGCACTTCTCGATGAAAATCAGCAAAAGAACATACACGCCCTATTTCAGGGTCTCCGGATCTACCGTAAAGTAGAGATGATAATAGCCGTCGGCGGTGGTGACAGTGCCGGAACCGGAATAGTTGTTGGTATAGACAGGCACGCCGTCCGCGGACTCCGTCAGATAGAACGTGTGCGCGCCTTTGGAAACGGTCAGATGCAGCCCGTCTTTCTCACAGGTTACTTTCCCGGGAGCCTCGTTGTCGATCACGATCTCAAACTCCGTACCCGCAAAATCATACGTGACACCCTCCGGCGCCTGAACCGGAATCACCACATCATAGGTCTCCGGCGACTTGTCGCCTTCGATCGTAATTCTGCCCGCCGGTTTGTCGATGGTCAGAGTATCCGCTCCGTCATTGGTCAGGTGGAGAATATAATCCATGACAATGGCATCCTCGCCGCCCAGCTCTCCGAATTTCATCGTGGAGTTAAAGCCGTCAAAGGTCGTCACATAGTTGTTGGTGACTACCAGAAGTTCCGTCTCCTCATCGTCTCTGGAAAGTTCCGTGCCGTCTTCAAGTGCCACGGAGACCACCTTGTTTCCCTCTTCGCCCGCGGGATCATAAGCGTATGTGATTCCCGATACCTGCAGGAAGCTGCCCGAGGGCTTTTCACTGATCAGGCGGCCCGTATCTTCCTGGCCGGTCATGGTAAGCCCCAGTTCCAGCGCGGTATAGATCTGCGACGGGTAGACCTTGATGACGTCCACGGTATTTCCGTGGTTAAAGGCGTTCAGGATATCGCCGCGCGTCACGATCCCATAGGGCAGGGTGGCGCTGATACCGCCGCCGTTCTCCACGCCGATCACAGAAAGCGGCAGCTCGTTATTGTCGGCAAAGATCTGTCCATAATACCGAAAAGCGTCGGCAACCAGATCGCCCATGGTCGTCTCCACGATCCTCGGCTCCGCGTAATCATAGTAAATATAGCCGCCCCAGACAGGTGCGCCGGTGCGGGCCACTTCCTCCGCCAAAACCGGATCGATCTCGGCGATGCAGTTGTCATAGGCCGCCGTGACCGCCGCTTTCGCAGCCTCGCCGTCCTCGTTCAGCGTATAGGCGGAAGCCTCCGCATAGTCCCACACTTCTCCCTCCGAGGTAAAGGCGCCTTCCCCGTCAAAAGAAATCGTGACGACGCCGAGCCCCGTATTGCGGGTGCCTGTCTGGATGACGGGCACAGAACCGACCGCGGTCTCCTCGACCGTGTGGCTGTGGCCGTCTATGACGGCGGCAACTTTCGCCAGCTCCTCGTCGGAAAGCCCTGCCAGAAGATCCTGAGAAGTGACTGTCGTGGCGAGCGGATTATCACCCAGATGCGTCAGCAGAACGATCGCGTCCACGCTGTCCGCGATCTCTCCGATCTCGGATTTGGCCGCTTCGATTTCATCCTCAAAGGTAATGCCCTCAAGCTTCTCCGGATTGGTAGACGTGGCCGTGAGCGCGGTGGTGATCCCGACAACGCCGATCCGGTATTGCGCCGTTTCCACAATCGTATGGCAGTCTAACAGAGGCTCTCCGTCCTTTAAGGTATTGGCGGAGAGAATCGGAAACTGCGCTTTATCCGCATTGGCGATGAGCGCCTCCGCGCCGTAGTCAAACTCGTGGTTGCCCGCCGCCATAGCCTTGTATCCGGCGGCATTCATGATCTCGATCACATGCGCGCCGTTGTCGACCGTGGCAAAGCTGGCGCCCTGTGTGGCGTCGCCGGCGTCCAGCAGAATGGCGTTCTCGGTGGATGCGGCTATCCCCGCGATCTGCGACAGGCCGATCACCCCGTCGTCAGCGCTCTCCTCCACCACGCCGTGCATATCGTTGGTGGAATAGATCGTGATCACCGCGGGGCCCTGATCCCCGGCTTCCTCCTGTGTTTCTGCCGCAGCCTCGCTTTCGGCTCCGCTCTCCTGTGTCTCTGCCGCGGAGGATTCGTCCGCCGTCTGCGCGGCATCCCCTTTCCCTCCGCAGGCGCTTAAGCTCAGTACCATAAGGAAACTCAGCAGAAGCGCCGCTGTCCTGTTACTTGCTTTTTTCATAATAAATCTCCCTTGTACTGCTCTATACTACTCCATACCGTTCTGCCGCCGTCCTACTTGATCAGCAGCGACTGACCCGTCATCTCCGCGGGCTTCTCCATCTCCATCAGCTCGATCAGCGTCGGCACGATATCCGCCAGGCAGCCGCCCTCCCGCAGCTTGTAGGCGGGATCGGCATTGACCAGGATAAACGGCACGGGGTTCGTGGTGTGCGCCGTGAAAGGCGCTCCCGTCTCGTAATCCACGAGCTGTTCCGCGTTGCCGTGGTCGGCGCAGATAAACATGAAGCCGTCCGCTTCTTTCACCGCCTCGACGGCGCGGCCCACACACTCGTCCACCGCCTCGACGGCCTTGATCGCAGCCGCCTCAACGCCCGTGTGTCCCACCATGTCGGGATTGGCAAAATTGATGATGATCACGTCATACTTGCCGGATTTGATGCAGTCCACCAGTCTGTCGCACACTTCGTAGGCGCTCATCTGCGGTTTCAAGTCATAGGTCGCCACATCCTTCGGGGAGTTCACGAGGATGCGCTCCTCGTCCGGATTCGGCTCCTCCACACCGCCGTTGAAGAAGAACGTCACGTGCGCGTATTTCTCCGTCTCCGCCAGCCTCACCTGCTTCATATGGTTGGCCGCGATCCACTCGCCGAACGTGTTCGTCACCGCAATCTTGTGGAACGCCACCTCCTTGTTCGGTATCGTGGGATCATAGTCGGAGAAGCACACATAGGTGAGATCCAGGCGTTTCCCTCTGTCAAAGCCCTTGAAATCGTCGTCGCAGAAACTCCTCGTGATCTCTCTCGCCCGGTCTGGACGGAAATTGAAGAAGATCACAGAGTCGCCGTCCTTTATCGTCGCCACCGGCGCGCCGTTCTTCATCACCACGGTAGGCTTCACGAACTCGTCCGTCTCCTCCCTGTCATAAGATGCCTGGATTCCTGCCGGGGCACTGTCCGCCTGCAGGCCGTCGCCTTTCGTCAGCGCCGTGTAGGCTTTCTGCACCCTGTCGTAGTTATTGTCCCTGTCCATCGCATAGTAGCGGCCCGTCACGGAAGCCACCTCGCCGACACCGATCTTCTTCATCTCGGCCTCCAGGTCCTCCACGTAGCCCTTGCCGCTCTTCGGAGGCGTGTCGCGCCCGTCCAGAAAAGCATGTACATACACCTTGCTCAACCCGTTTCTTTTCGCCAGCTCCAGCAAGCCGTAGAGATGCGTGTTGTGGCTGTGTACGCCGCCGTCCGACAAAAGGCCGAACATGTGCAGGGCGGAATCGTTTTTCTTACAGTTGTTCACCGCATCAAGCAGAGCCGGATTCTCAAAGAAAGTGCCGTCCTGAATTTCCTTGGTGATCCGCGTCAGTTCCTGATAGACGATACGGCCCGCGCCCATGTTCAGGTGGCCCACCTCGGAGTTGCCCATCTGTCCGTCAGGCAGGCCCACCGCCATACCGCTGGCGTTGCCTTTCACGAAAGGATACTCCGCCATCAGCTTATCCATCACAGGCGTTTTTGCCTGCGCCACCGCGTTGCCCTCTGTCTTTTCATTCAGGCCATAGCCGTCCAGAATCATTAATACTGCAGGTTTCTTTCTCATTTTGCTCTCAGCCTCCTATTTTTTCTTTCTATGTGGTGATGTCTCTGCTGCCATGCGCATCCGCCGGCATTCCCGGCAGACAGGGAAGCAGCAGCGCCTAGTAATCGATCTCCCACTCGTGCTCGCCACCCCAGTCACCGATGGCGTTGGTAGTGATGCCGTCGGCGGTGGTGACTTTCGTGTCGAACCGGAAATTCATCTGCGGCACATACTTGCCGTCGATTTTCACATTGCTGTACAGATACTGTATCGTGTACTCAGTATCGGTCTCTCCGTTCTCCCCGACAGGCACATAGGAGATGGCGCTCCTCTGTATGCCGTCATCCTCCTGTTTCGTCCCCCACACGGTGATAATGCCGTACTGGCTGCGGAAGTCCTCGTGCCCCGGAAACAGGAACGTGACCTTTCCCTCTTCCCTGTGCAGTGCCAGCAGTTCCCTGTTGACGGGAATATAGACCGATCCCTCCCAGTAGCCGGAACTCTCGTTGATAAATTCGTCCCTGATCTTCTGGTAGGAGCCGCTGGACACCAGTTCTCTCGCGTAAGAGTAATCTCCCGCCTCAAACGCGGTAAAGGCAGGCGCGAAATACTCCCGAATCTCCTTTGCACGCGCCAGACAGTTCAGCGTCTCCGCGATGCCGGCATCGTTCAGCACATCGTTGATCTCTGTCAGGAGCGCTTCGTACTGTTCTACATGCGGCATACTGATGCGAAGCCACGGCGTCTCGGGCAGTGCATAGCGAAGCAGCGCGTCCTTGATTCCTGCCGCCTGATTCTTCTGATACAGGGCAAACAGCCGCTCGACAAGCGCCTCGTATCCGTCGTAGCTGCAGCTTTCCTGCGCCGCATCTTCATCGTAGAAAAGGTCGCACGTGCCGTCCTCCTCCTCTACGCCGAATATCTTCTCATAGCAGTGCGTGCAGAGTGTCTCCAGAGCGTCCGCATTGTCCGGCTCCAGTTCCAGCACCTGCACACACTTGTCCGCCGTGGCGAACGTACAGGTTCCGGCATTGATCTCTCCCACCGCCTCATTGTACACTTCCACGCAGTAGTAGTGCAGCAGGTCTTCGTCCTGCGTCTGCTCCCAGCCCTCGCGGAGGATCTGTTCCGTCTCCGCCACTCTGCCCTGGGCCAGATAGCTGTCCGCCATGCCGCGGTACGCCTGCACCGACAGAGGATCTATCTCCAGCGCTTTCCCGTAAGCTTCCTCCGCGCTGTCATACTCCTCTTCTTTCGCGTACCTGTCGCCTTTCGCCAGGCTGCGCGACAGTCTGAGGGACGGCGTCAGGAAAAGGATGAGCACGATCACCGCGGCCACAATGACGCCCGACAGCACGGCGATCATGATCTTCTGTCTTCTCACCTTGCGTCTGCGCTCTTCACGCTTTCTGGCGCGCTCCGCGTCACGCTTCTCCATGCGGCTCCCGGCACTGCCCGTCTCCGCAGATTTGGCGTTCCCCGCACGCTTTGCCTTTTTGTCCGCGGGCTCCGCCTGTCTGCCGCCCGCCTGCTTTCTCCCGCCTGCTCCCGACGGTTTCCCGCCCGCCTGCTTCTTCGCCGCAGACTTTGCTCCCGACGGTTTCTTTGCCGCGGCTTTTGTTTCCGACGACTTTTGGGACGCAGATTTTGTTCCCGACGGCTTCTTGGCCGCGGCTCTTGCGTCCTGCAGATCTTCGGTCTTTTGACCTGCCCTCTTCTGTGCCGCCGCGCTGATTTCACTTTGACTCATTTTGCCATACTCCTGATATATAAATTCTCATGCTGCCCGATCCGAACGAACCGCGCCATGAAAATACCCCCACACTTTCAACATACTAGCACATTTCATAGGGTTTTGTCCAGTTTATCCTATTTTGTTTTTTCCTGCTGATATGGTATGATAACGAGGAAAGTGCCGATGGCGCTTGCGGCAATCGGCATTTGACGAGTATCTCCATCGAGACGGTAGTCGAGATGGTATACTAGACTCCAGAATCACGGAAAGGAGAGACGCCATGAAAAGCGACGACAGCCCTCATACCGTCCGCATCCAATACCAGAGCCGGCTCTATGAGCTGCCCTACACGCTCATCCGCAGCAAGCGGCGAAGCTGCTCCGTCAGCATCGACGCGGACGGCGCGATCACCGTACGGGTTCCGCTCTATCTCTCCGAACAGGACACGAACCGTTTTCTCGTCGAAAAACGGCTATGGATTATCAGGAAATATCTGGAGACACAGAAACGGCGCGCCGAACGCCCGGTCTCCGATCTGACCGACGCACAGCGCGCCGCTCTCACACAGCGCTATATCGCCGCCGCAAAAGACTATTTTCCCAAACGGGTGGAACATTATATCCGATTCACAGGCGGCTCTTATGAGCGCATCACCATCAGGGACCAGAAGACGCGCTGGGGCAGCTGCAGCGGCCGCGGCACGCTCTCTTTCAACTGGCGCCTGATGCTGGCGCCGCCCGCCATCCTCGACTACGTGGTCGTCCACGAGCTGTGCCACCTGACCTATATGGATCACTCCGCCGCTTTCTGGACCAAAGTGGAAACCGTATATCCGGACTTCCGCGCCGCCCGCAAGTGGCTCAAAGATCACGGGCACGAACTGGTGCTGTAGAGGCCGTCCTCTAAGACGTATAGATCTTTCGCAGCCTGCTCACGGCCCTGCCCTCGATCAGACATTCGCCGTGTTCTTTCAAATACTGCATCCGCTCTTCGGAGACGGCGATCAGGTTTCCGAATTCCAGCGCCTGCGCGCTGATCTTGTTGAACGCCCGATAGGACAGGCGGTTTTTCTCGATCACGAGATAGTAGACATCATCCGCCTTGTAGAGACAGCTCCGCACGGACAAATTCGCCGGGATGGAGGCCGTATACTGCATCGCCTGGTGCAGCGTCGAGAAGACGAACATGCGCCGGTTCTCGTCAAATTCCTGCGCCGCCCACTGCTGCATGGACTCATTCTGCCGGCTCAATTCCGCGCTGACGCCCTGCAGAACTTCTTTCAGATGCTGCAGGATATCCCGGAAACCGGCAGGGCTCTCGTTGGTGAAAGTAACGACAAGTCCCTGATTCTGGATGGGCGTGATCTGCATGGCGATATTTTCCCCGTTAATCATATAGCCCACTTCATCGTGCGCGCGCTCGATGATATCCCGCAGGAAACCCTCGCCTTTTGCGTTTCTCTCGAATATGTCTGACAGCGTCAGCCCATACTCCACCATATCTTCCGCCGTGATAAAGCACTGTACCGTTGCCTCATTGATCTTCTTATATCTCATACGACTCGCTATCCTCTGTTTTCTTACTGCCATCTGCTGTTACTCCAGCTTAAACCTGCCTGCCTCGCTGTTAAGCTGTCCGGCTATATCCATATTGGCGTTAGCCTCACACAAGATTTCTATTACACCAGCTACAGTATAGCATAAAGTGTCTGTGATCACAATGTAAATATTTTCATAATTTTCTTTCTTGTTCGTCATAAGTGTCGGATAATTATATATTTTTTTCAAAATTATCATTCTTTTCTATTTCATTTTCTATAATTATCTGCTAAAATAAGGTTAAGAAACCGTAAATCCTGCCGATATTTATAACAGAACAAGGAGTTCTGTAAAAATATCCAAGGAGGGATCACAGCAATTTATGCAGCAGAGAGGAATTATAAGGTTGAAGCGGTTTTGGCGATAACCCCGCTCAGGAAGGTTTCTTCCAATGACAAAAAACGCCAGTCCAAGCAGAACCCGTCCCAGACTTTCGCAAAGACATTCTTTTCCAGAGTTCTGGACGAGGCATGTGAAAAGGAACAGGAGCGAAACATCAACATCTGCACCAACGGCTACACCAAAGACGCCCTGCCTTTTTACAACCACATCAATATGCGTGAATATTGTTGACAGCAAAAGCCGATGAAACTACAGTTCATCGGCTTTGTTGTTCTCTTTTTTCTGTCTGCGGCTAAAGTCAGGCCGTCGTCCGGCGGCTATCCCCGATCGTTCATCTCGCGCTTGAACGTCTCCACATACGCTCTCGCGGCCTCCGCGCTGTAGCCGTTCTCCTCCATGAGATTGATGAAGTGGGAACCGACAATACAGCCGTCGATTGTGTGTTTCATCGGCACGACGTCCGCCGCGGTGCGGATGCCGAAGCCCATCATCACGGGAATCCGGGAGACGCTCTTTACCTGTTCCAGATAGCGGATCACGTCTCTGTGGAAATCTGCCGCCTGCCCCGTCACGCCCATGGAGGAGACGCAGTAGACAAAACCTCTCGCGTGTTCCAGAATCATGGGAATGCGGTCGCCGGAGACGGGCGTCACGAGCTGAATCAGAATCGGCGCGCCCGCTTTCGCGTCCAGCACGTCCTGCAGCTGCTTCTGCTCCTCGTAGGGCAGATCAGGGATGATCAGACCGTCCACGCCGACCTCAATGCACTTATCCACGAAAGCCTCCTTGCCATAATACGTCACCGTGTTGAAATACATCATGAAGACGAGAGGGACTTCACAGCCGTCCGCGCGGAGCTGCGCTACCATGTCAAATACTTTCCGCAGGTTGACGCCCTGTTTAATCGCCTTGTAGGAGGATGCCTGGATCACCGGTCCGTCAGCCACCGGATCGGAAAAAGGAATCCCCAACTCCACCACATCGATCTGCGCCTCCCACTGGGCTTTCACCAGATCTGCGCAGCCCTGCATATCGGGCAGTCCCGCCGTCATATAAGTGATGAACGCTTTCTCGCCGCGCTCTTTCACCTGTTGTAACCGCTCTTCTATTCTGTTCATGTTATCCTCCCGCCAGATCTTATCTTTTCTTTAATTCAAATATCCTTTGCCGCTGAAGTACGACTCAATCGTGTGCACATCTTTGTCGCCGCGCCCCGACAGGCACAGCACAATCGCCTGGTCGGGAGTCATCGTCTTTGCTCTCTTGAACGCGTAGGCCAGAGCGTGAGCGCTCTCGATGGCCGGAATAATGCCCTCAAGTTTACATAACTCTGCCAGCGCCTCCATCGCCTCATCGTCCGTGATCGAGACATACTGCGCCCTGCCGCTGTCCCGCAGATAAGCGTGCTCCGGCCCTACGCCCGGATAGTCGAGCCCGGCCGAGATGGAATGCGCGATCTGCACGTTGCCGTCCTCGTCCTGCAGCAGATAGGAGCGCATCCCGTGCAGGGTTCCCGGCCTGCCCAGCGCCATGGCGGAGGCGTGTTTGCCTGTCTCAATGCCCATACCCGCCGCCTCCACGCCGATCAGCTCCACCGAGGGCTCGTCGATGAAGTCCGCGAACATGCCGATGGAGTTTGAACCGCCGCCCACACAGGCCATCACCACGTCTGGCAGACGCCCCTCTTTCTCCATAAACTGCCGCTTCGCCTCCACGCTGATACACTTCTGAAATTCCTTGACCATCTTCGGATAGGGGTGCGGGCCCACGGCCGAACCGATCACGTAGAACGTATCTTCAGCCTCTTTCGCCCAGGTGCGGATCGCCTCATTGGTGGCGTCTTTCAGGGTGTTGCTGCCGGAGTGCACGCTGACCACCTCCGCGCCCAGCATCTCCATGCGCATCACATTCAGATGCTGTCTCTCGATATCCTCCTCGCCCATATAGACCTTGCACGCCATATTGAAGAGCGCCGCGCCCGTGGCCGTCGCCACACCGTGCTGCCCCGCGCCCGTCTCCGCGATCACCTTGGTCTTGCCCATGCGTTTCGCCAGCAGGATCTGGCCGATAACATTGTTGATCTTGTGCGCGCCCGTATGGTTTAAGTCCTCGCGCTTCAGATAGATCTTCGTGCCGTACTTGTCGGAAAGGCGCTTCGCATAGTACAGCGGCGTCTCCCGCCCCACATACTCCCGCAGATAATAGTGGTATTCCTCCCAGAACTTCGGGTCGGCAATCGCCTCCTCGAAAGCCCGCTCCAGCTCGGCCAGCGTATTCATCAGCGTCTCCGCCACATACTGGCCGCCAAACTCTCCGTAATATTTATCGCTCATCTTTCCTCCGTTCCGAAGCGCTGCCGCTTCTCTCGTTCTATGATCTGCCGTCTGTGATGATATCGGCGGCCGCTTTACCATGCGGCCGTCCCGCTCTCACGCACCCGTGCGTTTATGCCTGCCTGGCATCTCTGACCGCGCGCACGAAAGCCCGGATCTTTTCCCTGTCCTTGCCGTCTTTTGTCTCTCTCTCCACTCCGCTGGAGACATCTACCGCATCGGGGCGCACCTCCCGGACAGCCTGCGCCACATTCTCCGGCGTAAGGCCGCCCGCCAGAAAAAGCAGCTTTTCCTCCCGCGGAAGCCGCTTCAGAAACTCCCAGTCAAAAGTCTGTCCGCTGCCCGGCGTCCCCGCATCGAAAAGACAGGCCTCCACTTTCGCGCAGCGGCGCACTCTCTCATACAGCGCGCGGTCCCAGCCGTTGAACGCCCGCACCATCGGGATCCGGATCGCGTCAAAGGAGGCTTGCGGCAGCTCGCCGTGCACCTGAATCCGGTCGAAGCCGGCTTCCTGGATCTCCTCCACCTGCTCCGGTGTGGGCGACACCGTCACCGCCACGCTCTGAATCGCCTCTCCCGACGGTGCGCGTCCCTGTTTTAAGACCGGCAGGATCGCCCGCGCCTCCTCCATCGTCCTGTTTCTATGGCTCTTTGGGTAGAAGACCACGATGCCGCCGTAGTCCGCCTGCTCTTCGACGACCCACGACGCCTCCTGCGGGGTGGTGAGCCCGCATATTTTGATCTTTGTCACATCATTCCTACCTGTTCTGTGTTCCATACCGTTCCGGGACTGCCTCCTTTTGCCGCCGCTTTCACGAGACCCCTCACAGCCTCTTCCAGCGCTGTGCCAGCGCCCCGGGATCTTCGGCCTCCATAAACACGGTGCCGATCAGCAGCGCGTCCACGCCGACTTCTTTTAAGAATGCCACATCCTGATCTCCGCTCACGCCGCTCTCAGACACGAGAAGCGTTCCCGCCGGCACCAGCTGCGCCAGCCTCTCCGTCGTGTGCAGATCAATGCTGAAATCTTTCAGGTTGCGGTTGTTGACACCGATGATCTTCGCGCCCAGCCCTGCTGCCCGCATCATCTCCTCCTCGTCATGCACCTCCACCAGGACGTCCATGCCCAGATCATATGCCAGCTCATAGAGCAGCTTTAACTCCCTGTCCGCCAGAATGGCCGCAATCAGTAGGACAGCGTCCGCCCCGATCACTTTCGCCTCAAAGATCTGGTAGGGATCGATGATAAAATCCTTGCGCAGCATCGGCAGGTCGGAGATTTCTCTGATCTGCTTAAAATATTCCACATTTCCCAGAAAGTGATCCTCCTCCGTGAGACAGGAGATCGCGTCCGCGGACGCATTGTACTGGTCGATCCTGTCCGTCAGCTCGATCTTGTTGTCCATCCTGCCGTGGCTGGGCGACGCTTTCTTAAATTCCCCGATAATGGACAGCCCTTCTTTCGCCAGCGCGCCGTAGAAGCTGACGCTGTCCCTGCCGCACGCCGCCGCAAGCTCTCTCATCCTCTCCTCCGAGACACGAGCCTTGTGCTCTGCCAGCCGTTTCCGCTTATCCGCCACGATTTCATCTAAAATCATGTTACTCTCCATTCCCGTGTGATTTTTCACACCATTCTCCATTTTCGTATGCTTTTCCCCTCATTACACCACGCCGTTCACAAAATTCTCAATCAGCCGCTTGCCGTGCTCCGTATAGATGGACTCGGGATGAAACTGCAGGCCGATCACCGGGTACTCCCTGTGGCGTATCGCCATAATCTCGCCGTCCTCCGTCTGCGCCGTGATCTGCAGACAGGAGGGCAGGTCTTCCCTCTGCACGGCCAGCGAGTGATATCGCGCCACCCGCATGGGCGAGGGAATCCCCGTAAAGATACTCGCGCCGTCGTGCTCGATCCGGCTCTGCTTGCCGTGAAAGATTTGCTTCGCATAGGAGACTGTGCCGCCCAGCGCCTCGCCGATGCACTGATGACCGAGACAGATGCCGAGGATGGGCTTCTTCCCTGTAAAATGCCTGACGACATCGATACAGATCCCTGCCTCTTTCGGACTCTTGGGTCCGGGGGAGAGCACGATCCCGTCCGTGTCCGCCGCCTCGATCTCCTCAAGCGTGGTTTTGTCATTTCTGACCACCCTGATGTCGCTCGTGAAGGTGCCGATATACTGGTATAGATTATAAGTAAACGAATCGTAATTATCAATCAGTAAAATCATAGATTTTCCTCCTCCACCAGAGTCTTGGCGAGCGCCATCACCTTGTTGCAGCACTCTTTATACTCCGACTCGCCCACGGAATCCGCCACGATGCCGGCGCCGGCCTGCAGATAGACCTTGCCGCCTTTCTTGATCATGGTGCGGATCGTGATGCACATATCCATATTGCCGTTGAAGCCCACATAGCCCGTAGCGCCGCCGTAGAGGCCTCTGCGCGTCGTCTCCAGCTCGTCGATGATCTCCATCGCGCGGATCTTAGGCGCGCCGGAAAGAGTTCCCGCCGGCAGGAAAGAAGCCACCAGGTCTAACGGATGCCGCTCTCCCTTTTTTCTGCCCTCGACCATGGAGACGATGTGCATGACATGGGAGTAATTCTGCACGTTCATGAACTGCGTCACTTTCACCGTCCCGAACTCCGCGATCCTGCCCATGTCGTTTCTCGCCAGATCCACCAGCATGACATGTTCCGCCCGCTCTTTCTCGTCACGGAGCAGTTCATCCCGCAGCAGCTGGTCTTCCTCCTCGTCCCTGCCGCGGCGTCTGGTTCCGGCGATGGGGCAGGTGAACACCTTGTTGTCCGTCTGCTTCACCAGCATCTCCGGGCTGGAACCAATGATCTCGAAATCGCCGAAGTTAAAGTAGTACAGATAAGGGGACGGATTCAGCTCGCGCAGCTCCTTGTAGAGCGTCAGGCCGTCGTGTCCCGTCTCGATGGTCCATCTCTGGGACAGCACGGTCTGGAAGATGTGGCCCTCCCTGATGTAGTGCTTGATCTGCTCCACCTTGGCGCAGTATTCCTCCAGTGTGTCCGTCTTGTGCACGATCTTTCCGTCATGCACGAACTTCTCCGACTCCGTATTTTCTTTCATGCTGTTTCTGACCAGCTCCACCAGTTCCGCCGCCTTGCGCTCCCCGATCAGGCGGCCCTCCGGCGTATCCGCCTCGAGCGCGACCCCCGTCATCGTCTCCGCCCTGTGATCGATAATGATGAACTCCCTGGTGAGCATGAGCTGGATCGTCTCGATTCCGATATCGTCCGGATTGTTGTCCGGCAGCTCTTCGCTGTAACGGATAAAGTCATAGGCAAGACTGCCGACCAGACCGCCGATCATGGCAAGCTCCCCCTCGTCCTTGACCACCTCGAACTCATCGTAATACTCTTTCAGGCGCTCCAGCGGATTGCCCTCCCTGACCTCCACGCTGCCGTCCGCTTTCGTGATCGTCAGGCTCATGCCTTTTGAGGAGATGATCTCCTCCGGGTCGATGCCGAAGAAAGAGTACCTGTCATAATCTTTGTCATAGCTCTCCAGGAGAAAACACTTCTTATTGCCCGCGATCCCCTCAAACATGGAAATCGCCTTCTCATTCACGATGCTGACCGTCTTGCGGTAAGCGCGCAGTTTTCGTTTCATGGATCGTCCTCCTTGTTATGATTCGCGAATAAAAGCAAAGCGGGCATCTTCCAATCGGAAAATACCCGCCACCAATAATTCCACAGAATCCGCGTCACGCTCTGCCGGCGCCGACCGACATTTATATCTTAGTACACTGACGCGATAAAGTCAACCGCAAATTACTGCAATTGTCTGGCAAGGCCCAGAATCCCCTCCAGCATCTCCCTGCACGCCTGCATATCCTGCACGGTCGCCTCGGAAGTCCTGAGTCCCTCCATGCTGGAGGCCGCCACTTCCTCGCTGGCCGCCGAAAGCTGCGAGATATCGTCGGAGATTGCATTCGTGCTGTCCAGAATACCGGCCATGACTTTCTCGCTGTCCCTGACACCCTGCGCCATGTTCTGTACTTCCTCGTCCACCGCCGCGAACTTCTCCTTAGTCTCCTCGATCAACTCATTCTGCCTGTTGATGGAGGCCACCGCGCTGTCCACGCTCTCGCTCACGCTCTTTGTATCCTGAATCAGCTCGTTGATGATGCTGGTGATACTGTTGGAAGCGTCCTTGGTCTGCTCCGAGAGCTGCCTGATCTCCTCCGCGACCACCGCAAAGCCCCTGCCGGCTTCCCCGGCGCGCGCCGCCTCGATGGAGGCGTTCAGCGCCAGCAGATTTGTCTGGCTGGAGATGGACAGGATCACGCTGATGAAATTCTGCACTTCCTCCACTTTTTCGCTCAACCTGTTGCTGACAGAGACGGTGGCGCTGCTGGCCTGCTCCACGTTCTGCGCCTGCTTTCTCAGGCTCTCCACGACTTCCGCACCCTGGGAAACCATGCTGTTGGCTCTGCCCGACGCGGCGATCAGCTGCTTCATGCTCGCCTCCACGGAATCCGTGTTGCTGCGGATATCCATGCACATATCGGCCTGACGCTGAATGGACTGCGCCGTAGCGTCCGTACTCTCCGCGATATTGGTCATGGCAAAGTTGTTCGTGTCCACATTGCCCTGCAGATCATTGAGACGCTCCATCGCGCCGTCAAAATTGCGGATAATGTCCGCGGCCACCTGAATCATCTTCTGCTGATTGGCCTCCTGTACCTTGGCCGCCTCCTCCACCGCGCTCACATTCTCGTCGTTGAAGTCGATGAGCAGCCTGGAGATTCGGATGGAGGCGTATGCCACCAGCAGACAGGTCAAAAACGCCAGCTGCACGGACGAGGCCTGCGCCTCACCCGCCGTGAACAGCTTGATCAGATTTACCAGAATGATCGCCGCATTGCCGCAGACCACCAATCTCCTGTTATGGTAGGCCATCGCGCCGAACAGCACCGGGAACGCGTACGCGTACACGCCGGCATCCATACCGAGCAGCACAATCACCGCATAGGCGGCCGTAGCGCATGCCATCATGGCCACCGCGCCCTTTTTGTGGTCACGCCACAGCACATAGAAAGCGACTGTCCCGATACAGGACAGCACGGATATGATCACTTTCAGGTAACCCTGCAGAGTGGCATCCGTATGCAACGCTGTATACCCCATCGCCACGATAAAGTATAAAAGAATTACGATAATCACCGAAAAAACGGTTTTGTTGGCTCTTCTGTACTGTGACTCTGTCATTGCAATCCCTCCTTATTATACTGTGCCCCGGCAGTTTCCTGTATCAGGTTTTCCGGGAGCCATTTTCTGAGCACTCTGCCAAGTAACGCCATATCGATCGGCTTCGGCAGAAAATCATTCATACCGCCCGCCAGAAACTGCTTCTCCATATCTTTGACCGCATTGGCGGAGAGCGCGATGACCGGAAGACGGTCCGTGTACTCTGTGCCGGTCGCGCGGATCAGCTCCGTCGCCTCGATACCGTCCATCTCCGGCATCATATGATCCATGAAGATCAGATCGTAGCGCGCCTGTCCGCGTATCATGTCCACACAGTCACGCCCGTTGTCCACCAGATCCGGCGCGATGCCGAACTTCTTTAAGAGCCCGGCCGCCACGCGCAGGTTGACTTTGTTGTCGTCTACCACCAGCACCTTGGCCTCCGGCGCTCTGAAATCCACGGCGAACTGTCTGTGTGTCACGTCCCTCTTACTCTTGCTGTACTCGCAGGGTGTCGCGTCTATCACCTGCTGCACGATATCAAAGCTGAATGTGCTTCCCCGGCCGTACTCGCTCTCCACACTGATATGGCCGTCCATGCTCTCCACCAACAGCTTGCAGATGGACAGCCCCAGCCCGGTACCCTCGACGCCTCTGTTTTTCTTCATATCCACCTGTTCAAAAGCGTCGAACAGCTTCGCCATATCATCCGGCCTGATGCCGATCCCCGTGTCCGCGACGCGAAACAGGAGTCTGCCCGTACCGCTTTCCCGTGCCTGCCATGAAATGTGCAGCCTGACCGTGCCCTCATGGGTGAATTTAACCGCGTTGCCCATGATATTGATCAGGATCTGCTTGATCCTGCCGGTGTCTCCGTACAGCCTGGACGGCACATCGTCCGACACCTCGGCGATCAGCTCAACCGGCTTATCCTTGACCCGCACGTCCATCATGCTCATAACGTCGTGCACCAGCGAGGAAAAATAGTATTCCTCCGGCGTGATCGGCATCTTGCCGGACTCAATCTTGGAGAAATCCAGGATGTCGTTGATAATGCTCAAAAGCCCGTCGCCCGACGATTTGATCGTCGCCGCGCACTCCCTGCCCTGCTCCGAAAGTTCCTCGTCCAAAAGCATATCCGCCATCCCGCAGATCGCGTTCATGGGCGTCCTGATCTCGTGGGACATATTGGCGAGAAAAGCGCTCTTGGCCTCGTTAGAGGCCTCGGCTTCGTGCATCAGCCGCTCCATCTCATCCATATTCTTCCGGATCGTCCTGATGTGGTCCACGGCCACCATGGCGAGCACGGCGCTGCCGAACACCAGACAGAAGATATTGATCAGAAGATTCAGGTAGCGCAGGAACGTGCCGACGGCGTCGGCCCCCATCTCATACTGTGAGCCGAAGAGCGCGCCGATCCCCAGCTCCACGAGATACCAGATGCAGAGGATAATCACATTTTTGATCGGGTGAAAAATCTTCCTGTCCTCATCGAGGTTCTGGCAGTCCAGCACATAGCCGGTCAGGAAAGTAAAAGGGATGACCGCCAGACAGTATACCGAAAACTGCGTGTACTCGCCCAGAATACAGACGGACAGCGTCGAGTAGATCAGAATCTCCGTGACAAAAATATAGTAGACCAGTTTGATGCGGTTTCTGGCCGCATAGCGGAACGCGACAAGATAGGTACAGATGCTGAAAATATTGACCGTCGTCAACAGGAAGCGTCCGCTTAGGCGCATGGCAATCATCAGCACAAAATGTACGACCGCCAGGGCGATGGAACAGATCTGCAGAAAGACGTCATAGTTCATGATATTCAGTTTAAAATGCTTGATCTGCTCCCACAGACGCTTCCATTTGGCCATGCAAATCCCCGATATCCGATCACTCTCTCAGCGCACCCAAACTGCCCGGCAGTAAATTCCGCAAAAATTTACTCCTTATATTGTACAATAGGCCGCCGCACAAATGCAAGGTATATTATGATAAAATATCGGCGGCGCGCTGGCGTTTGGCCCGCGCCATTCGCAAAGCCGCGCTGCTAAATAACATAATTGTCCCTCATCTGTTCCTGCCATTCCATCAGGTCCGCCAGCGTCACTTTATCGACCACGCTGCCGACCGCTTCGTACAGCATCTGCCACAGGCGCAGCGTGGCGCAGGAGGCCTGTCTGGGGCAGTCATTGACCTCATTGTCCAGGCAGGCGACAGGCGCAAGCGATCCCTCCGTCAGGCGCAGGATCATCCCCACCGTATACTGGGACGGTTCCCTGGTCAGGCGGTAACCTCCCTGCGGTCCTCTGACGCTTCTGACAAACCCGGCCTTGTTCAGCGTGGAGATGATCTGCTCCAGATACTTGTCGGAGATTTCCTGTCTGGCCGCGATATCCCTGATCCGCACCGGCTCGCCGCTGTCGTTTAACGCCAAATCAAGCATGAGCCGCAGCGCATATCTTCCCTTTGTCGAAATCTTCATACCGTTTCTTTCTCCTCTTACTTCGGTCCAACTTTTTGTTTTGTAGTACCTAAATTCCTATATGTTTACTATGTTTTCTATATCCAGTTATACTACGAATTTCTCTCTTTGTCAAACCAGCCGCCTTTCGCGCCCTCCCAGCCGGCCAAAGCGTACGCATATACCGAGCGGAGAGACGCTTTGCGAATTGCACGCGCAAAAAAGCGCCGGAGATCCTCCCGCGCTTTTCGGTATTTTTTTATTATTTCATTTTTCGGTGCTAAAAACTCAGAAGTTCTTTCTTCCTGCGCTCCTCGAAGAAATTGTTGATGGACTCGACAATCTTCTCCGGCTCCATCGTCTTGAGCAGATATCCCTGCGGGTGCAGCGCCATAACCTCCAGGATCGTCTCCCGGTCGCCCTTGTTCGTCAGGAAAATCACGGGGATGTCCTCGAACTCCATCTCGCTTCGGATCATCGCCAGCACCTGCTTGCCGTCCACAATCGGCATCTCGTAGTCGAGCAGCACCAGATCCGGCCTGTTGGTCGCCAGATACTTGATCGCCATCGCGCCCGAGTTCGCCAGCGTCACCTGATAGTCCTCTTCCAGCCAGCCCTTGACGTTGCGCAGCATCGCGCCGGAATCATCCACCACCAGAATCTTCTTCTTGTTGCGCTTGTTGTGATCCTTCATGAAGTTCTCAATGCCGTCAACCACTTCGCTGACATTGATCGGCCTGAAGAACTTGCGGCGGATCAGATTCCTGGAAATCATGCTCTCCACCCTGCTAAGCTCCTGAGGATCCCCGATCGCAAAGACGGGAATATCTTTTTCCACCGCCTTATCCTTGATATAGTTGAGCGCCTGCTGCTGATCCGCCATCTTTTCGTCCACGTAGAGCAGGAACACATCCATGGTATCCGTATCGATCTGGCTGACCGCCTCGACCTCCGCTTTCACGATCGTGACCTCGTACTCCGTATTCTCAAAAAACTCTTTCAGGGACACCAACAGATAACTCTGAACCTGTGATACGATCACTACATGCATGCTATCACTCTCCCACCCGACTCCTCAGTATAGGCAAATTCCTATATACAATATACAGCATACTCCAATAATGTTATAGTATAACAAAATCTTCCCGTTTTCGCAAGCCTATTTCCCAAATCAGGCGAAGAAGTCAGCCAAAAAGCGGGGCGGCTCAGGAACACAGCCAGACTGTCCCCGCCTCGGCGGACTGTCTGTAGATCTCCATGGTTTTGCCGTGATATTCTTTGATATAGGCAATCAGCTCCTCCCGGTGCGCCGATCCCTCTTTTAACAGTTCATTGCCCGCATTTTCCAGACTTGCCGCCTCCTCGGACAATTTCTTTGCCCCCACGCTCAGGGCCGAGGATTTCAGGCCGTGTACACGCACCGTGTACTCTTTCCAGTCCTCCGCGTCAAACACCGCGTCGATGGCACAGCGCTCTTCCTCCGACACGGCACAGAACTCCTGCAGCACCTCCCTGTACACCTCTTCGCTGCCGCCGCAGTAACGAATACCCATGCCCGTGTCCAGCCATGCCTGCTTTCCGTCCGTCTTTTCCGCGCTGTCCTCCGCTTCGCCTCTCATCTCCATCGCCCGCATTCTGTCCGTGCGGATCTGTTCCGTGATGGGATGTACTTTGGCGGAAGGGATATACTTTTTGAGCATCGCTTCCAGTTCGCCGGCCTCCACCGGCTTGCTCAGATAGTCACTGAAACCTTCTTTGAGATACATTTCCCGCACGCCCACGATGGCGTTGGCGGTAAGCGCAATAACCGGCGTTCCCTGACATTTGTGATTGTACATATCCTTGAACGCGCGCAGTGTTTCGATCCCGTCCATCTCCGGCATCATATGATCCAGCAGAATCACGTCGTAATGCTCTTTCTGGATCATAAACAGACACTCTTTCCCGCTTGTGCAGGTGTCCACCCGCACTTTCGTCTTTTTTAACAGCTGGCTGATCACGAGCAGATTCATCGACGTGTCGTCCACCACCAGAATTCTGGCGTCCGGTGCGACAAAGGTCTCGCGGTAGCGATGCATCTTTCTGTTGTTCTGCATGACCGTCTGATAGCGCTCCTCGAAGTCGCCGATGGGCACGTCGCTCATGATTCCCTGCGGGATTGCGATGGTAAACACGGAACCGACGCCGTGTTCGCTCTCCACGCCGATCTCGCCGTTCATCTGTTTTACCAGCCTGTATGTGATGGCCAGTCCCAGACCGGTGCCCTCCACATTTCTGTTTTCCTCCATATCCAACCGCTCAAAATTGTGGAACAGCTTCGGCATATCCTCCTCCCGGATGCCGATGCCCGTATCTTCCACCTGGGCTTTCAGCAGAATCCGATCGCCCTCCATCGGCTCGCCGGTCACGGTCAGGGAGACGCCGCCCTGCTTTGTATACTTTACGGCATTGTTCAGGATATTGGTAATCACCTGATGAATGCGGGTCCCGTCGCCCCACAGCTCGCTCGGCAGCGCCTCGTCGATATTGATATAGAACCAGAGGTTTTTGTCCTCCGCCTTGATGCGCACCATATTGATGGCATCGTTCAGGACAGAGGCGGTGTCGTACGTGCCCTCGATGATCTCCATCTTACCCGACTCAATCTTGGAAAAATCGAGGATATCGTTGATCAGCGCAAGAAGCGTCCGGCTGGCCATCTCGATGTTCTGCGCATACTCGCTGATCTCCTCCTGCTCGCTTTCCCTGAGAATCATCTCATTCATACCCATGATCGCATTGATCGGGGTGCGGATCTCATGAGACATGTTGGCCAGGAAGTCGCTCTTGGCATGATTGGCGTGCTCGGCCATGCGCTTCGCCTCTCTGAGTTCGTCGCTCTCTCTCGCTTTTTCCTCCGCGCCGAACAGGTAGACCATGCCGACAAAGAGCGCGAGCATCAGGATCGCCAGCACAAAAAGCACCAGCACGATCAGATAGGCTATCCCCTCCATCGCTGTCCTCTCAGGGATCAGTCCCACGAGAAGCAGATCCGTATCCGCAATCTCGGAAGCGAAGAGGAAGCAGTCGCCGCTTCGCGCGGAGACGAAGACGGAAGATGCCCGAAGAACCTGCATCTGCTCCCGCATCTTCAAAAAGCCGTCATAGACGTCCTCCAGCCGCAGAAAATCTTCTCCGGCCTCCGCACCGGCCGGGATCACAACCCGCTCATCCCGGTCTATGACGAGTGCCTTTCCCTCGCCCTCGTAGCAGGAAATGCCGAATGTTTCATAGAGGATCTCCGGCGCATACAATTTGTACAGCACATAGCGCACATTTTTGTTCCGATACACCGGCACCGTAAACAGAAGCCCGCGGTCCGCGCTGTAACTGACCGCCTCCTCCCCGCGAAAAGACCGTCTGATCCCGTCGAAAGCCAGAAAATCCAGCGCCTCACCGTACACGGCTCCGCCGTCCAGCTCCAGAAGCCCCACAGAGACAGACTCTTCCTCCGACGCCAGAGCAGCCGTCATATCCTCTACATCCTGCCCCGCATACTGCAGGAAATCCGCCGTCCGCGAAAGCTCCCCCAGCTGCGCTTTGAATCTGTCCTCCATGACCTGTGCCAGGAGTTCCGCCTGCCGCGCCGTCTGCTGCTCCACATAATAATTGAGCAGGGTACGCATCCTGTCGTGCATCAGAATGCCCACCACGCCGAATGCCAGTATGAAAACCAACATACCGGCCATGATTTTTCTGTTTCGCTCAATCCACGTTTTCCATGTCTCAACCATAGAATTCTGTGCCTTCCGCATTTCCATCGCCCATATCACTCAACGTCCGTAACCACACCGTCCACATACCAGTCAAACGCATTCAGCATCTCGGCGTCCGTCATGGACTCCATCTCACCGACGCGCATCGTCCCCTCCGTGTCTGTGATCGGCCCATAGAAGACATCGAACGTTTCGTTCAGAAATTTTTCCCGCACCTCTTCCACCCGCTGCGCGATGCCGGGCTTGACGTTCCGGCTCAGCGGCGCCAGCGCGACCGTATTCGTCTCTACGCCGTCCCAGTAATGTTTCCCCGCAAATTTCCCCTGCAGGCATTCCAGAATGTGCGGCTCATAAAAATTTTCCCATTCAAAAACAGGCGCTGTCAGAAAGGTATCCGGATACCTCTCGATATTGTCCATATTGTAGCCAATGCACCAGATGCCCCGCTCCTGCGCGATGTCCAGCGGCCTGTTCGTATCCGTATGTATGGTGAGCACATCTATGTCGTGCCCGTCAAGCAGCTTTTCGGTGGCTGTCTGCGCCTCCGTCTCTCCCGTCCACGACTGCGTCCACTCCACATAGACTTTCGCGTCGGGATTGACAAGCCGTACGCCCAGCGTAAAAGCATTGATCCCACGGTTTACTTCCGGTATCGGGTAGGCCGCGACATAACCGATCTCGTCCGTCTCCGTCTGCAGCCCTGCGACGATGCCTGAGAGATAACGCATCTGATAGATCCTGCCAAAGTAGGTCGCCAGATTGTCTGTCTCCTCCACGCCCGCCGCATGAAAAAAATAGATATCGCGGTGCTCTTTCGCGGCCGCCAGCGCATACTCGCCGAAGCCGAAAGAATTGCAGATGATGATCTCACAGCCCTGATCGATCAGCTCTTCGATACAGTCCCTGCACCGCTCGTCCGCCGGCACGTTCTCACGATAATACACTTCGAGGTTCAGATCCGCCGCACACTGTTCCATCCCCTCATAGTGTGCCTGTCCCCAACTGTGGTCGTCAATACTGCCATTGAGTATAAACCCTGCTTTCGTCCGCTCTCTCGTCACTTCGACGTCCGTCTCGCGCACCCTGATCAGAATGATGCCGATAATGATGACCCCGACAATGCCGCCCGCAGCAGCCAGTATTTTTTTCATAGCACTCTTTCCTCATCACACTCTGCCGTGCAGCCGGAAAATTTCCCCTATGTCACTCATCATATCACACCTCCAGACAATAGTACAAACTATTTTATGCACGGCGCAGGAGATTCGTTTGGCAGATTACCCGCATAAAAATATCGGCCGCCACCGTCCTCCGGTGAAACAACCGATATCCACTGCCTCCGGCTCACTGCCTGTCCACGGCAGCCATGACCTTTATGTACTCCTCTCTCTTGTCCCGCATCAGCTCAAATCCCGCC
>CANPZI010000036.1 GCA_947588995.1 uncultured Lachnospiraceae bacterium
TTCTCATCATGCGCTTTCAATTTATAGGTCTTCTTCACAATCTTATTGTAAAGCGGATGTTTTACATGGTTCTCAATAGCTACCACGATCGTCTTATCCATCTTGTTGCTGGTAACCTTACCGACACGGGTTTTTCTCAGATTTCTTTCCACGATTGCTTCTCCCTTCCTCCGATTCCGCCTCCGCGAAATCATCGCTTATTTAGTTTGCCGTCTTCGCTTTCTGCGTGATCACTGTCTGGATTCTGGCGATGTTCTTTCTGACATCCTTGATTCTCGCCGTGTTATCCAGCTGATTCGTCGCATTCTGGAATCTCAGATTGAAAAGTTCTTTCTTGGCATCCACCAACGCCTGTGTCAACTCCGCAGGTGTCTTTTTCTGCAGATCCTCTACATATTGATTAGTTTTCATTCGCTACACCGCCTTCCAAGTCCGCTTTAGAAACGATTTTACATTTGCACGGCAGCTTGTGTGTCGCAAGACGCAGCGCCTCTTTTGCGACATCCTCGGTTACCCCCGCGATCTCAAACATAACGCGGCCGGGCTTGACAACCGCTACCCAGTATTCCAGAGTACCTTTACCGGAACCCATACGTGTCTCCGCCGGTTTCGCTGTGACAGGCTTGTCAGGGAAGATCTTGATCCAGACTTTACCGCCACGCTTGATATAACGTGTCATGGCGATACGGGCTGCCTCGATCTGGTTCGACTTGATCCAGCAGGGCTCTAAAGCCACGATACCGTATTCACCATATGTGATCGTATTGCCGCGGGTAGCTTTACCGCTCATGGAACCGCGGAACTGTTTACGACGTTTTACTCTCTTAGGCATTAACATTATTTATCGCTCCCTTCCGCATTAGATTTAGTAGGAAGTACCTCACCCTTATAGATCCATACCTTGACGCCGAGTTTACCGTAAGTGGTGTCGGCCTCCGCAAAACCGTAATCGATATCCGCTCTCAGTGTCTGCAGCGGGATCGTGCCCTCGCTGTAGAACTCCGTGCGGGCGATATCCGCTCCGCCCAGGCGGCCGGCTACGGCGGTCTTGATGCCCAGCGCGCCCGCTTTCATGGTTCTGCCCATGCAGGATTTCATGGCGCGTCTGAAAGACACACGGTTCTCAAGCTGCTGCGCGATGTTCTCCGCGACGAGCTGCGCGTCTCTGTCGGGCCTTTTGATCTCCTGAATATCGATAAATACTTTTTTGTTGGTGAGCTTGGCAATCTCTTTCTTGGTGTTCTCGATCTCTGCGCCGCCCTTGCCGATCACTACGCCCGGCTTGGCGGTATAGATGATAACTCTCACTCTGTCGGACGCTCTCTCGATCTCGATCTTAGCGACACCGGCACTGTATAACTTCTTCTTCAGATATTTTCTGATGTTGTAATCTTCCACCAGAAACTCGGAAAATTCTCCATCAGCATACCACTTGGAATCCCAATCTTTAATGATACCGACTCTCAGGCCGTGTGGATTAACTTTCTGTCCCATGTTGTTCTCCTTCCTAAAATCCTATCTCTCGTCAAGAATGATCGTGATATGGCTCATTCTCTTCTCAATGCGATACGCCCTGCCCTGCGCTCTCGGTCTGATCCTCTTCATCGTAGGTCCCTTGTTCGCGTAGCACTCTGCGACATACAGATGCTCCGGATTGGGATATTTCGTGGGATCCTGACCGTACAGATACTCGGCGTTCGCGCGAGCGGATTCAAGCAGCTTCTTGATGATACCGGAAGCATATCTGGGATTGTATGCCAAAATTCCCAGCGCAGTTTCCACATCCTTGCCTCTGATGGCATCCAATACGAAACACGCCTTCTGTACAGACACTCTTGCATAAGACAGCTTTGCGGAGGGTCTTGTATCTTTGTTCGCATTTCTCTCTCTCTTTATCTGGGATCTATGTCCTTTAGCCATAGATAACAACCTCCTTTCAAATTAACGAACCTTGGACTTTCTCTCGTCTTTGTCGTGTCCTCTGTAGGTCCTGGTGGAGACAAACTCACCGAGCTTATGTCCGACCATGTCCTCTGTAACATATACCGGTACGTGCTTTCTCCCGTCGTGGACCGCAAACGTATGTCCTACAAAAGAGGGAAAAATCGTAGAGCGGCGAGACCAGGTCTTGATAACCTGCTTCTGTCCCGAAGCGTTCATTGCATCTACTTTTTTCAGTAAGCTCGCATCCGCAAAAGGTCCTTTTTTCAGTGATCTAGCCATGTTCTTTCCTCCTATTTAATCGCTCTGCCGTCTCTTCTTCTTACGATCAGCTTGTTGGACGCTTTCTTCTTCTTGCGCGTCTTCAAGCCGAGCGCGGGTTTACCCCAGGGTGTGCACGGTCCGGGACGACCGATCGGGGCTCTGCCCTCACCACCGCCGTGCGGGTGGTCGTTCGGGTTCATAACGGAACCGCGGACCGTAGGACGGATGCCCATATGGCGTTTGCGGCCTGCCTTACCGATCTTGACCAGGTTGTGATCTACATTGCCGACCGTGCCGACGGTTGCGCGGCATACGATCGGAACCATTCTCATCTCGCCGGAGGGCAGACGCAGCGTCGCGTACTTGCCTTCCTTAGCCATAAGCTGTGCGCTGTTGCCGGCGGAGCGGACCATCTGGCCGCCTTTGCCCGGATGCAGCTCGATATTGTGAACCAGCGTACCTACCGGAATCTGCTCCAGAGGCAGGCAGTTGCCCAGCCTTACCTCCGCCTCGGGACCGTTCATGACTTTCATGCCGTCCGTCAGTCCCTCTGGTGCGAGGATATATGCTTTCTCGCCGTCCTCATAGCAGATGAGGGCGATATTTGCCGTTCTGTTCGGATCGTACTCGATGCCGATAACCTTTGCGGCAACGCCGTCTTTATTTCTCTTAAAATCTACGTTTCGATATAATCTTCTGTTCCCGCCGCCGTGATGTCTGACCGTGATCTTGCCCTGATTGTTGCGTCCGGCATTCTTCTTGAGGGAAGTGCAGAGCGCTTTCTCAGGAGTGGTCTTGGTGATCTCCGCAAAATCGGAACCGGTCATGTTACGTCTGGAAGGTGTATATGGGTTGTATGTCTTAATTCCCATGATCTTATCTCCTTTTCTTATAAATTACTGTCCCGTCTTCAAAGTCCGTGAAGAATCGCTTGCGATTCTTTTTAGAGGCCCGCAAAAATCTCGATGTCCTTGCTGTCCTCGGTCAGCTGCACGATGGCTTTCTTGGTCTTGGCCGTCTTGCCGTACACCATGCCGCGTCTCTTGGTCTTGCCGTCCAGGTTCATGGTGTTGACTTTCGCAACTTTCGTACCCTCGAACATCTTCTCCACAGCCTCTTTGATCTGTGTCTTGTTTGCTTCCGGATGAACCAGGAACGTATATTTCTTATCGCTCATGCCCGCCATGCTCTTCTCTGTGATCACGGGTTTGAGGATCACGTCATAATATTGGATCGCTGCCATTACGCATACACCTCCTCAATCTTTGCCACGGCATCCTTGGTGAGCACCAGTGTATCGCCTTTCAGGATATCATATACGTTGATGCTGTCCGCTACCGCCGTAGATATGGTGGGAAGATTCTTAGCGGAGCAGATCACGTTCTGATCCTGCTCGCCAATCACTACCATCGCTTTCTCTACCTTGAGGTTATCCATAACCTCCTTGAACTTCTTCGTCTTGATCTCATCGAGTTTCAACTCATCCAGAACGATCAGTTTGTTCTCCTGCACTCTGCTCGTGAGAACGGACTTGAGCGCCGCGCGCTTCTCTTTCTTGTTCAGCTTAAAGGAATAATCTCTCGGAACGGGAGCGAACACAACGCCGCCGCCTTTCCACTGAGGCGCTCTCGTCGAACCCTGTCTCGCGTGACCCGTGCCTTTCTGTCTCCAGGGCTTTCTGCCGCCGCCGGAAACCTCGGAGCGCGTCTTTGCTTTCTGCGTTCCCTGTCTCTTGTTCGCCAGCGTCTGGACTACCGCCATGTGCACCAGGTGCTCGTTGATCTTGACACCGAATACCGCATCATTCAGTTCCATCTTGCCGACTTCTTTGCCTTCCATATTGTAAACAGATACGTTTGCCATCTGAATGGTCCTCCTTTCATCTGTGACTGCGGGTCACTATTTCGCCTCGGCTTTCGTCGTCTCTTTGATAGTTACCAAGGCTTTCTTCGGGCCCGGTACGGCGCCCTTGACAAGAATCAGGTTCTTGTCCGCATCCACTCTCACGACCGTGAGATTCTGGACCGTCACCCTCACGCAGCCCATGTGTCCCGGCATCCCCTTGCCCTTGAATACCTTGCTGGGCGAAGAGCAGGCGCCGTTGGAACCCTGATGACGATGGAATTTGGAGCCGTGTGCCATGGGACCTCTGTGCTGTCCGTGTCTCTTGATCGCACCCTGGAATCCCTTACCTTTGGAAATTGCGGTCGCGTCAATCCGATCGCCCGCCTCGAAGATATCCGCCTTGATCTCGCTGCCGAGTGTGTACTCTTCCGCGTTGTCCAGCTTCAGTTCCCTGACATATCTCTTGCAGGATACGCCGGCCTTGTCGAAGTGGCCTTTCAGGGGTTTGTTCACACCGTGTCTGTGGATCACTTCTTTTTTGCCGCCCTTATCCTTGTTGACGATTCTCTCTTTCTTGTCTACGAAACCAACCTGTACGGCGCTGTAACCGTCGTTCTCCACGGTCTTGACCTGCGTTACCGCGCAGGGCCCTGCCTGCAGTACGGTGACGGGCGTCAGCGTGCCGTCCTCGTTGAAAATCTGTGTCATTCCGACTTTGGTTGCCAAAATAGCTTTCTTCATTTCTTTACCTCCTGTTGTTCTACAGCGGATCCGAAGCGGTCACATCGCGGCAAATCCCGAAGTCTGCTTCAGATCATCCTAGTAGGGGTCGTTATTTGGTTTTCATCTTGATATCAATGTAGACGCCGGCAGGCATTTCCAGCCTCTGCAGCGCATCCACCGTCTTCGGGGTGGGGGTAATGATGTCGATGAGCCTCTTGTGGGTTCTCTGCTCGAACTGCTCTCTGGAGTCCTTGTACTTGTGGACCGCTCTGAGGATCGTAACCACTTCTTTCTTCGTGGGAAGCGGCACGGGTCCGCTCACCTGGGAACCGTTCTTCTTTACCGTTTCGATGATCTTTTTTGCCGATGCATCAACCAGCTGATGATCGTAGGCTTTCAATGTGATTCTCATTACCTGACTTGCCATAAAAAAAGTCGCCTCCTTTTCGCACTTTTAAGTACATAAGTACGACAAGCGGTGACTGTACACTCTTCCGTGTGTGTCCTACCCGGTAAAACACTAACCACGTTGTTTCCGGCTGTGCCGGACAATCTTGCTTGTACAGTGACTTGTCGTCAGTTTCCTAACTTGACATTCGCTCCACGGAAAACCTGAACGCCGTCGCCGGTATTCAGCAACCTCACGCTTCTTCGCTATCATGTCACAGCAATGGCTATTATACATGATGTATTTTCATAATGCAAGCACTTTTTTTCAGAAATTTATCCGCCGGCCGAAGAATTTCCGTCTCCGGCGCCAAATCAGGCGCCGTCATACAGTCTCCTCAGGGCGGCGGCGCATTCCCGCACGTCATAGCCCGCATCCCTGACCGCCGTCCAGGCATCCTCCCTGCGCAGCGTCTTCCCTCTGGCCTCCAGAATCCGCTCCGCCCAGAGACCTGCATCCTCGATCGGCAGAAACTCCGCGTGCTCGGTCACCTTGACTTCCGGCGGCATCCGGTCCGAGAAAAGGCAGTACAGCCCGGAGGCCTGCGCCTCAATCCCCGCAAATCCAAGACCCTCGCACACACTGGGCATCGCATACGCGTCCATGGCGCAGTAATAGTTTTCCACGTCTTTCTGCTGGCCGGCCAGGATCACTCTGTCTTCCAGCCCCAGAGACTGGACCTGTGCGCGTACTTCCCTCTCCAAACCGCCTCCCAGCAGCAGCAGTTTCAGCGCAGGATCCCGGTCGGCGGCAATCCGAAACGCCTCCACCAGAAACTTATGATTTTTTGCGGGCCCGAAATTGCCCACATGGCCGATCACAAACTCCGATTCCTTAATGCCGAGTTTCGCGCGGTACGCTTCTCTGGCCGCCCCGTCAAACGCAAACTTCTTCAGATCGATCCCGTTTTTCATCACAATGGCTCCGGGAGCCGCTTTCTCTCCAAAAAGACATTTCGCCGCCACGTCGGAACAGGTCAGCAGATCCGTCGCGTTGTGCGTGATCACAGTTCGCAGCCGGCCGCCATGCTGGGTAAAATCAGCGCTGTGGGAATGTGAAAGCCGCCTTTTGATGCCAAACAGGCGGGCAAAAAACATGATATAGGCCTGAAAGATAATGGAACCGGTGTTCACATGAATGATATCAAAGGACTTTTCCCTGCACAGAGCCCGCAGCTGGGCGACTACCGTAAAATGGAATTTCAGTTTCTCCCCGACGGAAGCCGACATCGCAGGCTCGCTCATATTTCCCGCGCGCATATCGATGCCGAGGCTTCTCAGCCGATCCGCCTCCTCCTGATTCCATATCCGCTGCGGTGTATAATAAGTGACGTCATATCCGCTTAGATCCATATTTTCCAGCATATTGCTGCAGTATCTCTCCACTCCGCCTACACCGTATCCCGTAATCTGGGTCAGCAGCAGTCGTCGCCCCCCCCCAGTCTTTCTGACAGTCATTTTTCGTCCTCCTTTATCTCCGCTTGTCCTGCTTTGCCGCGCGGCCGCAATCTATCTATCAATCTAACACAAGCGCCGGACGGACGCAAGCTTAAATTCCCCGGATCCTTTGGCGAAGCGGCACGGTCCACATAACCCGCCGTATCCCTGTCCCGAAGTCTGTGGATTTTCTCCGCGGAATATGCTATCCTTAAGGCAGCCCGGACCGCCACACGGCCGACGCATACCACATCATATTATATATAGGAAGAAAGGACACACAACATGTGGACAGCCGATCACTGGAAAGACTATGAAGTGCTGGATACCTCCCGCGGGGAGAAGCTGGAGCGCTGGGGAGAATATATTCTGGTGCGCCCCGACCCGCAGGTTATCTGGGACACACCGAGAGACGACGCGCGCTGGGCGCATCTCAACGGACACTATCACCGCAGCGCCAAGGGCGGCGGCGAGTGGGAATTCTTCGATCTGCCCGATGAATGGAGCGTCTCCTACGGAGCGCTGACTTTCCGGCTGAAGCCGTTCAGCTTCAAGCACACCGGCCTCTTCCCCGAACAGGCCGCCAACTGGGACTGGTTCTCCGCCCTCATCCGCGAGGCGCGGCGGCAGGATCCCGCCAGACAGATCCGGGTGCTCAACCTCTTCGCCTACACCGGCGGCGCGACCATCGCCGCCGCCAGGGCCGGCGCCGCCGTCACCCACGTGGACGCCTCCAAAGGCATGGTGACCTGGGCGCGCGAGAACGCCGCGGCCTCAGGGCTCGCCGACGCGCCGATCCGCTGGCTGGTGGACGACTGCGTCAAATTCGTGGAGCGCGAGATCCGGCGCGGCAACACCTACGACGCGATCATCATGGATCCGCCCTCCTACGGCCGCGGACCGAAAGGGGAAGTCTGGAAAATCGAGGAGAGCGTCTTCCCTCTGATCCGGCTCACCGCACAGATTCTGTCGAAAGACGCTCTCTTCTGTCTGGTCAATTCCTACACGACCGGCCTGCAGCCCGCCGTGCTGACCTACATGATGCACACCGCTCTCGTGCCGGCGCTCGGCGGGCATGTGGAGGCGGACGAGATCGGGCTGCCCGTCGCCGCCAACGGACTGATCCTGCCCTGCGGCGCTTCCGGACGCTGGGTGCGCTGAGTTTCCGTCCGGCGAAGAACGCCGCCTGCACGCCGCCTCAACCCTCGTCTCCACACACAGCGGACGGCCTCACAGGAGACGGCCGTACGAAAGAAACCTCGCCAGCAGATTATCCGCCTTGTAGACACAGGGCTCTCTGTCCGGAAAATACAGGTACATGCGCAGCCCGTACACGATCACGAGACACACCGCCAGGACAAGCAGGACGGCCATCGTCCCCCGCGCTTTCCGGCCCAGCAGATAGCGGTTCCAGGCAAACCAGAGCGCGGCGATCGCGATCGGAAAGATCATCGGATGGTACTGCCACGCCTGCTGCCATCGGCCCGTCAACAGACAGAATGCCGCCCTGCTGAGGCCGCACCCCGGACAGGGGATGCCGCAGAAAGCAACCAGCGGGCAGACGGCGCCAAACAGGAAATTACTCACCGGAACATACAGCGCAAAGACAAGCGCCACAATCCCATATTCTCTGCCATCCGCCACAATCCTGCCGCAGACTTCCCTCACATACGCTCTCATTTATCCTACCCTTATCGTCGTACCGAACGCAAGCATCATCAGCGCGTACAAGAGCAGCAGATGCAGCGGATAGAACGCATAGTAGAAGCTCTTCGGCAGCTGCTTCCCCTTGGTTCCGTTGTACAGCGCAATCGGCACGAACGCCGCCAGTCCCCACATCTCTCCCAGGGCAAACCGCAGCAGCTCTCCTGCGGAGTAATAATGATCCCACAGCAGGAGATTGTCAAACCAGCTGACGGAAAAATCCCCGAAATACATCACACACGCCACCGGCAGCACTCTCGCCGCCACCGGCTTGTCACGCAGAAGATAGAACGTGAAAATCAGAAGCACGCCCATATGCGCATAGTCAAAGTGCAGGAAATAAGCCGCCGCACAGCCGATCATAAGCGCGCCAGCCTGCGCGAGGCGGAAGAGACATACCCGCGCGCCCGTCTCAGCGCCCGGCAAGGCCGCCGCGTCCCCGCGCAGTTCCCCGATCCGCTTCTGCGCCCACTCCCACGCAGCCAGAACAAGCATCCCGGTCATCAGCGTGAAGAAAATATTCTGATGTTCAAATTCCAGCGGGGCCGCCATAAAGAGCAGGTCGAACGGCACCTCGGACAGGATGGCCAGCGCCCCCAGCCGCAGGATATAGCTGCGCCTATTGTGCGTGTACGCAAAACCCTCCGCCAGCAGAAACGCGAAGAGCACAAAAGCCACTCTTCCGATCGATCTTCCTGCCTGCTGTATGAGCAGGAGCACGCGCAAATCCTGTCCCGCGTTATAACACTGCCAGAGATAGCCCTCAAACGGGGCGGCAAAAAAATGATCGATAAACATGGTCAGATAGGCCAGATTTTTCAAGACCGCTCCGCTGAGCGGCAGTCTGTTTCGCTGCATGGCAAATCTTCTCCATTCGCTGTATTCTCACGGTTGAACCATGAGCAATGCCCCATGAGTCAGAGATTCACCCGCCGCAGGCATTCGCTCTAGGAACCTGTCTCCAGTATACCACACTTTCACCTGCCACGCCACCCGCCGGACAATGTTTTGCGCATCGGCCGGACAATGTTTTGCGCATCGGCTGTTGCTTTTTAGCCCAAAAAAATATAAGATGATAGGTAGAAAGCAGTTCAAACTACCGCAGGACGGAGGAAATATCTATGACTAAGAAAACCGGGAGCAAGAACGGCAGCGCTCAGACGAGTGCCGCCGCGCTCTATGAAAAACTGAAAAACAAGAAGGTAAAGGACAAGCTGAACTTTGCCTTTTCCCGCACACTGGCGCTGATGGTGGCCTGTATCGTCATCTCACTGATCGGGCTGATCTTCATCTCGAACCGGCTGCGGACTTTTTACCAGATTTCCTATCACAATGTGACGCTGGCAAGTCAGAGCCAGTCCAATCTGCAGGAGGGCGGCAAAAATATGATCCACGCCTGCCTGGTGACGGAAGACGCGGAGACGGAAGAAAAGCTCAATGCGGCGAAAGCCAATTTCGAGAATATGACGGCCCTGCTCACAGAACTCAAATCCTCCTCCGCGGCGGATCCGGCGCTGTTCGACACCGTGCTCGAGGACATGGAGCGGCTCAACACGCTGTTCAAACCATTTGAGACATTCTGCCGCATCCACAACCCGCAGAGCGCCTACGGCGTCTACAACACGCAGTATCAGGACATCTTCGCTGAGATGGAACAGGGAATCGCCAGCATCGAACAAGTGGAGGATGAGAACGCCGTCCGCATGTACCGCGTGGCCAACGTCATCAAATACTGCTGCATTATCCTGGAGATTCTGCTCGGCGCGATCAGCGTCTTCTTCGGCATCAACCTCTCCAAGTTCCTGGCCGCCATGCTGAATGACAGCATCTCCGAGCTGAAAGAGTCCGCCCTGGAGATGACGAAAGGCAATTTTGACATCAACATCGCCTATGAATCCACGGACGAACTGGGCGAACTGGCCGACGCCATGCGCCATATGACCGCCGAAACCCGCCTCATCATCTCCGACACGAGTGAGATGCTGGAAGAGATGGCCGGCAACAACTTCAATATCCACGCCAAGATGGAGGAGCGATATGTAGGCATCTATGAAAACCTCATGCTCTCCATCCGCAAGCTGAACCACCGCCTGAACGACACGCTGCAGAATATCAGCGAAGCTTCCGGCCAGGTGAGCTCCGGCGCCCTGCAGCTCGCGCAGAACGCGCAGGCTCTCGCGGCTGGCGCAACCGATCAGGCCAACGCCATCGAAGAGCTGACCTCCACGATCGAGAACGTCACCAACATGGCCTCGGAAAGCGCGGAAAATCAGGCGACCGCCGCCCGGAACGTCAGCGAGGTTGCGCGTGAGGCAGCCAGAGGCCGCGAGGAAATCACCAAACTTCTGGAGGCTATGGAGAAAATCAGCAGCACCTCCAAAGAGATAGAGAATATCACCGTATCGATCGAGGAGATTGCTTCCCAGACCAATCTGCTCTCCCTGAACGCTTCCATCGAAGCGGCGAGAGCCGGGGAATCCGGCAGAGGATTCGCCGTCGTCGCAGACCAGATCGGCAAGCTGGCCGCAGACAGCGCGCAGTCCGCCGTCAATACGAGAGATCTGATCGCGAAGTCTCTCACGGAGATCGCCAACGGCAACACCATCACCAAGAACACCGCCTCTGTCCTGGAGGAAGTGTTAGACTCCATGAACAGAGTACAGGAGATCGTCAAAAATGCCAGCGAAGCGTCCCAGACGCAGGCCGGCATGATGCGGGAGATCACGGAGAATATCGAAAAGATTTCTTCCGTCGTAGAGTCCAATTCCGCCTCCGCAGAGCAGAACTCTGCGACAAGCCAGGAGCTGACCAGCCAGTCGGATTCCATGAACAGCATGATCGCGGAATTCCGCCTGCGCCAGTAATCAGTAAGGTAACGCGCACTGCACGCGTAAATAAAAAGCCGCAATATAAAAAGAGCTGCCGGAAAATCCGACAGCCCTTTTTCTTATGATAGTCTGTAAGTCCATCCGTCCGTCTGACCCGAATGACCTCTCTCTGCCTAGAATCGAGATTAGCCAAGTAAGGACAGTGCCAGCTGGTTCGTCTGGTTTGCCTGAGACAGCATCGATGTACCGGCCTGCTGCAGGATGTTGTTGTTCGCGTACTTCACCATCTCTGTAGCGATATCGGTATCGCGGATCTGCGCCTCTGCCGCCGTGGTGTTCTCCACTACATTGTCGAGGTTGTTGATCGTGTGCTCCAGCCTGTTCTGTACCGCACCAAGATCAGATCTCTGTTTGGATACTTCCTGCAATGCATACTTAACGAATGTGTTCAGGGATGCGAAGTTCGCCTCGTCTTTGACGGTCTTGATGTCATCTTTCTTGAAACCATAGTAGAAATCATTAAGGATAGCATCCGCTTTCTGCGTCAAAGTGTTGCTGCTGCCGCCGATCTGCTTGCTGCCGGAGTGATCTTTAACAAGATCTTTCAGCCCTTTCATGCTCATATCCTCGATCGTGATGGCGATATGCTGTCCGGCCTCTGCGCCGACCTGGAGAGCCTTATTCTTGAACGTACCCGTCAACAGGTTCTGCTCGTTGAAAGTCGTCGTGCTCTGTACGCGGTCGATCTCGCTCATCAGCTGCTGAACCTCGGTCATGATATAGGAACGATCCGTGGAGGTCAGTGTAGCCGTCTCACCCTTGACAGCCAGCTCGTTGATACGCTGTAACATGTCATGCACTTCGTTCAGCGCACCCTCTGCCGTCTGTACGCAGGAGATACCGTCCTGAGCATTCAGGGAAGCCTGTGTCAGGCCTCTGATCTGCCTTCTCATCTTCTCGGAGATCGCAAGTCCCGCCGCGTCATCAGCCGCACGGTTGATCTTGTAGCCGGAAGAGAGCTTCTCGGTTGACTTCGCCTGAGAGCTGGTCGTAAGACCAAGCATTCTGTTAGAGTTCATTGCTGTGATGTTGTGTTGTACTACCATAATATTACCTCCTTGTGGTTGCTGCCCCGCAAATCCTTTTGCGGGAAAATTTTTTATTTAGTTGTCCGCGGAGGAACAAATTCAGTCAACAAATTTGTTCGTCCGCCTATAATAAACCGGAAGCCTAGGATTTTCCGGCTATTACCTATGTTCTGCGCTCTGCTTCTTTCGGTACTTCTCCGGCGTCTCTGTCTCGGCGTAGTACTTCGGAAGCTTCGCCCGCGCCTCGGGGTCCTCTGTGTGCTTCTCGATATATCTGCCCCTCGCGATATTGACATCTCTCGGCGCATCGATCATAATACGAAGATGCCTGCCCGTGCCGCCTAAGAACGCGATCTTGATGTCGTCCCCGAGCTGTAAATATTCTTCCGTTGCCAGTGTCAGTCTCAACATACCGTTACCTCCCTGTATCCTGTGGCCTCCCTGCCACTGATGTTCTGCACTTTCTTATTTTCCAATGCAACATTCTGTTATATTTTGTTCCATTGTGAGCAGTTTCCCATACCTTTGCAAAACAAGACGAAACTCGCTTGGCGAGTTGCCCTCGTAAATAAAAAAAGACCGGCTTATACCGATCTTTTCTCCCATGTCGCATGTTATCTTTGACGAGTTGAAAAGAGCTGCCGGAAAATCCGACAGCCCTTTTTCTTATGATAGTCTGTAAGTCCATCCGTCCGTCTGACCCGAATGACCTCTCTCTGCCTAGAATCGAGATTAGCCAAGCAAGGACAGTGCCAGCTGGTTCGTCTGGTTCGCCTGAGACAGCATCGATGTGCCGGCCTGCTGCAGGATGTTGTTGTTCGCGTACTTCACCATCTCTGTAGCGATATCGGTATCGCGGATTGCCGCCTCTGCGCTCGTCGTGTTCTCCACGATGTTGTCGAGGTTGTTGATCGTGTGCTCCAGCCTGTTCTGTACCGCACCGAGATCGTTTCTCTGTTTGGATACTTCTGCCAGCGCGTACTTGACAACCGCGTTCAGGCTTGCGAAGTCCTTGCTCTCCCCGTAGGTGCTTGACAAATCTTTATTAAAATTATTGTAGAACTTATCAAGCACCGCATCGGTGACGGTGGACGAAATCGTAGCCGTACTCTCCGAGCCGTCGCTATCCTTGAAGCCATAACTCTTGTCACTATAGTTGTCTGCTACGCTGCCGAACAGAGAGGTTACAGACAGATCCTTGATGGAGATGTTGATATGCTGTCCTGCCTCTGCGCCGACCTGAATGGCTTTTGCCGTGAACTCACCTGTCAGCAGGTTCTGCTCATTGAAAGTCGTCGTGCTGCGTACGCGGTCGATCTCGCTCATCAGCTGCTGTACTTCCATCATGACGTAGGAACGGTCCGCGGAAGTCATGGAAGGCTCCGTCTCACCCTTGACGGCCAGCTCGTTGATACGCTGTAACATGTCATGTACTTCGTTCAGCGCACCCTCTGCCGTCTGTACGCAGGAGATACCGTCCTGAGCGTTGGCGGAAGCCTGTGTCAGGCCTCTGATCTGCCTTCTCATCTTCTCGGAGATCGCAAGACCTGCCGCGTCGTCAGCCGCACGGTTGATCTTGTAACCGGAAGAGAGCTTTTCCGTGGCTTTCGCCTGTGCGCTGGTCGTAAGACCGAGCATTCTGTTAGAGTTCATTGCTGTGATGTTGTGTTGTACTACCATAATATTACCTCCTTGTGGTTGCTGCCCCGCAAATCCTTTTGCGGGAAAATTTTTTATTTAGTTGTCCGCGGAGGAACAAATTCAGTCAACAAATTTGTTCGTCCGCCTATAATAAACCGGAAGCCTAGGATTTTCCGGCTATTACCTATGTTCTGCGCTCTGCTTCTTTCGGTACTTCTCCGGCGTCTCTGTCTCGGCGTAGTACTTCGGAAGCTTCGCCCGCGCCTCGGGGTCCTCTGTGTGCTTCTCGATATATCTGCCCCTCGCGATATTGACATCTCTCGGCGCATCGATCATAATACGAAGATGCCTGCCCGTGCCGCCTAAGAACGCGATCTTGATGTCGTCCCCGAGCTGTAAATATTCTTCCGTTGCCAGTGTCAGTCTCAACATACCGTTACCTCCCTGTATCCTGTGGCCTCCCTGCCGCTGATGTCTCCACACATTCCGGTGTGGCACATCCCCATGAGTCACTTTTTGTTATAAAATGTTGTATCGATGGGAATACTTTTCAGACACAGGAGGGGTTATATGAGCACAACAGAGCCAATCAAAAACAAGCAGGATCTGGCAAAATTCAAATCGTACTATGAAAGTGTCCATCCCGACAGCCGCAACGCGCTTCTTCTGACCATCGGGCTGAACACGGCGCTTCGCATCGGCGATATTCTGGTACTGCACTGGAACGATGTATATAACTTTGAAAAAGAGCGCGTGCGCAGTCACATCCGCGTGCAGGAGCAAAAAACCGGGAAAATGAATATTGTGGCGATCAACCCGACCGTGAGCGGCAGACTGCTGCTCTTTCGCCAGGAAAACGAGAACGTGAGAGAAGACGATTACCTGTTTCAGAGCAAAAAATGCAAGGGACAGCCCCTGAGCCGCTACCAGGCATTCCGCATCACAAGGGAGGCCGCGGACTACGCGGGGCTGGAAGAGCATATAAGCTGCCATTCCCTGCGAAAGACCTTTGGCTATCATGCCTGGAAACAGGGTGTGCCACCCGTCATGCTGATGAAAATCTTCAATCATTCTTCCTATCAGATCACGATTCGCTATCTGTGCATCGAGCAGGACGAAAAAGATGAAGTCTTCAAAAACATTGCACTTTAAGCATTTTGAAACGGAAAATGAAAAAATTGAAAAAAATCGAAAACAGCTCTAAAGTATTTCGGACTGTATCCGATATATGTTGTGAAAGCAAAAAACAAATGCAACATTTTATAACAGAATGTTGCATTATTTTTATTTTATCATCAGGAAAGGCTGCGGCAAGCTGCTGTTTGAGGCCGCAAACGAGATAAAACACGCCCGGCTCATTGCTCGCGTAAAAACAGAGCGCCCAGAGATACTTCCCCGGGCGCTCCGCCATTTTTCTTAAACTTCTTCCTCTCTCCTACAGTTTCACGTCCACTGTCTGGTAGCCGCGGCTGAAAGGCACGCCGGGCATCGCCGCGTCAAAAGTGTTCTGCGGCTGACTGCCTGTCTCCTCCCCATTTTCCAAAACCTCAGCCGCCGCCGGCGTCTCGTTATCCGTGCCGGCGGTTTTTCCGTCCTCCCACGCTGCGGCGTCGGTCTTGTCGTCACCGCTTTTTTCGGTCTTATCACCGCTCTTTTCACTCTTTTCGGAGGTGTCCTCACGGCTGTTCTCAGCCTCGCCGGCTTTCTTCGCCTCCTCGGCCGCCTGCGCCAGCGCGCCCATCTGCGCGGATGTAGCCTCAGCCGCCTTAGCCTGCGCCTCAGCGAGCTGCTCTTTCTTGGATTCCACCGCGGAAGCGCCGCCGGACATGCTGTCCAGACTGATCTCGGCCTCCAGCACGCCCGCTCTTCCCTCCATCTTCTGCGCGGTTGCACCGTGTATATCAGCCTGTTTCAGGGAGGCATCCGCCGAGATCAGCGCCTCCATGCTGCCCGCCGACATACCCGCGCTCTGCCTGCCGCCTTTCTTTGCCTGTGGCTTTGCGCCCAGCATCTCGTCCAGAGAGCCGCTTTTCTTCTGCTGCTGTTTTTTCATGATCTCCTCATGCTTCACCTCGATCTGGCGCTGCTTGAGCTGCGCTTCCAGATCGCTGATCTGCTTCTGGAGATCCTGCCTTTTCTTCGACTTCATCTCCGGCGGTATCTCGCTGTTGGATGCGAGATCTTTCAGCTGTTTCTGCAACGTCTGAATCTGATTCTGCAGATCTTTCACCTGCGGGTCCGCCTGTCCGCCGCCGGCCTCCATGCCGAGGGCAGCCGCCGATATGTTGATTCCGTTTGCACCGTTTACTCTCATATCTTCCTCCTGTCCGGAACGTCTGCGCGCCGCGTCTGCGTCCCTGCTCCGCGTCCCTTATCGTTCTGTCTTGTATTTCGGCCCGCCGGCCCCCGCTCTTAAGGCTTTTGTCGCCAAGGGGCGTTTATCGGTTGTGAACAGCCTGATCCGCGCTCTGCGTCTCCTCCTCCGGCAGCTGCAGCATGACCCGCAGCACAAAGCACATCCTGCCGCCGTAGTTCTCTTTTCCGGCCTCCAGATCTCCCAGATACCGCTGCGCCACACGCCGGATAGCGGGCAGGCCGAGGCCGTGACCGTCCTCCTCTTTGACACTGAGCGGCAGACCGCTCATCGGATCTGTGACGAGTTCGCCGTCATAGTCGTTTGCCACTTCTATCAGGAACACGTTCCTGACCAGACGGGAGACGAGCGACACGCGCGCCGTCTGGTCTTCCGGCTGCCGTGGTTTCGTCCCGGCGCACTGTTTTGTGACGTTTGTGTCATGTTTTGTTTTCCCGGCCTCTACCGCCTCAATCGCGTTGGCCAGCGCATTGTGAAGAACAATGCTGAGATCGAACGCGCTGATCTTCCCGTCCCGCGGGTAGTGAAAGTCGCAGTCGAACGCGATCCCCTTTTCCTTCATTTCCCGCTTCCTGTCGGACAGGATCACGTCGGTGACGGGGTTGCCGCTCGCCACCTCGCCGGTCGTCTCCCGGATCTGCCCGCTGAGTTTCTCCGCATACTGCGCCGCAGCCTCGTATTCTCCCTTGTCATAGAGTTCCCGAAGCGTCATCAGATGGTTCCCCATATCATGCCTGAGTCCCCGCATGTCCCGATAGAGCCGCTCCACCTGCGCGATATGGCTCTGCATATCCGCCATCTGTCTGCTCAGAAGTTCCCTTTGTCTCTCCTCCTGCTGCCCGTCTTTCCAGCGGCGAAACACATAGACGATGAGAAAAAGCACCGCGGAGCTAAGAAGCGTCAGCCCGATATTGTAGATCTCGTACCAATCGTACTTATCGTAACCGTTCGCGACCGTCATCCACGGCTCTTCTCTGTAGGCCAGCACATAGCTGCCGCTCCTGCGCGCCGCGATGCAGAGCGCTATCGGCGCGGCAAGCACCGCCAATTCAAAGGCGCTGATATCCTCCCGTCTGCGCCCGTAGAGCCTCCGCATCAGCCGGATACCGCCGTACAGCATCAGGAAGTACAGCGCTGTGTGCACGATGCGCTCGATGACAAAACAAAGCAGCCACTGCTCCGCGGTATTCAGGATCCGCCAACCGTGCGCACGTGCGCGGATAGCAATCCAGTCCTCCGCTATCAGACTGATAAAACTGAGATTTAAGATGATCTCGGCCGCCTGCTTTTCCAGACAATAGTGTACGGCGACAGCAAACACTTTCTGTCTCACATATCGCCTATCCGCCAGCCACGCGGCGCCGAACGCGGCAAGGCTTCCCAGCGCATACGCCAGCCTGCCCGATATGTTATAGGGAATGAACAGCAAGAGCAGCAGCATACCCGCATAGGCGGCTCCCACACGGAGCACGTTCCTGCGGCCGCGCAGAAACGGACTTGTCCAGACAGTCAGGCAGAAAGCAGACAGAAGAATCTTCAAACAGCGCTCGCATATATTGGCGATCTCATAATACCGTTCTATCCCCTCCACTCAGCCACCTCTCCCCTCATGGATATAGTGCAGGTAACGCCGCACAAAGCCGGCAAACTGCTTCTTCGCGACCGGCACGCGAAGCCCCTGCTCCAGCCAGACGGCCGCGGCCGTGTATTTCTCCACATAGCGCAGATTCACCAGATAAGCCCTGTGCGTCCTGTAGAAAGCGTCTCCCGCCTTTTCCGACAGTTCTGTCAGTCTGCCGTAATACTCAATCTCCCCGCGCTTCGTGTGCAGGATGACCTTGCGGTTGAATACTTCCGCATAGATGATTTCATCCAGCGCCACTTTCGTGGAGACACCGCCCCGCTTGATGAGAAGCGCAGGCGGCTCCGCGCTGCCTGTCTGTTCCGTGCCCTGTCCGCCGTCTGATGTCCGCCGCCCGGCAGCGCCGCGCGCCTCCCACAGATCGAGCGCTCTGTTCAGGACTTCCCTGAACTTGTCGTCCGCCAGAGGCTTCACCAGGTAGTGAAAAGCGCCCACGTCGAAAGCGTCATAGACATATTCCGACAGCGCTGTCACAAAAATCAGGATCATGTCCGGGTACTTTCCCCGCAGTTCTTCGGCAATATCCATCCCGTCCCGCGCGGGCATACGGATATCCAGAAAGAGGATATCCGGCGCCGGTTCCTCCCGCAGGACGTCCTCCCCCGCGTCCGCGCAGACAACCTGACACGCCGTCTGCCTCTCCCCACAGAGGGCCGACGCCTTTTGCCGCAGTATTTCCTGGATATTCCTGTCGTCGTCACAGATGACTATTTTTACGCTTCGCATGGTTGAATCCTTCTTAAAATATACTTGCAAGAAAAACAAATGCCGCTTCGCGTCGCTTGTTTTGCCTGCAAAATTATTTTCACACTCGCAAGCCCGCGCTTGCGCGCTCTATTGTCTGCTTCGCAGACTGCCTGCTCGTTAATGGCGCAAGAAAAACAAATGCCGCTTCGCGTCGCTTGTTTTTCTTTTGCGCCTATTATATTATCTTACCATACGGAGAGCAGTTTCTCTTCTGTTCTTTGGGGAAATGTTGCGAAAGACCTTTTTTCGGTCGTGAATGGTGTCGCACGCGCCTTGCCGCAGGCGCGCCGAGCTTTACGCCCTGCCGGCACACAGCTCATTCCACTGGCAATCGCCGCATATCTCCTCCCGCCTGTCCGCTGTCAGGATATGCTCGTCGACCAGCGCCTCGAAATCTTCCCATCGCATACGCGTCTCACACCCCAGCCCGCAGAGCGCGAGTACTTGCCTGTCATAGCGTTCCACCTTTTCCGCCGAAATACACACCCCGCCCCGGTTATGCGGACAGCGGGCGCACACGTCGTCCGTCTCCGCAAGCAGCAGAATCTCCGGATTCTGTTCAAGCTTCCGCTTCATCTGCCGCATATGCTCCGTAAACTCACCGCTGTAGCCTTTTCCCTGAAAAAAGAAAAAGCACATACCGTGATGTGCTCTGATCCTGTACAGCATCTCTCTTCCTCCTCCGCGCAGGCCACGCCGGCCCGCCTATTGCCATCGCGTCACGCACCGCCCAGAAATCCCGCCAGCGGCTTCTGCAGCGCCCGGCTGACCGTCAGCGCCAGCGCGATCTTGATCAGGTCCGGAATGACAAAGGGAATCACACACCAGCCGAGCACCATGGAGAGCCCGACCGCGCCTGCCTCCCTCATATACACCATCATGAACCACGCCGTGCCGAAAGCATAGCACACAAGCAGTCCCACCGCCATAGACAAGGCCTGCGCCCACAGTTTCCGTCCCAGAAGACTTTCTAACAGCCACATGACGAGCGCCGAGAAGATGAAACCGATGATATAGCCGCCCGTATTATTCAGGATAATGCCGATGCCGCCCGTAAATTCCGCGAACACGGGCACGCCGACCGCGCCCAGCAGCACATAGACGACCACCGCCAGCGTCCCCCGTCTGCCGCCCAGCAGCGCCACCGCCAGAAATACCGCAAAAGTCTGGAGCGTAAAGGGAATCGCCGTGGGGATGGAAATCCAGGAGCAGACCGCAATCAGCACCGTAAACATGCCAATATAGGCCATATCGTATGTCCTGCCCCGCCCGGCACTCCTCTCCCGTGTATCTGACATTTGCGTCATTTTTGTTTCCGCCTCTGTGCGCATAATGCTCCTCCTCATTCTATCCGCCGCACCGTTTCTTCCCATACCCGGCAAAACGCGCCCTTGCTGTCTGCCGCAGCGCTTCTTTCTATTTTCTATGTCCCGCGAAAGGCGCCCTGCTGCCCGCTCCGGTACTATGCGGCCTGACTGAGGATATGATAGCACTGCAAAAACGCATTGTCAACCCATTTTGTTTATTGGTTGACAATGCGTCCTGCAGACAAATATAAAAAACGACTGTGCAGACGTGCCCGCGCTCAGTCTGCGCCTATGCGCAGTCTCCGATAGCGGTCAATACACGCCATGATCTCCTGTTTCCGCGGTCTGGCGAGCTGCGCGGAGACATCGCCGCGCTCGAAGAGGCTCTCCAGCCCCTGCCTGTCCAGCTGCTCCTCCAGCAGATCACCGATCCGGCGCAGATCTTTTCTGCCGTCCATCAGTTTCAGCTGCGCGTATTTCAACAGATACGCCAAAGCCGCCGTCTGCTCCTGATCCTTGAGCTGTTCCAGATAACGCAGCTCCACACTCTCCTTATTCAGGGAGAGTTCGCTCGTACCCGAAGCCCGCACCTTGATGCGGTCGTCTTTCCTGAGCGCCATGTCTGGCGCCGGACATCTCTTCTGATTGTATGCCGGAAAAACAGCCGCCGCGCTCTCCGCCGCATCCGCCTGCCCGGCTGCCGCCGTGTAGGAGGCCGCCGCGCGCTTCGCGCGCTCCGTGATATCGATGGGCACATATTCTTTCATCTGAATGATCGTGTCCGCCACGTCGAAGAACGCGCCCGAACTGCCCGCCACGATGATCGAGGAGACGCCCAGCTCCTCGTACATGCCGCGCACCCTGTCGATAAACGGTGTGATCGGCCCCTCGCCCGCCGCGATCACCTCCGCCATCAGCCTGTCCCGCACCATGAAGTTGGTCGCCGAAGTATCTTCATCGATCAGAATCAGGTTGCTGCCGCTCTCCAGCGCCTCCATCAGATTCGCCGCCTGCGAAGTGCTGCCGCTGGCGTCCTCCGTGGAGAAATGCACCGTGTCTTTCCTGTTGGGCAGATTCTTGATAAAAGGCGAGATATCCACACCCGTGATGCTCCTGCCGTCCTCCGCGCGCAGCTTGAAAGCCGACTGATCCGTGATCACGTACTCCCTGCCGTCGCCGCCGATATGGTCATACACCCCGTTCTGCAGCGCCTGCAGGATCGTGGATTTGCCGTGATAGCCGCCGCCCACGAAGAGCGTGATGCCTTTCGGAATGCCCATGCCCTGAATCTCTCCCCTGTGAGGAGTCTTTATCGTCACACGCAAACTCTCCGGTGATCGGAAAGTTATCGCGTCTTTCATCGGTTTTTCTGAGATACCGCTCTCTCTCGGCAGCACAGAGCCGTCCGCGATAAAAGCACAGAGCCCGCGCTCCGAGAGGCTCGCCCTGATCGCCTGCTGATCCTCGCACAGCCAGATTGCCTTTTGCAGCCTCGCCTGATCGATATTGGCGTAATAGAGACTCTTGTGCACGCAGTCCGGCAGAATGGCGAAGAGCATCTTCTCCAGCTCTCCGGCATTGATGGTGCGCCCGTTGGCCGGGAACCCGGCTTCAAAACGCAGAAGCACATTGCCATCCTGCACCCGCATCGCCGTGCGCTCCAGCACCTGCTGTCCGCATCGCGACACGGACATCAGCCCGCTCTTGCCGGACCCTTTCGCCTGGAAACTGCCGCCCGCCACCTCTCTCGCAAACAGCCTGGTGAGGTGATCCTGCAGCCTGATACGCTTCGCCGGCGTATCATAGCAGTCCGCCGGGAAGCCCGCTTTCTCTTTCGTCACCCGCACGGATAACCGTGACGGCGCCGCAAAGGGATCCCCCTGTACATGGTCGATGGAGAGCACGTAATCTCCAAACTGATACTGCCCTTTTAACTCCTTGTATGCGGGATATCCCCTGTGATCGATATTTCTCAGTTTTGTCCTGAGTTCTGTCGCTGTATTCATGCTCTTTCTACTCCGCGCCGGCAGCATAACGCCGCCGCCCGCAGGAAACTTTCTATCCTTTCCGACTGCCTATTTACTGGATTGCCGTGATGCCGAGGGCGTGCATGTACGCGTCGTCGCCGCGGGCGCAGCTGACGCTGACTTTCTGCCCCTGCACCAGTATCTTGAATCCGCTTGCACTGCCCAGCGCATCCAGTTTCAGTTCCATGTCGCCGTTTGACGTATGGATGTACAGCATATTCTCCGTAGACTTACTGCTCACCGTACCGGTCACCGTCGAGGGCGCGGAAGTGTCAATATGTACCGGAATCATGCTGCTCTTCGCACCCATGACATTCGCCGCGTGCATGTACGCATCACCGCCCCGATAGACAGCCACCGAAAACATCCTGCCGGGCATCGCCATGATGCCGTTTCTGGAATCCGTCATGGCGTCAAGCCTGATCTCCATCTCCTCGTTGCCCATGGCGAGACACAGCAGATCGCTCTTCGTGTTCTTGGTCACGGTTCCGGAAACCCATGTCGTGGACTCGCTGACCGTTCCGTCAGGGGAGGGCGTCATACCGGAAAGCGGTACGCTCCCCGTGCCGGAAGAAGAACCGTAGGCCGCATCGGAAATCCTGATTGCGTGCATGTATGCGTCGCTGCCACGCGCGCAGGTGACCGTGTACGTCTTGTCCGTCACCAGCACCTTGCAGCCGCTCATGTCCGTACTGCTGTCGAGTTTCAGCTCCATCTCGCCGTTGGAAGTGTCAAGATAGAGGATATCGCCCGTACTCTTCTCCTTAATCGTTCCCGTCACCACAGCCGTCTTCGACGAATCGACCGAGACATCTCCCGCCTGTACGCCGCTCTTGACCGTGACCGCGTGAAGATAACCGTCCGATCCGTGCGAAACCGAGACGCTGATTTTCCTGTCGGGGAGCAGCAGCTTGCAGCCGCTCGTATCCGTACCGCTGTCCAGTTTGATCTCCATATTGCCGTCAGAAGTGGCCAGCAGCAGCAAATCGGAAGTCGTCCCCTTGCGAACCGTTCCGCTCACCGTCGCAATCACTTCTGCCGCCTCAACCGTCAGACTGCCTGCCGGAACCATCGACACGCCAAGCGCCAGACCAAGCGCCAGGCACACTCCCGCTGTTCTTCTCCTTTTCATCGTTGCACCTCCATCATACCATGTCGTATCTTTCGGAATCATAGGGTTCCATAATTATCCACTTTATGTAAACTCAGTATACAACATGTATGTGGAAAATGCAAGCGGTATTCTATATTTTGTTTTTTATTGGGATTTCCTGCAATTCTTTTCTTCTGATGGATGATACTGTGATGCCTTATCAAAATATTAGCATCCGCTTCTGTTGCACTTTCTATACCAGCTATTTTGCAGCCATTTTAGTTTTCTAAAGTGGCTTTTCCCCTAAAAAGCCTGATCGACAACCCTCTAAATCAAATACAGCAGATATCTATGCTCCGCTATGAATAACACAGCCCCAATCACACACAACAGTAACCCTCCCATGGACAAGCCAAGCCCAAGTATTTTATATCCTTTCCCGTTGGATAAGGAGGCCTTTTGCGGCTTATCCACATGGTAATATACCGGCACTGTTTTCCCCAGCTTTTTTTGCGCAATTCCCCTGCTGTAGGACACGCCGCTGGCCCTGGAATACGTCTTTCCATTCACAACATACTGAAAGACAGGCGCATACATATTACTCTGATTGTTATAAAGCCCGGTATTCGCATTCACTTGAACGTGAGGCTCAGGATCTCCCCGGAAACCTGCCGCCTCCTCTTCTGCCTGTTGATTATACCAGGCCCCTGACCTCGTGATATCGATAATCACTCCCGTCGTCTCTCCTGCATATCCGGCAAGATGTCTCCAGCAAATCACGAAAATGATACCTGCCAGCAGCAAAACCAGTCCTGTAATTAAAAATATGCTTTCCAACATCATGTTCTGCCTCCCTCACGGACTTTTGTAAAATGCCTTGCTACACTTCCTCGCCTTTTCAGTTGCCATATTCCCGCAGACCGCATTTTATCTCTATATCTATAGTCCTTCTTGCCTGCTGCACTATAGCTTAATTGCTTTTACATGATAACTTACATCCATCATTACTAAAAAATAATTTTAACTCGTTTATATTTTACCATATTTTGCTCAATGTGCCAATGCGAAGCAAACTCTTCAGCTTAATCTTATGCCTTATTTATCACCAATCAGCATTCAAAAAGGACTCGACAAACCTGCCAAGTCCTTATTTCACGTCTCTTTTCTGAAGAATTGGTGAGGATGCGAAAGAAGATAATCGCATGCAACTGTCATTGGGCGAGACGCCCATACCCTGCTGTATGAGCAATTCTTTGAACGTAATTGATATACGCAGCCAAACGTTTTCTTGCAGAATCATCCAGCCTTTCCCAATCAATCTTATCCTCCGTATGCCCTGTTAAAACAAGAAGCTCCTCCATATGAACATGCAAAAGTCGACTTAAGGCACATAAATGTTCTACCGACGGCAGGATTTTCCCCTTAAACCATCTGTATATTGGCTGAGGACATGACAAGCCAAGATAGTTCTGCACATATTTCACATCATATCCGGCTCTTCTTAACATCATTTTCAGTTTTAATCCTGTTCTTTCCTGATCAATCGACTGATACATGATAACGTTTCTCCTTACATCAGCTTTTACGCAATCCATAAAACATAAATTTGTTTTATCATAACACGTTTTTCGGATTTACTCAATGCCCTCTATCTGTGCTTTGATCAACTTTTATGCCGAATAAAAGTTCTAGCTTTTTCGCACATACAGCCCGTCTCCTATTTTTTGGTATTTGTGCCCTTCTTCCTTTTCAAAAAACTCCCAGCGCTTCTCTGCAATCCTATTTTTATTCTTTTCCAATTGCTTTACTATCTCTTTCACAAATACGGCATCTTCCATTGCCGTCACATATCGTTCCACTCCTATAAGCTGATGATACATATGGAGACAGTCTTTTTGTGTCCGCAGGGAAGCAATATCCGACAATTCATCTAAGAGATTTTTCAATTCTCTCTTATCCTCTCCTCTTTCCTGCGCCATATAAAACGCCTCGCGCGCCAGCAGTTCCTCTTCCAACTCCTCCTGCATATTGATCCAGTTATCGCTGTCTATCCGATCAATTATGCTCTCTTTTTTCGGAATGTCCGCATTCCTTTTCTTTAGATATTCCACGATATCCTGTAACGCCTCGTCCGCCATCAGTTCTTTATTGACTTTTACAAAATTTCTGCATGTAGACGGCATATAGGTATGTCGCCCATATGAGTATTCAATCATATAATTGCAAACTTTATAAAACAGCGGGACATATTTCTTTTTCAGCGGCAGCGTCTCGTCTTGTTTCACTGCTTTTCTTTCAGCATCTTCCAGCAAATCATTATGTACAACCCACCGATAAAAAGTATCTCTGTTAAAATTCTTTGTCTCGCCCCAAAAGGAATTGATAATGCCTATGTCGTCGGCTACACTGGCCACAACATAACGATTGTCCCGATATTCGGAATTCTCTCTTTCTTTACTTACAGCCTGACGAAGCAATACCTTGATCAGAGACTCGTATCGCTCTGTCTGATTCGCAGGTACAGGATCCTCATGCCCTCCAAAAGGATATTCTTTCACCAAGTCACGCAGAGCGCAGATAATCGTTCTCCGACTAAACCACTTTAAATATTCCTCACACACCTGAATGATATCTTTCAAGATTTCTTCCTCATAGCTATCCATATACAGGCGCGTCATACAATTAAATCCAAGGCCGAAATCTTCCGCTTCCTTTATTCTCAACATAACTTCACCGTCCCCGTTATTTTCATAAACCGACACGCAGAGGTACTCGTATTCGCATCACAGAGTCGCCTGCTACTATGCTCTATTTTCCATGCTTAATACAAAAATACCTGATTTTGTTCATTCTGTCATTGGACGGATAATCCAATAGGCTTCTTGTTTTCAGGCATAAAGAAACCGCAATCCTTTGATTTTCTAAAAGATTGCGGTTTTTGGGGTATTCAAAGTTTTTGAGGGTCTACCTTTTTGAGGGTCTTTCGTGAGGGTTCTTCGTGAGGGTCTTTCATGAG
>CANPZI010000037.1 GCA_947588995.1 uncultured Lachnospiraceae bacterium
CTTGGGAATATCCTGATTGGTCCTCGCCCCCTTACCTCCGGCAATGAGCATTGCGATGTTCATGTCTTTAACCTCCCTCACAAAACATAGAAGTTTTCTTCAATATCCGTTCCATCTATATAGTTACGGCAATGTAGGCGTTCTAAATACTGCTTCATTTCTCCGTACACAGTTGTTCCTCGAACTACAGCGATAACAACCAAACTATCTGGATATTGTCTCAAAGCATCATCAATAAAAAGGACATTTTTTTTTGCAATTGAAGTGGCTTTTCTGTTATCTGTTACTGCAAAGCAGGCAATCTTATCATATAATTTTTCATTATATAAAATTCTAAATACCAAATCGCCACGAACTCCCGCTCCATAAATAATAATATTTTTACTTGTTTGCAATTTTTTTTGAAGCTGTTTTTTCAAATATATTACCCTTTCACAAACAGCCTGCGTATCCTTGACACATCGCTTAAGCCACGTAAACACCCAGTCGTTCTCTCGCATAGCTGACTTATATTTACGAAAATCATCCTTTATTTGCTCACAAAACACCATCTTATACTCATCTGCTATCCTGAAAAAGGTGCCTTTATCCCGTACAAGTCTCATGTAATAGCAATATGGCAGCAAATGATAATCTTTTCTCTGTATTAACAAATCTTCAAGATAATCATACTCCCTTGTCATGGCATATATCTTCTCTGGATTTTTTACCGAGGCGGTCGGATTATCATTACGATACATATAGAAAGCCCTATCAAGCCACATAGCTCTCTTTGCATACATCATTGTCTGCATCCAAAAACCATTGTCCTGATAGGAGGCCCCCGGACTTTCTTGAAATCGAATATTATATTTGTCTAAAAAGTCCCGCCGATAAATACCCGTCCAAATATTCATAAAAAAATCAAAAAAGAGATTTCTGTCATTTTCTTCAAGTACCTTGCCATAATACTGATCAAGATGTTTCATATGAATACGTTTCAAATAATCGCATTGTTCAAACCAATAATAGGCATCCGCCTTAACAAAATCTGCTTGGTTTTTTTCTGCCGCTCTATACAGCATTTCATACATATCTGGCAAAATGCGATCATCACTCTCTACTATGCCAATATATTTCCCCGATGCCGCTGCAATACCAGTATTCATAGCTGCCCCATATCCTGCATTCGGTCTGTGCAACACACATATTATCGGATTTTTCTGAGCATATTCATCCAAGAGTTCCCCACTTCCGTCATCGGATCCGTCATCTACACAAATAATCTCCATTTTTCTGAATGTTTGATTAAGAATACTGTCCAAGCATTGGGGAAGATATTCTTTCACATTATACACTGGTACTATTACTGATATCTTCGGCATTGTTCCCACCTATATTATTTTCATTATTTTCAGGAATCTCTCACAATTCTTGTCATCTTGATACTCATGTACATAATCACGAATATTTCTGCGCTCTGATACAAACAAATCCTCACCTGCGGCCACATGCTCAAAGAACACCAACATATCATCCACTGTACTAAGCTTTTCTCCAGGCATATAATACAAAGGATCTTCAACCGAAAACCCAATTTTATAATCATCCATATCGTCAATCGTATATGCTATTGGCCTATCCAACAGCATAAAATCAAAAGCAATTGAAGAATAATCCGATACCAGCGCATCACACTCCCGCATTAACGAATGAATCGGAAATTCATATTTGTCTAATTGAGATTGTGAAATAAATAAAATATTCCTATACTTTCCCATCTTATAAACGGATAAATCCTGATGCGGATGCGGCTTTATAATAAGCTTTACAGACAAACCCTTCAATTTGCGGTCCATTTGATCAAACTCTGCCTCTTCATTTATTAACGGCACTCCAAACGGTGCAACAGTGTTTACATCATTACGCTCCAATCCTACTGTCTGCCGCAAAGTAGGTAGCCATAAAATATACTTTTCTCCTTTTTCATATAGATCAAATGTTTCAAGTACCTGCTTCTCTTTATATAAGAAATCCAAGCGTGGAGATCCACAAAATATTAACTTAGAAATATTAATATTTTCCTGTTCTGCTGCAAGCGCAGCATAATTATGCGAAGTACAAATCGCCCCATCCACTTCTTCCGGAATACTAATCTTTCCTTTCACATTCTTCAGCATGAAAGTCCCATGTTTCAAATAGATAGCTATTTGCTCCTTACGCTTCTTATATAGAAACAAGTTTTCGTAAAAAATATACTTTGAAGTATATAAAACTCTTTCATAATTATAAATATCTTTCAAAGATGGTGCATTTTCATAGATATTTCTTGGTATGTATTGTACATAAATATTAGAATTTTTCCCCTTAGGATGTGAACATATCCATATCCACTTATATTTGCCCAGAAGCCCATTGTCACGAAAATACTCAAACAACGCCAATGCATTCTCATGATTATCACCTTCTCCATTTGAAATAATGCTGTTTGACAGCGGCATTTTGATATATTTCTGCTTATACCTTTTTTCTTTTAAATAATAAACAATCGGATACTTATATACAACGATGTGCTTCAATTCCTTATATTCCGATAGCTGTTTGACGATTTCGGAATACTGTCTAACCATAATCACTAAAATACACTTTCGATTTATGTGTTTTCTCATATAATCCGGAGAATAAACTTTTATATGCTTCTTATTAATGATTTTTTCAGAATCCCAAATTTGAGGATCATTATCAACCAAATATTCAATATCCTTTTCCAGATGATATTGACTGAAGCGCTTTAAGGTTTTGTCAAAAATCTTTCCCACCCCAAACACTATTATTTTTCTGGTTTGGGCCAATCGTTTCAAATCTCCCGCGCCGATATTCAAAACTCTCACATCTATCACTCCTATGATTCGAACAATTCCTTTCGTATACAGCTTATCAAACGTTTATGCAGTTTCAGAATCATGCAAAAACAAAGAGATGGCTACGTGCCCATATGTTTTTATAACCAACTCAACATCACAGGTTTTTCCCATAATATTTTTTCATCTGCCACCCCGTTTTTATTTAATTCGCCCCGTATTTCATCAGCGATTTTTTTTGATCGCACAGCAATAATGACATAATCATACTCTGATTCTTTCATTCTTGCCGGGGAAACTACAGGTGCGTGAAATGCCGCCAACGTTTCCCATTCTTTATCTACCCATAAAACCATCTCCAATATTTGTTTTCTGCAAACTTGTCTATAATAGTCTCTTCCCACTTTGCTTGCCCCATACAACACAATACGGCTTCCTTTCTTAATATCCCCAAATGGAAAAGCGTATGTTTGCCCCCATGTATCTGCCGGGAAGCCCATATACCATGTAATAAGATTCGTATGCAGGGTAATCATTAACTGAAGTTGATGCATAAGACTTTCTTTTTTTTCATTTTTTTCAAAGACTTTCCTCAAAGACAAATATAAAGCGTTCAAGTCATACATATAAGTATCATTGGGTGAATTCATTGCCGACTCGGATCTGTGCTGATAGTAATAGTAACTTTTATACGTAATTTTCACCGCCTTTGCCAACAACACGCAGCGGTACAATAAATCTCTATCCTCACAGCAAGATATGGTTGTATCAACGTCCAGAACAGCCTCCTTAACTATAGCGGTTCTGAACATCTTATTTACCAAAAACGGAAGTAGTCCATCATCATATCTATCTTGAAACACAATCATATTTTCAATTAGATAGCTTAATTTTTCATTTGTGTCATAGATTCCTTCATCAAAAGCATCTGTTCTGATGCTATACATTCCCACATTGTTCTCACAATAACATCCTGAGGTAATGATATCGCATTCTCCAATTTCATTCATAAAATTTTCTACCATCCCATCAGCGATCTTATCATCTGAATCAACGAAACATATATATTCGCCAGATGCAGCTAAGATACCTCTTTTTCTTGCCCAAGCCACACCCATGTTTTTTTGATGTATCACTTTCACTCTTGTATCTATTTTTAAAATATCATCACAGATTTTTGATGAACCATCTGTGGAGCCATCATCCACGACAATAATCTCAAGGTTTGTATACGTTTGGTTCAAAATAGTATAAATACATTCATAAAGATATTTTTTAACATTGTAAACCGGAACAATCAACGATATTAGTGGCTCATAAATCATTTTTCTTCATCCCATATACTATTTTTCAGTTTCTCTCTAATAATTCAATTATAAAACTCGCCGCACGTTCACTGGCATGTCCATCTTCACAAACACCATATTCACTCAAAAAGGAATCTAACCCTTTTTCATAACTGTTTTGTTCAAAATGCAGGATGGCCTTTTGTAATTCCTGATTACTTTCTGAGATTGCAAAGGGTAATGTGTCATACTCTATTAAAAGACTTCGCTCATGATCAATATATTCTTTTCTGTCAGGTGCATATAAAAAAACTGGTTTTTTTACATATGCTCCTTCAAACATAATACTTGAATAATCGGTAATCATTATATCTGCTGCCGCAACCAGTTCTTCACTATTTAAATAATCGCTGACATTTACGACATGCCTGCTATTGACTGAAATACTATCACCACACTGTAATCCCGGATGCAAGCGAACGAACAGGAACCACTCTCCTTGCCACTTTAAACATAACGTCTTTAATAATCTATCAACATCCAGTGATATGGAAACCGCATAACCACTATCCAATTGTCTATTCCGATATGTTGGCACATATAGGCAAATATGAGCCTCTCCATCTATTTCAAAATATCTATGTACTCTAGTTTTTACCATATCATCAAAAAGCAAATCGGAACGTGGTGATCCAAGTCGGATTGCTTTGCCTTTAAACCCAAAACCACTTCTACAGGTTTTTTCATCAAATTCACTTCCTGATAATAAATAATCCATTCTTTCCCCATCGCTCTTAATTGCAGTTTCTATTTTTTTCGATTTATGATTATCATTATCATCTAAATAGAATTTTTTTAGAGTAATGCTTGACCAATGTTTTACCTGAATATAAATCTGGCCTTCCCTTTTGGTAATAAATTGCGGTACAATATCATCAAACAGCCATATTTTTGCTGTAGTCATTTCATAAATAAACCTTTTTCTGTTTGCTTGGAGTATAAGCCTGACGCCAGCGGGTTTTTCTACTCGTAAATCATTTACTATCCACACAATATCCAATTTATTATTTTGATTTAACAGTTTCCTGGTAATCTGAATTGCATGCTCCCCATATGGTTCTATCAACATTATGATTTTCTTATTATCTATTTTCTGTTTATAGCACCAATCGACATACTTAAGAAAATAATCTTCCTGTGCAGCTTTTCCTAACCTTTTCCGCCTGTCAGCTTCCATCATCAATAAAATATAGTAATTTTTTATTCCCAACTGTTCAAGCTGCTCTGCCATTGATAGATACTCGTTAATAGCGGTTATTAACACTACAATTTCATTGCTTTCATATCTTTTCAAAACACTCGGCGCATCAACGACTATCCCTTCATATATTGTATCCACCGCATCAATACAAATTTCTTCCAGCCTCTTCCCCTGCTTACCCGCCTCATTATCCAATACCCCGGCTATTTCTATGTACTCTCTGCAATTGCGAATAAAATATCCCATTCCGTTCCCTGCACCTAAAACATATATTTTCTTCCCTATCCTGTTTTTCTCAAAAAAATCCCATGTCTGCTTATCTGCTCGGATTTTTTCACATAAATGCTGCCCTTTCCTGATGGCTTTTGATATGATATCCATATTGTCTTGTCCTTTTCCTATTTATTTATAGGCAACAATTAAGCACTCATTTTCATTTCTGGCCATTCCGCCTAATTCCGCTATCGTATCAAACATAAGCGGGCTGACTTCTTTTTCTATTTCCACGTAGTTGGATGGCCAAATCTCCTGAAAGCACTTTACGCTATATACAAAATACCCTGCCGCCTTAAAAAGATTTCCAATATTCAAACAATTCCATGTATATAAGTGATTATTAATTTCGCTTCTCGTATATTCCACTTCACAGGATTCATTCGGAACGACAAATACAGCTTTGCCTCCTTCTTTCAATTTCCCATGGAGTTCCCGCAACACTCCCAATGGATTCTCAACATGCTCTAACACATGAGTAGAAATAATAATGTCTGCATAATCATCACACACATCGCTTATGTTTTTAAAGCTGGTAATGCCTAATGCCCTTGCGTTTTCTCTGGCATAATCATTTATTTCTATTCCAATTTTTTCTCGGGCTTCCAACTCTTTAAGAAGATATCCGCCCGCCGAGCCAAACTCTATTAATACATCATTATCTTTAATATATGGCGAAAACAATCGTGCGGATACCCTGCTGCCAAACTCTCCAAGAGGTTGCTGAAAGGCAAAATAATTTTCATCATAATAGTCCTCCCCCCCCCCGAAATCAATTTGAGCGCTGGAAATAAAATTATATATATTATTATCCATTAACTGTCTTTTGATATTTTTTTCGTATTTTTCACTACATATAACAATAATCGATTTTTCCGTGGCCAACTCTTTATATCTGCCAATTCCTATTATTGGTTTTTGACAACATACGCCGCTCTTAATGTTATCAATAAAGGCCGCCACAATACAGTTGCTCTTTTCCATACTGGCACACAAGCGTCGTCCCAGCACGCCAGCGCCAAAAATATACACATCTTTATCCTTTAGGAATTTCAAATAATCAATATCATTGTTACAATACATAAATAGCGTCCTCCATTCTTTCAATTGATCAACTCATCCATGCCCCATATTCTAATATCCGGTCTTTTCTTTTTCACTTTGGGAGAAATAATATCTATATCGAAAAACGGAATAACAATTATATCCATTATATTTTTAGGTATTTCGTCTACTGTGATAACGGGAATATGACGATACTCATCTGTATTAGGTTCCCGCTCTACAATACATTTAATATTCAAATAATCTCCTAATTCATCAGCCAACAGATCAAAGATTTTCCCTTTCCCCCATACAACCACATTTTTCCCTGATTCTATAGGTATTTTTATGCTTTTTCCTTCCTGTTTCATCTTTACCCAGCGTATTAAAATATCTTGATATAATCTCCTTTTCTCATTTTCCTGTTTCCCGCCAAATATAAAACGTACTTCATTCTCACATTCTTCAGTATTCCTTACTATTTGTGGGAAACGAAATGAAGCTGTAAAATCCATCTCTTTTTCATCATTATCACGTCTGTAACCACAATGTACACCCGTACCATCACATCCTATATTATGTATAAGTGGTTCATACGGACTCAGACAATATCCTCCCCTCTTTATAATGTTTAAAGACCAGAATACATCCCATGCATTGCATTTACCACTTATATTCCCCATAAGCATTTCTTCCAGATCAATACCCCATACTTGTAGTCTTTCATATGCTTTTTTATCTTTTTTTATTTCATTTATTATATTATAATTTTCTTCGTATATCGCCCATTTATCTTTCCAAGTTCCCCATCCCCATGAGCAACTTCTGCCACTAAAAAATGCGTCATAATTCTGCTCACGTGACAACTTAACGCCATCTGTATATCCGCTTATAGAGTATACCTTTTCTACACTTTTATATGTTTCCAGCGCAGAAACCATAAAACGCATAAACTGTCTGTTTGGCACACAATCATCCTCTAAAATAATTACAGCATCACATTCTTCCAAAACATAATTGATACCTGTTACAATAGATTTCGCACAACCTTTATTGATTCCTGATACTTGCACATGTGTCTCGCAAAAATTAACTTGCTTTATCAACGAATTGACTTTTTCCCATTCCTCTGCATTTGTCTTCTCATTCATTCCATCTTGAAATATATATAACCGTTGTGGCCGCAGATCATTTTGTGCCAACGCTTCAAGCACTTTTGCGGTATGTTCGCTTCTATGCCACGTAAATATAATTGTACCAATTTTCATCATATTCTCCGTTTTATATCTATTTAATCCATCCCATTTTTTGTCACTTTTCTTACACAAGCACAGATGACTATCGGGTAATCATTATCGCAATAATCCATAATGCCTGGTTCTAAATCGTCAACCGACATTCCTTGCAGAAAGCCGCATGCTACTTTACAGTTCCCATATGAACAAACCTCTAATTCGGTATTATCAAAATCGCATAGTTTTTCGACAGATTTATATGTAAAATTCCAATAGTGCCCCCATCTATCCATGTCATATCTTGAAACAGGAGTATTTCCCGCAACCGTAACCAGTAAAACACCCTTTTCTTTTAACATAGCTATACTGTTTTTTATAGCAGCGGACACATTCCAAATAAAGTTGAATACTTGAGTAAAGATAATGCAATCATACTTTCCTTCAGGAACTCTTGCACTATCCTCAAGGTCTCCGTATACACGATTGCCTTGAACTCCCGCTTCTTCACTGTATACAAATATATGTGACTTACTATCCTTTGCACCAAATCGTTTTGTATATCTGTCTTCTCCCATTTCCAAGACATCGCCCTTTATATATTTTGAATGATTATATAAAAAGCTTTCTATATAATATCTGTCGACAGCCTTTCCTCTATCGATCCCGAATACTCTGCTGACAGGATTAACCGATAGTGTCTTTATTGCCTCTATATTTTCTTCAGAACATATTATTTTTTTTACTATTTCCCAATCCTCCTCTTGAGAAACAATAATATGCCGACCTCTAAAACTATAATCCAGAGTTCCCTCCTGAGTCACACATATTCTACTGTGATCTGTCATTAACTGAATTTCCTCGCCCATAAGAGGGCGACAAGCAATCCCTGGGATAATCACAGTCGATTTTATTCCCATCGCAATCAGTTCTTTGATAATCTCTAGGTAATGTCTTGAAAAAACAACAATCTTGTCGTAATTATATCTCTGAATTTCAGACGGCATAATTATTTTTTTACCATAAAAACTTCCTCGTTTTCTATCGACAAATCCCAACACTTCATCGTCGAAATTTTGAAACGCAAATCTGATTTTTCCTTTACAATAGGATCCCGTCCCCCATACCAGATACTTCATATTCTGTCATCTCCTTAGTAAATGGATTTTTGATATTCCATTATCCATCAATTGCCTGCATATTTCTATTGCATATCGATTATATACAACAAAATCCGCATCTCGGTACTTTTCAAACGCTGTGTTCAAACTGCATATCGGTATGCCATCCATATCTTCTCGCGTAGAAGTAATATTATTGTCACACACACATATGATATTCTTTATTCCTAATATTTGAAATTCACTTAGCAAAGGCTCTAATCTCTTTCCAGCCCCGCAAATAATAATTTTTTCTGCCTCATTTCTAAGCCTTGTATCGTATTCAAGGCTTCCTATATACTCCATTAACTAATCTCCTATATTTCTACATATTCCAAAATTTGACAATCTGCTTTTTATAAGTATCTATATCCCAGTCTCTCACAATGTTTCTTGGTATCTGCATGGTATCATCACCAGTCTTCCATACACCCGAATAGTTTGCTGCCACTTTCTGAAATTTCGCTTCTCTGCATATTTCGACTGTAATCTCGTCATAGTCATGCTTGGTGCCAAACGGATAGGAAAAAGTTATTATTTCGCGTTTAAACTGTTGTTCCAACATCGTTTTCGATTTCAGAATTTCTTCTTTTTGTATACTCTTTGGCAAAGCCGCTAAAGACGGATGGTGAACTGTATGCGCACCTATCGTAATCAGTGAAAGATCCTTTTCGAGACACTCTTTCACCTGACAAGTTATGTTTTCTTTTCTACCCTTTTCATCCCATTCATTCCATTCATATAACTGCCTCATCCAATCATTTCTTTTTTGCAAAGAAATCTTATCGCGCATCAACCAGTGCATGGTTTTATACAAATTTTCTTTTTCCCCAAAAGTATCCGTCTTCCAAGTACAGGAAAAGAAATCATCCTTTAAGCTGAACATCGGATTCCTGTCACTTTTCCCATAATAGATATTTCTCTCCAGATCATCCCACCAAAACTCTTCTTGTGTATTTATGGTCTTTGTAGAAATAAATATCGTCGCCGGTATCTGCAACTGTTGGAGAATCGGCAGGGCATTATCAAAATTATCCATATATCCATCATCAAAAGTAATACACACAGCATTCTTTTCGATCCGATCCCACTTGTCCTCAAACCTCACTATATTAAAATTACGCTTTAACCATAGCATTTGCTCATAAAAATGTTCTGGTGAAACTGCTAAAAAATTGGCATCATTTTCTATTTTATTGATTCGATGATACAGAAGTGTCAATACTTGTCCCATTGTTTCCCCACCAGTCCTATCCATGACAATGAATTAATCAAAACATATCCATCCAATCTTACGGCAGCAGCCATATCTGCTCATTCAGCTTTAATCCTTTACTTTCCAGGAATTCTACTGCCCAGCTTGCGCCGTTGTTAAAACTTATGCTGTAAAAATATTCTATGTTCACCGGCAACTGTTCCGGCTTTATAATTGGTATTCTTTCTATAAATCCTTCTTTACTTCTGTCAACAAAGGCCTCTATTTTTAAAGACGGACACAAACACTTAAGAATTTTATATGTCTTTTTTCCATTCTTCCCAGCTCCCCATATGTATGCTATGCCACTCGAAAGTTTTTCTCTTACCGTTAAATAGTACAGGCTGTGTGCTAAATACAGCTCAGTATTGCCCGCAACACCAGTAGAAACTTGTATATATTTTTCCAACCCGCTTATTTCTTGTTCCAGTATGTGAAAAATGGCGATATCCTTTTGTTTCTCCTGTGACATTATCTCTTCATAATACTGATTAAGCAGCTCTTTTATATAGTTCCTTTCAAAATAAGCTTTCCATGTTTTAGCTGCATTTTCATCTATCTTTCTTATCATTCCGTTTTCACAATATTTTAGACAATCCGCAATGCTATCTGCTATCGCTTCTTCTGAAAAATCCTTACTTATAAACGCATTTTTTTTATCAACAAAAACTTCCGGCACTCCGGCCACCGGTGTAGAGATAATCGTCAACCCATAAGTCAGTGCCTCAACAAGAGACATGGGAAAAGACTCTCTGATACTTGCGCAAAGAATACAGTCACTACTATCTAAATAGGGCCCAACATCGCTTACAAAGCCATGAAAGAAAACCACCGAGTCCAACCCATTATTTGTGGCATACTGCATACATTCTTCTGCATAACTCCCCGACATCGTCCCCAAAATATGCAGTTCGACATTCCTGTAGCACCGTCTGCATTTATTAAAAGCTCTTATTGCCGTTAAGTGCCTTTTATAAGGGTATATATTCCCTACTACAACTATTTTTATTTTCTTTTCATAATGCTTCCGCTTTCTTTTTATATTTCCGAGCGGTGCTACCGGCCTTATGCATCTAGATCTAATATTTAGGTTCTGCTGCCAAACGTCAGCGTATATCTGCGAATCACAAAGATGATATCCCGGATAAATATCATGCCTGCAAAGTATAAATTCAGCCGGATCTATACTATATATATTCATCAGATGTGGAATTTTCAATTTTCTGGCTACATATTCAACAGCTATATTGAGCTGCACACTATGAAAAAATACTATTTTTTCGTCTACAGCAAATTTTTCAATCTCTGCACTTCTTTTAATAGCATCACTAAAATCAACATTCTTAAAGCTATTTGCTGTATTATAAGATATAGTTACATATCTGACTCTGTTCGTGCAGCATCTTTTTATATATTCCTCATTGGGCATTCCGTTCGTATCTGCAGGCACAACAACAACTACATCATGAAGTTCTGACATTAATACAGCCTGCTGTAATAATAAATTGCCGGCTCCCCCCAAACCTTTAGCTATATCCAAAAAATAGGCTATTTTCATTTTCTGTCCCCAGATCACCCCGCGTATAAATTTTATTTTTCTATAAACGCATCGGATAATTCATCTATACTAACCCAATCCAGTTGCACATTCTGATACATTGACAACTGTTTTGCAATTTCCTGTCCTTTGCTTAAAATTGCAATAAGAATATGACCTTTTCCCATTTTCAGCATATCCGGCGATACAATTTCAATATCATACAGCATTTTCCCCCATTTATTTTTATCATTATCAACAAAGAATCTTATCTGTACACCGCATTTCTGTAATAAAGTGCAGCAGTAATCACCCCATCTTCCTGTTCCAAAAATAATAAGTCCATCTTTCATCTCATGAAAATGCTTTTCTAACATTTTGTACAACAAAATTGGTGTATCTTCTATTTCTACTCTAAATCTTCCTGTTTGATATTTTTTATTGATTCTTGCTTTCATTTGCTCTTTTTTATATGCGGAATCCTGTTTGCCATCAAGATATTTTAACGAAATATTTCTGTTTTCAGTCATAAGCATTAGTTTATTCACTTTGTTTTGGCTTGAACTGATTCCACCCCTTCTGTAATATGCAACAACACCATCAAAATACTGAAGCCGCACTCCAGCCACATAACAGCGAAGGAGCCAATCAAAGTCTGCCGCAATTTTATATTTCAGGTTGAATGCTCCCTGCTTTTTAAACACTGACATCTTTGCAAATATAGCTGGATGCGGAAGCATTCTCTCATGGATATCCTCATAATTATGGCTCCACCTTGTTCTTTTACCAAATTCTCCATTCTCTTCGACAATCTGTACTTCACCATGAACAATTTCTGCCTGAGTAGATTCAAAACACTCTGCTATATATCCAATTACCCTTTCTGCATACCAATCATCACTGTTTATAAATCCTACGATTTCTCCCGTGGCACATTGTATTCCTTTATTCATAGCATCATATATTCCACAATCCGGTTCACTTATAAAAATGTCTATGTATTTCCTATATTTGCCAACGATTTCAACAGTTCCATCAGCCGACGCTCCATCTACAATAATGTACTCAATATTATCATAGTTCTGACGGATCACGCTGTTAATCGTTTGTTCAATTGTTGCTGCACCGTTATATACCACGGTAATAATGCTAACTTTTATTTTTGTCTTCATAGCTTATCTAATTCATCTTTCAAATAAATCCGATTACTATAAGTTTCAGCTTCTAATTTGTAACCATTTTGTAATAGAATGACGTCAATTCTGTCATCTGATTTTTCAATATTCCAAATAAGTACATTGTATTTATCAAAAGCAAAATCTCTTAAAATTTCATACTCTAATCCTTCTACATCCATACTTATATAGTCAATCTTTTTCCCGTATTGTTCCATTAATCTATTTAAGCTAACCATCGTTATATATTTTTCATTTATTACATAATTTCTGTCTCTATATTCATTCGCTATTTGGGAGGAAAATGTATTGCGAGTATTGATGCCGCCTATCTCATAATATAATAACTGCTTTCCGTCATTTTCCTTTGATGAAACACCGCATTGTATAACAGTGTCATTCGGTCTATACCTTTCTATAATTGGTATAAAATCAGGATTCGGTTCCACAAGACACCCGGTAGCTCCCTCAAGATAAAATGCCATCGTGGCATTGCCGTAACATGGATGGTTAGCTCCAATATCCATATAGTGTCTAACTGGCAGGCGCAATCGCTTAGCTATGCCTTGAATAATTGCATCTTCTCCATATTGGGAATAAAATACTCCACACCCCCCCCCTAATATATTGGGTGAAATCTCAGACATTGCATAAACATCTGCCTGGCAATTCATAGATTTAATCTGATTTCGTACTTCCTCTTCATAGATTGTGCCTATGATAATCACTGTTGTAACCGTATCTTCAGATAGCAGCACTTCCGGATTGTCTATGTGTATTCCAAATAATTCTTTTCCCCACTTGGCCTGATCAGAATCTACAATATAATCCACCTGTATCAATCCTCGCCAAAAACCTAATGAACATTTCTTGCCAGCACCCCATATAACAGTCGTCTTATAATTTCGTAACTTTTCTATACTAATCATAAAATTGTATCCCCTTTCATATAAAACCCATCCTACATTTGAAAACATGCCTGTTCATCAATTATCCCATAGTAACATTGACACAATATCCTTTAACATCACAACTGCACATTTAGGATCAGACTTATAAATCTTTTCTTTAACTTTATACAGTTCGTTGGTGGTTACCACTACTAAATCTACCGGAGGTAAATTGTCAAGGTACGTATAGATGCGAATATCTGTTCTATTTTCCACATCATTTTCCGCAATTACATATTCAACAGGTATACCGGCCTCATCTAATTCCTTTTTTAATAATTCCCCTATCAAATCATACCCATAAATAGCCATGTGTTTATATGGGCAAGTATTAAAATATGTTGCAATACTAATTCCTTTCCTTTCAATTAAAAACCAATCATACATCAATAAATAATTGTGTTTAAACTTAATTAATTCGGAACTCTTTTTAGGAAATTCGTGTTGTATATATGAAAATTCTTTTCTTTGCCTGTAACTTACAATCAATTCTGCTCCTGCCACCAGCAGGAAAAATACCAGTATAAATATCATGACTTTATGAGATATAATAATTGTCGTTTGACTAATTCCTTATCATTGTGCCGTTCAACTATATCCCGCAATCTCCTTCCCTTTTCTTGATTATTTTCTTTTCCATTCATGTACGCTGTCTTCATCACTTTTTCCAAGGCAGCTACATGCTCCGTCGCATTTGAATAAGAATACTTGTAAATCAAATCATCACTGTATTCTTCTGCCATAGCTATTGATGGCACAATCACTGTTTTGGCATAAGAAAAAGCCATGATCATTGCTCCTGAATTCATGCTGCTTTCAAGATTATACGGCAACACCATTACATCAACCGCTTCCAAATAAGACTGCATTTGAATAGCATTTATGTGTCGAAAGCACAACTTTATTCTTTGATTGACACGGCATAAATCTTTAAGTTCCTGTGCATATTGCAATGATACAGCTTCGCCTGCAATAATCAATTGGCAATGATAAGAATCAGAGAATGTATTAAAAGCCTCAATTAAAAATTCAATATTTTTATAGGGATGTACACGTCCATATATCCCAAAAACAAAATCATCCTGCTTAATACCCAGTAATATTTTAATATCTCCATACTTCTGATAGTCTGCTATATAATTGGGATGAGGGATATACTGTATCTTTTCCTTTTTAATTTCCGGGCAATAATTTAACAGGTAATTTAAGCTTGTACGTGAATGAATTACTATATAAGTACTAATTTTAATCAGAAATTTTATATTGCTTATTGCCTTTTCCATATGCCGTGAATCATGGGGCACTTTGTTATGGAAAACCCATATAATTTTTGAACGCTGTATTTTTGCCTGATGTAATATCTTTTTGTCTATCTCATCCAAATCATTTTCTATCCAGTTCAGATAAACAGCCTTGACAAAACAGGGAATATATAACCCTTTCTTCAAATCTCGATAATCTATGACCGTATATTCGGATGCTATGAAGTGCCACATGCTATTGATATAATTAATATCATCTTTGCGATAAGGATAAAACGCCACCAACTCTCTCATAACTTTTATATTCCCTTATTTATTTCCTGCATGTCATAAATCAAAACATTCGGCAGCACCAATGTCTATACGGATATTTTTTGACATATTAACATTACATCATTACTAATCAATCCATATTTTTTTATCTCATCTGCCGACAGACATTCCTCCGGTGATTTTATCTCTACTTCAAATCCATATTTTTCTATATATTCTCTATAATCATAACCGAATAATCTCACATGATCTTTTTGTCCAAACTCCTTAAGCCTCTCTTCCGGCGTGACTATCGCTTTATTTTCCTTGGTCTTGATCTCCATACAGATTGGAAAAGAAATAAGCAAGCGACCTGTATCTTTCAACACACGCCTAATTTCCGCAAACGCCGTGTCAATATCCGGTATGTGCTCCAATACATGATTAGCTACAATAAAATCAAAAAATTTATCTTTAAATTGCATATCTGTCAAATCAACTTTGTGATCTGTTTTGCCTTGTACAATGTCCCCTGCATAATAATCACAATCGGCATTACCGGTTATTAAGGCACGTATGGCTGTTTCGGGCGCAATATGAAGTACATTACACTTATTTTCCAAAATATTCGTATAATTTGTCAGAACATAGGTTTGCCATCTATTCCTATCAATAGCTCCGCAAACAGGACATATTGCGTGTTCCCTGTAACCGCCTCCTATCACTTTATAGTGATCAAACAGTTCACTTCTGATACCATACGGTGTGAATTCTTCTATGCGACTGTTACAGCAAAGACAAAAGTGAGACTCTCCCCCTCCCTTATACTTCATCATGTCACATATATTATTTTGCAAGTAATCATAGATTGTAGTGTTAAGATTGATAATTTGTCCTTTCTTAAAACCCAAACTTAATAAATTATCTGATATCTCTTTAACAGCATGCTTGTCCTTAACTGCAAGTATCACTACCGATTCTCTATTATTGGCAAGTAATGTCTCCGGTTTCTGAACCGGTATCCCATGGAGCATTTCCTTATTTTTAGGTGAAGTTTTCAAAAAGCAGCTTATTTCTACTCCCAATGTCTTTAAATTTTCATATATTCTGTTTCCCCAAACACCCGTACCATATATTGTGATCTCTTTCTTGCGCATCTTTTTCCTCCCTGTCAATTTTGGTTGCTCAGATCAAGCCAAAGATATAATATCTTCTAAGTCAATAACCTCTATTCCCTCTGACACTATTTTTTCTGACACCTGACAATACACATCATAAGTACATGTTAGAACAGTTCGTACTTTCCCACGAATTACATCAGGAGATTCAATCCTATATCCTGCAATCGTTTTCCCCTGCTTACTCTTATCTATATCTATAACTTCTGACACCTGCAGACCGTACTCATTTAATACCGACAATACCGCTCTGCCTTTTAGACCTGCGCCCCATAATGCAATTTTTATGTTACGATTCTTATATGTTTCAAATAAAGACATCACTCTTTTAATATTTTTATGAAGATAATAGGTTATGCTATCTTCATTGCTATACCAGTTCAAATCAAAATCGAGAGTTTTAAAATTCCCCAGCAAACCATATGCATAAGAATCTGATTTATTGGAATACTCCCGAATCATAGTTTCTATGATATCTATTCCTTTCTCACACAAAAACATATAAAATTTTCTAGCTATATCTTGTTTTTTCGTTATTCGAAGCGAGTAGCAAAAAATAAAAAATGCATAAATGGAAAAATGCTCACTAACCTGCTGAAGCATATCGCGTTTCTTTAATTCTTTACCTAATTTTTCCAAGGCAAAGAAAGCGCACATAGGATCCCTGTCATAGGATATTCTTGTCGGTGTATCATGATCCCTTATATAAACCATAATTCTTCTATCATTCAGCATAATCATCCGCTTTGCCAGATATAGAGCCATTTCTCCAAAGTACACATCATTACAGCACGGCAACGATTGAAAATGCAATCTATTATTTTCAATAAAGCTTTTCCTATACAACTTGCTATATGGCTGTACCGGCAAATGCATAATCTCAATTGGTCTGCAGTCTTTCATTGAAAACGGGCGTTTACAATATTTCTCTATAAAACTATCTCTACGTTGAATGACGCGCTTTTCATGTATACTCTCACTCGGAATATGTTTGCATTCATACATAACCAGATCTGTATTATATTTTTCCATTGCCTTATATGACAGATTCAACATTTCCTCTTCAAAAATATCATCACCATCCAAAAAAGTAATATATTTTCCTCTGCTCGCCTTGATACCTCTGTTTCTCGATATCGCTGCTCCCAAGCGCTCTTCATTCTCAATAATTCTGATTCGATTATCTTCATTCTGAAAGCGTTTCAATATTTCTAACGTTGCATCAGTAGACGCATCATTGATGCAAATCAATTCAAATTCTTTATATGTCTGAGCTAATATACTATGCAGTGCCTCTTCCAAATACCTCTCCGCATTATACAGGGGCATTATGACTGATATGACAACCATTTTTCTACTACTTCTTTCTTGATCAGTGTTCTATTTCATCCAACCACAACAAAAATTTTCTTACATCCAATTTGTATATATTGCGCATTCCCTGGTGAAGCAGAAATTCTTCTATTTCATCTTGCGAATACCAGAATGTTGCAATCATAATCAAATAACTTGTATCATTGCACATCTCCTTTCCAACTTCTCTGACAGGGATTCCATAAATCTCATTCGGATTATCCTTTAGATCAGACACTAAAAAAGCCTCTGCCTGAACTTTATTCCTTTGTAAAAATAATGCAACTTTCCTCCCGGTAGTACCCGCACCGAAAATAAAGACCCGCTTTATCTTTTGCAGTTTATCAATAAACCGGTATTTTTCTTGTTGAACTTCTTCTACATATTTTCTAAGCTCTTCCCCTTCCAGAAAAAGCTTATCATTCTTTTCTTCGTACTGCTTTATAATATCCTTATCCATCTGGCAATTCATCTCAGCTATGATTTCGAGCATGTCTGATGAACCCAGATAGGCGTACTTATAGGCTAAAGCGCCCAATTCGCCTTTGCTTTCTCTGCATATGAAATGCTGAATATTAAGCATATTATACTGCGAAGCGATTTGTGCAACATCCCTGTAGCTGCCCAACAAACCAAGTGCCCTTTGTTCATCAAATTTAACTACTTTATGATGCTTTCTGTATGCGTATATTGCTTTACTGCTACAATACGCTCCACCCGCGCAGGCAATTGCTTTAACAAAGAATGGAGCATCCTGCCCCCGCAAATAATCCGGGAAAGTGATATGATACTTTCTCAAAAATGCTCTTTCATATATAAATGCCCAATATCCTGTAGCTCCCGGATACTCTTCCTTTGTAATATAAGAATCTTCTGTAAATATCCTCTCTCTTCTGACTCCTTTAATACTGAATCTGCCTTCTACAAAATCGCATGAGGATCCTCCGCAGACAGGCACCTTTTTCTCTTTGGCCAGTTGATACAGAAATTCGAGTGCATCATCTGAAATATAAAAATCATCAGGATCCAAAAAAGCAATAAATTCTCCTTTTGCATGTTTCATCCCCATATTTCTGGCAGATCCTGAACCGGTATGACTTTGACGCAATATACTGACATTGGTATATTGCTCTGCACATTTTTTCATTATCTCGCAAGAAGTATCCGTAGATCCGTCATCAACTAACAATATTTCTTTATCTGTCAGCGTCTGTTTTTCGAAACTTTCCACCGCCGTAATTATATACTGTTCCATATTATATACGGGAACGATTACGCTAACCTTGATATTACCCATACAGAAGTTTCTCCATATTTCTTAAATGTCTTTCGATTTATACCCACCAACATCCACCCACTCATATATAGATTTTTCGGTTGCTCCCCACTCTAATGCTTTTCTGCCTTTGACAGGATTACAGTATCTGCAAAACGGAATCGGCTTTGCCAGCTTTTTTAAAATTTCACTTTCGTTTTCAGCCATGTAAATATCTATATAATCTGCCTCTGCGACCTCAAAATTCATATTGAAATATCGATTCAACTTATAGATTGCCGCCGGCCTGGTACAGGTAAAAAGTTTTCCGTCCCTTAATTTGATACAATTATTAGACTCCTTACAGTCGAGCCAACTTCTTTTAATATCCTGTCGACCTGTAATATCCATATTCAAGCATGTCATATATTTAAAATCCTCTGACGCTCCATAAAATTCAAAATATACGCTTTCCTCCTCTGCCTTTTTAACAATTTGTGCATAATTAAACTGAATCGGATATTTCGTAACAATTATCGCGATGTCATTTTCACGACAACTTTGCCAAAACGTTTCTTTACATTTAGGCAACAATATTCCATTCGTAAAGATTGATATCTGACCTACAGGAAAATAGTTTCTGGCTATTTTCATACATTTTTCCACATCCGGATGAAGTAATGGTTCTCCTCCAATCAAATATATTCTTTCACAGACACCACTAAAAAGTTCCCCTAAACGCTTAAAATCCCGCTCCATCACATTGGTGTCAATATACTCTTCTTCTGCAATACAAGAAAATTGTGTACAGCACTTACAATTCAAATTGCAATGCTCTGTCAGATTTACTTCAAATTGCAGTTTTTTAAGTGGTTCAAGTTTTTTTCTCTCTTTACAATGATGATCATAAATCAAAGCTTCTTTTGTGATTGCCAAGACAATATGTTCCGCGGGAATTCCTAACGTCAGTAACTGATTTTTCATTGTCTGTTCATGTATAGAACTTGTCAAAAGGTAGAAAGCATCTTTATGCAAGGCAACTGCATCATCAACCGCCAATACTCGTGCGTCCTGTTGCATAATATGAGAATTATCACATATGGCAACCTCGATTTCTTCATGCCCCCCCCCTAGCGTTTTATATAAATACCAACCTATATTAGTTGCTCCAAATACAACTACTTTCCTGATTTCTCGTATCATTTTATAAAGATCCGCATTCGTCAAATCATCACATGTTTTCATGAGATTTCTACTCCTTTCAGCTTTACCCGATTGTAAAAGCATCACAATATTTGCAGTGTTCCCAATCTCCCCTGCCGCGATATATATGCTCTCTCACATTCTTTAACCGATCATTATTCCATGCCTCCATAATACTTTCTTTAGTGAGGTCCGCTAATGTATTTTTCCCTAACGGGTCATTGCAGCAAAGAGATACCTTGCCGTCCGGCCGTATAATTAACTGCTTATACGGCAGCGCGCACTTAGCTTTTGGGTACGAAACCTTATCATTTCTATTGGGAGCATCGCCTCCTCTGCTTGACAAAATTTCATTTGATTTTCTCAAAACGATAGTTGTTTTTTCTTTTAATTCCGGATGATCCTTGCAATATTCGACAATCTCCCTGCAAGGCTTAATCAGTTTAAGCTCCTGCTGGTAATTATCAATAACAAGCTCGTCCAAATATTTGATGATCTCAGTAAATTTCTCAACTGTCAGTAATGTGCCGTTTGTAAATAAGTGCATTCTGGCATGAGGCAGCTTTTTTCTTGCATATTTATGTTTAGCTATAATTGTCTCGTCCAGAAAAGGTTCATTGTTGGAAAACAGCGCAAGTTTTCCTGCATAATCAATTTCTGCCAATTGATCTATAATACTCTCAAATAATTCCTGCGGCATAACATGGTATTCTCTGCTATCATTTCCTTTACTCACAGGGCAGAAACTGCAGCTGCCGTTGCAGCGGTTCACCGTCTCAATTTCCACATGGTTAAACAACTCATTTTTACCATATAGTTGCTCAACTTCTAACTCAATCTCCTTTATTTTCTGTTCTATCGCCTGTTCAGAATCATCTAGAAAGCTGCCGTTTTCATAAGGATTTACAATCAATTCATTGGTCGGATAATATCTGTAATCAGTGGCTGTGTATATTGTATAGCGACTGATTCCCATATCATTTAACTGATCGATTATTTTGTTTTTATATTTTGTCGTCACTATGATTTCGCAGTTATCGGCATATTCCAAGATGTCCTTTGGTGCAATGACTTCAACATCTTCTATTTTACGTCCCCATAACGCTTCATTATTATCTGCAAAAAAAGCGACATTTTCCTTTCCGTATTCCCGCAGCGCCATTCTGCCATATAAACCCGCACCAAATAATATCTTTTTCACGCCATTACCCTTTCAATCTAATTTTTCTCCAGCAAAGTCAAACAATCCAACTCTTTCACACCGCCCCAGTCAATCACTCTTTGTTCCAATATCTTCAAACCGGCGCGATTAGCCAGATAAGCAAACAAATCCTTACTCATATAGTTCCGACCTGCTGTTCCACTTGAGAAAGTCACCCTGTAATCCGCAGAATTGTTAGAATGATGGAACAAAGCTCTTCCTCCGTCTTTTAATACACGCTGTGTCTCTTTCAGATAATTAAAAATGTCCAACATCTCAAAGTGCACCATCGCATCATATGTAAACAAAGCAGTATATGACTCTGAGGGCAGATCATGTAAATCATAACCGTTATTTTTGTAATATGTTATTTTCCGATTCTCTTGAAAACGTTTCCTGCAATACTCTATGTTCTCCTCCAATATATCTACCAGTGTCACACTCTCTGCCCTTTCGACGTAATGCGGCACATGTCTGCCTCTCCCACAGGCGAGTTCAATCACCTTATCAACATTAAGTTTTTGAAACAGACTCCAAAATAAACTGTTTTTTCCCCAGAAAATATTTATACAGTCATCATTTTCAGCGTTTGTGAAATAATCCTCCATTTCCCTGATATGATACTCTGCGACATACAATCTGTTTTTTTCAACAATATCTTCTGCTCTATTGAGAACATCTTCTATTACAAGAATGTCAATACTATGATTCCTAAGCTTTTCCGTGATTTCCTGATTAGCCACCTGATCAGCCACTGATATAATTACCTTATGCCCCCCCCCTTGTATTTCAGACATCCCTAATATAGGATAAATTCTTCCTTCTGCGCACTCCACATCTCCCGTCTTTTTACTGTCAGCAAAGCCTTCTATTTTTACGCCATTGGCATAGAGTAAATCTTCAACCTTTTTCCCTCTTCTTCCTGCTCCATACAACACAATACCCATTTCAGCCTCCTTGTTTGCTACATTTCCATTACTTGCTCTTTAATATTTCTTCTATCCTATCAATTCCAGCTTCTATCTCTCTTTTATCAATACACTTGATTTTCCCGCCATCTATACCCATATCCTGCAATTTACGTTTTATCTGGTCAGCAATCTCTTTGATCAGGACTGTTACCATAATATAATCGCAATCTTTATTTACCTTATAAACGTCCACTCCATTTGTCGCATTGCTATCAACCCAATATTTGACATTCAGCACTCTGTTATACTCCAAATAATCCTTAAATTCTTTTCCAAATCTTCCTTTTCCATAAATAATTACATTAGCTCCTGTTTCTATCCCACTATAGGGAAATACCAAATTATTTTCGCTTTGCAGCGATTTCGGCTCTTTCAACAGCAGTGTATAGAGCATCAGATATTTTAACTGCATCAGTAATTTTTCTTTATACTTCGAATATGTCACAAATCTTCCCATAAGATAATGGTACAAGACTTTATATCTTTTCATTTCATCTCCATTATTTACTCCCATAATTGAATTTTCACGCATCACGTAGTGGTAATAACTATCGTTTGATAAAACTATTTTGCGCGCATCCAGCAAAACAGGATAAAGGCAAGCGGCATCCTCACCTACATTGATCTCATTCGGAACAGCCATCTGATTTCTACACAAAAGATCTTTTCGAAACAAACAATTAAATACATGCGGCTGTATCCCTCGCTCAAAAAATCCCCCGTTATAAATCATGTGTATATATATATCATTCAGAGAGTTTTTTTCATAAATTCCCTCTGGCATTTTATTAATCTCGCACACAGAAGAATCTATATAATCTCTGATCACACCAGTCACCACGACATCTGCATCTTCAATCTTTTTGAGTAATTCTGCATACATATTCTCTTCTATCCAATCATCGCCATCCACATATGCCGCATAAATTCCCGTTGCCTCTACAATGCCGGCTTTCCTTGCTGACACCAATCCTCCATTCGTCTTGTGTATAACTCTGATTCTCCTATCGCAGTACGCATATTTATCACATATTTTGCCTGAGTCATCCGTAGAGCCGTCATCTACCAAAATAATTTCCAAATTATTGTATGTCTGCCTGACAATACTCTCTATACATCTTTTTATATAATTCTCAATATTGTATACCGGCACAATAACCGATATCTTCGGATCTCTGCGTATCTCACTCATTATGCACACGCTCCGATCCGATTAGGAATCAGTCTATATAATGCCCCCCCCCGATATTCTTTTTCTATATTTTTTATCTGCTCCCTGATGCTATATCCTTTTTGACTCATTTCCGACATCCTGCTTCTTCTTTTATATTCTTTGCTCAGATTCAAAATATTTCTAACCCAAACCTCTTGTTGCAATGGCAAGCGATAAATCCGGTCTGTCAATTCAATTTCATCCGTGATTGTCTCGCTATACAGGCACGCCAAATCCGCCGCCTGTACTTCTATCAACGTAATCGGCATTCCCTCAAACCAGGACGGAAAACAGAATATATCCATTGCCTGCAGTAACCTATCGACATCATCTCTTTTCCCGGCAAAAATAACTTTGTTTTCTATATGCAAATCTGCCGCTTGTTGATACACAGCACTTCTTAATTCCCCATCTCCCACTAATAACAACACCGCCTCCTTTTTCTTTTTACATAATTCTGCAAATATCTTGATCAAAAACATATGGTTTTTTTGATAAGCAAAACGTCCGACGTGTCCCACCACAAATCTATCTTCAATTTCAAATTCCTTACGAACTTCCTGCCTGACATCTTCATCATAGCAATACCTCTCCGGTTCAATTGCATTATTCATAATCTTGATCCGATCTGACGATATTTTATCCCCAAACAGGAAACTGGCTGCAAGCCTTGAACATGCCCAAAAATCAGTAGCAATATCTTCTGTCAGTTCGTCTTTTATCTTACAATGAAGTTCTATCTCCGCCTGTCTTTTTTTCTCATCTACCGTATCAATCCCCGTACTGTGCGAATGTACGATAATCTTCGGTACGCCAGCTTCCTTTGCTAATTTTTCTACTCGAAAACTCTTCCATTGCTTGGTATGCAAATGGACAATATCGTATTTCCCGTTTTCTAATATTTCTTTAAACTCGGCATCAAATTTTTCTGCATTTTCTTCTGCGTAGCATGAGATATAATGAATCCTGCAACCGTCTTTCTCTAATTCACTCGCGAAATCAAGTGTCCGGCTCATAGTTGCAAAATCAAACTGAAATCTGCTTTTGTCTATATATTGCCAATTTTTCAATACATATCTTGTTATTCCACCTTTACTTGCCGCTATCGGAAACTGTAATACTTTTATTTTATTATTCACCCTTAAAGTCCTTTCGCTATGAAACTCATATTTATATCTGATCGCGGCAATCAATCCATCTTTCAATATCATTAATATAGAACAAAACCGTAACGACAAAAACTCCCGACACAAAGCCCATTCACACTTTATATCAGGAGTTCTGAATTCTTCGATATTCAGTTATTCACATTCCGCCAACTGTCACTGTCTACAGCCTGTCGTGTTCATTCTGTCCGCCATAGCATCTTTAATCTTATGCGCTATATCCTACTCTCATAGTACTTCTTGACTTCCTCACGGCTGCAGTTGGCATACTCTTCATTTTTGATGACGGCAGCATACACCGCCTCGAAGTCTGGCAAAAGCTGTCTCAGCGACCGCACAAGCGCGGCAAGTCCTTCTTCTCTTCCCGCCATGTATTTTTCCTCCAGCTGCGCCCTGTGGTCTGCCTGGTCCGCATAATACGACATGTATTCCACCATCAGTCTCGGGTCTTTCTTCGCTGTCTCCAC
>CANPZI010000038.1 GCA_947588995.1 uncultured Lachnospiraceae bacterium
CTGGCGGACACCGTATCCGCAGGCGAGGACACGATCACGGTTGACGGCAAGACGCTGAAGATCTACAAAGAGCCCGACGCAAACAACTGCCCTTGGGGTGAGCTCAAGGTTGACGTCGTACTGGAGTGCTCCGGTTTCTACACCAGCAAGGAGAAAGCACAGGCACACATCAATGCGGGTGCCAGAAAGGTTGTCATCTCCGCTCCTGCAGGCAATGACCTTCCTACCATCGTATACAATGTAAATCACAAGACCCTGAAGCCTACGGACACGATCATCTCCGCGGCTTCCTGCACGACGAACTGCCTGGCACCCATGGCGAAAGCGCTGAATGACCTGGCTACGATCAAGTCCGGTATCATGAGCACGATCCACGCATACACGGGTGACCAGATGATCCTCGACGGTCCTCAGAGAAAGGGCGACCTGAGAAGATCCCGCGCAGGCGCGGTCAACATCGTTCCCAACAGCACGGGCGCTGCCAAGGCTATCGGTCTGGTTATCCCTGAGCTGAACGGCAAGCTGATCGGTTCCGCACAGCGTGTTCCTACGCCTACAGGTTCTACGACGATCCTGGTAGCGACTGTTGAGAAGTCCGTAACCAAGGAGGAGATCAACGCGGCGATGAAAGCTGCTTCCAACGAGTCTTTCGGCTACAACGAGGACGAGATCGTATCCTCCGATATCGTAGGCAGCACCTACGGTTCCATCTTCGATGCAACGCAGACGATGGTTGGCGCTGACAATCTGGTACAGGTTGTCTCCTGGTACGACAACGAGAACAGCTACACCTCCCAGATGGTTCGCACGATCAAGTACTTCTCTGAGTTGGCATAACGAGACGAGCAAAGCTCGTCTGCGAGATTCGCTTCGCGAACTCGAAAAAGCGAACAAAGTGAACAAAAACAGGATAGTGTAATCTTGCAGAGGCTCGGCCGTTGGGCCGGGCCTCTGTTTACGCGGGCAAGGAGCCAGGCTGACAAGCCTGCTTGTCAATTTGGCGAATGCCGCGACAAAAAATAAACAGGAGGGCATACACATGTCATTAAACAAGAAATCCGTAGATGATATCAATGTAAAAGGGAAGAGAGTTCTCGTGAGATGTGATTTCAACGTTCCGTTAAAAGAGGGCAAGATCACGGACGAGACCCGTATCGTGGCGGCGCTTCCCACGATCAAGAAACTGATTGCAGACGGCGGCAAGGTGATCCTCTGCTCCCATCTCGGCAAGGTAAAGAACGGCCCGAACGAGGGCGAGTCTCTGGCACCCGTGGCAGAGCGGCTGTCTGAGAAGCTGGGCAAGCCCGTCAACTTCGTATCCGATTACAATGTGACCGGCGAGGCGGCTACGGCTGCTGTCAACGCGATGAATGAGGGCGACGTCGTACTCCTGCAGAACACCCGTTTCCGCGGTTCCGAGGAGACCAAGAACGGCGAGCAGTTCAGCAAAGAGCTGGCTGATCTGTGCGACGTCTATGTGTGCGACGCTTTCGGTTCTTCTCACAGGGCACACGCGTCCGTTGCCGGTGTGACGGACGTGGTACGCGCCAAGGGCGGCGAGTGCGCGGTAGGTTATCTGATGCAGAAAGAGATTGATTTCCTCGGCAACGCGGTGGAGAATCCCGTAAGACCGTTTGTGGCGATCCTCGGCGGCGCCAAGGTGGCGGATAAGCTGAATGTCATCAACAATCTGCTGGAGAAGTGCGACACGCTGATCATCGGCGGCGGCATGGCTTTTACGTTCTTAAAGGCGCAGGGCTATGAGATCGGCAATTCCCTGGTGGACGATGAGAAGCTCGACTACTGCAAGGAGATGATGGATAAGGCGAAGAAGCTGGGCAAGAAGCTGCTGCTTCCCGTTGACACGACGATTGCGGACGCGTTCCCGAATCCGATCGACGCCAAGATCGACGTGGAGGTCGTGGATGCCGATAAGATTCCGGCGAACAAAGAGGGCCTTGATATCGGCACGAAGACGATGGAACTGTACGCTGATGCCGTGAAGTCCGCGAAGACGGTTGTATGGAACGGGCCTATGGGCGTGTTCGAGAACCCGATCCTTGCGAAAGGCACGATCGCGGTGGCGAAGGCTCTGGCAGAGACTTCCGCGACGACCATTATCGGCGGCGGCGACTCCGCGGCGGCTGTCAACCAGCTCGGCTTCGCGGACAAGATGAGCCACATCTCCACGGGCGGCGGCGCTTCCCTGGAGTTCCTGGAGGGCAAGGAGCTTCCGGGCGTGGTTGCGGCGGATGACAGATGAGATAAGCAGAGCGAGAAGCGGCGCGGCGAAAGATGCCGTGCTTGCACGGCGCATCTTTCGGATGCGCTGCTTTGAGGGTGCAACGCACCCGAGGAATTGCGCAGCAATTTCGAGGCGATGCTTATCGAATGATAGAGAATCAAGAGAAAATAAGAGAGGAAAAGAAAATGGCAAGAAGAAAAATTGTAGCCGGCAACTGGAAGATGAATATGACTCCCAGCGAGGCGGTGAAGCTGTGTGACGAGCTGAAAGATCTGGTGAAATCCGACAGCGTTGACGTGGTGTACTGTGTGCCCGCGATCGATATCGTGCCTGTTGTGAATGCTGTAAAGGGCACGAACGTAGCGGTCGGCGCCGAGAATATGTACTTCGAGGAGAAAGGCGCTTACACGGGCGAGATTTCCGCGGCGATGATCAAGGACGCAGGCGCGAAGTATGTGATTATCGGCCATTCCGAGAGGCGCGATTACTTCAAGGAGGACGACGCGCTGCTCAATAAGAAAGTGAAGAAAGCGTTCGAGGCAGGCCTTACGCCGATCCTCTGCTGCGGCGAGACACTTGAGCAGAGAGAGATGGGCGTCACCATGGACTGGATCAGACTGCAGATCAAGTCCGACCTGACGGGCATTACGGCGGATCAGGTGAAGAGCATGGTGATCGCTTACGAGCCGATCTGGGCGATCGGCACGGGCAAGACGGCCACCACCGAGCAGGCGGAAGAAGTCTGCAAGGGCATCCGGGACTGCATCGCGGAGATTTATGATGCGGCGACGGCCGAGGCAGTCCGCATCCAGTACGGCGGATCCGTCAATGCGGGCAACGCCGCGGAGCTGTTCGCACAGCCCGATATCGACGGCGGTCTGGTCGGCGGCGCTTCCTTAAAGGCTGATTTTGGCAAGATTGTGAATTATTGATTTCGGCTGCCGCTCCATCACCGGCTGAGATCGTGAATGCGCAAAACCTGTTTCGGTTACCGAAGATGGGTAATCGGAGCGGGTTTTGCTGTTTTTTGAGAAGGCATAAGAGGCATGGAAAGGCAGATTTTTTCAGGGATCGTGCAACTTTTTGGCGGGCCAGGCACTCTATCGGACAGAATATTGTGATGTGCGGAATATTCTTCTTTCCATTCTTCATGTTATTTGTTAGAATAAAAATGTATAGGTAAACGAGAGGGGGGGGGCAATGACTCACAGGGAGAAAGCGGAACGGCTGATTCGGCAGCAGTATCACTGTACGCAGGCGATCGTAGGCGCGTTTGCGGATAATATCGGGCTGGACTTAAAGACGGCGCTGAAGATCAGCACGTGCTTCGGCGGCGGTATGCGCAAGGGAGAGGTGTGCGGCTGCCTGACGGGCGCTGCCATGGTGCTCGGCATGGTTTACGGCTTTTATGATGCCCAGGACAAGGAGAGGGAAGTCCTCGGCATCAGGAAGACGGAGGAACTCGTGCAGCGTTTCTCAGAGCGGATGGAGGGAAAGCTCGCCTGTAAGGAAATCCTCGGACTGGACTTGTCCAGGCCGGAGGAGGTTGCCGTCATCCATGAGAAAAACCTGATGGGTAAGATCTGCCCCGGCGTACTGGAGGCGAGTATTGAGATTCTGGAGGAACTTCTGCCGGCGGACTTAAAGAGTACGTCTCTGGAAGAGGAGGAAGAACTCGACAATATGGCGGGCAGCAGTGAGATGCGGACCATATTGATCAGCCAGAACAGGTTCAGGCGCTTTAAGCGCAGCGTCGGCGAACTGCTTCTCTCCTCCCGGAAAGAGATCGCCTTTATCCAGTTTGATATCCGTCAGTTCAAGGTGGTAAACGATCTGTACGGTGAGAAGATCGGGGATGAGATCCTGCAGTTTGTCAGTGAGCAGCTCGAGGAAATCTGCGGCGACAGGCAGTATTTTATCCATCTGCGCAGCGACGTGTTCATGCTGGTGACGGAGTATGATGAGGAAAAAGAACTGACGGATCTGATCGACCAGCTGAATGCCAGAGTCGGCAGTTACAAGGACATCAAGCTGCAGATGACTTACGGGATATACACGGTGGAGGACCGTGAGATGGAACTGCGCCAGATGGAAGACCGGGCGGCGATGGCCAGAAAAGCCGCGAAGCAGAGCGCGGTGAGCCGGATCCTTTTTTACAGGGAGCAGTTTAAGGAGAATCTGTACAACAGGAAGTTCATCGAGGAGAACATGCAGGCGGCGATTGCGGAGCGCCAGTTCATGATGTATCTGCAGCCCAAGTACAGCATCGCGAAGAACGAGATCATCGGCGCGGAGGCGCTTGTGCGGTGGCGGCATCCGGAGCGCGGCATGATCTTTCCGGATCAGTTTATCCCGGTTCTGGAGGACAACGGTTTCATCCGCAAGGTGGATTATTTTATCTGGGGCGAGGCGTGCAGATTTATCAAGAGGTGCGAGGCGGACGGGATACCGGCGTGTCCGATTTCCGTGAATGTGTCGAGAGTGCATCTGCGGGACGACGAGTGCATCAAGGTCCTCTCCGACCTGATCCTGCAGACCGCGATTCCGAAGAATATGCTGGAGCTGGAGATCACGGAGTCGGTGGACGACCAGGAGGTCAGCAGGAAAGCGTATCAGTTAAAGGACGAGGGCTATACGCTCCTGATGGACGATTTCGGCAGCGGCTATTCGTCTCTGAATATCCTGCTGGAGACGCCTTTTGACGTGATTAAGCTGGATAAGCGGTTTATGGAGAGCATGATGGTGTCCGGCAAAGGCAAGCTGATCCTGGAGCAGGTAGTGTCCATGGCGAACAAGCTGGGGCTCGGTCTTCTGGCGGAGGGTGTGGAAACCAAGGAGCAGGTGGATCTGCTGCAGCGCATCGGCTGCGATCAGGTACAGGGTTATTATTATGCGAAACCCATGCCGGAGGAGGATTTCTATCGGCTGCTGTGTGAGCAGGCGGCCGCGCCGGTGAAATGACAGTCTGGGAGGCAGGCGGTGCAAACTATTGCGGGGAGAGATTTCGGAAGATGGATTACAAGGCAGTGCCTTTTGAGAAGCGGATCAAGGAAAATATCAGAAATTACGCGCTGGATAATCTCTACGCGATCGATGTGCTGACGGACTACTGCAAGTCTCTGTGCGCGGTCGCCGATGTGGCGATCCTGATCACGGAGCGCCACGGGGAGAAGATCGTGTCGGTCGGCGGCTTTGCGGGATTTACCCCCGATGTGGTCGGCGAGCCGGGCCGCAAGGTGCGGGTTTACGGCAGGACGATCGCCCATCTCTACGCGGAGACAGCTCAGGTGCCGGAGGAGAAACGGGCGGCGGTGGAACATCTTCTGGACGGCTTCGCGGCCATGCTCTCCCAGTGGGGCGAGGAAGCTTATCTGCACAGGGAATCCTCGATCTACATGGATGAGCTGGAGGAGGAGGTCGGCGTACAGCATATGCAGACCGCCAAAGGAGAGAAAGAAGATGCGCTGACGGGCGTGTACCACAAGCTGTACTTCGAGGAGCGCATGCAGGTGATCGACCGCGCCGAGATTGCGCCGGTGGCGGTCGTCAACGCCAATATCAATGATTGGAAGTATGTCAATGACAATTACGGCGACGAGGAGAGCGACAGGCTGATCAGGACGATTGCGGGTATTCTGAAAGAGAACGCGGAGCCGGATTATGTGATCGGCAGGGTGGACGGCGATGTGTTTATTGTGCTGATTCCTCTTGCGGAAGAGGGAGAGGCGGAGGCTTACTGCCGGAAGGTACAGCAGGCATGTCTGGACTATGAAGACCGGATTCTGGCGCCCTCGGTGGCCTGCGGCGTCGTCTATAAGACCAACGTGGAGGAACGGCTCGGGGATAAGCTGGCGGATGCTGAGTACGAGATGTTCAACAATAAGTTCGAGATCAAAAACGCGCCGGGCTACAGGGAGCGTCTGGAAAAGGGCAGACAGTAGGCTTCGCAGGCATTTCGGGATTTCTAAAAAAAATATTAAATCCTGCAAACACAGCCACAATAAGAAAACGGAAGAAAATGGAAGAAAACGAGAGATAACTGCACAAAAAAGTTATGCAGGCATCTCTCGTTGTGTTTGCAAAGTGCCTATATTGAAACTAATATATAGTTTGTGATTAGCACTCGACATAAATGAGTGCTAACAAAACAGGTTATTCAATATTTTATATAAGGAGGCTTTTATCATGAAATTAGCACCACTTGGCGACAGAGTTGTATTGAAGCAGCTGGAAGCGGAGGAGACTACGAAGTCCGGCATCGTCCTTCCGGGACAGAGCAAGGAGAAACCGCAGCAGGCGGAAGTGATTGCCGTAGGCCCCGGCGGCGTGGTGGACGGCAAGGAAGTAAAGATGGAAGTGAAAGTCGGCGATCAGGTCATCTACTCCAAATACGCGGGCACGGAAGTGAAACTGGACGAGGATGAGTACATCGTCGTGAGACAGAGCGATATTCTGGCGATTGTGCAAAAATAAGCGAAGTAAATCGCTTCGCGATTAACTTCAGTAAATCGCTTCGCAATTCTTCCAGAAAGCCTGTCACATTTTATTTTAATGAAGAAGATTATGCATGAATGTAAGGAGGACATCAATCATGGCAAAAGAAATCAAATACGGCGCAGAGGCCAGAGCGGCTCTGGAGTCTGGCGTAAATCAGCTGGCGGACACCGTCAGGGTTACCCTAGGACCGAAAGGACGCAACGTAGTGCTGGATAAGTCTTACGGCGCGCCGCTGATCACCAACGACGGCGTGACGATCGCCAAGGAGATCGAACTGGCGGATCCTTTTGAGAACATGGGCGCGCAGCTGGTAAAAGAAGTGGCTACCAAGACCAACGACGTGGCCGGCGACGGTACGACGACGGCGACCGTACTGGCACAGGCAATGGTCAACGAGGGAATCAAAAACCTGGCGGCGGGCGCGAACCCGATCATCCTGAGAAAGGGTATGAAGAAAGCGACTGACTGTGCGGTGGAGGCGATTGCCAAGATGAGCTCCAAGGTAAAGGGCAAGGAGCACATCGCGAGAGTTGCCGCAATCTCCGCGGGTGACGACGAAGTCGGCCAGCTGGTTGCGGATGCGATGGAGAAGGTGTCCGGCGACGGTGTCATCACCATCGAGGAGAGCAAGACGATGCTGACGGAGCTGGATCTCGTGGAAGGCATGCAGTTCGACCGCGGCTATATCTCCGCTTATATGGCTACCGATATGGATAAGATGGAGGCGGTTCTGGAGAATCCCTACATCCTGATCACGGATAAGAAAATCTCCAACATTCAGGAGATCCTGCCCCTGCTGGAGCAAATCGTACAGTCCGGCGCGAAGCTGCTCATCATCGCGGAGGATGTCGAGGGCGAGGCGCTCACGACCCTGATCGTCAACAAGCTGCGCGGCACATTCAATGTAGTGGCTGTCAAGGCGCCCGGCTACGGCGACAGAAGAAAGGCAATGCTTGAGGATATCGCGATCCTGACAGGCGGTCAGGTTATCAGCTCCGAGCTGGGCCTGGAACTGAAAGACGCTACGCTGGATCAGCTCGGACACGCGAAGTCCGTGAAAGTACAGAAAGAGAATACCGTCATCGTGGACGGCGAGGGCGATAAGGACGCGATTCAGGCGAGAATCGGCCAGATTAAGAAACAGATCGAGGAGACGACCTCTGATTTCGACAAGGAGAAGCTGCAGGAGCGTCTGGCGAAGCTGGCAGGCGGCGTGGCGGTCATCCGCGTAGGCGCGGCTACCGAGACAGAGATGAAAGAGGCAAAGCTTCGTCTGGAAGATGCACTGGCGGCGACGAGAGCGGCCGTGGAGGAAGGCATCATCTCCGGCGGCGGTTCCGCTTATATCCACGCTTCCAAGGAAGTGGCGAAGCTGGCTGACACGCTGGTAGGCGATGAGAAGACCGGTGCGCAGATCGTGCTGAAAGCGCTGGAAGCGCCCATGTATCACATTGTGGCGAATGCGGGTCTGGAAGGCTCCGTCGTCATCAATAAGGTGAGAGAGTCCGAGGTCGGCGTCGGTTTCGATGCCCTCAAGGAGACTTACGGCGATATGGTCAGCGCAGGTATCCTCGATCCCGCCAAGGTGACGAGAAGCGCCCTGCAGAACGCGACCAGCGTGGCGGCGACCCTGCTCACCACAGAGTCCGTGGTTGCCAATATCAAAGAACCCGAACCTCCGATGCCCGCAGGCGCAGGCGGCATGGGCGGAATGATGTAAGGAGCGCTAAGAGGAAACAAGCGCCGCGCAGCGGCATTTGTTTCCTCAGCGCCCTTAGCGAGCAAGCTGCCTGCGCAGCAGGCAAGGCAGCGCCGTCGGGCGCGAGCTTGCGAGCCTAAGCGACCCTGCGCCGCTAACGAACGAGCCGTCTGCGAAGCAGGCAAGGCAGCGCCGTCAGGCGCGAGCTTGCGAGCCTAAGTCAAGTCAAGAATAACGAACGAGCCGTCTGCGCAGCAGACTAACTTTCTGGGGAAGAGACAAAAGCCATGTGGCCTTTGCCCCTTCCCCAGATATTTTTTTTACGGAAAGTGCAACTTTTTGACAAACCCGGCACTCTATCAGACAGAATCTTATGAAGGGGAGGATAAGGGATGAAAACAACGGATGACATCAAAGAGAGTATACGTAAGTATCTCGAAGGCGACGGAAACGCATTTGAGACGATCTATAAGTTGTCCTATGCCTATCTGCACACCTGCGTGATTCACGTGGTGAAAGATGAGGACGCGGCGCAGGATATCCTGCAGGAGACTTATATCGAGATCTGCAGGAAAATGGGCCAGCTGCGGGACCCGGAAAGCTTTATGGCGTGGGCCGCCATGATCGCGAACCGGAAATGCTTCGCCCTGCTGAAACAGAGAAACCGTGAAATCCTGGCGCCGGACGGGGAGAACCAGACGGATTTCTTTGAGAATATTGCGGACGACGAAGACTATATTCCGGAGAGTTTTGCCCAGAGGCAGGAAAAACAGAGGCTGATGCGCGAGATCGTGGATGATCTGACGGATATGCAGCGCCTGTGCGTGATCGCTTTCTTCTATAATCAGATTCCGCAGGAACAGATTGCGGAGGAGCTGGGGATTCCCGTCAATACGGTAAAATCCCACATCAACAGGGCGAAAGCCAAGATCAAGGACGCGGTGGTGGAGCTGGACGAGAAGAAAGGGACGCGGCTATACTCTCTGGCGCCTTTCCTGCTGCTTCTTCTGGGCGCGGAAGCGGAGGCCTGCGAGGTTCCCGCCATGTCGGACAGGATCGCCGAAGAAGCGGGCATAAAGACCGCGAACGAGGCCGGAAATGCTGCAGAGGAAGCCGGAAAGACCGCGGACGAGGCCGGAAATGCTGCGGAGGAAGCCGGAAAGACCGCGGACGAGACCGGAAATGCTGCGGAGGAAGCCGGAAAGACCGCGGACGAGGCCGAAAATGCTGCCAACGGTGCCGAAAACGCCGCAGGCGCGGGCAAGACCGCCGGTCTGCCGAAAGTAGTGCCGCTGTCCGTGGCGGCAGTCGCGGTCGTCGCCGGAGTCGCGGGTATCGTTTTCCTCACGCGGCCCAAAGACGCCGGGACAAGCGGGGAAGAGAGCGCCGTGACAGAGGAGAGCGCGGCAGCGGAAGAACAGCCTGCGGAGGAGGAAAAGGCGCAGGGCGAAGCCGCGGCGGAGACAGGCGAGGCGGAAGCGCAGGAAGCGTCCGGGGAACAGGAAGAGGCCGGCGGGCAGGAACAGCTCAGGGAGCTGACGGCTCTGTCGGAGATGTCGTATGACAGCTACGGCAATGCGTACGGCGGCGTGATGCCGGTAATGCAGGGCGGTCTGTGGGGAATCGCTGATTACGAGGGGAATCTGGTTGTGCCCTGCGAGTACGACGGCTTCTATGCGGCTCCAGACGAGCTGGGAAACACGGTACTCTATCAAAACAGCGCTTCCGGGGAGACGGAGAAATTTTCCGAGTTTGGCGGAGGCAGGGAGTATGTGCTTCTGGACAAGGAGGGAAACGTCTTGTACCAGGGTCCCGATGAGGTGAGGGCATCCGGCGGCATGTACATCACCATGCACCGCGGGGATGAGAGCGATACGATAGAATATCACCATCTGGACGGCAGCCTGGCGTTCTCTCTGGAAGAGGAATGGAATGTGTCGGATATCAATACATACTACGACGGCATCTCCTATGCGTATGACTCCATCAATGCGTCCGCCTACGCAGAGATGTCGACGTTAGCCGACAAGGGACCGAAAGAGGGTGATATCCCCTCCCGGATCGCCAGCGTGGACAGTCAGGGTGAAGTGTCCTGGCAGGACGACCCCGCCTACTATGACTGGTGGGAGAGGATCAATGCGAGGATAGACGAGGCGGCGCAGTACGAGGACAATGGCATGTTCAACGGCAGCGGCGTCAGCATCTACAGCGGCCGGGCGCCGATCTCGACCATCAACCACGGCTATTATGTCACGGGCAGCTTTTTTATGGAGCCGGGCTATCTCAACGTCTACGACGAGGCGGGAGAACACACGGCGGAACTGGATTATTTCCATTTCTCTGCGGACGGAAACGGCGGCATCACCTATGACGAAAGCGTGTATGACGAGAGCAGCGCGTACCGCGGCTATTATGTGGACGGCGGGTATCTCTGGAATTACGGACCGCACATGGTGTTTATGATTCAGGATCAGAATGTGCTGGTGGATTTCTCGAAAAATACTGAGAAAGAGGGCGTGAATGCGGAGCAGATCGTCACGGCGGTATACGACTATATCAGCATGGCGGACGAGAAATACTGGCTCGTACACTCCGGTGATCAGTACGGCTATATCGATCATGACGGAAACGAGGTGGGGCTGTTCGAGGACGCGAGCGCTTTTTCAGGCGGATACGCACTGATCATAGAAGACGGGGAAGTCTGGCTGATCGACGAGGAAATGAACAGGCTGCAGAACCTGGGCCAGGGATATTCCGTTGCGGCCGCAGGAGAACTCTTCCGGGTTTCATCGGGGAATAAGTCTCGGTTCTATCAGAAATTATAATTGAAATTTCAGACAAGGAGAAAAAGCATGAAAAAGAAACTTATAGCAATCTTAATGACATCTATGGTACTTGGCTTGTCAGCCTGCGGCAGTGCGGCGGACAGCGGCAATGAAGCGCAGACCGAAGAAACGCAGGCGGCGGAAGCCGAGACAGCAGAAGGGCAGGAGACGGAAGAGCAGGCCGCGGAAGCGGAAAGCGAAACCGAAGAAGCGCAGCTGCCGGAGGAGGAAGAGGAACAAGAGGATGAAAACCGGCCGACGCTCAGCAGTGAGGATCAGCAGCTGATCGAGGAAGCGGCAGGCATAGACGACGCCAACGCGGAGGACCAGGGAACCTGCGGAGACGACCTCAAGTGGTATTTCGCCAACAATATCCTGGTGATCCGGGGCACCGGCGAGATGTCGGAATGTCCGTGGGCGGAGAATCATGTCGATGATATCTACTCTGTAGTCGTCGAGGAGGGCTGTACCGGTATCTGTGAGGGAGCTTTTCAGGATCCGGTTGAGTGGGATGAAGACTATAATGTAACACACTACTCCCAGTTAAGCAGAGCAGTGCTGCCGGATACTCTCGTGACCATTGGCGATTACGCTTTCTGTGAGTGTGAAAAGCTGACCGGTATCATTATCCCAGACAGCGTAACCATCATTGGAGAGTGGGCTTTTGGAGATACAGGCCTTACCGACATTTATATTCCTCACGGTGTGACGACGATCGGTGATTATGCTTTTGACAAAACGGGTATCACCAGTGTCAGCATTCCCGACAGCGTCACCTATCTCAGCGGTTTTAACGGAACAGGCATTACCGATATCAGTATTCCTGACAGTGTCACAGAAATCGGTGCCAGTGCTTTCTATGAGACAGGTATCACCAGTATCACCATTCCTGACGGTGTGACGACGATCGGTGATCATGCTTTTGGCGAAACAGGTATCACCAGTGTCAGCATTCCTGACAGTGTCACCTATCTCAGCGGTTTTAACGGAACAGGCATTACCGACATCACCATTCCTGACAGTGTCACAGAAATCGGCTATGACGCTTTCTATGAGACAGGTATCACCAGTATTACCATTCCTGACAGCGTAACAACCATCGGCGCTAGCGCTTTCGGATTTACAGGCATCACCAGTGTCAGCATTCCTGACAGCGTCACCTATCTCAGTGGTTTTGACGGTACACATATTGCCGATATCACCATTCCGAACAGTGTAACGACCATTGGCGACAACGCTTTCAGCGCTTGTGAAAACTTAACCGGTATTACTATTCCGGACAGTGTAACGACCATTAGCGATTATGCTTTCCTCGGGTGTGGATTAACCAGTATTATTATTCCGGACAGTGTAACGACCATTGGCGATGGGGCATTCTGGATGTGCATGGATTTAACCAGTATTGAGATTCCCGACAGCGTAACAGCTATTGGTGAGTATGCTTTTCAAGAATGTGAAAACCTGACCGATATCACCATTCCAAACGTGAATGCAAGGATCCATCCGGCTGCTTTTAACACGGGCACGAAAGTGACGGTCGGCGGCACGGAAGTGACGTGGGACGAGAACGGCGCCGGCTGGAACTGGTAATTTCATCACGCCGGAGAATGAGAAAGAACTGATGAAAAGAAAAAAGGTTCTCACCCGTTTAGCGGGGGAGACCTTTTTTGAGATTGCATTCAAGTTTTGAATAAATCTGCGTGCGTTTTTGTGTCAACCAACGTTAAGGTGATACAGCGCACCGACGGACCTGCTCTGTCGGTCTGCCGCCGCGGTGGGAAATTTTCGGATATTTGTTCCTGACCTGTTGACGGATGATAACAAATATGTTATCATTCCTTAAAAAGAAGGTGCACAGATTGTATGAAGTAGAGTTTTACTGTGATAGAAACGGCAAATCAGAGATAGTTGATTTCCTTGATGCGCTGCAGGAAAAATCAAAAACGAGTAAAACGGACAGAATAAACAGAGAAAAAATCCTTGCCTATATCGGAGCGCTTGCTCGATACGGAACGCGGATCGGACAGCCTTATGTGAAACATATTGATAATGAAATATGGGAACTGCGGCCGTTACAAAACCGGATATTTTTCTTTTACTGGAAAGACAATAAATTTGTCCTTTTACATCATTTTATAAAGAAGTCGCAAAAGACGCCGCTGAAAGAAATTGCCAAGGCAAAAAATAACCTCAAAGATTTTTTGGAAAGGAATGACACGATATGAAACAGGTAAAAACATTTTCCGATTATATGAATGATGAAACAAGGGTGTCTCCTGCTGAACGGGAAAAAATAAATTTTGAGATTGAATTGATCGGGAAGATGGTTGAAGCCCGTCAGCAAAAAGGGTTGTCACAGCGGGAACTTGCCGAGATCAGCGGGGTAAAGCAGCCGGCAATCGCAAGATTGGAAAGTATGAAAACAACCCCGCAGATTGATACTCTGTTTAAAATCTTAAATCCGTTAGGTTATACGATCTCCATTGTTCCGCTTGATTCAACAAAATAAAGTAACAAAAGACGATGATGATGGACAACTGTCATCATCGTCTTTTGTGTGAGCGATGCACCGGACCGACGGACCTGCCTGTCGGTCTGCCGCCGCGTGTCCGGGAAAATTTCCGGATCTGCGCGGTTAAACTTGAAGAATTGCCATAATGGACGTATAATATAAAATGCGAATCAATTTTTAGGCAATCGGTGACAGCTATGGCGACAGAAGAAAAGAGAGAGGTCGTAATCGACGACGGCAGAATTGAAGCGATAGAGGAATTCCAGTCTCCTGAGAAACTGTATGAGGAGCTTATTACCCGTGTGCGCAGATACCATCCGTCCGACGATATCTCTCTGATCGAAAAAGCTTACCGGACCGCCTATGAGGCGCACAAGGATCAGGTGCGCAAGTCGGGAGAACCCTATATCATCCATCCGCTGTGCGTGGCGATCATCCTGGCGGATCTGGAACTGGACAAGGAGACAATCGTCGCGGGGCTTCTGCATGATGTGGTCGAGGACACGATCATGACCGACGAGGAGATCGAGGAGATGTTCGGGTCGGACGTGGCGCTTCTGGTGGACGGCGTCACCAAGCTGGATAAGCTGAATTTCCACGGCGCGAATCACGGCGACAAGGACGCTGAGAAACTGGAGCGTCAGGCGGAGAATCTGCGCAAGATGTTCCTCGCCATGGCGAAAGACATCCGCGTGATTCTGATCAAGCTGGCGGACCGTCTGCACAACATGCGGACGCTGCAGCACATGCGGCCGGACAGACAGCAGGATATCGCCAGGGAGACGCTGGACATCTACTCGCCGATCGCGCTGAGGCTGGGCATCTCCAAGATCAAGGTGGAACTGGACGATCTCTCCTTAAAATATCTGCAGCCGGAGGCTTACTACGATCTGGTGGACAAGATTGCGATCCGCAAGAGCGTGCGGGAGCAGTACATCCAGACGATCGTGGACGAGGTCAGCGAGCACATCGAGCGCGCTGGCATCAAGGCGGAGATCGACGGCCGCATCAAGCACTTTTTCAGCATCTACAAGAAGATGAAGAACCAGAACAAGACCATAGACCAGATCTATGATCTGTTCGCGGTGCGCATTATCGTGGACACGGTGCAGGACTGCTATGCGGCGCTTGGCGTGATCCATGAGATGTATAAGCCGATTCCGGGGCGTTTCAAGGACTATATCGCCATGCCGAAAGCGAACATGTACCAATCTCTGCACACGACGCTGATCGGCACGAGCGGACAGCCTTTTGAGATACAGATCAGAACTTACGAGATGCACAAGGCGGCGGAGTACGGTATCGCCGCGCACTGGAAATACAAAGAGGCCTCCGACGGCAAGAAGGTGGAGGGGCAGGAGGAGGAGAAGCTGTCCTGGCTGCGCCAGATTCTGGAGTGGCAGCAGACGGCGGAGGATAACAGGGAGTTCATGAATCTCTTAAAGAGCGACCTGAATCTTTTCTCCGACCATGTGTACTGCTTCACGCCCTCCGGAGAGGTCAAGAATCTTCCGGCGGGCTCTACGACGATCGACTTTGCCTACAGTATCCATACGGCGGTGGGCAATCGGATGATCGGCGCCAGGGTCAACGGGAAGCTGGTGACGATCGATTATGAGCTTAAGAACGGCGACCGCGTGGAGATCATGACCTCCCAGAACTCCAAGGGGCCGAGCCGCGACTGGCTGAATGTCGCCAAGAGCACGCAGGCGAGAAACAAGATCAACCAGTGGTTCAAGCACGAACTGAAAGAGGACAATATCGCCAAGGGCAAGAATCTGGTCGCGGATTACTGCAAGGCGAAGAGTATTGACCCGGCGGACATCTTTATCCCGAAATACGAGGAAGCCGTCATGAAGAAGTACGGTTTCCAGGACTGGGATTCCGTGCTGGCGGCTGTCGGCCACGGCGGACTCAAAGAGGGACAGATTGTCAACCGGATGCAGGAAATGTATGACAGCGATCACCGCAGGGAGATGACCGATGAGGAGGTACTGTCGGCGGTGGAGGAGAGCGCTCAGGCGGGCAGGAGCAAGCCGTCCGGCGGCACGAGCGGCATCGTCGTCAAGGGCATCCACGACGTGGCGGTGCGTTTCTCCAAATGCTGCAGTCCCGTTCCGGGGGACGAGATTGTCGGCTTTGTCACGAGGGGCAGAGGGATCTCCATCCACAGGACGGACTGCCTGAATATCATGAATCTGCCGGAGATCGACAGAAACCGCCTGATCGATGCGGAGTGGCAGCAGGCGGAAGAGACGTCGGGCAAGTATCAGGTGGAGATCAGTATCTTTGCGAACAACCGAAACGGTCTGCTGGCGGATATCTCCAGAGCGCTGACGGAAAAGGATATCGATATTCTGGCATTAAATACGAGGGTCAGCAAGCAGGGCACGGCGACGATCATGGTCAGCTTCGAGATCGGCGGCAGGGAGGAACTGCAGCGGATCGTCGATAAGATCAACACGATTGAGAGCGTCATCGACATCGAGAGGACGACGGGCTGATACGGGGCGGGACGGCGCTATGGCGCCCTGCCGTGAGGAGACGGCCGGAGTGCCGGCCGGGACAAAGACAGCAGGAACAGCGGAGGCAGGAACGGATTATGGCAGAGTTGAAGATCGGCAGAATAGTGATCGGCAGCGTACAGACGAACTGTTATTTTGTGTACCGCGAGGGAAGCGGCGACGTGATTTTTTTTGATCCGGCGGACAGGGGCGACTATCTCTATGAGACGCTGAAAGAAAAAGGACTGCATGTCGGCGGTATTCTGCTCACACATGCGCACTTCGACCATATCTGGGGCTGCGACCGGCTTCGGAAGCTCTCCGGCGCACCGCTCTATGCCTGTGAGGCGGAGAAGCCGCTGTGCGAGGACGCCGATACCAACGTGTCCGCGCAGGTGGGAAGACCCTGCACGGTGATTCCCGACAGATACCTTAAGGACGGCGAGGAAATCACGATAGCCGGTATGACATGCCGTCTGATCGCCACGCCGGGACATACGGCGGGAAGCTGCTGTTATTACTTCGAGGAGGCCGGTTTTCTGATCGCGGGCGACACGCTTTTCGCGGAGTCCGTCGGACGGACGGATCTGGCGACGGGCAGTATGAGCGATCTGATGCGTTCCGTCAGAGAGAAGCTGTTTGTGCTGCCGGACGACACGAAAGTCTATCCCGGCCACGGAGAGAGCACGACCATCGGGCATGAGAAAAGATATAACCCTTTTGTGCAGTGACGTCGGGCGACCGGCCCGGCTCATTGTCCGCGCAAAAGAAAAAAGCGGAACATACTATGGAGAGGCGGCTGTGACCGCCTTGCTTTGTATATTCCGTCGCGTAAACGCTCCGGAATGAGGATTAGTATGACAATCGACAAGACAGACAGGCAGACGCAGATCCGCGAGCTGGCGGCGCAGATCATGGGGCTCGCCCATGACGGCCTTATCATCAACATGCGTTTTTTGGATGTGGCGCTGTCCAGACTGAAAACAGAATGCAGGGAGCAGACAGGGGCGCACCTCTTCGACGGCGCCGGACTGTACTATGACCCGGTGCTGCTCTTAAGGCAGTACAGAAATGCCCCGCACTACGCGGCGAGACTTTATCTGCACACGCTGCTGCACTGTGTTTTCTATCACAGCTTCGGAACGGATAAGCTGCAGCCGGCATACTGGGACCTGGCGACGGATATCGCGGTGGAGAGCGTGATCGCGGATATGAATCTGCACCTGACACAGATGCCGTCGGACGATATGCTGCGGGATAGGCTCGGAGTGCTGGGCAGACAGGCAGGCGGCCTGACGGCGGAGAAACTCTACCGGCATTTCCGAATCGAGGAACCGTCCGAAAAGGCGAAAGAAGAGTGGAATAAGCTGTGCCATTATGACGAGCACATCTATTGGGACAGGAAAGAGGAGCTGGAGCTGTCCCAGGCGGAATGGCGCAAGATCAGCGAGCGCATCAGAGCCGACTTAAAGAGCTTCAGCAGGGATAAAAACAGCGCCGCGAGTATGGAGCAGAACCTGTGGGAGGCGACGAGGGAGCGGTACGACTACACGGATTTTCTGCGCAGATTCATGGTGTCCGGCGAGTCCATGCAGATCAATGACGATGAGTTTGACTATATCTACTATACTTACGGTCTCGACACTTACGGCAATATGCCCCTGATCGAGCCGTTAGAGTACAAGGACAGCAGGAAGATCAGGGATTTCGTCATCGCGCTGGACACCTCGGCGTCCTGCCGGGGCAGGATCGTGCAGGCATTTCTGCAGAAGACCTACAATATCCTGCAGGAGGGGAAGAATTTTTTCCATCAGATCAATGTGCACATCATCCAGTGCGACAGCGAGGTCAGGCAGGATACGAAGATCACGGAGAGAAGCGAGTTCGACGCTTTCATGGAGCGGGGGAAGCTGACGGGCTTCGGCTCCACGGATTTTCGGCCGGTGTTCGCGTATGTGGAGGCGCTGCGGGAGGCAGGTGAGTTCGATGAGCTGAAAGGCCTGCTCTATTTTACGGACGGCTACGGGGTCTATCCCGCGGACATGCCGGATTACGATGTGGCGTTCGTGTTCCTGCACGAGGACGAGAACGCGCCGAAAGTGCCGCCGTGGGCGATCAGGATCGTGCTGGACGAAGAAGACTTGGAGGAGGAAGCGGAGGCAGAGACGCCTGTAAAACCGCGCGGAGACGGAACATGATGAACATCAGGGAAGCGAAGAAGTATATCGAGGATTCGGTCAGAATCTATCTGAAAAAGGATGAGGAGGGGGAGTACCGCATCCCGGTCGTCAGGCAGCGGCCGATTTTTCTGCTGGGCGCGCCGGGCATCGGCAAGACGGCGGTGATGGAGCAGATCGCGCAGGAACTGGGCATTGCGCTGGTATCTTACTCCATGACACACCACACGAGACAGTCCGCGCTGGGACTGCCCTATATCATGCACAGGGAGTACGGGGGCCGGACGTATGACGTGACGGAGTACACGATGAGCGAGATCATCGCCTCCATCTATGATGTGATGGCGGAGAGCGGTATCAGGGAGGGCATTCTCTTCCTCGATGAGATCAACTGCGTGTCGGAGACACTCGCGCCCGCCATGCTGCAGTTTTTGCAGTACAAGGTGTTCGGCAGACACAGCGTTCCCGAGGGCTGGGTGATCGTGACGGCGGGAAATCCGCCGGAGTACAACAAGTCCGTGCGCGAGTTCGACGTGGTGACGATGGACCGCCTGAAACTGATAGAGGTGGAGGCCGACTATGGGGTCTGGCGGGAGTATGCCAGAGAGCGGGGCGTGCACACGGCGATTCTGAATTATCTGGATATGAAAAAAGAAGATTTCTATCAGGTGGAGACGACGGTGCGCGGCAGAAGCTACATCACGGCCAGAGGCTGGGAAGATCTGTCCGGGATGCTCACCCTCTATGAGGAGGAGAACCTGCCGGTGGAGGAGGAGTTCGTGGGGCAGTATCTGCGCAGCGAGAGGGTTGTCAGGGAGTTTACGGCCTACTACGACCTGTATCGGAAGTATCGGGACGACTATAAGGCGGAGGAAATCCTGGAGGGGATCGTCAGCGAGCAGACCAAAGACAGGGCCAGAAAAGCGGACTTTGACGAGAGACTGTCGCTGATGGGAATGCTCATAGACCGGATTCAGCAGGAGATCAGACAGAATATTCTCGGCTCGGAGGTGCTTGGAGAGCTGACGAAGCCCCTGCGGGCGCTGAAAGCGAAAGCGGAGGCCGGCGCGGACGCGCAGGAGCTGGAAAAACTGGCGGGGCAGCAAGCGCAGGCGAGGCAGAATGCCATGGAAGCGCTGCAGAAAGCGGGCGCCCTGTCGGAGCGGGAGAGGAGAAAAGGGCGTTATATCGTCCGCTATCTGTCAGACTGCGCGCGGCTGCTCAGGCTGGGCGGCGGGGACGGCATGGAGGCTTTTTTGCAGGTGAAAGACAAGTTTGACGCGAATGTGGCAAGCTACAAGCAGGACACCGGGGCGCTGCAGGACAGACTGCACTGGCTGTTTACGTTCGTGGAGGACACTTTCGGTTCCGGCAGCGAGATGCTGATCCTGGTGACAGAGTGCACCGTACAGGCGGACAGCGCGAAATTTATCGGCATGTACGGCTGCGAGGATTACGCGCGGCACAATGAGGAACTGATGCTGACGGAGCGGAACGACATTCTGCTGGAACAGATTGAAGCGTTGGAGATATAGAGATGCAGATCAGGGACCTGGACACCGGACACGGTGCGCTGCAGTATATTGCGGAGAAAGAGGCGGTGCGGATCGTCGGCTATCGGGGCCGGGACACCGCGCTTGTGATTCCGGCCATGATCGGGGAGAGCCCCGTGGTGTGTGTCGGCAGAAAAGCTTTCCTGAGCAACAAAACGCTGCGGGAGATTACGCTGCCGGAATCGGTTGCCAAGATCGACGACTGGGCTTTTGCCTACTGTTCAAAGTTAGTCAGGGTGAATCTTCCCTACCACCGCATGGAGATCGGTCAGGGAATCTTCAAGGAGTGTTACGCCCTGACGCAGATCGCGGACGAGGCGGCGGACGGGCAGGGGCGGAGACATGAGGATGTCGCCTGGCTTCTGGCGGCTGTCATGGGCAGACTGGAGGCCGCCTACCTCTTTGATTTCGAGAATGCGGGATCGGACGAGTGGCTGGCACAGTGGGACGGGCGCATGATGACCGTGATGGAGCGGGCGGACGACGAGGGCTTCTCGAAGATGCTCCTGTGCGGGGAGGAGGATTACGGCAGCAGGGAGAACAATCTCGACTACTACAGGGAGCAGAGAAGAAGAGAGAAAGTCAGACTGGCGATGCTTCGCCTGATGCACGATTGCGGGCTGAAAGAGAGCGTGCGCGGAAAGCTGCAGGCGTATCTGCTCGCCCACGTCAAAGGACAGGAGACAGAGGAGACATGGCGGGTGATTCTGGAGGAACACGGGGACGAACTTACGTACTATCAGTTCCTGACAGAGCTGGGCGGCGTCAGAGCCGATAATTTTCAGGCGATGCTGGAGGAGATGGGAGAAACCCACACGGAGATGAAAGCCTACCTGATGCGGTATCACGGCGAGCGGCAGGCGGGGGAGGACGCTTTCGCGGCGTTCGCTCTGTAAGAAAGCGGCACACTGAGACGGCTTGGAGACGGCGGCAAAAATTTTTATTGCGCAATGCGTTTTTCTGTGATAAGATAAAATCTGCTTGATATGGGAGGTGTGTGTATGGGAGCACTGAGAATTACTTTGACGGTTATCTTCATATTGGTATGTATCGCGCTTGTGATATTGGTATTGATGCAGGAGGGTAAGACGGCCGGCCTCGGCGCGGTGAGCGGCGCCGCGGAGACTTACTGGGGCAAGAACAAGGGCCGTTCCATGGAGGGCAAGCTGGTGAAGATCACGACGGGTCTCGCGGTCGTGTTTCTGCTGCTGGTGGTCGTTCTGAACCTGAACATCTTCTGATATGGTCCTGAGTGGATCAGTCACCTAGTATATTATGAAGCAAGCCATCCGGCTTGCTTTGTTTGCGTATACGCGGGCAATGAGATGCCTCGGCAGGCGGTGGCAGTTATGGATACGGAACAGCTTGAGAGACGGAAAAATTTGATATCTGAGCCGGATGACGGACGGCTTGTCGGCACTTTTATCGCCAACGAGACGGTGGCGCAGCACTTCTACCGGCTGGATATCCCTTTTCTCTACCGCACCCACGAGAGGCCCGACCGCGATCAGATCATGCGGCTGGCGGCTTTCATCCGCAATTTCGGCTGCCACATCAAGCTGACGGGCGAGGAGGTGCACCCGAAAGAGCTGCAGAAGCTCTTAGACAGGATCGCGGATACCGACGAGGAGGCGGAGCGGGAGACCGTAAAGTTGAAAAAAGCGCAGTATATGGAGGAACACATCGGGGAAATCTACGAGGGTGTATGACACGATTCCCAAACGACGCGGCGGCGTTTTGTATAAGGCAGGTATAGCGCCGGGCGCAGTGAAAGAAGGTGAGAAGATGGCGAAAGAGGCCATGAAACTGGTGGCGAACAACAAGAAAGCTTACCACGATTATTTTATTGAAGACAAGTACGAGGCGGGGCTGGAACTGCACGGCACGGAGGTGAAATCCCTGCGCATGGGCAAGTGCAGCGTCAAGGAGGCGTTCGTGCGGATCGAGAACGGGGAGGCCTATGTCTACGGCATGAATATCAGCCCCTATGAAAAAGGCAATATCTTCAACAAAGATCCGCTGCGCGTGCGCAAGCTCCTGCTCCACAAGTATGAGATCCGCAAGCTCGCGGGCAAGATGGCCGAGCAGGGCTACACCATCGTTCCCCTGCAGGTTTACTTCAAGGACGGGCGGGCCAAAGTGGAGATCGGCCTGGCCAAGGGCAAGAAGCTCTACGACAAGAGGCAGGACATCGCGAAGAAAGATCTGCGCAGGGAGCACGAGCGGGAATTCAAGATCAAGAACCTGTAGAAATAAATTTTTAAGAAATTCTTTATACAAAAACAGTGACCGAAACGGCGCGCTGTGTTATACTATAAATAAATTAAGAATATGGGCCAGTCAAGGTTTCGACAGGGGTCTTGCAGCTGGAGAAGCTATCCGCAGGCGATGCGTCAAATCGCAAACTTAAACACAAACGCTGAAGACAATTTAGCATACGCTGCCTAACGGCAGCTGTCCGCCTTAGTGCACCTGCACATTAAGAATCGGGCATCGACTATGCAGGAAACGACGCGGGGGACGCCTCTTACCCGCGGGCGTAGCAGAGGCTACCGAGCACACCGGGGTGTCTGTCTCCTGACGTGTGAGGGAATGTGGAGCAATCCGCAATGACAGAATATGATAGTAGAAGGACAGGGAATGGGCTTTTGGACACGGGTTCGACTCCCGTCTGGTCCACTGGGAAAGTGCCTATTTTACGGCGTTTGCGGCACTTCAAAAAATAGGTGTAACCAAAATAGTAACCAGAGACACATTAACGTGTTAAAGTATGCGAAAGGAGAAGCGTCTGTAGTGTGTTTCTTTTTTTGTAATTTTGTAATAACTTTATATGAAAATTGCGACATTGAGCATCGTGATGTGGGTAAGGCGGCAGTCGAGAAGTCAAAAAGAAAAATATTGAATGATACAGATATAGAAAATACTTATTTTTCCATTCTTCGATTTGAGAATGCATATGCTTGCTTGGGGAAGTTGTTTGAACATGGAAGAAATTTTGTAATACAGCCGGATTTATTGAACAGAAATTTCCTTTTACACGGTATGCTGACGAGGCGAGTTACTAAGCGGGATTGTGATCAATTGTTTTTGCTTTACTATAATTGGTTGCCTTTATTGGAAAAGCATTAGAAGAACGGGAACAGATCGTAAAAGACTCTTTCGGCAACATAGATGCAAGCTGCGACGGTTGTATGACGGGATTGGCTGAAATGTATCAAGATTACATCGAAGGTAAGAGAAAACTGCGGGATATTAACATGGGATTTCACGCAAGCTATGCAAAAGATGATGAAACGCCGGTTATAAGCTTTGGCTCAACAAGTAGTTTTGGTGCGTTTATTGCATTATGACCGCAGCAGTGGTAGAATAAAGGTACGGATGTAGAGAGATGCTCCGTCAGTATGTTACAGGGAGGGATGGAGTTTGGATCTATCCGGACAGGAGAAGAAAACAGCCGCACCGGTACCAAGTGAGATTGCGCAGAATTTAAAAGTAGCAGATGAAAATGCCGCATTTAAGTACGATGAATCGGCGAGGAACATTGTGGCCCAGAAGTCGGTCCTGGCATATATATTAAAGAGCGCACTCGATGAGTATGCGGCGTACACGGTGCAGGAGATAGCGGAGAAGTTTATCGAGGGTGAGCCTGAGCTGAGAAAGGTCGCGGTCCATCAGGACCATCCGGACAGGCAGGACGATTCCGGCATGATGAGCGGAGATGACAAGATAGAAGGCAAACCGACTGCTGACAAGTCACAGAGGGACGGCACGGTTTATTTTGACATCCGTTTCATTGCGGTCCTTCCGTCTGATGGCAGCCGGATCGAGATCCTGATAAACTGCGAAATTCAAAATAATGACACGCCGGGATATCCGATCCCGAAGCGGGGCATTTATTATACGGCCAGAATGATCTCTTCCCAGCGGGGTACAATATTTAAGAATCAAGAGTACGGGAAGATCAAGAAATGTGTGAGCATCTGGCTGTGTGAAGATACGGCAGATGCCCGGTCCGACACCATCAACAGATATTCTTTCACGGAGGAGTGCCTGAGAGGGGATTTCCGGGAGGCGAAAAAGGACTATGACCTGATGACGGTCGTGGTGCTGCGGCTTGGCAGAAAGGGAGAAGAAAGTGAAGATAATGCGATCCGGCTATTGAGCAAGATGTTTTCTATGGATCTCAGCTATGAGGATAAGCTAGACGCGCTGCGGAACGAATTTAAAATCAGCGTAAGCAGAGAAATGAGCGAGGAGGTGCAGAGTGTGTGTAACCTGAGTATGGGCGTTTTAAATAAAGGCATTTCGGTGGGCGAAATGAAAAAGGCCAAAGAGACAGCGTATGAACTCCGGGATATGGGACTGCCGGATGAAAAAATTGCACGGGCAGTCAAGGTCAGCATGGATACGCTGCAGGAGTGGTTTGCAGAACGCGAGGCACTGCTTGTAAAGTAACAAAGCGGTAGCTCGTGCCGGAACAGAATGAAACAGTTTTATAAAAAGGCGGGTGAAAGCGATTGCGTTTCCCGTCTTTTTTCTGCCTGTTTTACTCTGTTCCGGACGGGAAACATATCTCGTCAAGGAACCTGTACCAGATCTATTCCCATAATGATAAGAAGCGGACGTTTATCGACTATGCGAAAAAGGCCCGACATGTGATGGGTCTGCACGATCCGGAAACGGATGCGGTGATAAAAAGGCACAAGCAGAAGATCGCGCAGGCGGTGAAAGCCGGGATAGTGTCTGAAAAACATTTGGTGAAAGAGGTGGATGGAGATGGCAAATAAGATAAGGCATTTTGAACGCAATCCGGGAAATGTTGCGTTCTGCTATTACCGCTACAGTTCCGAAGCGCAGCGGGATGTGTCTATCGACCAGCAGCGGGAGGCTGCCCATGCTTTTGCGAAGGAGCACGGCTATATCATCCCGAAGGACGGTGAATTTGAAGACCGCGCCAATAGAAAGAGGGGGAGGCTGACAATAAGCAACAGAGAAAAAGCGATACAGCTATTGGACGCTATCCAACAAGAGGCACTTGCCGCAGGCAGGTGCCTCTTTTAATATATGGGCTTTAGCCTGTTGAGGGCAGTGGAGTTTTTCGTGTTCCGAAAAATGGAAATGCCCGAAACCAAAACCCA
>CANPZI010000039.1 GCA_947588995.1 uncultured Lachnospiraceae bacterium
TGCACCGCCAGGGGCTCGAACCCTGGACACCCTGATTAAGAGTCAGGTGCTCTACCAACTGAGCTAGCGGTGCGTGTCCGATAATTGCGCGCCGTTCCAACACGCAAAAGTTATTATAGTATAATGTGATTTGCATTGCAAGCATTTTTTACAGAAATTTTTACGGTCTGTTTTTTGTGCCGCCGTCAAGGAGGAAACCATGATCTTTGAAAGCCATGCGCACTATGACGATGAAGTCTTCGACGAGGACAGGGATGAGCTGCTCTCCTCGCTTCGGGAAAACGGCATTGAGTATGTACTCAACGTGGGATCGAGCATCGAAAACTGCAGGAGGACGCTGGCACTGACGGAGCGCTATCCTTTTGTCTACGGCGCCATGGGCGTACACCCCAGCGAGACGGAGGAACTCAACGAAGAGAATTTCGCCTGGCTTAAGGCACAGTGCGCCGCGCCAAAAGTCGTGGCGGTGGGAGAGATCGGGCTGGACTATCACTGGCAGGAGCCGGAGGCCGCCGTGCAGAAGAAGTGGTTTGAGAGGCAGCTTGTGCTGGCGGAGGAGGTCGGGCTTCCCGTGATCATCCACTCCCGCGATGCTGCGAAAGACACGCTGGATATTCTGCGGGCGCATCGCGCCGCAGAGCGCGGCGGCGTGATCCACTGCTTCTCTTACGCCAAGGAGATCGCGCGGGAATATCTGGAGATGGGATATTATTTTGGGATTGGCGGCGTGATTACGTTCAAGAATGCGAAGAAACTGAAAGAGGCGCTGCAATATATCCCGATGGACCGCGTTCTGCTGGAGACGGACAGCCCGTATCTGGCGCCGGAGCCGAACCGCGGACAGCGCAATTCGTCGCTGAACCTGCCCTATGTGGTGCGGGAGATCGCGGCGATCAAGGAGATTGGCTGCGAAGAGGTGGAGCAGATCACGAGCGACAATGCGAAACGGCTGTTTCGCCTGGAGCAGTAAGCCGGCGCGGCGCAATCGTTCGTTTGGGGAATTTGTGCAGGAGCGCCACAAATTCTCCTGATGGCAGACGCGGATTTGAGATTCGCGCCGCCTTATCGCGCAGCCGCTCCGGAATCGAGGTTTCTATGGCGACGCTGGGAAACAGGAGAAGTACCGCGGAGATCATACAGAGATACGGATTTGATTTTCGGAAAAAGTACGGGCAGAATTTTCTGGTGGACAACGGCATACTGGATAAAATCGTGGCGGCGGCCGAGCTTGGCAAAGAGGACTGCGTGCTGGAGATCGGCCCGGGTATCGGCACGCTGACGCAGCGTCTGGCGGAGGAGGCCGGGGAGGTTGTCGCGGTGGAGATCGACAGAGAACTCATCCCGATTCTGGAGGAGACGCTGGCGGATTACGGCAACGTGACGGTTCTCAATGAGGACATCTTAAAGACGGATATCCGCGGAGTTGCCGAGACGCATGGCGGCAGACCGCTTAAGGTCGTGGCGAATCTTCCGTATTATATCACGACGCCGATCATCATGGCGCTTCTGGAAAGACACGCGCCGATCAGGAGCGTGACGGTCATGGTACAGAGAGAGGTGGCGGAGCGCATGCGGGTCGGTCCGGGCTCCAAGGAGTACGGCGCGCTGTCGCTGGCGGTGCAGTATTATGCGAAGCCGGAGATTATCACGCATGTGCCGGCGGCGTGTTTTATGCCGAAGCCGAATGTGGACAGCACGGTGATCAGGCTGACGCGCTATGAGGAGCCGCCGGTGGCGGCGCGGGACGAGGAGTGGCTTTTCGCGCTGATTCGCGCCTCCTTTAATCAGCGCAGGAAGACGCTGGCGAACGGGCTGGCGAACGCCGGCGGTCTCGGCCTGAGCAGGCAGCAGGTGGAGAGTGTTCTCTCCTCGATGGGCCTGCCGCCAACGGTGCGCGGCGAAACGCTCTCTTTAGAACGGTTTGCCGAACTTTCAAACAGGCTTTGCGAGTTTCGGTGAGGACGGATTTTTGAAAACAAAATACAAGATAGAGTGATGAATGCCCAAAGCATCTCCATATATTGGTATATTTTCCACAGAAAGTTTTCCAAATGGAGATGCTATTTTTATGTTTATTTTATTTACATTAACATGCGGCTATGGTAAACTAAAACAGTGAAAATAGGCTTACTATGTGGAGAATGGGCGGTCGCGCGGCAAAAATGCCGGATGGCCGCGGGAATACAGTGATGAGGTGACCACCTTGGATAAATATGAGTACAAAGTACGGGCCGATGAGATCAAAGCGCTGATTTCGGAGGGGGAATTTGCGGAAGCCGTCAGCATTGCCGACACGATAGACTGGCGCAGAGTCAAGAGCGTGATGATGCTCTGCACCATCAGTGACTTGTATAAGATCAACAGAAGATATCAGGAGAGCAAGGATATTCTGCTGCTCGCCTATGAGAAGCATCCCACGGGACGCCTGATCCTGTATTCTCTGTGTGAACTTTCCATTAAACTGGGAGAGTATGTGCAGGCGACCGAGTATTACAAGCTGTTTGTGCAGATCGCGCCGCGGGATACGGGGCGTTACATTCTGCAGTATCGCCTGTATGAGGCGATGGACGGCAAACTGGAGGAGAGAATTGCGGTACTGGAGGAGTTCAAGAAGCGTGATTACCGGGAAAAATGGGCTTATGAACTGGCATATCTGTATCACAGGATCGGACTGGCCACGAAGTGTGTGGAGGAGTGCGATGAGATGTTCCTCTGGTTTGGCGAGGGAAAGTATGTCATCAAGGCACTGGAGCTGAAAGCGCTCCATGAGCCTCTGAATGAGGAACAGCAGAAGAAATATGATCTGTGGATCAGAGAGCGGGAGAACGGAGAGACCGATTCGGAGGAAAGCGCGCGGGAAGAAGAGAATGATGACGGCGTGTCCGACGATACACAGGTTGCCGGACAGATCCGCCGGGCAGCCGACGACGGGGAGCAGGAGATCCCCGAGGCGCCTACCACGGAGCTGCCGGAAGTCAAGACGATGGATCTGGGGCAGTATAACACGATCAACCTGCAGATGGCGCTGGCGGAGAGCATGAAAGAGATTCTGGAGGACGATGCGCCGCGGGAGAGCGCGGATGCCGGCCGGTACGATGAAGAGCCGGAGGACGAAGACGCCGCAGAGGATGAATATGAGGATGATGCCGACGAGAGCGCGGAGGGGGAATCTGCGGACGTCGGAGATGAGCCGGTGCGGGAAGAGCCGGAGGAGGACGACGAGGAAGAGGATGTGGAAGATCCGGTAGCCGCTTCGCTGATCGCGCCGCTTCTGGAGGAGACGGAAGAAATGCCTGCGCCCGAGGAAGTGGAGGAGAAGATCCGCGAGTCATCCGTCGTGCCGTTTCCTGAGCGGCAGGAACCTGTTCGGGAGGAGCAGGCAGAGGCAAAAGAAACGCCGGCCGGAGCGCAGGACAGACCGAAAAGCGTGACGGCAGACGAACTGAAAGAGATCGGCGCGCAGCTTACCACGGAAGACACCATATCGTTTGACGCGCAGCAGATCGTAGAGCAGATGAAGCGGGAGGCGGAGCGGACGGTCGCGGCGCGGGGGGACATGCTGACCCCTCTGAATGTGACACCTTCGAGATACGACAATTTCCTTTCACAGGAGTACGACGGGCAGATCAGTCTCGTCGTACCCGAGGCAGCCAAGGTGGAGAAACAGATCACCGGGCAGCTCAGCATAGACGATATCATGGCAGAGTGGGAGGAAATGAAGCGGACGAACCAGGAGAAGCGCATGGAACAAGTGCGTCAGAGAATCCTGGCGCACACCGGCAATCTCTTTGAAGATTTTGACGAGGCGACGAAGAACGGGCTGCTGGAGGAGCTGGAGCGGGCGTTTGTGGCTGCGATCATGAAAGATTCCGATAAGAAAGATGCCGGCAAAAAACCCTCCATCAAGAAAGTGATTCTGCCGGACGACGATGAGAAGATTAATTCTGCATTGGACGTGGTGAAGTCCGAGGCCGAGCAGCTTGCGGTGAAAGCCGCGGCATCCCGGAAACCGCAGGAGGAAGAGCCTGACGACGGCGTAGAAGAGCTGGAGGAGATTGAGGAAGAGCCTGACATCGAGGCGGATGAGAGCACGGCCGGGAGTGGAAGAGCCGACGCCGAGGAGAGTACGGCCGCGGAAACTGTGGGAGAGAGAGACGCAGAGAAAGCAGATGCGGCGGCGGAAGAGAGTCTGCAGGACCGCGAACTGACGCCGGAGGAGCAGGAGCTTTTCGGGCAGTTTATCCATCACCGCAAATCCAGGCGGCAGCTGGTACATACGCTGGACAACATGAGCCTTGCGTCCTGCACGGGCAATATCATTGTCTCCGGCGAGGAGGAAATCACCACACTGACGCTGGCGAAAGCGCTGATCAGGGAAATGCAGTACAATGACGGCAATTTCTCCGGCAAGGTGGCCAAGATATCGGCCAATGTGCTGAACAAGAAAGACGTGGCGGAGACTTTTGCCAGACTGGACAACGGCGCGCTCATCATTGAGAAAGCGTCGCGCCTGAAACCGCTCACGATCTCCAAGATGACGAAATTCCTGGAGAAAGACAATATGGGTCTTCTGCTCATTCTCATCGACAGGAAACAGAGCATCAATCAGCTGCTTGCGGATCATACGGAGTTAAACAACAATTTTAACCTGCGCATCGACATAGAACCTCTGAACGACGAGGCGCTGGTGGCGTACGCGAAGCAGTATGCGGAGGAGATGGAGTACTCCATCGACGAGTTCGGTGTCCTTGCGCTCCATACGAGGATTGCGGACAGGCAGACGAGCGACCATGAGGTGAGTCTGGCGGAGGTCAGGGAGCTGGTAGACGAGGCGATCGGGTACGCCAACAAAAAAACGCCGAAACATTTTATGGATATTTTGCTGGCAAAGCGTTATGATGAAGATGACATGATTATACTGCGGGAAAAAGATTTCATGCACTATTAAAAAAGTAAGAGGGGGACACTTATGGCGGTAAGAAAAGAGAGCAGGACAAAAGAGAAAGAGCCGGTGACGGAGCAGGTATTTATCTCCGAGGATGACCAGTATCTGTTCGGACAGGGCGCGCAGTACGATATCTATAAGAAACTCGGTGCGCATCCGTCCGTGGAAAACGGCGAGAAAGGCATCTTCTTTGCGGTGTGGGCGCCGAATGCGGCCAGCGTACATGTGATCGGCACGTTCAATGACTGGAACGAAGAGATGCACCCGATGCAGAAGATCGGGCCATCCGGGATATACACGCTGTTTATTCCCGGCGTGGGCGAGAACGAGCTGTACAAATATCTGATTCAAACGCCGTCGGGGGAGAAACTCTACAAGGCGGATCCCTTTGCGAACTATGCGGAGATGCGTCCGGGCAACGCCTCCAAGACGTACGATATCAGCAGGTTCAAATGGACGGACGACGCCTGGATGGCAAGCCGCAGCGGTAAGGATTACACAAAAGAACCGGTGGCGATTTACGAGTGCCACATCGGTTCCTGGATGAAACATCCCAACGGCACGCCGGACGGTTTCTACAATTACAGGGAATTTGCGGACAGGATCGTGGAGTACCTGAAAGAGATGCGCTACACGCATGTGGAGCTCATGGGGATTGCGGAGTACCCGTATGACGGTTCCTGGGGCTATCAGGTGACCGGCTATTATGCGCCGACATCCAGACACGGCACGCCGGATGATTTCATGTATCTCGTCAACACGCTGCACCGCAACAAGATCGGGGTGATTCTGGACTGGGTTCCGGCACACTTTGCCACGGACGCGCACGGACTCGGCAGATTTGACGGAGAGTGTATCTTCGAGCATCCGGATCCGAGGATCGGCGAACATCCCGACTGGGGGACGAAGATTTTCAACTACGGCAAGACCGAGGTCAAGAATTTCCTGATCGCCAACGCGCTGTTCTGGCTTAAGGAGTATCATGTCGACGGAATCCGTGTAGATGCGGTGGCTTCCATGCTCTATCTGGATTACGGCAAGCGCGACGGCCAGTGGGTGCCGAACAAGTACGGCGGCAATGAGAATCTGGAGGCAATCGAGTTTTTCAAGCATCTGAATTCCGTGGTGCTCGGCACTTATCCGGGTTTTTTGACGATAGCGGAGGAGTCTACGGCGTGGCCGAAAGTGACGGCCAAGGTGGAGGACGACGGCCTCGGCTTCAGCTTCAAGTGGAATATGGGCTGGATGCACGACTTCTGCGATTATATGAAGCTAGACCCTTATTTCCGCAAGAACGACCACTACGGCATGACTTTTGCCATGACTTACAACAGCAGCGAGAACTATATCCTGCCGCTCTCCCACGACGAGGTGGTGCATCTGAAATGTTCGATGGTCAACAAGATGCCCGGTTATCCCGTGGATAAATATGCAAACCTGCGCGCGGGGTATTCCTATATGTTCGGCCATGCCGGCAAGAAGCTGCTCTTCATGGGACAGGATTTCGGGCAGGAGAGAGAGTGGAGCGAGGCCAGAGAGCTGGACTGGTATCTGCTCGGAGAAGAGATGAACCGCGGCATGCACGAGTATGTGAAAGAACTTCTGAACCTGTACCGCAAATATCCGGCGATGTATTCTTTTGACAACAGCTGGGACGGTTTTGAGTGGCTGAACGCGGACGACTGCGACCACAGTGTATACAGTTTCTATCGAAAAGACGGAACCGGCAAAAACAACATTATGTTCGTCATCAATATGACGCCCATGATGTGGGAAAATTATATGGTGGGCGTGCCGAAGAAGAAAAAATATAAGCTGCTCTTCCACAGTGACGAGAAGCGCTTCGGCGGCAGCGGGCATGAGATTCCCGCGGAGCTTACGGCGGTCAGGGGTGTGTGCAATTTCAAGGATTACAACATCTCTTTCGATCTGCCGCCATACACCGCAGCAATATTCATTTTCTGAATCATTCTGCGGCAAAAAGGTTAAGAAAGTACATAACCATGCCGAAATAAAGGGTGAATGTGAAAACATTCGCCCTTTTCGTTATCATCACTACATTTTGGAGATTTGTATGAAGATCACATTTGACCACACGGACGCGAATCGGAATGTAGACAGGGCGACAACCGCATACCGAGACATCAGGGCGCCCAGGACGGGACGCACGGATGATTACGCATTAGACATTTCTGGCACAGTTATGGATAACAACGCTTACGGGGGTCACGGAAAGACCGCAGAAGAGGTTATGCAGGATGCGGGGCTGATTGATGTGGCCACGCAGCGAGACTATATGACAGTGATGTCTAATACTATGTCGGAGGAAGATTTCGCCCGTCTGCAGAGGGACGGCTATCGGCCCGGCGACATGGATGTCGAAGAGGTTGTTACCATTGTCGATAAGATCAAGGCGGAGCTCATGAAAGGCGGCACGCATATAGTCGGCTACACGGATGATCTGGATGCGGAGACGCTTCGGGAGATCACCGGCAGCGAAGCTTTCGCGAGGGAACTGTGCAAACAGTTTCAGGCACATGATATTCCCGTTACCGAAGAGAATGTTGTGAATGCCAAACAGGCTTATGACAGAGCCAAGCAGCTTAAGACGCCGGAAGACGGAACCGTGCGCTACATGGTGGAAAACCGTGTGGAGCCGACGATAGACGGGATGTATCTGGCGGGATACAGTTCCACGGCGGACAACAGGCAGAGCCACGGTTACTACGCTTCGGACACAGGCGGCTACTATGCGAAGAAAGCGGAGGAGTACAACTGGGATCAGCTTGCGCCGCAGATGGAGAAAGTGCTGGAGGAGGCCGGACTGGAGGGCACGGAAGAGAATCTTGAAGAGGCGAAATGGCTGGTTGAATCGGGGATTCCGCTGACGCCGGAGTCCGTCTGCAGGCTGCATGAAATCCGGCAGACAGAGCTTCCGCAGAACACGGAGCAGATTCTGGCAGCGGTGGCGGCGGCGATCGCAGACGGAAAGAGCGCCGGAAGCGCCAATCTGGCAGACTGCAGGAGCAGTCTGGAGAAAGCGGCCGATTATGTGGAGGCCTATGCGAGGATCAGCGATGAGGCCGTGGATCAGACCGTTTTGGACGGCAAAGATTTAAATCTGCGCAACCTGACAAAAACGCAGGACCGGATAGACAGATACGGCGCGGCAGAGGGCACGCCGCAGCAGATCACTGCAAGACGGCAGCTGGAAGAAGTCCGGCTGATGATGACCATAGAAGCCAACCGCAAGCTCATGGAGAGCGGTTATTCCATCGACACGACAGAGATGGAAGAGCTGGTGGAGACGTTAAAGAAGATTGAGGAAGAGCAGAACCGTGCGCTTTTCCGGGAGTCCGACAGCGCTGCCGCCGCGGACAAGGCGCAGCTGTATGAGCAGACCAGACAGAAGACGGCGGAGATTCCCTATCTGCCGGCGGCAGTCCTCGCCGGGTATATAGACGGCGAAGAGGCGTTCACGCTCGACAGCGTCCATGAGAGCGGCACGGCGCTTAAGAATGCTTATGAGGCGGCGAAAGAGTCCTATGAGACGCTGATGACGGCGCCGAGGGCGGATATGGGAGATTCCATACGCAAGGCATTTCGCAATGTGGACGATATTCTCACGGATATGGGGCTGGAGACGAGCGAAGAGAACCGCAGGGCGGTCCGCATCCTCGGCTACAACAGCATGGATATCACCGACGACAATATCGATGCCGTGAAAAAATATGACAGGGAACTTCGCCATGCGATCCGCAGGATGACGCCGGCGGTCACGCTGCATGCGATCCGCGAGGGCAGGAACCCGCTGCGGATGTCGGTGGAGGAACTGAATGCATATCTCGACGATATCGAGGCGGTGCAGACGGACGACGGTGAGAAATTCAGCAGCTTTCTGTATAAGCTGGAACGGAATCACAATATCACCGAGCAGGAGCGGGACGCGTATATCGGTATCTACCGGATGTTCGGGCAGCTGGAAAAGACGGACGACGCGGCGGTCGGCAGTCTCCTGACGGAGGGCGCGCAGTTCACTTTCAGCAATCTGCTGACGGCGATGCGCAGCACGAAAAAGCAGGGTATGGACTATACTGTGGATGACTCTTTTCAGGGCGTGGAGGGCGTTATGCTCAACCGGACCATCACCGAGCAGATCATGAGCGGCTTCTCCGGCCAGATGGCGGGAGGATCGGATAGGCAGGAGGAGACGGCCGACAGAGAGCGGATGGCGAGAGAATTCTACAGGACGCTCACGGACGAGGCGCTGGAACAGTCCTATCAGAGAGAGCAGCTGCGGCAGTATCAGGGTCTGAGCGAGGTGGAGGACAGCGTCATTCAGGAACTGCTCGCGTACAGACAGCCGATCACGGCGGATCGCGTGACGGCCGCATGGGAACTCCGCAAAAACGCAAAAGCGCTTTTCAGAAAACTGAACGATATCGACAAATCAGCCGATAAACATAGAGTGAAAGACGCGGCGGACGATCTGTTGGACAGACTGACGGATCAGGACAGCGCGTCGGCAGCTTACGGTGACATGCAGACTGTCTTTGCCGGGATGCTGGAAGAGGCGAAAGAGGAGAGTACGTCCTATCTTGATCTTAGGATGCTGCAGAGCTGCAGCAGGCAGCTGGCGCTGGCCGGCAATCTGGCAGGGGAAGAGAACTACCAGATTCCGGTGGAAATTGAGGGTGAGTGGACGGCAATCAACCTGAAAGTCGTGCACAGCGGCGAGGGCGGCAGAGTGACCGCGGTCATGGACGCCGAGAGGTATGGGCGTGTGACGGCGCAGTTTGGGGTGAAAGATCGCGTCGTGTCCGGGTACATCGCCTGTGACAATGAGGAGGGCACACGCAGGCTGCAGGAGAGGGAGCAGTCCCTGAGGGAAGCGCTCCTCGCAGATGCGGCGGACGGTGCGCTTCGCGCGGGGGATATCGGTATCGTGTACAGCAGGGAAGTCGATGTAAGAGATTATGCAGGAGAGGAACAGGCGCAGGATACGCGGATTGCGACGGCCGATCTGTACAGGATCGCCAGAGCGTTTATCACTTCTGTAGCGGCATAAAGGAGGAAAAACCAAATGAAAATCAGTTATAACGCGGCGGCAATGTATGCAAACAATGCGGCAAACATGGCGGACAACAGGGTGTCGCAGTCTTTGAAGAGGCTCTCTTCCGGCCTGAAGATCACAGAGTCAAAAGACGATCCCGCGGGATATGCGATCGGACGCAGGATGAACGCGCAGATCGGCGGTATCGGTGTGGCGACGCAGAATTCCAACAGAGGTGTCAATATCATCGAGACGGCGGACGGTGCCTTGACGGAAGTACATGAAATGCTGCAGAGAATGAATGAGCTGGCAGTCAAGGGTGCGCATGGAGTGCTCACGACCACGGACCGTGAGATGCTGAACGCCGAGATGAAGCAGTTAAAAGAGGAAGTTGCAAGGATTGCCAAGGATACAGAATTTAACGGGCAGCCGTTATTGGACGGCAGTTTCGATCTGCGCGGCTATACGGACAGCCAGGCGGCCAGCGTAGATTATTACAGCGACGAGGTGCTGGCAAAAAAATATACGATTAATAGCCTGACGGTAGTTTATCGCGATGACGGAACGATTGATCTGGATGCGACGAAAGCCCGTTTTACAGCCGGCGACGGTTTTCCGGAAGGGGCAGAGATTACAGAGGTCGGGCAGGATAAAGTGGTTATCACGGGCGCGCAGGATTTCAAGATGACGCTCGCCGTCAATTATAATATGCGCAATGCGGCCGGCGAAGTGGCCGTGGCCGGAGCTGGTAAGCCGCTGACGGTCGATATCACGGGGATCGGCTCTCTGGATATGCAGACAGGGGCCAATGAAGGACAGCAGCTTGATATCCGCATTCCCAAAGTATCCCTCGACAGACTGGGCATCGAACGGACGGAAGTGGACACAGAGGAGAGCAGTACCAACGCCATCAATGAAGTCAAGGGAGCGATCCAGTATGTATCCGATGTGCGCAGCAGGCTGGGCGCTTATCAGAACCGGCTGGAGCACACAATCAACAATCTCGATGTCAGCAACGAAAATATGACGGCGTCTTATTCCAATATCATGGATGTGGATATGGCGGAAGAGATGACGACCTATACCTCCCAGCAGGTAATCGCGCAGGCCGCGACTTCCATGCTCGCGCAGGCGAACGAAAGACCTTCCCAGGTGCTGCAGCTGTTACAGTAGAAAAGGCAGGAGAGAAAATATGACCACGGAATTAAAGCAGGAATATACCCTGCGGATCTCGCAGGCAAATAAGACGCAGCTGATCACGATTCTGTACGAGATGGTTCTGCTCTATATGGACGAGGCGGAAACCGCGCTTGATGCGGGAGACAAGGCGGAATTCAAGGGCGCGGTGTGCAAGGCCCGCGCCTGCGTGGAAGAATTGACGGCCTCCCTGCACCTGGAGTATGAACTGGCGCAGAATCTGCTGCAGTTGTATCTCTATGCGGACAGGGAACTGGTCAAGGCCGCTTCCCGCTACGGAAGAGAAAATCTGGCGCATGTCCGGCTGGTGATCGAACAGCTTCACAAAGCGTATGAGCAGATTCAGGATCTGGATACATCCGGTCCGGTCATGGGCAATACCCAGGCGGTTTATGCCGGGCTCACCTACGGCAGGAATACCCTGACGGAAAATATCGCGGGCGCCGCGAACAACCGGGGCTTCTGCGTATAAGATCCGCGCGGCCGCTTATGAGAACAGCGACAGGGCGCGATAAATTTCACTGTGTTCTTCTTCGGGCAGCAGATGTTGATCTGCTGCCTGTTCTATCAGGAATTTGTAACGCTTTAAGATGGCGTTTACCTCATAGATATAGCAGTCGATCAAGTCGGGATCGGTCACGTTGTCGAAGTTTGAGTAAGCGATCTCCAGAGCATATCTGGTCTGTGCCAGTTCTTCCCTGAGAGACATTCTGGTGCAGTCCACAATAATCTCCGCAGCCTCGGCGTCTGCAGCGCTTTGATGAAAGAGAATCTTCATGCAAAAGCCCGTCCTTTCTTTTCAAAAATGGAAATGATTGCCTAATAAAAGTATAGGTAAAATATGGATAAATATTCGTGTAATATTTAAGCCGGCCGGCGCATATTCATGTAGCAGACGGGACAGGAGAAAGAGAGAGGCGGCAGTATGATCAATATCGCAGGAGCAGCGGCAATTCTGGGGGTGTGCCTGATCGTTTTGGCGATCGGCGCGATGGGGCGCAGGGTGGAATGGCTGGTCAATTTTATTCTTCGCGCGGTGATGGGTACTGTCGGCATATACTGCCTGAATTACATTCTGGCATCCGGACAGATTTCCGTCGCTGTAGGTATCAATCCACTCACGATTTTGACATCGGGAATCCTTGGATTTCCTGGTGTTGCCGTACTTTATGGCATTCATTTCTTCAAAATCTTGTAGGTTTTTCACAAAGTTGATTTTTTTCGCAAATGTATCTGGACAACTTCCAGGAAGGTGTTTATAATTCGATTTACAATCACTCATGAAATTCTGTGAGAGACATTTTCTGCGAAATGTTTCAATCTATTGCCGGATGATGGCATCGGGGGATTTCACCCCAAGTATTTCGTTGAGTAAGATTTAAGAATGACAGACGGAGGTGATTTATGTTGGACTGACTTACTGCCAATCTATACTGCTTTTGCTGCTGCTTCTGGCGGCGTTAGCGGATCTTAAGACCGACCGTATCCCCAACGGATTCGTTGTGCTTGGCGGCTGTATCGGTATTCTGGGGCGGCTGCTTGGCGGTGTGGATATGCGGCGGACGTTTCTTTCCGTACTTCTCGCATTTCTGCTTCTCTATCCGCTGTTCAGGATCGGCGCGATCGGCGCGGGGGACATCAAAGTGCTTATGATGGTTGGGAGCTTCATGGATGCCGGAGAACTCTTTGCGGTTCTGGTCCTTTCCTTTTTGATCGGCGCGGTCTGTGCGCTGATGAAGCTTTTAGCCGAACACAACGGCAGGGAGAGGCTGCGTTATTTCCTCTCCTATCTCGCGGAAGTGATACGGACGGGACAGTGGAAGTTATATGGAGAGCATATGGCGCAGGATTACGAGCGGTATCGCAGGAACAAAATTCATTTTACGGTCCCGATATTGTTCAGTGTGGCGCTGTGTATGGGAGGTGTGGTTTGAGACAAAGGATTTTTGCGATATGTGACACGGAGGAGGCTTATGCGGTCAGGCTGATGGAGTATATGCTCGAAAAAGTAAAACTGCCCTATGCTTTTCATCTGTTCACAAGAGCGGATGAGCTACAGAAATTTATACAGAGAGAAAAGGTGGAGCTTCTCCTGATCGCGGAGAACGCCCTGCAGGCGTTAAAGGAAGAGTATGTGCGGCAGCAGGTCGCGCACATGTTTGTCCTACGGGAGAGCGGGGAAACGATGCGGGATGACTTGGTCGGTATCAGTAAATTTCAGAGTCCGCAGGCTATTTTGACGACGATGGCCGAATCAATTGAAGAACTGTCGGACGGAAATGCGGACGATACGGCGGAGGGGACGGCGGCAAAACTGATCGGGGTCTATTCCCCGGTCAAGCGGTGCCTGCAGACCACTTTTTCCCTGACGCTGGGACAGATTCTCGCAAGGCAGCACAGGACACTGTATGTCAATTTTGAAAACTATTCCGGATTCGGACAGCTGATGCAGCGGGAGTTTACCGTGGATATGATGGATCTGATGTACTATTTCCGCTGTGCCAGGGACAAGCTGGTCTTTCGCCTGCCGGCTGTCGTTCAGAATATCAACGGGCTGGATTATATTCCGCCGGCGAACTCCTTTTTGGGGGCGAGGGAAGCAAACGGCAGGCAGTGGCTGGAATTATTTGAGTACATCGCCGCGATCGGACAGTACGAGTATATCATCCTTGACCTGGATGACGGGATGGACGGGCTCTTCGATCTGCTGAAACGGTGCAGTAAGATCTATACGATCACAAAAGAGGACAGTTTTGCGGTCGCCAAGCTGAACCAGTACGAGCAGATTCTGAAGTTCAACGAGATGGAGGAGATTGCGGACAAGACCGTGAAGTGCAGCTTTCCGACTTTTAAGGAGATACCGGTCAATCTGGATTCCCTGACGCACGGAGAGTTGGCGGGTTACGTGAAAGCGATTGTGAGAGAGGATTTGTATGGAGAGTAGGGAGGAGCGCAGAAAGAAGCTCAGAGAAAAACTTGCGGCAAAGATCGATTATGCGACGGAACGGTCAGACGAAGAGATACGGGAACTGATAGACGAGATGTTAGTCAGGGAGAGCAAGACGTCACCGATGACGCTGGCGGAGCGAAAACAACTGCGCAGAGAGTTGTTTGACGCGATCCGTAAGCTGGATGTCCTGCAGGAACTGGTGGATGATCCGCATATCACCGAGATTATGATCAACGGTCCGGGCAGCGTTTTTGTGGAGCAGGACGGGAGGCTGTTCCAGAGCGATCTGCGGTTTGAGAGCCAGGAGAAATTGCAGAATGTAATTCAGCAGATCGTGGCGGACTGCAACAGAGTGGTGAACGAGGCGTCGCCTATCGTGGACGCAAGGCTGGAAAACGGAGCGCGCGTCAATGTGGTGCTGAATCCCGTGGCGTTGAACGGACCGATCGTGACGATACGGCGTTTTCCCGAAAAACCGATTATGATGGAGGATCTGATCGCCTACGGTTCCGTCAGCGGGGAGGTGTGTGAGTGGCTGAGCCGGCTGGTGCGGGCTAAGTATAATATTTTCATCAGCGGCGGGACGGGATCGGGGAAGACGACGTTTTTGAATGCGCTGTCCTACTATATTCCCAAGGAAGAGCGGATTATCACCATAGAGGACAGCGCGGAACTGCAGATACTTGACGTTCCCAATCTGGTGCGCATGGAGACACGCAACGCAAATGTGGAAGGATGCAGGGAGATTACGATCAGGGATCTGATCAGGACATCGCTCCGCATGAGGCCGGACAGGATCATCGTCGGCGAAGTCAGAGGCGGAGAGGCGTTCGATATGATGCAGTGTCTGAATACCGGCCACGACGGATCAATGTCCACCGGGCACGCCAACAGTGCGGAGGACATGCTGAGCCGCCTGGAGAATATGATTCTGATGGGGATGGAGATACCGCTTACGGCTATCCGGCAGCAGATTGCTTCAGGGATTGATATTATCGTTCATCTGGGGAGACTCAGGGACAAATCCCGCAAAGTACTGGAGATTACGGAGGTAGAGGGCTTTGCGGACGACGGGATTACACTGAATCCGCTGTACCGGTTTGAGGAGAAGTGCGAGGATGAGGCGGGCAGGATCATCGGAAGCCTGCAGAAGAGAGGAGAACTGCACTATGTCGAAAAGTTACGGTCTGCCGGACTACAATGAATATCGTTTTCAGGCGCGGGATCGGGCCCTGTATCTGACCGAGGGGATACTGCTCATAGCGCTGGCTGCTTACTTTTTCTATCGGTCATGGCTCGCGTGCGTCGTCTTTCTGCCGGGCTTAGTCCTGTTCATGAAGAGAAAAAAGCGGGAACTGGCCAAAAGGAAACGGCAGGAGCTGAGCGGGGAATTTAAGGATCTGATTCTCTCAGTGGCGGCCAACCAAAAGGCCGGGTATTCCATCGAGAATGCCTTTCGGGAATCGTACAGGGATATGGCGATGCTGTACGGCGAGAAGAGCGTCATCTGTACGGAGCTCAGGTATATTCTGGCGGGACTGGACAACAATGTGGTCCTGGAGAAGCTGCTGTACAGTCTGGGAGCGAGAAGCGGCCTGCCCGATGTGATGCAGTTTGCGGATGTGTTTGTGATTGCCAAGAGAAACGGAGGAAACATGACGGATATTCTGGCGAAGACGGCGGCGGTGATCGAACAGAAAACAGAGACGGACAGGGAGATCCAGCTTATGATAAGCGGCAAAAAGACAGAGCAGAAGATTATGAATGCGGTGCCGTTTCTGATTATTTTCTATGTGGGCACTACGTCAAAAGGATTCTTTGACGTGCTGTACCATAATCTGATCGGTGTGATTGTCATGACGGTATGCCTCGGCTTTTATCTGGCGGCCTATCTGCTGTCCGAGAAAATTGTAGATATTGAGGTATAGAGGGAGGGAAAATGATCTATCTGTATATGGCGATTCTGCTCTTTTATGTGCTGCTGCTGTTTCTGGCACGCAGGGAGGAGGGCGGGAATCCGTTTACGAAAATGGCGGCGTATCTGGTTCGGAGCAGGGAGCGTATGCTGCGCGGAACGTCAGGCAAAAGGCGCAGTTGGAAGAAAGATTTGTTTCGCCGCCGTCTGGAGACAAAATTGAAAACGCTGCATCCCGCCGTCTCTGTGACAGCGCAGGTCAGGGAATATTACCTGTCGGGATATCGCACGGTGCTCATGGTTGTATTCGCCGGTGTGCTGATCTGTCTCGCGGCGTGGGGAAGCGCGCACGGCAATGCTTTGCTGGTGGACGGCAATCTCATACGGCGGAACGGATATGGCGGGGGTGATCTGCCGATCGAGCTGGCCGCACAGATGGAGGGCGAGGAGGAAGAGATCTTTCGCTATGTGGTGGAGGAGCAGAAGTACACGCCGGAGGAAGCGGAGGCTCTGTACCGCGAAGCGTCGCAGGCGCTGCCGGAAATCATCCGCGGACAGAATGAAAGCCTGGAGGATGTGCGCAGTGATTTGGATCTGGTGACGCAAATGGAGGGCTATCCGTTTGCGGTGTCATGGGAGAGCAGCAGTTACGCCCTGGTCAATACCGACGGGACAGTGGACAACGCTGAACTGGAGGAGGGTGTCGTGGTGATGCTGACGGCGCATTTTCAGTACGAACGGCAGGTGTGGGACTGTCAGCTGTATGTGCAGGTGAATCCGGTGGTCTACACCCACAGGGAACTGCTGCGCCGCCGTATCGAAGAACTGCTCCATATACAGGAGGAGCGCACGGAGAGCGAGGAGGCGATGATACTGCCGGACAGTGTGGAGAGCACGCAGATTACCTGGCGGGAAGTCGTGCAGGACAGCAGCGGATATCTTCTTGTGCTGGCGGTATTTGCGGCGGGATTTCTGTATTGGGGATCCGGCAGGGATCTGGACAGGCAGCTGGAGCAGCGCAGAAGAGAACTGCTGCTGGATTATCCGGAGATCGTCAATAAGCTGGTGCTTTACATGGGAGCGGGCATGACGATCAGGAACGCTTTCGTCAAAATGGGGGCGGACTATAAGAGGCAGCAGAAAGAAAGGAGGCGGTATGTCTATGAAGAGATTCTGATTGCATGCAACGAACTGCAGAGCGGTAAGTCGGAGAGCGAAGTTTACGATCATTTCGGCCGTAGGTGCCAGGCGCCTGCGTACATGAAACTGAGCACGCTGCTGGCGCAGAACATCAGGAAAGGAAGCAACGATCTGTTGGCAACGCTTCGCCGGGAGGCGGACAACGCATTTACGGAGAGGCGGAATATGGCCAAAAAACTTGGCGAGGAAGCCGGCACAAAACTGCTGCTGCCGATGATGATGATGCTGTGCATCGTCATGGTCATTATTATGATACCCGCGTATTTTTCGTTCACGGCGGGATAGTCCCTGCCGGGCGGGTGTCGGATTTCCGAAAACAACAACCATAAAATTTACAGACCAAAAGGAGGAAACAAGACATGGTGAACAAAACAAAAAAAGAGGCAAAGCTGAAAGGGTTTCGGGATTTTATACGGGAGGAGGAAGGAATGGGAACGGTCGAGATCATACTGATCATTGTGGTGCTGATCGGTCTGGTCATCATCTTCAAGACGCAGCTGCGCAGTCTCGTGGAGACGGTCTTTGAGAAAATCACGACCGACAGCAACACGGTAATGTCATGAGGCGGGGATACATAACCGTATTCCTTACTCTGTCGCTTACGCTGATCCTGTCCCTTGTATTCACTTTGATAGAGGGGGCGCGGATCAGCGCCACGCGCATGAAATTTGAATGCGTCGCGGACATCGGCATGAATTCCGTGCTGGCGGAGTTCCATCGCGAACTGCTGGAGCAGTATGATCTGCTGTTTGTGGATATGTCGTACGGGGGATCCTATGCGGATATCGGCAATACGGAGGAACATCTCAGGAGCTATATGCAGCGAAATCTTCGCCCGGATGCCGGATATACAGGCTTTGGAAATCTCAGGGATTTTCTGGCTATGGATGCGGGAAAAGTGCGGATCGGGCAGTACTCTATCGCATCGGACGACGACGGTGCGGTGCTGAAAAGGCAGGTTACGGATTATATGGCGGACTATCCCCTCGGTGCGGTGATGGAGAAGATCGAACTGGGCGTGTCAGAGCTTAACGGTTACGGGTTGGAGACGAGAAACGTCGAGGGGGAGCGCCAGAGCTATGAAGCGCAGATTGATGAGATCGGGCTTCCGACCAGAGAGGTGGAGGAGGGCGTTTATGAGGAGGTTCCGCTGAACAATCCGGCCGATGCCGCCAATGCTACGAGGAGCAGCGGCGTGCTGAACCTGGTGCTGGATGACCCCGCCGCAGTCTCCGCGGTAAAAGTGACGCTAAATGACTATCTGTCGCATCGGACGCTGATGCGGGGGACCGGCATGTGTCAGGAAGCCGCGGAGATATCGGGAGAGCCGAACGAGCTTATCTTCCAGACTTATCTGTTTGAAAAGTGCGGATTTTACGGAAAAGAAATGGAAAAATCTCTGCTCAAATACCAGATCGAATATATTCTGGCAGGTCAGGATACGGACTGGCAGAATCTGGAATATGTGGCGAAGAGGCTGCTGCGATGGCGGGAAGCGGCCAATGTGATCTATATTCTCACGGACGGCGCCAAAATCGCGGAGGCGGAGGCGATGGCCCTCGCACTGACGGCGGTGGCACTGTGTCCGGAGCTGGCGGAGCCGGTCAAATATACGATACTGTTTGCGTGGGCTTATCTGGAGAGTCTGCAGGACGTCAAGACGCTGCTCGCCGGCGGCCGGGTGCCGATCTGCAAGACGGCGGCCGACTGGAAGACCGGAATCAATGGCATTACGAATGTCAAAGGCAGTCTCTCACAGGAGGGCGGAGGAAGAGGGCTGAATTATGAAGAGTATCTGCGCATTATGCTTTTTCTGCAGGATCAGCACAGCAGGACGTTCCGCGCTATGGATATTATGGAGATGGATATCCGCAGGACTGCGGGGAACGCGAGATTTCGCCTGGACGCCTGTTTTGATACCTATCAGGCGGATTTGTCGGTGTCGAGCGGCTTCGGGTATTCTTATGAGATGAGCAGATGTTACGGATTTTATTAAAGATGGGAGGTGGCGAAAGATGCCCTTTTTGCGAAACTTGCATGGTAACTCTATGAATATGACAAATATGACAGCACATTCTCTCCGGGCATATCCTGACACCAAATATGGTGTTCATAGTATCTTCATCTTTTGCGGATCGTTAAAGAGGGCGTCTTTTGCCATCTTCCGCAGATGCAGATCCCGGCGCGCCGGAGGGTCGATGACGCTGGAGGCCGCTTTCGCGCTGCCGTTTTTTCTGTTTGCCATCATTAACATCCTGTTCGCGGTCAATATTATCGGGGCACAGAGCAGGATCAGCGCGGCGCTGCACCAGACGGGCAATAAGATGGCGTTTGCGGGATATGCCTATGAGACGACGGTGGGGAATGCGCTGCCGGACGGGCTGGCGAGCGTCGCTATGACCTATGCCTATGCGAGGGGAGCGGTTCTGGAATATGTCGGAAGAGATTATCTGGAGCACTCCTGCATTGTCGGCGGCGCGGGCGGCGTATCTTTTGCGGGTTCTTCCGTGATGGAGGCGGGAGATATCATCGATCTTCAGGTTTCTTACCGGGTGAAACCTTTCTCCGGAATCATGGGCTTTCAGGGTTTTGCCCTGTCGCAGCGCTATTACGGCAAGGCGTGGACGGGTTATGATGTGACACAGTATGTCAGCGACGCGAAGCAGGAAGATCCCATGGTGTTTATCACGGAGACGGGAACGGTTTATCATCTGGACCGGAACTGCAGCTATCTGAATCCGTCGGTGCAGTCGGTGCCTGCGCTGACTGTGGACGGCAGGCGGAACCAGTCGGGCGGCAGATATTATCCGTGCGGCACCTGCGGCGCAGGTACGGGTCTGGGGCAGGTGTTTATCACAGGGCAGGGCAGCAGTTATCACGGCAGGCTGGACTGTCCGGCCTTGAAGCGGACAATCTATACCGTACCGCTGTCGCAGGCCGGTGCGAGAGGGAGGTGTTCTAAATGTGGGTAGAAATTTTAACTTTTGTATTTCTGGGAATCTGTGCGGTCAGCGACGGTGTGGAAAAAAAGATTCCGCTCGCCGTCGTGTGGCTGGGCATGACGGCCGCGCTTGTGCTTCGCGTGGCGGGAGTGGCGGGAGACGGCAGCTGGCGCTCGGCCGTGATATCGCTGATGCCGGGGATGCTGTTTTGGCTGTTAAGTTATATCAGCGGGGAGAAAGTGGGGTACGGAGACGGCTGGCTGCTTGCCATGATCGGGCTTTTTATGGGATTGTGGAACTGTTTTCTGATTCTGATTACCGGCTTGCTGTTCGCCTCGTTTACGGCGCTTGCCCTGCTGGCTGTCAGGAGGATCACGAGAAAAGACAGCCTTCCGTTCGCGCCTTTTTTGCTTCTCGGATTGGGGGTGTCGGTATGTCTGTGAACAGAAAGGCAGGCGGATATATGACGGCGGAGGCGTCCTTTATCGTCACGTGGACGATTTTTATTTTTGTTTTTCTCATTTATCTGTCTTTTTATTCTTATGACAAATGCGTGTTATTTCAGGACGCCTACACGGTTTGTTTCCGCGGGAGCGTGCAGAAGCCGGAGGAGGCTGTCGTGCCGTATATCGGTGCGCACATGAAGGAACAGTTCGGAGAAAAATATTTTGCGACGAGCGAAGTGCGCGGGAGCGTGGACCGGCAGGGAAATTCTGCGGACGTGATCGGGGAGTGTCAGGTGAAAGTACCGATCCGGACGGACTATACGATGCACGGGCAGGCGGGATGGCAGATCCGGACGCGGGCGCGGGCGCAGATCATCAATCCGACGCATATCATACGAAAGAAGAGGCTGGTCGGCAATGCGGCAAAAGCTCTGACAGATATGGCGCAGGGGAAGAAATAGAGGGAGACAGGAAAGGGAGGACAGGATTTTGGAGGCAAAATACTATAGAGATTACGGACATAATTATATGATATTACAGTGCGAACAGCGTGATGCGGCAGGCAGTTATCAGTATAAAATTCTCACGGCGGGCAGGATCAGGGAGATACTGCCCTGCTCCGTGCGGTATGTCAACGGCGATGCGTACTACTATTATGATATCAGCTCACGCATCTCTCTGGAAAGTCTGTATCGCGGCAGGAAGATGTCCGGCGGGCAGGTGAGAGATCTCCTGCTGCAGATCAACGGTATCTACGAAAAGCTTGCAGGATATTTTATGGAGGAGAGCAGGCTGGTTCTTGCGCCGGAATATATCTACTATGATATGACCTCCCGGAGATATGCCGGGCTGTACTATCCCGACTATCAGCCGGAGGAGTGCGGAAACGGCAGGGAGCTGGCGGATTTTCTGCTGGAGCATACAGATACGGAGGACAGGGAACTGGCGGAAAAAATATATCGGATCTGTGAGGCGGTATACGATAACGGTTTCTTTGCCAAAGACGCTCTGCGCATCCTCGAGGAGGGGGAAAGTCCGGCCGCGGAGACGCAGCAGGTTCCGGTTCACGTGGAAGAGCAGGAGATATATGGGTTTGACGATATAGTCTGTGATGATGCGATGGAGCCTGGGGAAGCCGACAAGCGCGACAGAAAGCCCGGCAGGAAATCCATCTTCTATCCGGTTTTTGCCGGGCTGTCCGCTCTCGGCATAGGCGGTGCGGCCGCCGTGTATCTTCTCTGTGAGCTGACATACAGGGAGGAACTGATCCTGTATGGCGTCACGGCTGTGATGGGATTCTGTTTTGCTCTCTGTATAGCGGGCATCCTGACGGACAGAAAAAAGAGAGCGTCGGATGATCGGGACGCCGGTCCGGAAAAAGCGGAAGCGTTCTGCCGGGATGGGGAGAAGATGAACCGGCGCGGGGAGGCAGAGGACAGGCGAACGCCGGCTTATGCCGCGGATACATTGGCGCCCTCTCTTGACGGGATCATCAACAGGGATATGAATCTGGAACTGGCAGGGTACGGCGCGGCGGCGCGGCCTGCGCGGCAAAACGACGATCAGGTTTTCGCGTCGCTTAAAGGCGGCGGGAATGCGCCGGACACATACGGAAATACGGTGTTCTTTGATGAGAGTGCGGACAGGGAATACAAACTGTATGCACTGGACAGGAAGAATAAAAATCATATCGAACTGAAACGGTTTCCGTACACAGTGGGAAAGATGGCCGGCTGTGTCGATCATGTGCTCTCGGACGATTCGGTCAGCAGAATTCATGCGAGATTCGACAGGGAGGGCGAAAGAATTCTGATGACCGATATGAACTCTACCAACGGGACATACAAGAACGGTCTGCGCATGCAGCCCCAGGAGACGGTGGAGCTGGAGCCGGGGGATGAAATCCGCTTCGGCAGCCTGAATTACTGTTACCGATAGACGGCGCGCGGACGGGCTCTGCGGATGCGGCAATCTATTTGACATGGCATACCGAACATGATAATCTCAAAGAAACAGTTGTGATATGGGAGATGCTGGAGATAAGTCATGGGATCAGAGCAGATGGAGCCTCTGTTCTACTCGATGGGATACGATAAGCTGCCCACGAATCTTCCCGAGTACGTTTTCTATTACCGCAGAGAAAGTCAGGGAGTCACGGTCGTATTTGTCATCGACTACCGCAGGGGAATCTATATTTCCGAAGATCAGTATGCGCATATGAAGAGCAGAGGCGAGGAGTTTTTCCATGCGAGGGGAGAGGCGGAGGTACACATGCTGACGTTGATTCTGACCGGAGACACGCAGACGGCCAGGAGCCTGTGTGCCAAAGACAGTTTCTGCTGGCTGATCGATACCGGCTGCAGACGCCTGATCGTCCATGAGGACCAGACGACGGATTTCTATGGCTTTAGGGCGATCCTGGAAGATTATCTGGCAGATATGCCGGACGCGGCGGAATATGAGGATCAAACCGCGGCGGACAGAAGCGGGCCGGAGAGGGAAAGATGGACAAAAGAACGCGTCATGGCCCTCCCGTGGGTCAACATCTGTCTTGTGGCGGTCAATGTGCTCGTATTTCTGATATGTACATTTACGGGAGATCTGTTATATAATAAAGGTGCGTTCGGCGTGGCAGAGATTATGAGAGACGGTTCCTGGTACCGGATTGTCACAGCGCTGTTTCTGCACGCGGACGTGCAGCATCTTTTCGGCAATATGATCGTCCTGTACTATGTGGGCGAGATCGTGGAAAAAAGGATAGGGCATATCCGGTATGCGCTGGTTTATTTTCTTGCCGGTCTTGCCGGAAATCTCTTTTCCGCGGGATATGAGATCCTGACGGCACAGCCGTACAGTTCCGTGGGAGCCAGCGGAGCGGTTTTTGGGATAGAGGGCGCGCTGCTGCTTCTGGTGATTCTGCATCATGGCAGATTGGCGTACGCGACGACAGGCAGACTGGTTTTCGCGATCGCATTCTCCATATACTGTGGTTTTACCTCCGCGAATGTCAACAATGCCGCGCATATCGGCGGCGTTTTGACGGGATTTGCAGCGACGGCGATTTTGGCGGTTATGGGGCCGCATGTCGGGACAGGAAAGGACAGAGGTTTCAATGAAAATTAACATTTACTATGGCGGCAGAGGATTGATGGACGATCCGACACTCTTTGTGATCAATAAGATGAAAGAGGTGCTGGAGGAGCTTCGCGTCACGGTGGAGCAGTTTCAGCTCTATGAACTGAAGAACGGTATCACGACGCTGCCTCAGAGTCTGAAAGGCGCGGACGGCGTGATTCTGGCGACCACGGTCGAGTGGTACGGAATAGGCGGATATATGCAGCAGTTTCTGGATGCCTGCTGGCTGTACGGCGACAAGGAGAAGATCAGTCAGATCTATATGCTGCCGGTAGTCATGTCGACCACCTATGGCGAGAGGGACGGCAAGCTGAATCTGACGACCGCGTGGGAGATCCTGGGCGGACTGCCCTGCGAGGGTATCTGCGGCTATATCGCGGACACGTCGATACTGGAAGAAAATGAGGAATATATTCGGATCATAGAGAAAAAAGCGGAAAATTTGTACCGCACCATCAATCAGAAGATGGTATGTCTGCCGACGAGCAATCAGGCGGTAAAGCAGAAGATCGCGATCACCAAAAATATTAACTTTACGCCGCAGGAGTCGGAGCAGCTGTCCCAGTATGTGTCGGACGACACTTACGTGCAGAGGCAGAAAGCGGATATTCAGGAACTGGCGAGCATGTTCCGGGATATGATGGGCAGCAGCGAAAAAGAGGATACGACAGAATTTCTGAAAGAGATACAGGACCACTTCAAACCGCAGCCCGGATTGGCGGGGAATTATAAGCTGCTCATAGAGGGTAAAAAGACGCCGCTTGTCATCGAGGTGAACGGCGGCAGCTTTCAATGTTTTTACGGCGAGGGAAGCCGCATTGATGTGGAGATGCAGCTGACAAGAGAAGCGCTGGGCGATATCATTGCGGGCAGAAAAACATTTCAGGCGTCCTTTATGGCGGGCGATATGAAGATGAAAGGAGATTTCAAACTGCTCCGCGCTCTGGATCAGGTACTCCTGTTTGGGGCAAAACCCGCGGGCATGTAAGCTGTGGATGGAAGAGGCGGACCGGCGTTTATTACATTTTAGGTAATTGCGAAACGAGTTCGCAAGCTTGATTCCAAACAAGGAAGAAATCCTGCAGAGCAGGATTTCAAGGATAA
>CANPZI010000040.1 GCA_947588995.1 uncultured Lachnospiraceae bacterium
GTGTACATATAAGGGATTCTCTCAGAACAGAATTGCAAAGACTTGCGGTCAGAACTGCCAGATTTCCCAGATATGTGTTTGTGTATCAGTCCGAAGCTTTTGTCTGAGGCACACCAGCGCAAAGCGTATCCACAGGTATCCTGCAAAACATCTGCTCCGAACTTCTTTTGGTGAAATCATGATAACATAACCATATCAGAATTGCAATAGATTCTTAAAAAGTTTTTGAACGATATTTCGTACTCGATGTGGTCTATGCGGATCACACCTTACTACGTTATAGAACATCAGAGAATAACGAAGTCAAGTGGGCGGCCGGCGCACTTGCACTTCCTGTCTTTCCCGCGTAAAAACGGGCCTGCCGCTGCGGCAAACCCGTCTGCAATCAAGTCATTCTACACCAGCATCGGCTCTACAAGCCTCTGCACTTTCTCCAGTGGCAGCGCCGTATACTCGGCAATTTCCTCATAGGACAGCTTTCCCGCCCGCAGCATACGCCGCGCATCATCCATGCGGCCTTCCTCTCTTCCTTTTTCCATTCCTTTTTCCATTCCTTCCTCCACGCCCTCCTGCCTGTAATCTTCAAACGCCTTACACATATCGTATCTCTTCTCCTCTCTGTCGTTCTCCTGCACCATACGCCCGTACTCCTCCGGTATTTTTACATTCGCCATCACTTCGATCATCTCCCGCGTATCGCTGTCTATGTTCTCATAAGCCTCCCGGTTCTCCTCCATGAGTTCTTTCAGTTTCCTCTTGTCATCCCCGTAGCGAACTGTTTCAAACACCTGCCTGAGCCCCGTCTGGTACTCTGAAAAGTTCTCGTGCGCCCGACAGTCGTACAGGTTCAGTCTGTAATCCGAAACATAGGCTTTTATTTCCTCATCGATCTCAAGAAGCTCATGCAGGCTCCTCGCTCCATCCCAGGTATGTTCCGTCCCACAGTATACCACCAGCGTGACGATCGGAATCAATTTTTCATCCCTTTTCATACCAGACAGATATTCGTCCGTGCCGCTCTTCAGATCACCCGCCCGCTCATGCTGTGTCCGCAGCCTGCGCCACTGCTTATGGTAGCCGATGCTCTCCGAAAGCATGTTCCTGAGCACCATGCGGTAGTCCACGTAGCTTTGGTTCTCCAGCGTGATGATATGGAGCAGCTGTCCTCTCCAGAGACGGGTTTTGTCCGCCACTGCACTGTAGCTCTTTCTCCTTCCGTTTTCCCGGGTCTGATAAACCGTCCCAGGGTCGATCTCCTTCAGCTCCTGCGCCTTCACAACCTGCCTGCCGCCGAACAGCGCGCCGTTCACCTGGTCGGCGAAGCGCACCGGATCGTCCAGATAGCCGCTCTGGCATACGTCTTTCGTTCCCATTCTTCTTTCCTCCCTTATTCGATTTTGTGTACATATAAGGGATTCTCTCAGAACAGAATTGCAAAGATGTGCGATCAGAACTGTCAGACTTCCCAGATATGTGATTGTGTGCCGTCCGAAGCTTTTGTCTGAGGGGTCGCCATTGCAACCGCCCGTAAAGCATCTGTTTCGGACTTACTTTGATAATGTTATCATAACATAAGCATATCGGAATTGCAATAGATTCTTGAAAACATTTTGAACGATATTCCGTACGCGTGAAAAGACCGCGGATGCATATGCTGCAGCCGCGGTCTCATGCCGGTTAAAACCCAGATGTCGATTCACGCCATATAAGGTTCGCCCCTGTCAGGCAAGCCGTAGGGGCGTTTGCCTGATATGGCGCGATATTTTATCTTTTGTAAAAAGGTGGTTCTCTCCGCTGCCCGAATCGGCTGCCTGCGAGACGCTGTCATTCTGTCATGCCATGCTGTCATGCGCCCGCGCAAACCGTCCGTGCGCCGACTACCGTTTCGGGACCTGCCCTCGCCGCGAGGTAATTCGCTTTGTCCGGCAGAAGCCAACACCCACGCCTTTGGCTGTACTTCTGCCTGATGCCGCTCATCGCCTGACGCTCACGCCGCCGCCGTGCAGAACTTCGCTCATCGACCGGTACGGCTCTTTGACCACCCGCCGCTGCAATTGCATCCTTACAATTTCACAATTCTAAGTCTTTCAACCTGATTTGTGTGCCGCAGCGACGAATCAGAGCCTCTCTTCCCTGCCTCATCGGCTATAGCCCTATATCCGGCGGACAAACGCTTGCGGGACCCGCCCTCACTTCAGGGTCATCCGCTCCGCCCCGCAAAAGGCAAATACCTCTCGGATCTGCCCTCGCCAAGCTTCGCTGTCGCCTTTCGTGTTTAGTAGTCAACTACTATTTCGGAGCCACCCACAGGCCGGTGCGGGAAAATCCCGCCCGCGCCGTATGGTACTTCCTGATCATCTGTTCCTGCCATGGTTCGCATCAAGTCCTGCTCCCGGCAACGGCACTGCGGCCGTCCCGACCGCCTCACAGCCTTACGGCTGCCTGTGCGGTACAGAACCTGCGTCGAACACCGGCATCAGTGAATCAATCACCCATAACAGATGGCGATGCTACAGACGCACCTTATTTGCCGTTCATGGCATCCTCAAAAGCGCTAGAATCTGCTTCACCAGTCGTACTCGAATAGTCCCACGTAATTGAACCGTTCGTCTCAACTGTATAGGTCAGCGTAAAAGTATCCCATTTATTTTTGCTCACACATTTCAATTTAGCAGCATCCAGTGCAGAGTTGTCCAAAGCGGACTGAACTGCAGCCGGAAGTGAAGCATATGTTAACGGTGTAGCAGTAAACTCAATATCTGCCGTATCACCAGCCTTAAATGCTGTCGTACCACTTGTACCTGCTTCAGGATCTGCCGCCCATACTTCGATAGCATCCTTGAACTCCGTTGCGGACTGAAGGTCTGTCGAGTTACGTGACTTCTCCACGTACTTTAAGTACTGAGGAGCGAGCACTACGATCAGGATCGCCATGATAGCGATAACGATGATCAACTCAACGAGTGAAAAACCTTTGTTGTTCATTTTCTTCATTTCGTTTTCTCCTTTTCTTATTTTTATGTTCGCGTGCACCCTGCGATGCCCGCTCTATCTGAAACGCCCAGTCCCCTACGCACTGTGGCCTTTCATTCCTCTCCAACATACGGCCGCTGCTATGATACCGTTATGATTCTGTGACGCCCGCATAGTATATCGGCTCATGTTCCCTTTTTGCTGACAGCGCCGTATCGTTTATTTCCGCCTATCGGCATTCCCTGACCGTCACTGGCTTCTCTTCTCTATATAAATATAAATGCTGTCAGGAACTCTTCCCGCAGCCGCCGCAGCTTCACGACGCCGTCATTGCGAGGAAGACGCGGATTTTCTTGATGTTCCGCTCTGTACCCAGCGGTTTCGGGACACGGATGTCCCGAAAAGTCCGTCCCGAGCCCGGATGGCGAGTGACGGACGGCCGCGTCCGCAGCCCTCTCCCCTGCCGGAACATTTAGAAAATCCCGGTGACCGAGCCGACGGCGGAGGAACTGCGGCGGCTGCGGCCACTCTTCTCATCCCTTACAACTTAAGGATATCTTCAATAGAATACTCTGGCTGTTCATACTTTTCTACTGTATAATCGCCATTTCCTCCATTGTCATATTCTTCCAGATACCGCGCCATACCGAGCGGCCCCAATGCCTTAACCAGAGCCTCCGTCCCTATGCGTCTTATATCCCTCAGATTCATCAGATTAATCGATGTGTCCACCGTCATTCGCCTCCATAATTCTGCCATCGAAAGGCGGTTTATAATAGCAATTGACACCCTAGAACTCTTCCAGCAGCCGACGGCGGAGGAACTGCGGCGGCTGCGGCCACTCTTCTCATCCCTTACAACTTAAGGCCAAATTGCCTGATTCTTCATATATGACTATCCCCGTCCTCCTAATCTCATTATCAACAGGTGAATCCTTTCGGATATGTGTCACATCAAACAAATCAATCTCCCGATCAACAATCTGCCGTATATCCTCACACAATCCCACAAACTGCAGACCTTTCAGTCCACTGTCCACTACAATATCCAAATCACTGTTTTCACGTGCCATACCTCTGGCAGCCGAGCCGAACAGCACCGCCCTGCGCACCTTGTATTGCCTGAATATCGGTGCCAGCAAACTGCTGACCCGCTTTGCATTAAGTTCAGCGTCCATCAGTCTTGCTCCTGAAAATATACCGATTCTTTTCCCCTCTTTGAAACTAACGCAAGTATTCAGTAAATCCCGCCAGCCATGCCGACGGCGAAAGAACTGTGGCGGGCTGCACCTCACACCCTGTTTCTCTCGGTACTATATTACCATATATCATACCATTTATGCCATACAAATTCAAACTTTTTTCAAAATTTGTTCAAACTCTTTTTCATTTTTGTTCATTATCCACAAAAACACAGGCCTATCTTTGTAGACAGGCCTGTCCCGCATTTTTTCTTCACACCATTGCCAGTTTTTGTATCTCCTCCAGCGGCAGAGCCGTGTACTCAGCGATCTCCTCATAGGACAGCTTCCCCGCGCGAAGCATACGCTGCGCGGCGTCCATATAACCTTTTTCTATTCCTTTTTCTATTCCTTTTTCTATTCCTTCTTCCACGCCTTCCTGCCTGTAATCCTCAAATGCCTTGCACATATTATATCTCTTCTCCTCTCTGCCGTTTTCATTCACCACATGTCCGTATTTCTCCGGTATCTTTACATTGGCCATCACTTCTATCATCTCCCGCGTCTCGCTGTCTATTTTTTCATAGGCTTCCCGGCTGGCTTCCATGACCTCTTTCAGCTTTCTCTTATCCGCCCCATAACGCACTGTCTCGAACACCTGCCTGAGTCCTGTCCGGTACTCCGCGAAGCTCTCATGCGCCAGACAGTCATACAGATTCAGCCTGTAATCGGAGACATAGGCTTTCATCTCCTCATCAATCTCAAGAAGCTCATGCAGGGTTTTCGCTCCGTCCCAGGTGTGTTCGGTCCCGCAGTATACTACCAGCGTAATAATCGGGATAAACTTCTCGTCTTTCCTCATGCCGGACAGGTACTCATCGCCTCTCAGATCATGTTCTTTCTCATGACCGGCCCGAAGCCTGCGCCACTGCTTATGGTAGCCTACGCTCTCCGAAAGCATGTTTCTGAGTACCATTCGATAATCTACATAGTTCTGGTTCTCCAGCGTGATAATATGAATCAGCTGGCCTCTCCAGAGGCGGGTCTTGTCAGACGTTACCGTGTAGCTTTTTCTCCTGCCGTTTTCTTTCATCTGATAGACATTCTGCGGCTCGGCCTCTTCCAGTTCCTGCGCTTTCACCACCTGTCTGCCGCCAAACAGTGCGCCGTTCACCTGATCGGCAAACCGTACCGGGTCATCCAGATAGTCGTTCTGGCATGTGTCTTTTCTTCCCAATTCTTTTCCTCCCTTATTTGGTTTTGTGTACATATAAGGGATTCTCTCAGAACAGAAATGCAAGACATACGATCAGAACTGCCAGACTTCCCAGATATGTATGTTTTACGTTAAGATGATAATAACATAATTATTGGGCGATTGCAACAGATTCCTGATCCCTGACGACGGCAGCATAAAAAGTGAAGATCAGCAGGATATAGCAGACCGTCTTCGGCAGCATCAGCATGCCGAGCAGCGGCACAAACGGGATGTTGCGCAGGATTCCCCATGTCACGCTGCTCGCATTGTCCAGCCATCCGTTTTGCGGGAACAGGCAGAGCGCCGCCGTAAAATCGCTTTCTATAAAATACTGCAGCACGCGCGGCACAAGGTGGAAATCGTCCTTTGCCCCCAACGCCTCTCAATAGATCTTCACAATTTCCTGCACGCCGTACTGCGCCATAAACTTCTGCAGATCCGCCTCCCCGTGGATCAGCATGACCTCCGCAAACTGTCCCGTGCGGATATCCTGAAACCCTGCTACCTGCTCTCCCGTGCAGATGCTGCACCTGAGCGCTGCCCGCTGGCGCGCCGGATCGAAAGCGGCAGGGCGTTTTTCCTGTTTTGATTTTTTCCTGCATGCGAACATGACATGCCCTCCCACAGAGACAGTCTCTTTGAGTGCGCAGCACGGCGGCTGCGCAGCAGACGGATTCTGGAGTTTATGATACCATAGTCACAGATGCTGTAATCCATGGCGACTCCAAGGAGAATTGCGAAGCAATTCTCGGGACGCAGATTGCTGAATCTGCGTCTATTATACCATATCAGCAGGAAATCAAGCGCGAGCAAAGCGAGCATTTGATTTCACCTGATATGGTAACGACAGAATCTTTGAGTGCGCAGCACGGCGGCTGCGCAGCAGACGGATTCTGGAGTTTAGTATACCACACTTTCCACAAACCTTGCATCTCCAAAATTTTAACAAAACCTTAAGAATCCCTGACACCTTTTGTTAAGGTTTGCCGTCTAATATACAGAAGCATATACGAAAGCAGGAGCGTGCGCGTTGCGAAACTGCGCGGTCCGCGAAAACGGGGATGGGACGGAAGACAGATGCAGCAGGATACACGAAAGAAAACAGGCGGGGAATTGCAGCTCTGGGAGAATGTCAGGCCGACCGGGCGGCATACTCCCGGCCCGGAAAGACAACGCCGGACGAACGGCAGAACCGGACCAATGCCAGGAGAAAAATCGCGGCAGACAACAGGCAGCCGCGCCACGGGCGGACGAATCGTGCCGTACCCGGGACGACCAATACAGTCAATCAAAAGGCGGCGGGCCAGAAGAAGACGCGCACTGTGCTATCGTGCTCTTGCGCTCATTCTCTTCTTTCTATTTTTGTTCGGCGTATTTCAATTGACCGGATGGGTCTATAGAAGTGTTCGTACATGGGCCGAGAGCAGAGAAGTCAACTCTGATCAGGCAAAACATGACACAAATGCGCAAGATGCCGAAAATCCTTATTTCAAACCCGACATCACTGTCAGTCTTCTGAAAATCAACCGCTACTCCCGACCGGGCACAAGACTGCGGAAAGTCAAAACCATCTTCGTGCACTACACCGCGAACAAAGGGACATCCGCCGAGCAGAACCGCAGCTATTTCGCCAATCTCGCGGAAACCGGCGAGCGCTCCGCCAGCGCGCATTTTATCATCGGCTATGACGGGGAGATTCTCCAGTGTATTCCGCTGGAAGAGGAAGCCTATGCCGTAAAAGGCAGAAATGATGATTCCGTCTCGATCGAGTGCTGCTATCTGTCAGAGGACGGGGAGTTCACATCATCCACCCGCGCCTCTCTCATAAAGCTTCTGGCGTGGCTCTGCGGAGAGTATGATCTGACGCCTGAGGATATCCTGCGCCACTACGACGCAGGCGGCAAGAAATGCCCTCTCTACTATGTAGAGAACGAAGACGAGTGGGAGAGACTGAGAGAGGATGTCGCCGCCTATATGGAGGAGACTTCTGCCGAGTAAGTCGTCATTCCCTCCCGCAGGCGGTGCAGGCCGTCTTCCAGGACGCTGCGGGGGCACGCCGCATTCAGCCGCAGGAAGTTCTCGCCGCCGCTGCCGTACTGCGCCCCCGCCGACAGATACAGCCCGGTCCTGCTCCTGATATAGTCCGCGATATCCGCCGCCGTCCCCTGCTCTGTCAGACACCTCAGCCACATGAGATAGGTCGCCTGCGAGGGTACGGCACAAAGCTGCGGAATCTCGCTTTCGATATAATCTGCCGCCAGCTTTTTATTGCGGAAAATATATTCCCGCAGTTCGTCGAGCCACGCCCCGCCGCGCGTGAATGCCGCTATGGCAGCCGTCGCCGCGAAAACGTTCGGCTCCGCAATCTCGTCGGTATTGAGCGCCCGCCACACCTTATGGCGGACCGCAGCGTCGGGCACGGCCACAGCCGACGTCTGTATGCCCGCCAGATTGAATGCTTTCGTCGGCGCGATGCAGGTGATGCTGTTGTCCCTGCAGACAGCGGAGACGGAGGCGAAAGGGACGTAGCCGCAGCCTGGTTCAGTCAGATCGCAGTGAATCTCGTCGGAGAGCACAAGCACATGGTACTTCGCGCACAGCTCGCCGACTTGTCCAAGTTCGTCCCTGCTCCATATTTTCCCGACAGGATTGTGCGGATTGCAGAGAATCATCAGCGTCGTCTGCGGGTCTGCGAGCCTGCGCTCCAGATCATCAAAATCCATCGAATAGTTCTCTCCGTCATACCGAAGCGGGCTCTCCACCGCCTGCCTGCCGTTATTGAGGATGGAATTGTAAAAGATATTGTAGACCGGAGGCTGCACCAGCACTTTCTCCGCCGGGGTCGTCAGCTTGCGCACGATGCTGGAGATCGCGGGCACGACGCCGGTGCAGAAGAGGAGCCAGTCTTTCTCCAGGAAAAAGTTATGCCGTCTCTCCCACCAGTCCGTGTAGGCCGCATACCACGCATCCGGCACCACACAGTAGCCGAATACGCCGTGCGCCGCCCTCTCCCGGATCGCCTCCTGCACCTCGGGTGCGGTTGGGAAGTCCATATCGGCGACCCACATGGGAAGCTCGCCATCCGCCACGTCCCATTTCAGGGAATCCGTGTGTCTTCTGTCTATGCCCGTGTCAAAATCATATTTCATGTCCTGCCGCTCCTATACCGTCCGCGCTGTTCTCGAGTCTTCCCGCCCCTGCCGGCCCGTGCATGGTTCTCAGGTTTCCTCGCCCCTGTAGGCCCAAATGCCGCACACAGTCCGCGCGTCTACCAGCAGATAATTTTCGTCTTGTCGGGATCGACCTTATCTTTCTCAATGATCAGCTCGTCGATGTGTTCCGCGCGGATCACGCCGCCGGAGGGATTGATCACGCTGTCGATCTTCGTGACGATGTCCGCGTCCACTGTGGAGTACTCGAAAGCCAGCGTGGTGTTGATCAGCTTGCAGTTCTTCATCACCAGATTGTCGATGTAGCACATGCCCTGCAGGCTCTCAACGGTACAGTTGACAAGCGTCAGATTCCTGGCGTTCCACCCCAGATACTCACCGGAGATAAAAGAGTCGTACACCGTCACATGATCGCCGTTCCAGAACGCGTCTTTCGAGAGCAGGTGGGAGTTGTGGATCTCCACATTCTCCGCTCCGTCGAACGAGTAATTGCCGTAGAGCGTCAGGTCGCGCACCTCCATGTTGCGGCTGTTCATGGCAAAGTAATCGCCCGTCGCCGTCACGCGCTCCAATTTTACCCCATCGCAGTGCCACAGCGTCTCGGCCGCGTTGGGGAAAGACACGTTCTTGAGCGTCAGATCACGGCACCTGCGGAAGTTTTTCGGCGCCTCGATGGCACAGTTCTCCGCCAGCATGTGATCCGTGTACCAGACGCCGGCTCTCGCCATGTCGAACCAGGTGCAGTTTTTCGCCACAATATTGCGGGAATACCAGAGCGGATACTTCCACTTGAACATACTGCCCTCCAGTTCGATGTCATGGCACTCCTTAAGAGGCGACTCGCCGTCCGTAAAGATCGTGTCGATGACCCGCAGATGATCCCTGTTGAAGAGCGGGCGTTCCCCCACATAGAAACCCTGCCGGATCTCCTCGAAACTGTCCGCGCCCGTCATATTCTTTTCCCCCGATTCTTCGTTTGCACCCATTTCCTTTTCCTTCCTGTTTCTCTCTTATATTGATGTATATATTCGCCCGGCTTCCGGCTCTGCTCCGCTTATGCCGCGTATCGCGCATACGCAGACTCGGGATTCCATCCCTCGTTCGCGTTGCTCGCCGTAAACCGTTCTCTCCCGCCTGCCCTGCATGCAGGCCGGCGGTTTCGCCCGGCTTCCGGCTCTGCTTATGCGCGCAAAAAGAGTTGACCTGATGAGTCAACTCGCTTTTGTCCTGTCCTGCATTCGCTATTTACTGTAAGTATCTTACTGAACGTTGCGCTTCTTGTCAAGTGACTGCCGCGCGATTTCATAATATTTTCATGATCAAGCCCATACAATCCGGCCGCTGTCAGTTCTCGCCGTCCAGCACTTCCCTGATCTGGCGCATCTTGCTCTGGCCGTACAATTCCATGGAATAGCAGCGCAGCAGCCTGCCGATCTCCTCCGGCATCTCCTGCCGATCCAGTTCCTCGGAACCGACTTCACTCATCACACTGATCTCACAGTGATATTTTCGGAACAGATGGGAGAAAAAGGCAAAGCCGTCCCGCGACAGCCGATCCCTGTAAGTGATCACTACCCTCTCCACCTTATAGTCAATGATATCGTCCAACATTCTGAAGAGATCGTCCCGCTTCTCAAACCCGACGCCGCTGGCCACATCCGTATAAATCCCCGAAATCACATAGCCCCGGGCAAAACAGAACTGCTTCAGCTGCCTGATCTGCTCTTCCATATCCGCCCGCCGGTCTGCGCCGGACACTCTGGCATACAGATAAGTCCGCCGCTTGACATCTTTGTTCAGAAACGCATAAACGCTGTCGGTATCGTACTCGTATCTGCCGTTGGGCAGCCTGTCGGTCTTGATGATCCCCTCTTTGACATATTTTGCCAGCGTCGGTCTGGTAACGCGCAAAAGATGCAGCACTTCTTTTGATTTCACACTAACTTCCCTCCCCTACAGTCCCGTCCTGATAATCTCGTGCCACCGCTTCGAGAAGACGTAGTAGCCCAGCATCATAACCATGCCGAAGCTGAAGCTGATCGGGAAGCACAGCATCAGGTAGGTGCCGTCGAAATAGCGGTCGATCAGATAGGCGCTGGGGATCCGCACCGCCCAGAGCATGAGCAGGTTGATCACCGTGCTGTAGCGGATCAGTCCCACGCCGTTCACGATACAGATGATACCGTTGAAAATCGCGTAGAACCAGTACGACAGCAGCATCACCCTGACGTAGCGCTCGGCGTACAGAAGCACCGCCGCGTCCCGCGTGAAAATCCTGAGAACCGGCATCCTGAAAGACATCACACACAGCCCGGCCGTCAGCGTCACGACGCCGGAGATCACGGGAATCTTGATATAACCCTGCCTGAGCCGGTCGAAATTCTTCGCCCCGTAGTTCTGGCCGGAGAAAGTCGTGGCTGCCGAGGACAGCGCCGTGACCGCGATGTTGGCCATGCCGGTCACCCGCCCGGCCACGGAGTTGCCCGCCATGAACGTGGACCCCTGCGCGTTCACCAGCGTCTGGATCGCCACATGGCCGAGGGAGTAGAGCGAGTTGTTCAGTCCGAGGGGAAGACCGAGCCGGACGAACTGCCTAAGCTGCGCCGCGTCGAAGCCGTGCGACAGCCATGTCAGCCGCAGTTCCGGGAACTTGCGCCGGATATAGACAATGCTGATGACCCAGGACAGATACATCGCCAGCGTCGTCGAGAGTGCCGCGCCGCCCGCGTCCATGCCAAAGCCCGCGACGAACAAAAGATCCAGCACGATATTCGCGATACAGGACACCACCAGAAACCACAGAGAGGCCTTGCTGTCCCCCATCCCCCGCAGAATGCCGGCATTCATATTGTAGCCGATGTTGCCGAGCGCTCCCATAAAGACGATTCTGGTATAGGAGACGGCCGCATCCCAGGTGTCCGCGGGTACGCCCATGGCCCGCAGGATCAGCGGCGTCACGAACCAGCCGAGCACACACAGCGGCAAGCCGCACGCATAGACAAAAAAAGTCGCCGTGTCCGCCGCCCGGCGCAGTCTCTCCGCGTCTTTTGCCCCCACATACTGAGAGATCAGAATCGAGACGCCCGTCCCGATTCCGAGGAAGACGCACAGCAGCACCTCCACAGGCTGCGCGCTCGTCCCCACCGCCGCCAGCGAAGTCTTGCCGCAGTAGTTGCCGATCACCAATGTATCCACCGTGGTGTACAGATACTGCAGGATATTGCCCAGAATCATGGGAATGGCAAAGAGAAACACGTTCTTCATGATCGGCCCCTGCGTCATATCAATTTTCTTTTGTTCCATCCGTCAGCGCCTCCGCAGAATTCATTTGCTTTTTTGCCGCATCCATGATATATACTATATAAAATATCCATGTTTTTCTTATCTGTATTTACTTTTTTAGGCGAGAAATTTATGATGATATGACATTTTATGCAAAAACGAAATCATCCGGGAACCTGAAACCGGACCGGAAAGGAGATTGCCATGGCTCTGCCGCTCCCTGAGGGACAGCTTTTTCAGATCACACACAGAATCCTCCCCGCGGACTATGAGATGCCCTCTCTCGAGATCGCCTACGATCACTATTCCATCAACTATCACATACGGGGCGACCGCACCACTATCACGCCAAACTTCACTTTCACGCAGCATCCCGGCAGCGTCAGCAGCCTGGCCCCGTACATCTATCATCGGACAGTTCCGGCCTCAGACGAAGTCTATGAGAGCATTCTGATCAAATTTTCACCGCTTTTTGTAAAACCTATGACTGACCAATTTGGTCAACAAATCCTGGACCAGATTTATGCGCGCCCGACCAACCGGTTCTCCGCCGATATGCAGCCCATCGTCTACGGCTATTTTACGAGGCTGCTGGCGCTGTATGCACAGGAGGATTCTCCCTACCGCGATTTCCGCCTGCAGTGCATTTTGTGCGAGCTGCTGCTGACCATTCTGGAGCACCGGCTCTCCGAGGACGGCTCGGCCTCGCACGCCTCGCCGCTGACGCTCCCCATCATGGAAGCCGTCTCCTACATGGAAAGCCACTATGCCGAACCGCTCACCATGGACCGGGTGGCCGACGTCGCCGGCTACTCCGCCGCTTATTTTTCGCGGCTGTTCCAAAAACAACTCGGCAAGTCCTACTCCGAATATCTGAGCCACATCCGCATCAGAAACGTCTCCCGCCTACTTCTCAACACAGACAAATCCATCACGGAGATTGCCATCGAGACCGGCTACCAGTATCCCGGCAACCTCTCCGCCTCTTTTCGCGAAAAAACCGGGCTCACGCCGAAACAGTACCGCAGCCGGCGAAAGAAGCCGGTCAAAACGCCCCACTAAAACCTTATTTTCAGTTCCACTGCCGTCGGCTTCTCCACAAGCCGCGCGAAAGCTTCCCCATCCGCCGGTTTGCCCACAATGCTGCCGTAGTGCGTCGGGATCGCCACCGCAGGGCGGATCGCGCCTATCAGCTCCGCCGCTTTCCTGACATCCATCGTGTACGTGCCGCCGATGGGCACCAGCGCGATATCACACTTTACCGCCTGCGCCTCTTTCGTCGCGTCCGTGTCGCCGGCAATATAGATGCGGCTGCCGCCCGCCTGCAGGATATAGCCTACCCAGCCCGCGCTCTTCGGATGAAAAGGCTTCATCACATTGTAGGCCGGCACCGTTTCCATGGGAAGTCCGGCCGCCTCGCATGAGATACCGGGACGAACCGTCTCGATCCGGCTCACAAATGCGCCCGCCTCCCGCGCCTTGTCCGCCATCTTTTCCGGCACTACCAGAACCGTCTCCCGCCCCGCCGCCTTGGCGATATCCTCCGGCGAAAAATGATCGTAATGGTCGTGGGTAATCAGGATGTAGTCCGCGTCGTGCGGCTCGTTTTCCATCCGAAACGGGTCGATGTAGATCGTCCTGTCCCCGTCCTTGATCCTGATACTGCTCTGGGTAAAAACTTCAATCTGTTCCGTCATCCGTCCGCTCCTCCGTCTTCTCGGCATTCTCGGCATTCTCAGGAAAATTCCTAAATATATCTCCCCTCTCTGCCTTACATACCGCCTGTCATATTTATCATACCCTATTGCCCTGCCGGGTACAAGAAGATTACAAAATATACATTTCCCGAGCCTGTTTGGATGTGTTATAATAAGCGCAAAGTGTTCTCAAGGGAGGCACGGCTTATCAGAGTATACAAGGCAGCCGCCGCGCTTGCGAAGGAGGAAGCAGATGGAGAATCAGGAACTTGACCAGTATATGCGGTTTCTCAGGGAGAGTGCTGCCTCTGCCGCGGGAACCTGCGCCGAGGGAAGCCCGGCCTACTGGAAACGCATACTTAACGCGCTTTCCGGCAATCCTTACCGAGAGCCGTTCTGTGAGGAACGGCTGACACATGCCATGAAAGAGGAAGACTATGCCGGGCTGCAGCGCATTTTCTATCAGATCGCCAGAATCATGCTTCTGCCGTCGAAAAGCGGCTATGACCACTGCGACCGCCTGTGGCCGCTGCTGGACCTCTTAGCCTGCGCGGACGCTGAGAATCTCTACCGCATCCTGCCGGAGGGACTGCCGCCCGCCGCAAACGGCTATCCGATGTACATACACGGCACCAATGTGCTGCTGTGCCTGCTGTACAACACCGGGGACAAAGCGGTCTACGCGCAGGAACAGATCACGGCGAAAGCGGAAAAATTCACGACCTCCAAAAAAGCCGCCTGGGAACGCGCGGTCGTCTCCTGCCTGTTAGCCGTCCTGCAGCATGACAGCGGCCGCCTGTCGGAAAGCCTGCAGAACCTGTGCGCCGGCTTTCACAGGGCCGATATCGCACCGTATCGGAAAATGCAGTGTCAGAGCGCCTACGGACTGCTGATGCTGGCCAGACGCTTCTGGACCGCGGAGGAATTTGCCGCCGTCGCCTGGCCGGAAGACAAGAATTTCTCCCAGGGCTATGCCAAGTGGCTGCTTGCGCAGGAACATCTGCCGGACGAGCTGTGCGCCGCCTATGAAGCGCCGCTCACCGAGCTCAACGCGATCCTGAAAAAGCCCGTGCCGGTCACGCGCATCTACCAAAAATATCTGGGTTCGGACAATCCCCATCTGTCCAACGCCGAGAAGAAAGCGTGGTATCTGGATGCCGACAGAATGATGGAAGAGCTGCTGGACGCAGCGCCCGGCACACTCCGGGAACAGGAGGAGACGCCGGGAAACAATACTGCGCCGGACGGCCTGTCCGAGGACGAACTGAAAAACCTGCAGCGCTATATCGGCCACAATACGGACGAACTGTCCGCGGAACAGATCATTGCCCACATCGAAAAAATAAATACCGAAACGCCGCTCACCCGGGAAAACTGGGAAAAACTCCTGATTCCCGCCTGCGGCAATCAGAATATCGAAGTACTCGTATATGCGCTCGACCGCGCTGGCGATATCGCGGATATCGGGCCGTATATGGAGCACGCGGTCATGGGACAGGAAAAGCGGCCGGAATATCTCGCGAGACGGATTGAAATCCTGCGGAAACTCATACCGTATATCCCGGAAAAAGAAAAGACCAGGGTGCTGTCGGAAACCCTGTCGTCAGCGGCGTGGTACGGGGAGACGGAAGTCGTCCGTTTCCTGATCGAGAGCGGTGCGGACATGCATTACCGGGATGCGCAGGGACGGGACGCCATGGACCATGCCAAGGCGTTTCGGGAGAAATTCGGAGACGATACGCTGTATCAATACCTCTCTTCTCCGGACACGGAACGGAAAACACCGGGGAATCCAGAGACAGAAACGGCGTCAGAGAAAGAAAAACAGCAGACGGGAACGCTCTTCGACCGGCTGAAAAACCTGTTTTCCCACCCCAAAGAAAAATAACCGAAACGCTGGATACAGACTGCAGCCGCAGCCAGAGCAAAGATGAGAACGACTACACATTTATGCAACGAAAGAGGTGCCGGCGACATGAACACAGTACAGTTAAAGATCCAACAAGACGCTCCTTTGGCAAGCGCTGTCAAGATTCTCAGATCCTTTGACAGTTCCCTGACGATCGGAGAGATCAAATCCAAAATAGAGAACCATGACTTCGTAATCACATTTGACCTGAACCACTATGATGTGGTGGAAGAACTGCAGGGCGTTGACCGGAAAGCTCTCTTTCGGGACATGATCCGAAAACTGGGTGAGGCTGGTGCGCAGGTGTCTGTCTATCTGAACGGCGAAACGGCTTCTATTGCGCAGCTGGATAACTGGCTCGGCACCATGAGAGAGATCGCGCAGGAGGCAGGGGAAGACATTGACAGGGAAACCGAGTAAAAACAAAATCTCTCTGCATGATATCAAAAGAGAGGTTCGCCGCCGGATCCGGCGTGTGCGGGAGGACCGGGCGGAGATATATTATCATCCGAAACAGGGATACCTCATCATCGCGAGCGCCGTACAGAAAGATTCCGTGGCCTGGCTTTCCGTTCCGCCCCTGGAAACGGCTGCGGCAGAAATCCCGCCGAAAGAACTGGGCGCAAAGATCCGAAAAAGTCTGCGCAGATCAAAAAAAGCCGGCTTCGTGGACAGAAAAGACGTGGAAGACTTTCATTTCTGGCAGATGACGGATCTCAAAGGCATCGACGGCTTTCGGTCTTTCAGCAAAAAGTTTCAGTGCATAGAGTTTTTCAGAAGTGGGAGAACGCTGACACTGACGGCGATGATACGGGATGCCTATGGCGCGTACGCTTCTCCGAAAGACAAGGAGAAGCGCATCATCCTCCCTGTTTCCGCTTCCGACGAAACGATCGGCCAGGCGGTGTGGAAACTGCTGCAGCCGGAAAAGACAGCGGGCGAAGCATAAAACGCCCGGCATGTACGCAAGAAGCCGGCGCTTCACCCGAAAACGCCGAAAGGGGGCAGGACATGACACGGGAAGAACAGAAAAAATACAAGGAACTGGCGAACTATCTGGAAGCCAAAACCAGAGAAACCTTCAAAACATATCGCCTGAAAAAGAAAGATTTCGTGTTTTATCTTACCAAAGACGGCATGTTTTATTCCACCGTGCTGTCCATGAACCAAGGCCGCCTGCAGACATATTTCTGCGCCAAGCCTTTCTGGCTGGACGATATCCTGTGGGACATTCTGGAGATGGAGGGCAATCAGTCCGCGCCTGTCAGCCTGCGGGGCATCGGCGCGTTTACGGTTCAGTCGATGATCCGGGAACGGGAGTATACGCCGGAAACCCTCGCGCAGATAGACGGGATCGTTGACCGTACCTTTACGGAATTAGCCGAGCTTTCCGAAACCTACAGGGAAAAAGATTTTCTGGCCGAATGCGCCGGCATCCGTTACCAGCGGGAAGTGATCGAGGTGATCGTGCTGATCCATAACGGAGAATATGAAAAAGCGCTGGACCTGTGCCGCACAAAACAGATCGGTTATTTTGGCGACGTAGGCAGGAACTTCTCGGATCTGGCGGCCGCGTATCTGCAGAAGCGGATATAGATAATATAGAAACGGAGGACGATGTGGTGTCCGGATTTTCCATCAAACGATTTTTTAGCACCAAAGACAAGGAAACAGAACCAGAAAAAGGCAACGCAAAAGTTTTTGAAGACTATTTTTCGCAGCTGCAGGCCGATATGACGGAAGCCTGTCTGGCATATACGGAGGGCAGAGCCGAAAAGCTCTTTATTTACTGCTCCTGCGAGGACAACGTGATCGCCGCCGATTTTTTCTGTCAGATTAACGGAATGACCGTCAAAAAGCATAAGCTGAACGATGCGCTAAAGACCGGCGAGCAGGCCTGTGACGTTTCCCTGGGTAAACAGAAAGCGGCGGTAAGCACGCTCAACGAAAAGGTAAAAGCCATCAGGGAACTCTGCCTGCAATATCATCGGGATATGCCCACGCAGATCAAACTGGTGTACGATACTGTGCCCAACAAACTGCGCGCAGACTATGAATATGAATCGGTCTTAGGCAAAAATGCTGATCTGACGATCCATGATGTGGTAGATGCGTGGTATCAGGAAAAACAGCGGGAAAGCTGAGAATCCGCACCGCTGCGCGGGAATGAGGAAATTCATCAGTGAGCGTTTCGCTGCTCAGAATGCAAGCATAACAGTGGGCCGAAAACGCCCCACTTTCTCCCAAAAGCAATATGCCACATCTTACATTCAAGAAAACGGATGTTTTGTGATAACTCAATTCTGCTGGGTACTAAAACAGCAGGCAAACTGCAATCTGTGCTGTCTGCGTTTTACGATAACTCAATTCTTCTAGGTACTAAAACTCTATATGTAAAAGAAAAGTAGGAAAGCTACTTTTACGATAACTCGATTCTTTCAGGTACTAAAACTAAGTATATGCTAATCATACCACAACTTTGGTTTTACGATAACTCAATTCTTCCAGGTACTAAAACTATCCGGGCTGATATTGACTATTGGTCCGCGTTTTACGATAACTCAATTCTTCCAGGTACTAAAACCGGTATTCCGTCCAGTTTCGGCAGCTCCGTGTTTTACGATAACTCAATTCTTCCAGGTACTAAAACTGTCAATGTTTTTCATGCTTTCTTTGACTCGTTTTACGATAACTCAATTCTTCCAGGTACTAAAACCCCCTCTTTGCTCTCCACTATGCAAAATTCGTTTTACGATAACTCAATTCTTCCAGGTACTAAAACAGTATGTCAAAAGAGTAAATGGAACTTATTGTTTTACGATAACTCAATTCTTCCAGGTACTAAAACCCATGGTATATTGGGCCAAAAGTGGGGACAGTTTTACGATAACTCAATTCTTCCAGGTACTAAAACACTCAACGCCTAAAAGAATAAAAGCGTTTTGTTTTACGATAACTCAATTCTTCCAGGTACTAAAACTTATCGACTTTCTTTTCGAGTTGCTCTATTGTTTTACGATAACTCAATTCTTCCAGGTACTAAAACAGAAAGCGAGGAATAAAAATGGGAGCAGAAGTTTTACGATAACTCAATTCTTCCAGGTACTAAAACAGGGTATATAAACAGGCTGCGCCTGCCCTTGTTTTACGATAACTCAATTCTTCCAGGTACTAAAACTATCTGACGTCTTGGTAGGCTCAGGTCTGTGTTTTACGATAACTCAATTCTTCCAGGTACTAAAACAGGGACAGGCACAAAATTCAAGAAAGAGGAGTTTTACGATAACTCAATTCTTCCAGGTACTAAAACTATTATCAGTTTTCATATTACCCTTTCCTCGTTTTACGATAACTCAATTCTTCCAGGTACTAAAACACGGCGACACCGACAGCATTCACATGCTGGGTTTTACGATAACTCAATTCTTCCAGGTACTAAAACTGCGTGAACCTCTCCGCCACGTCCTCTTTGGTTTTACGATAACTCAATTCTTCCAGGTACTAAAACCTCCGCGCTGTCCGTGGCGCGTCTTTCCTGGTTTTACGATAACTCAATTCTTCCAGGTACTAAAACACTTTCGATCCAGCGCCGAAGAAAGCGCCGGTTTTACGATAACTCAATTCTTCCAGGTACTAAAACCAGGAATTGCAGGGCTATAAATCCGTAATAGTTTTACGATAACTCAATTCTTCCAGGTACTAAAACATATCCCTTTGACGGTTACAAGGGACAGGAGTTTTACGATAACTCAATTCTTCCAGGTACTAAAACCGGTGTTCACTGTTACCTTTTTGACCTTTTGTTTTACGATAACTCAATTCTTCCAGGTACTAAAACATGATCTCGCGGCGGTCTGTTTCCGAAAAGGTTTTACGATAACTCAATTCTTCCAGGTACTAAAACTATCACGGCGATCGGACAGAAACGAAACGCGTTTTACGATAACTCAATTCTTCCAGGTACTAAAACCCTGTCATCCATTTGCTCTTACTCTCCATAGTTTTACGATAACTCAATTCTTCCAGGTACTAAAACTAGGCCGGTTCTCAACTACCGGCGGCGCTTGTTTTACGATAACTCAATTCTTCCAGGTACTAAAACAGTTGTCAATGTTCAATAGGTGTTAGGCGGGTTTTACGATAACTCAATTCTTCCAGGTACTAAAACATGGGTGTATTTACGTTCCAACCCCTTTTGGTTTTACGATAACTCAATTCTTCCAGGTACTAAAACATTTCGATTGCCCGGATAGTGGTTACGTCCGTTTTACGATAACTCAATTCTTCCAGGTACTAAAACTGGTTTGATTCCCTTTCTTTGATCTGCTTTGTTTTACGATAACTCAATTCTTCCAGGTACTAAAACAGGTGCTTGCGCCGTCGGATAAGGACATAAGTTTTACGATAACTCAATTCTTCCAGGTACTAAAACTCTTGCGTCCGGCATTCCCATTTTTTCACGGTTTTACGATAACTCAATTCTTCCAGGTACTAAAACGCTGACCATCAAGGCAAGGGGTATGTGCGGGTTTTACGATAACTCAATTCTTCCAGGTACTAAAACTGCAAAGCTGTATCTCGCAGATTCATGCTCGTTTTACGATAACTCAATTCTTCCAGGTACTAAAACCCTCACCGGAAGCAGTACCGTCAAGGCCGTGTTTTACGATAACTCAATTCTTCCAGGTACTAAAACATGACGGCGCGGGCTACGGGCTGGCACAGGTTTTACGATAACTCAATTCTTCCAGGTACTAAAACAAGATCGGCTGGGTTCAGGAATGGTACTATGTTTTACGATAACTCAATTCTTCCAGGTACTAAAACGTCGTTCTCACTTCTTCTATGCGCTTGTTTGTTTTACGATAACTCAATTCTTCCAGGTACTAAAACGCATGATCGACGACAACGTCACTACGTAAGGTTTTACGATAACTCAATTCTTCCAGGTACTAAAACTTGATAATCTCGAGTTACTTTGCGAAGAAGTTTTACGATAACTCAATTCTTCCAGGTACTAAAACAATTTCGCGATCGGTTTACAGCCGTTTATTGTTTTACGATAACTCAATTCTTCCAGGTACTAAAACACCAGTGCCGCGTTCAGAATTACTTCATTAGTTTTACGATAACTCAATTCTTCCAGGTACTAAAACCAGCTACAAGATTTTCTCCGGTACCGGCCGGTTTTACGATAACTCAATTCTTCCAGGTACTAAAACCTGCCTCGCTACGGGATCCATGAAGATATCGTTTTACGATAACTCAATTCTTCCAGGTACTAAAACATAACGGCGAAAGGTATAATATCGAATGTTGTTTTACGATAACTCAATTCTTCCAGGTACTAAAACAGGATGCCTATCTTCTGGTGATCATCACCTGTTTTACGATAACTCAATTCTTCCAGGTACTAAAACTTCTTGATGAGAAAGAGAATCAGGACGAGAGTTTTACGATAACTCAATTCTTCCAGGTACTAAAACATTAAGCACTCCGTATGTTTCGGCCAGATCGTTTTACGATAACTCAATTCTTCCAGGTACTAAAACCCGCTTTTGCGGTAAACCCTCCCGGGAGCGGTTTTACGATAACTCAATTCTTCCAGGTACTAAAACTCGTAATCGGCGGCAGAGGAATCGGCAAGAGTTTTACGATAACTCAATTCTTCCAGGTACTAAAACAGACTTCGCTTCCGCATATTAAACCACTACGTTTTACGATAACTCAATTCTTCCAGGTACTAAAACCAGGGCAGAATCGATGGTACAGTATACGGGTTTTACGATAACTCAATTCTTCCAGGTACTAAAACCATTCAGCAGCTGGGTGAACTTGCCCTTGGTTTTACGATAACTCAATTCTTCCAGGTACTAAAACATAATGACTCCTTGAAAACAGGGCGGGCAAGTTTTACGATAACTCAATTCTTCCAGGTACTAAAACACGCGGACACCGACAGTATTCACATGCTGGGTTTTACGATAACTCAATTCTTCCAGGTACTAAAACGTCACATTTGGTATTAATCACTACATCTTCGTCAAGATATGGTGTTAAACGCAAAAACATGACTTACCTTTGCCTCCTCCAGTATCGCTTGCTACCTACAGCACTCACATTACTTTTTTATTATATCATATTTTTTCATTTAGGTATGCAATTTCTGCCGATTTTATATCTTCTTTTTTTATTTTTTTGTATATGCCCATACTGCCGCTTATCATTTTGTCATATACCATGCCTGTGACAGATGGCGCATAGACTGATCCAAGAGAGTGCAAACATTCTCGGAGAGCGTCCATTACCTCTGTTTTCGAAAATTCTTTGTATATTGGATAGTTTTCCTCAATAAATGCTTTCACATAGGACACTTCATCAAACGAATAAATCACATCGTTTACAACAGTAATGCCGTCCATCAGCTCCTCTCTCACCACGCCAAAACCGGGAATGCTGACAGAAAATAAGAACCATATATCACTTTCTTTTGCAATCTCATTACAGTAATCTATAAGTTGCAGATACCTTGGTCTCTCGATCATAAAATCGACATTCTCAATGATGATCAATCTTTTTTCCGGTGTGATTCTATTTTGTTCCAGTATCAAATTGATATATATAATCAAAAGTTCCCCGTTGTCTTCCGGTATGTTTACTTCACATTTTTTAATCAATTCTTCGTTCTTTTTGATCAAATCATATTCTACGGAAACCTTTCCGATATTTTCTGATAATCTATGATTGATTTCCTGAAACACCTTGGCATACTGGTTATCGATCTGTTCCATCATTTTTTCTGTTTCAAATTGATGAATGTAATCCAGCACCGTCTTATAGATCATACTGTTTTTGGAAAAGGCAAATTCTGCCGGCAGATCTCTCTCGTCTTTAACATGATGTATCGTAAAATAATCCTTGCCAACCGCTTCCCCGCCGACTCTTATGTCACAGTTCAAATCTTTATCCAAAAAATAATTTATTATTGCATCCAACAGCTCCTTTTTCTTCAAAACATTCATTCCGCACAATTGCGTAACAGGGGCAAGATTCAATTCTTCATTTTCCTTGATTGTGATTTTCAAAATACGATCAACCTTTCCATGCCTATTTTTTCTTTTGCATTCTTGTTCCCGACAAGCAGTTTCATTTCGCTGTATTGCTTTTCCGTGACAGAGAGCAGTCTGATATTACCTTGTTTCGGCACATTTTTCTGAATCCGTTTAGACAAACTTTGCGCATATTCTCTATTGGGGCACACCCGCACATACACGGAATACTGTATCATGACAAATCCTTCGCTCATGATATAATTCCTGAATTTTCTATATTCCCTCTGTTCACTTTTGGTATCGACCGGCAGATCAAACATACATATCATTCTCATAACTTTATAATTCATCCTGTTCTCCCACATATCCGGAAACTTCCAAAAAAAGGATTTCGACATTGGAATCCGCGAACCAATTTGCCGCCTGCTCTACATAATCCTCCAATGCATTGGACAAATACATATTTTTATTTTTATATTTCACCAGATGATTTAAAAGATTAACCAGCTTGCGCCGGTGCTCCGGCTTAAAATATTCTTCCTCTTTCATCAGTTGCATGACATAGAGATCGACAAACGGCCGGATCGGTTCCAACAGATCATCCACCAGATTAAAGCGATTGTATTCATTTCTGTGGTGTATGCCGATCTGCGTATTTAGCCCGACCGAAACACACACTTTCGCTAAATATGACCGCACGATCGCATATCCATAATTTAAGCCGGAGTTTAGTATCATGTCGTCGTTTCTTCTTGAAAAGCCCGCTCCACCGTACAAATTAAAATACTGTCTGGCCGCATGTCCTTCCCGATTCGACGGATCGCCCGGCTGTATATCCGATAGATATCGCCGTACCTCATCTCCTGCCTCCCCGCCTATAAGTCGAGTGATTACCTCTGCCTGATTTTCGATTTTGGCCGCCACTATTTCTTTCCACAAAGCAGCCGTATCCGCCGCACTTTTTTCAATCTGCAGTTTTAGTATTTTGCTGGATCTGCTGTGATTGTCGTATGCCCCATAGTAACCCACAGGAAGATGCTGATGATCACATATCACAATACAGATACCGGCTTCCGCCAGAGCGCACAAAATGCGGGACGATATGGTAACCTTGGGCGTATCAACAACGATAATGTTGATATCGTTGATCGGCAGCCAGATATCTTCCTCCTCTTTCGTAATGACGACATTGCCCAGCCGCAGACTGATCTTTAATTCATTTTCAATCAATAGACTTCGGAATCCCATCGCTTCCTCTTTGACAAAAAAAAGAACACCCGTCGGTGTTCTTTGATTTCGGCATAAAGCCGGGTATTCAAAGTTTTTGAGGGTCTACCTTTTTGAGGGTCTTTCGTGAGGGTTCTTCGTGAGGGTCTTTCATGAGGG
>CANPZI010000041.1 GCA_947588995.1 uncultured Lachnospiraceae bacterium
ACTACGGGGACCCAAGCAGCGTAGTGCAGCTGTGCCGTAAGAGAGGGATGCCGGTCATGATACAGAATGTGGATGTGTGAAAATGAACTATATCATCGTACAGGCAGGCGGCAAAGGTACCCGCTTGAAACATTTAACTCAAAATAAGCCCAAGGCCTTGGTCCCGGTGGACAATCTGCCGATGCTGTTTCATTTGTTTCGGAAATATCCCGATAAGAGATTCATTATCATCGCGGATTACCACAGAGAAGTGATGAGACGATATCTGGAGGTATTTGCGGATGTAAAATATCAGGTCGTGGATGCGCGGGGCACGGGGACATGCGCCGGCATCGGGCAGGCACTGCAGCTGATTCCGAATAAAGAGCCGTTCATGCTGGTGTGGTCGGATCTGATTCTGCCGGAGCAGTTCAGACTTCCGGCAGAGTATGAGAGCGCGGGTATGCCAATAGAAAACTATATCGGCCTTTCGCAGACTTTTCCGTGCAGATGGAAATATGAAAACGACAGATTTGCGGAAGAAACATCACAAGAGTATGGAGTAGCCGGCCTTTTCCTGTTTAGAGAGAAGAAATGTCTGGTCGGCATCCCTGAGAGCGGCGAACTGGTGCGCTGGATGCAGGAAAAGCAGATGACGTACCGCCCGGTCGGTCTGGCAGGGACGAGAGAGTTTGGTCTGCTGGAGGAATATGAAAAGCTGAAAAAGGAAAAGTGCAGGCCGTTCAACAGGATCACTGTAAAAGACGACGTCCTGACCAAAGAACCCATGGATGCGCAGGGGGAGAGCCTCGCAGCCAGGGAATGCGCCTGGTATGAGCGGGCCAGGGAAAAAGGAATAGCGATACTGCCGCAGATTTATGACACCAAGCCGTTAAAGATGGAATACATAGAGGGGCGGAATATCTATGAGTGCGATCTGACCCGCAAACAAAAGAAGAAAGTTTTGGAGACATTAATTGTTTCCCTGCAGAAGCTGCATCGATCGGAGACGAGGGCGGCGGACACGTTCAGTGTAAAAGAAGCCTACTTTCACAAGACTTTTGACAGAATCGGCAAGCTGCAGGATCTGGTGCCGTTTGCCAGGGAGAAAGAAATCGTCGTAAACGGCAGAAGCTGCAGAAATGTTTTTTATCATAAGCGTGAACTGGAACGAGCGGTGGACAAGCTTGCTTTATCCTGTGAACCGTTTGCCTTTATCCATGGAGATTGTACATTTTCCAATATGATGCTGCGGGAAAATGGCGAACCTGTGCTGATCGATCCGAGAGGATATTTCGGCTATACGGAGCTGTACGGCGATGCCCGCTATGACTGGGCGAAGATGTATTACTCCATTGTCGGCAATTATGACAGGTTTAACCTGAAAGAGTTCCGGCTCACGATTGGAGAGACGGCGGAGGAGAGTATCAGCCTTTCTGTCGCATCAAACCACTGGGAGGATATGGAGACGGACTTCTTCGCACTGACCGGCGCGGATGAGTGGGAGATTAAGCTGCTGCACGCCGTGATCTGGCTGTCGCTGACGACTTACGCATGGCAGGATTATGATTCCATGTGCGGCGCGTTCTATAACGGTCTTTACTATTTGGAGGAAGTGTTGTGAGGGAGAAGCCTTGATCGCATATTTTGAAAAACAGCTGGCAGAATTCGATCGTTCTATTCATTCCTTAGATGAACAGGTGTTCGGCAGATGGGTAGACGAGGCGGTTGACACGCTGCGCAGCGGACATAAAATTATCGTCTCAGGACTGGGGAAGAACGTTCCCATCTGTGATAAGTTCGTCGGCTCTCTGGTTTCTATGGGACTGGATGCCAGTTTCCTGCATACTAACTCGGCGGTACACGGAGATATGGGGATCGTGAAAGACGGGGATATGGTGATTATCCTCACCAAGAGCGGCGAGACGGAGGAATCCATCTATCTGGCAGAGCTTCTAAAAAAGAGAAATGTCAATTTGTGGCTGCTGACTTTTGAAAAAGACAGTACGCTTGCCGGAAAAATAGCAAACAGTGTGGTGCTGACGCTCGGACATGAGGGAGATCTGTGGAATATTATGCCGAATAATTCAACGACGATCAATCTCATCGTGCTGCAGGGGCTGGCGATGATGATCGCAGACAGGATGGGACTGACGAGAGAAGATTTCCTGCGCAATCATCCGGGTGGGGCGATAGGAAGAAAGAATCACTAGGAGCGTACCATTATGAAAGTAGTTATTCTTGCGGGAGGATATGGAACACGGATATCGGAGGAAAGTCAATTCAAGCCCAAGCCGATGCTGGAAATAGGAGAACGGCCGATTCTCTGGCATATTATGAAAGAGTTCTCTTACTATGGATTTAACGATTTTATCATCTGTGCGGGATATAAGCAAAATGTAATAAAAGAGTGGTTTGCCAATTATTTTCTGCGCACCTCGGATGTCACATTTGATTTTACGGCAGGAAATAATGAAGTAATCATCCATGATAAAAAGACGGAAAAATGGAAAGTGACGATCGTGGACACCGGACTGAATACCATGACTGGGGGACGGATCAAGAGAGTTCAGAAGTATATTGGCGATGAAACTTTTATCATGACTTATGGGGATGCTGTCGGGGACGTCAACATCAAAGAACTCGTCGAGTATCACAGGCAGCATAAAAAAACAGGGACGGTTTCTGTGTATAACTTTGGACAGAATAAGGGGGTCCTTGATGTAGCAAGAGATGGGATGGTGCGGGCGTTCAGAGAAAAGTCTGATCTGGACGGTGATTTGATCAATATTGGCTATATGGTTCTAAATCCGGAAATCTTTGATTATCTGGATGGTGATCAGACAGTTTTTGAACAGGAGCCGTTAAACGCCTTGGTCAGGGAAAAAAATTTGATTTCCTATGTGCATCATGGATTTTGGCAATGTATGGACACGCTGCGTGAGAAGCAGAAACTGGAGAAGTTGTGGGAAAGCGGCAATGCACCATGGAGGATATGGAAGTAGATGAGGATAGATTTTTCGCTATATCAAGGCAGACGGGTGCTGGTGACGGGGCATACGGGATTTAAGGGCTCCTGGCTGTGCGAAATCCTGCTGGGTGCGGGAGCAGAGGTGATAGGATACAGCAGCGGTGTACCTACGGCGCCCTCCCTGTATCAGATTATGGAACTTGACAAAAAGCATGTCTCCGTGATCGGCGACGTGAGAGATGGAGAAGCTTTAAGGCGGGTATTTGCACAATACAGACCGGAAATTGTTTTTCATCTGGCGGCTCAGCCGATTGTGCGAGAAGGATATCGTGACCCGGTAACGACTTATTCGACTAATGTGATGGGGACGGTTAATCTGATGGAGTGTGCCAGATGTACGGATTCCGTGAGATCTGTTCTTAACGTAACCACAGACAAGGTATATAAGAACAGGGAATGGGAGTGGGGATATCGTGAAAATGAAGAATTGAATGGTTATGACCCGTATTCAAATTCCAAGTCCTGCTCGGAACTGGTTACAGACAGTTACAAAAACAGTTTTTTTGCTGATCGGGATATTGCTGTATCGACGGCACGGGCGGGCAATGTGATTGGCGGCGGGGATTTCGCCAAAGACCGGATCATTCCAGATTGTGTCAGAGCTGCGCTTGACCGGAGGGATATCATAGTCAGAAATCCGTATTCCGTCAGGCCGTATCAGCATGTTCTGGAGCCGTTGTGCGCCTATTTACTGATTGCAGGAGAGCAGTTCAAGAATCCTGAGGTAGCCGGTGTATATAATGTAGGACCTGATGAGAGTGATTGTGTTTCTACCGGAGAAATAGTGGATATGTTTATCGCTCATTGGGGTGAAAATCTGAAATGGATTGATTGCTATGACGGTGGGCCGCATGAGGCTTCCTGCCTGAAGTTGGACTGTGCCAGACTGAAGAAAACTTTTGGCTGGAAGCCGACATGGAATATCGATATGGCAGTAGCCAAAACTGTCGAGTGGAGCAAGTGTTGGCGAGAACATGGCGAAATAGAGAAATGCATGGATGCACAGATACGTCAATTCACAGAAAGGTAAACGGGAGTAAATGATGAAGACAGTAATCATTACCGGAGCGAGCGGATATATCGGAAGAAATTTGATCCATGAGGTCCGTGGGAAAATGAAGATATACGCCGTGGTACACAAGGAAGATGAGAGAAGTGAAAAACTACGTAAAGAAGAAGGCGTCACAGTAGTATGCTGCGAGATGGAGCATATTTCGCGGCTGCCATCCTTGATCCCTGAAAAAAGTATTGATTACTGTATTCACTTGGCTTGGGCAGGGAATGCCGGAAATGGCAGAGCGGATTACACGATGCAGTTGAATAACGTGAAATACACACTGGATTTGCTACATGTATTGCCAGAGTTTGGGGTAAAAAGATTTGTCGGCGCCGGCACGCTGGCCGAGCAGGATGTCCTGCACTATCATCACAGGGACGGAGCCACGCCCAATGCTGTTAGTCATTACGGTACCGCTAAGATAGCGGCACATTATATGAGCAAGACGGAATGTACGAAGCTTGGCATAGAACATATATGGTGTTATCTGTCCAGTACATATGGGATTGGAAATACCACCGGTAATTTTGTCAGTATGGCCAGCGAAAAGATTATGTCCGGAGAGCATGCGGCTTTTACGAGCGGGGAACAGATGTATGATTTTGTTTACATTACCGATACTGTCAAAGCGATATATGCAGCTGCCGTGTATGGCAAAACCAATACGTCCTATTATCTGGGAAGCGGGAATCCCAGGCCTCTAAAAGAATTTCTCGTCAGGATCAGGGACACGATTGATCCACAGATACCGATTTATCTGGGCGAGATACCGTATAACGGCGTGTCTTTGCCAGCGAGCGAGTACCAGGCGGATAAGTTATTCAACGATACCCCGTACCGGCCGGAGCTGTCCTTTGAAGAGGGAATCAAAAAAACGATCGCCTGGATGAAAGAGCAGAACGGCTGTGGGAAAACACCGGAAAGCCGTAAGAACCAATAGACTGATAATATATCTGGAGGATAAGCATGGTACAAAAATTTGAATTTCAGGAAACCGATCTGCGAAGCGCGTATGTGATTCAGCCATTTTATGCGACAGATGAAAGAGGCGGCCTGATAAAAGATTATAACATTGATACTTTTAGGGCAAACGGCGTCGAACATGAATTAAAAGAAGTGTTCTATACGATTTCAAAAAAGGGAGTGATCAGGGCGATACACTTTCAGGAAATCAAACAGCAAGCCAAGCTGGTCCGCTGCGTCAAAGGGCATATCTATGATGTTATCGTGGATTTGAGGCCGGAGTCAGATACGTTCAGACAGTGGAGAGGTTTCGATCTGACTGAAGAGAATCAAAAAGAATTATATGTGCCGGAGCATTTCGGACACGGCTATCTGGTTTTGGAGGACTCGATCGTAAGCTATAAGTGTGGTGAGGTATTCTATGGGGAGGGCGACAGCGGAATACGGTGGAACGATGAAACCCTCGCGATAGACTGGCCGTTAGAGAGGATCGGCGGGATAGACAAGCTCATCGTCTCGGACAAAGACAGAAATCTGAGTACGTTCTTGGATAAATTTGGCGGATGAGGGAGAAAAACATAATGGTTTCGGTGATTATCATCAATCATAATTACGGAAAGTATCTAGGCGAGGCAATTGATTCTGTCTTGAATCAGACCTATCGGGACTTCGAACTTATTATTGTTGACGGAGCCTCCACAGATGAATCGCGGAAAGTCATCATGTCATATGTCTGCCGATATCCGCAGATCATTACGGCGGTTCTAAAACCTACGAGCGGACAGGCGGCAGCATTCAATGCAGGGTTTAAACTGGCCAGAGGAGACATCATCGCTCTGCTGGACGCCGATGATTATTATTATCCTGATAAATTGGAAGTGATAGTCAGGCAGCACGAAAAATATGATTTTGTCGGGCACGGCAGGAAAGAGAAGAGCAGTACAAATGAATTGACAGAAGTATATGCAATGGAGGATGACTATGAAAAACGGCCATATTTGCTAAAACAATATGGATATATTTATACATACAACTTAATTACATCGTGTATTTCTATGAAAAGGCATCTGGCAGAAAAAATTTTTCCAATGCCGGAAAAGGATTACGTTACGTTTGCGGATTGTTATGTCAAAGTTTTGGCACAATATTACAGTAATATCAAATATATTAAAAATCCCCTGACTTATTATAGAACACATGAAAAACAGGCAATGATGAAATTTGGTGATTCAAAAGAGATTGCTACATTTGTTGGAAATTTATATAAAAGAGTATTTGAGAATATCAATGAAAAACTGAAATCAGAGGGAGAAGCGTTAATTCCAGAATTGACTGATGAGAAATTTAAGGAAGCGTTTTTGCTTGCAAATGGAGAAGTAGTGATAGAGGGGAAAACTTATGCAATATATGGGGCTGGAGTAAGGGCAGATCATGTAGTAAATGCTGTGGAAAAGGCTGGGGGAAAAATTGTATGCGCAATAGATTCCAATCCGTCAAAATGGGGAATAAAGTGGAATGGCGTTGTGATATATTCCCCTACTGATGGTATAGATAAGGAAAAACTAGGATATGAACAGATTATTATTGCCTCCATTTACTATGAAGAAATTAAAAAGACTTTAATCAACTTTGGATTGGAAGAAAATAAAGATTTTATTACTCTTCAAAGCATACCAAATGATTAGGAGACAAAATATGAAATCACCACAGGATATGAGAATCATACAGATCGATATTACAAATGCATGCCTATATCAGTGCTCTAACTGTACAAGATTCTGCGGACACCACAAGAAGCCGTTTTTTATGGATTTTGAAACTTTTAAGCGAGCGGTCGACTCCATGAAGGGCTACCATGGGACAATTGGTGTCATGGGCGGAGAGCCTACGCTTCATCCGGAATTTGAAAGATTTACGGCGTATTTGGCCTCTCATGTTGATAAAGCATATCAGAAAGATCACAAGTCCCTGATTGCTCCCCAAAAAGATTTTATTGAGTCTATTCTGCTGGAGAACAAGGAAAATTCGGAAGTATACGAATACCATACGGGAGCGCGTGAAACCGTCACAGGTGCGGGCCTTTGGTCCGCCATGGTTCCGACATACAAAAAATACTACGAGATCATACAGGATACCTACAAAATGCAGGCGGTGAATGATCATGGAAACATTATGTATCATTCCCCCATTCTGATCAACAGGAAAGATTTGGGTATCCCTGACGAGGAGTGGATCAAAATACGTGACAATTGTTGGGCGCAGTGTATCTGGAGCGCCACGATTACTCCAAAAGGCGCTTTTTTCTGCGAGATTGCCGGCGCTTTGGACATGTTGTTCGACGGGCCGGGCGGCTGGCCGATTGAAGAGGGATGGTGGGAACGCACACCGGATGAGTTCGGAGATCAGATCAACTGGTGCGAGTATTGTGGAATCGCAATAGAGACATTCACCAGAAACGCTAATGACTGGATCGATGATGTATCAGACAGTATGTATAGGAAACTGGAGGAAATTCAGAGCCCGAAGTTGAATAAGCCGGATCGAATCAACAGAGTTGTGATCCGTAATGGGGTAATCGAGGAAAAGAGCAAGGCGGGTGCGCTGGAAGTTCGCAAGGATTTATTTTATGACAATTTCTCTTCACGGTTCAATACGGATAAGAGCATTTTATATCCAGACGGATTTCAAGCGATTGTAGAAACAGGGATCCATAGCATGGAAGAGATTCAAACATGGCTGCGAGACTATGGTGCGTGTTTTGATTTTATATGTATCATAAGCGCTATCACTGTGGAAACAGACGCCAATGAAGCAGAGAAAATTGCGGTAGTATCTGCGGACGGACACTGGGGTCATGGTTTCCTGCAGGCATACAGACGCTGCTCCGAGACAAAACCGATTATTTATTTGAGTGATTTGCTGCCGTTGAATCCTGATGTGCTGGATCAGTTCAGGACTGTTGTTTTGAATCCGGGCACAATGCATATGACCGACATGGCCGCAGAAAAAACCGATGTAGTTGCGCAGAATTTTGACAGAGGGCTTGTCGCCATGTTCCATAAGAATGCTATGGCCTTTAAGAAGATCGGACAGGATTATATCGGCAATGCCAATTCTTTTCAGGCGATTGCCGTCCGATGGGAAAAGGGGAAAAGCATATGCTTTGACAGCAGCGTGATAGAGGACACATCCTATATGCGCATAAAATCCGGAAAAGCATATGCGGTATATGGAGCGGGTAAAGTGGGAATGACAACAATAAATGATATTAAAAAAATAGATTCAAAAATCGTGTTTTTAGTGGATTCCGACAAAGAAAAATGGGGAACGAATATTGAGGGGATTCCCGTTCTTGCGCCTGCGAAATTGAAAGAGAAGAGAGATGAATACGACCAGGTCGTGATTGCCAGCACATATTACAAAGAAGTATTGGAAACTCTTCTGGCGCTGGGATTTAAGAAGACTGAAATCATAGTCAATGAATGACAGGAAAGGGACGGAGGGAAGATGCACAAGGTCAAAGCAGTATTGTTCGACATGGACGGGGTATTGATCGATGCGAAAGAATGGCATTATGAAGCGCTCAACAAAGCGCTCAGGCTGTTCGGGTGTGAGATTTCACGTTATGATCATCTCCATACATTTGACGGATTGCCCACAAGAGATAAATTGAAATTGCTCAGTGAAGTTGTGTATTTGCCGCGGGAACTGCATGAATTTATCGGTGAATTGAAACAGCAGTATACGATGGAACTGATTGCGCAAAAATGTAAACCGATCTTTCAGCATGAATATGCTCTGGCAAGGTTAAAACGGGAAGGTTATATTGTGGCAGTGTGTTCAAATTCCATCAGGCAGACCATCATTGAAATGATGGAAAGAGCAGGACTTTTGGAATACTTGGATTTAATCATGTCAAATGAAGATGTGACAAAATCAAAACCGGATCCTGAGATATATGTTACCGCAATGCGTAAACTGCAGCTGAAACCAGAGGAATGTCTGATATTGGAGGACAATAAAAATGGAATTGCCGCCGCGCGGGGATCCGGAGGGAATCTGCTCGTGATCAACACGGTATATGATGTCAATTACACCAATATCAGGATGAAAATAGCACAGATAGAAAGTGGGAGAGGGAGCAGATGATACATATCATGATTCCAGCATGTGGGAACGACCAGCAGTTTACTGCAAATTACTGGCCCAAGAATGTCACAGAGGTAAACGGAAAAGTGATGATACAGTATGCGATAGAGAATTTCAGCGCAATTCCGGACAAAAACTACGTCTTTATTTTAAACAAAAAAGAATGTGAGCGTTTTCACACGGATAATATGGTTTCTATGCTGACAGGAGGGAACAGCAGGATTGTCATGCTGGAAAACGGAACGGGCGGCGCGTTATGTACCTGTCTTATGGCGGTCGGTTTCATCGATGACGGTAATGAGCTGATCATATCCAATAATGATCAGAAATTTGATTGTGGTCTGCTTGAAACGATACAGTTCTTTCGGCAGCATAATGCTGACTGTGGTCTGGTTTGTTTTGACAGTATTCACCCGCGCTGGTCCTTTGCCCGGATAGAAAACGGCTATGTGACGGAAGTAGAGGAGAAAGTGCCGATTTCTCAAAATGCCATAGCGGGAGTTTATTATTTTAAGAGAGGGAGAGACTTCATTGAAGCTGCCAAAAAAGCAATTCTGAAGAGTCAACAATACGATGGCCGATACTTTATCTCCGCAGCGGTCAATGAAATGATACTGGCAGGCGGAATTGTGATTGCCAAATCGGTGGAAAACAGACAATACCATACATTTTATGAGCCGAAACAAATTGAAAAGTATGAACAGGAGATCAGCGAGCGTGGGAATTATTGCACATAGGGGATATTGGAAGAGTCAGGAAGAAAAAAACAGTTTGCCGGCATTTGAGAGGGCTTTTCGCGATGGGTTCGGTGTGGAAACGGACATTCGCGATTACGGCGGAGAACTGGTGATCTCGCATAATATTGCTGGCGCAGACAGTATACCCTGCGACGCTCTCTTTGAGTTATACCGCTCCTGCGGAAACGATGCTCTGCTGGCTTTGAATGTGAAAGCAGACGGTATACAGGGACTCTTAAAGACAAAACTGGAAAAGTACAAAATCCAAAATTATTTTGTCTTTGACATGTCGGTGCCGGAGATGGTGGTGTACAGAAGCGAAAAAATAAAGTTTCTGACAAGACGCAGCGATATTGAAAATGAATGTGTGCTGTACAATGATGCCGCTGGCGTATGGAATGACGCCTTTTTTGGTGATATGGGGAAAGCGGTGGACAGTGTAGAGAGTGATTTGCGTTGTGGGAAATGGAGTGTCATTGTCTCACCGGAACTTCACGGGAGAGAAAGAAACGGAGTGTGGGATGCGATAAAAAGGACAGGAATATACAGGCAGGAGGGGTTTTGGCTTTGTACGGACTATCCGGATGAGGCATGGCAGGTATTTGGGAGAGGAGGGCAGGAAGATGAAGCATGAAAAGATAGAGAATATGAAGCGAGGGTGGTTTGTCGGTAATTTTGAGCCGTCTTTGTTGAAGACCAATGCTGTGGAGGTGGCGGTAAAATTCTATAAAAAAGGTGACTATGAGGAGGCACATTATCATAAAACAGCAACCGAGATTACCGTCACCATATCCGGGAAAGCCAAGATGTTTGGAACAGTGTGGGAAGCGGGAGATATCGTGATTGCGGAACCGGGAGATATTACGGACTTTGAAGCTGTGGAAGACACAGTGAATGTTGTGGTCAAGATTCCGGGTGTCAATTATGACAAGTATTTGGTAAGGGATGAGGTGAATTAGCATGATCAATATAGTGATACCGATGGCAGGCAGAGGCAGCAGATTTGTGAAAGCTGGCTATAAAGTACCGAAGCCATTGTTGGATATTCAAGGGAAACGCATGATTGAAGTGGTAACGGAAAATATTATGCCTGACTGCAGACATCGATTTATTTATCTCTGTCTTGCAGAACACTTGGCGCAGTATCCTCTGGAGGAATGTCTGCGTCATAGTTCGCCGGACTGCATCATTATTCCGGTAAACGAAGTGACACAGGGAGCGGCATGTACTGTTTTGCTGGCAGAGCCGTATATTGACAATACGGATCAGCTTATGATCGCCAATTCCGACCAGTATGTAGATATCGACATTAACGAGTATCTGCGTTATGCAGCGGGTTATGACGGACTTATTATGACGATGCGTGCGGATGATCCAAAGTGGTCTTATATTCAATATGACAACCGTCATCTGGTGACTGTAGTCAGAGAAAAGGAAGTGATATCGGAGGAGGCGACGGTAGGAATCTACAATTTTAAGCAAGGGCAGGACTTCGTAAAATATGCACATGAAATGATAAATGAGGAAGAAAGGGTAAACGGTGAATTTTATGTGGCGCCGGTATACAACCGCTATATTAAAGACGGTGGAAAAATTTCTTTTTTTAATATCGGAGAAGAAGATGACGGAATGTATGGCTTGGGAATTCCGGAAGATTTGGAGAAGTTTATCCCTAAGTATTCACAGTTTCGGAAAAAGAATAAAGGAGGAGTTGTGAGATGAAATCACCTCAGGATATGAGAATTATTCAGATTGATATTACCAATGCGTGCGTCCATAAGTGTTCGAACTGTACAAGGTTTTGCGGACACCATAAAAAACCTTTTTATATGGACTTTGAAACTTTTAAGGCGGCGGTGGATTCTTTTGAGGGATACAGGGGAACTGTCGGAATCATGGGAGGCGAACCAACACTACACCCGGAATTTACCCGTTTTCTGGAATATCTGAACGAACATCCCTATTATCCCAAGGCAGAAAATCTTCTGGTCCGCCCCACGAAGGAATTTATGAAGACCGTAGCCAAGATGGAACAGGATAATACGTTTGTCAATCAGGAACACGGCATCAAGCGAAACTGCGTGCTTGGTTATGGTCTCTGGTCCGCTCTGAGCGCAAAGTACAGCGATTACTATGAACTGATACAGGATACTTTTAATTTTCAGGCCCTGAATGATCACACCAATATCATGTATCATGCGCCTATTATGATACGAAGAAAAGATATGCATGTCTCGGACGAGGAATGGATCAAGATCAGGGATGACTGCTGGGCGCAGAAAGAATGGAGTGCTACGATTACACCTAAGGGCGCATTTTTCTGCGAGATTGCCGGAGCGTTGGATATGCTGTTTGATGGCCCGGGTGGATGGAAGATCGAGCCGGGCTGGTGGAAACGCACGCCCGACCAGTTCGGCGATCAGCTGCAGTGGTGTGAACTGTGCGGAATCGCATTGAACACGTTTACACGGGATGCAAACGAAGAGATAGACGATATGTCCGCATGGTGGCACGAAAGATTGAAAGAGCTCGGCAGTCCCAAGGTGCAGGAGGGTTCGGTTAATGTTTTGGATATATCCGAAGACGGCTGCATTTCAGAGTCCAGCAGAATGCGGGTAAAGCCTGTGAGAAAGCAGTTATATATAGATGGATATTTCGACCGCTTCAGTGAAAAGAATGACTGGCTCAATCCTAAAGGATTTGTGATATGGAAGCGGCAGAAGCAGTACACTTTCGGAGAAAATATCGTAAAGGCCGCTTCTATGGCGAAAAAAGGAGAATTTGTCATTCTGTTGGATGACGAGGGAGAGGTGGCAGAGAACTGTGCGGCCTACCTGAAACAATATGTGTTAAATCCGGGGACGGTTTTGATTGCAGATGAGAGTTATGATCTGGACGAGAAACTGGGGCATGGGATTCTGGCGGTATTTTCACCTGCTGCACGCAGCCTGAAGCGTGCAACCTATCCGGTGGTGCGTGATACAAAAAGCATGGAGGAGTTTGCTGCCCTCTATGATATCGACAAACGTGTCGCATTGAATAAAAAAAGTTTTGAAAGCGTCGAATATCAAATTGAAGCGGGTGTTAAATACGCATTATACGGTGCCGGCCAGAATGCGAGAAACTTTTATTGTTCCTTTGCGGAGAATCAGATTGTTGTGGTGTGTGATTCCGATTGCGGGAAGTGGGGAGAAGATTTCCTGGGGCATACGGTTATTTCCCCTGCGGAATTGTGGAAAAGAAGGAATGAGTTTGACAAGATTTTTGTCGCCAGTATTTACTTTTATGAAATCAAGGCATCTTTGTTGGAATTAGGCTTTCGAAAAGAACAGATTGTCACAAGTTTGGCTTTTATGTGAGAAAGGAGTCAGGATGTATTCTCCGGTAGCGGTATTTACCTATAACCGACAGGAAGAAATTATGCGGGTGATGTCGGCACTGGCCAATAACATCGGCGCAGAAAAAACGGATGTATATGTTTTTTCCAATGCGCCGCTTCCCAATGTGGCGGACGATGCGGAGAAAGTAGCGGAAATTCGAGACAAACTGCAACAGTTTTCTTCATCTTTTCGTTCCTATACCGTGGTATGCAGGGAAAAAAACGAGGGATCCAATGCCAATATGTATGCCGGTATCAGTCAGGTGGTGGAACAATACGGACGGATAATCGTGCTGGAAGACGATATTCTGACAGCACCGTCGTTTCTGCCTTTTATGAATTCGGCACTGGACAGATTTGAAGCTGACGATGATATATTCAGTGTTTGCGGCTATAATCCGGTAACCGCTCCGTGCAGTTTGCCGGGGGACAGTTTTGCCTATGATGTATTTCGCAGCTGGGGATGGGGAACATGGAAGAGGTGCTGGGACAGTTTTTCCATGGATGAGGATGCGTCGGTTATCGCAGGAATCGATTTGCGCAAGGCGCATACAGAGGCAATGATGTATGAGTGCGGTTTCCAGCGGGACATTCCTGATCCGGAGAATAGATGTATAAAATTTCTGGATTACAGACTGGCGCGGCTTCAGATGGCACAAAAAAAGACCGTGATTTATGCTAAACATTCCTGTTGCGACAATATTGGCATGGGAGGAGCAGCGCTGACGACACCGACATGTGCCGGCTATCGAAATGATAACTTCGATCCGAATGACAGAAGATCCGTGTTTCGACTTTCACGTGAAAAACTGAATATCCATAGTGACAGAGCATATTTTTATAGATTTCGGAGAGAGGAGTTTGCCATAGCAGCGTATGAGCAGACAAATCTTGACCGAAACGCCATGTATTTAAATCTATACTATGGGGTGGCAAGACTTCTGGCAAAGAAAAACGTAAATCCACAACATGTCCTGCGTGAATATTTTGAACAAAACGGATGGAAAACGGCCGCGATTTATGGATGGGGAGCGGCGGGGAAATTGTTATATATGCTGTTGGAAAACACTGCAGTCAAGATTTCCTATATTGTTGACCGAAGGGATATTTCCGGGGAGACGTCAGTTCCCTGTTTCCGGCATGCCGTCGATGCACCGGCCGCAGATGTCCTGTTTATCACAGCAATTCGGGATTTTTGGGATATTGAGGAAGAATTGTATGGCGTTTTGCCGTGTCCTCTGGTGTGTATGGACGATATGATAAACGAGTGTCTGAGAAAGGCGGATAAGGTTGAGAAATGAATCAGAAACATATTAAAGCAAAACAGAACAGTATTAATATTTCATTAGGGAAGAGAAAAATACGTGTAAAGCAATCTATAGGGATTTCTCAAAATCAAATGGAATTAACCAGAAGAATTTTGAAAGTGCGCGAAAAAATTGACGCAATCAAGGATGAAATGGCTTTTGTAGGCTACTTAGATGATATACATATCAGTTATCTTTTTCGCTTTACTAGGATTGCTAAAAAGAATCTCATAGGGTTTATTGATGAAGTTGAGAACAAATGTATTTATAACGTATATGGAGATCGGAAAGCATATCCTGTTTTTTCACCTGAAAACTTTAATTGGTGTCAGGTGGATTGCGTTATTGTGGCAGATTTGAATTTGGATGAAACGGAATTAAAAAAGAAACTGGAAATACCTGAAACAATAGAAGTAATTAATCTGTATGATGATGAGGATGTTATTCCGTTTTGGGCGATTCCTGTTTCTATGACATGGCAGACTGAGACGTTAAATAATGAATTTATAAATTCAAATCTACTAAATAATTGCCGTCTTCCGGAGAATTACTGGTTTGGTATGATTGAGAAAATCGATAAAATCAATAGCATTTTGGAAGCATGTGGAGATGGCCGTATTTGCGTATACTGTGTGGGAGGACACACAAAATATTTGTTTGAGTTTACAGACATTAAATATAAAAATGTGGTAGCCTTTGCCGATCGCAAGGCGAAAGAATTTTGTGGCATAGCGGTACGGGAAAATACGGCAGAAAACTTCAGGGATATCGATTATATTGTAATCTCTTCGTTTTTGTACCAGGAAGAGATCGAAAGTTATCTGATTGGTATTGGCATGCAGGATAAGATTGTCAAGTTATACGATATGACGGACGAAGTTTCCTTTTATGAAACCGCAAATGTCTGTTCTCCCGACAGGCTGATGACATTTTCACAGTCAGCAAACGGGCTTTCCATGACGGATCTGTATGCCTGCGTCGAATGGTCTTCTGGGAGTTTATCGGAAAATTCCGATTATCTGGTCACTTATAATCTGCTGAAAAACCGAATTATCGATAAGGGGATTCTGCATAATCAATCGGAAAATGAGATTATTGCGGAGAAGAATTATGAGAGAGCCAACAGCAGAGCGGCACTCATCTTGCAGGGGCCGATAGTATATGAGGACGATTTTACCTATCGGACTATATGTTATTACAGCATACTGTATCCGCAAGCGAAACTCATCCTGTCAACCTGGAGTTCTGAGAAAGAACAGGCGGAGTTTGAACGCTTTTATAAACTGCCGGTGGAGATTGTGCTGAGCGATCCGCCTGTGCAAAAAGGTGCATTAAACGTTAATTATCAGGTTAAATCTACATATGCGGGGATAGCGCGTGCGAAAAAGCTGGGGTGTGAATATGTCATAAAAACAAGGACAGATTTTCGATTTTATGCCGATGATTGCATCTCCTATCTCTATACCCTGACAGAGTTGTTCGCAGATGAAAAAAAACCGCATAAGCGTTTGGCGATCTTACCGCCATATTTGGATGTAGCTTATTATATCCCAGATTATATTATATCTGGCAGCGTTGAAGACATGTTGCAATTTTGGAATGAGGATGAAGTCTTTCCGGATGACACAGACGGGCTTAATCCGGAGATGCTGCTGTTTTCGCGCTACATCAAATATCTTGGCAGTTATATAGAAGACCCCCTGAATCATCTGGAAGATTATATCGATATGCTTTGCCGGGAATTCATCGTGACAGATCCGGCTGTTTATAAGTGGTATTGGAAGAAATATTCCTATGAGGGCAGCATTTTATATCAGGAAAGCAAGAATATATTGACGGCAGCAGACTGGTTCTACAGACAGCTTATTTTTAGAAAAGGGAGGTAAAAGTTATGTATAGTAAAAAACTCAGCGAGATGACAAGAGGATGGTTTGTAGGAGATTTTGAGCCGAGCGCATACAGGACAAATGATGCGGAAGCCGGGATCAGGGTATTGGAAAAAGGATACTGTGAACAGGCGCATTATCACCGAAGCGCAGTCAAGGTAATCGCGGTTTTGAGCGGAAAGCTTCGCATGTTTAACAGAGAATGGACAGAAGACGACGTCGTTGTGTTTGAGCCGGGGGGGGGTGATATCACCTCTATTGAAGCCCTGCAGGATTCTAAAATTGTTGTGCTGATGCTGCCGGGAATTAAGAACGACAAAGTTTATGTGGACGCGCAGACAGAACAAATCGTGAACGACTCCGATATACAGAGGCACAGGGTCAAGGATATCCGGACCATCTTAAATATTATGGGTAATCTGCTGCAAATTGCTGATATTAGAAGCGCGGCGTCTATGCAGACAAATAAAACGGATAGGGATTATATCAGCATGCAGAAACGTGAGTATGAGAATCCTGATGTGACACCCGAAAATATTGTAGGGCAGTATGCGTGGCACGAAGAGTATCCGTATGAAACTTTTTTGTTATATAAAAACGGAGATGTAAGGAAGCCGATTTTTGAGAATACAAAAGATAAAATTGCGCTGGATTTTGCGTGCGGACCGGGAAGAATGGTAAAACGTATGCTGAAAGTCTTTAAAAAGGTTGATGGCTGTGATATTTCCGCCAGGTTGATTGAGGAGGCGCGAAAGAGAGTGCCGGAAACGGATTTCTATGTGACAAACGGTAATGATTTGGGGGACGTGCCGTTAAACCATTATGATTTTATCTATTGTACGATATCCATGCAGCATATTGCAAGCTATGAGATAAGAAGATCTATTCTGCAAAACATGAAGCAGGCGTTAAGGCCGGGCGGTAAAATCGTATTGCAAATGGCGTATAATTCGCATTTCCCGTATGTCAGTGAGAGAGCCAGATATCGGATGAACGATAAAGAGATTGTCATGTATGAAAAAGCGGATATGGCAGACTATTTTGGCAACGATTTTGACGCGGCGAAGACAAACGGACTGCACGATGTCGGAATCGGTAAAAGAGATCTCCCGGAAGTCAAAAAAGATATTGCAGAAATATTCGACAATGTATCGCTCTGGTTCAGCAGTGTGAAAAATTATTATGATGACTTGGACGGACAGAAACATTCGAATTATTGGGCGACGGATTGGATATATATTTATGCAGAAAAATGAGGAAGAGCAGCATTCGGGGTTGCGGGAAGGCTTAGCGGCAGAGAGATTTTTAGTTAGATAAGGCAGGGGTTTAGGGAGGAAAAACATGGATCATATGTTATTAAAGCAGCCAAGAAGATTATTACGATTTGAGGTTCAGGTGGTAGAACACTGTAATTTAAGATGTGTGAATTGTAATCATTTTGCACCGCTGGCTTCGGAGCAGTATTTAGACGTTGCCGGGTATGAAAGAGACTGCAGGAGACTTTCGGAATTGTTTTGCTCGGAAGTGGAATTTATACACTTGATGGGTGGTGAACCGTTGCTGCATCCTCAGATAAACGAAATCATGAAAATTACACGGTCTTGTTTTCAATATGGCCATATATGCCTGGTGACGAATGGATTATTGCTGTCAAAAATGACGCAGGAGTTTTGGGATATTTGTAAAACGCATCATATAGAAATAGATGTAACCGATTATCCGATTCCGCTGGATCAGGAGCTTTACAAAAAGAAAGCTTCGGAGAATCAGGTTTCCCTCAGTTACTATGGCGGAGAAGATAAAAACAAAATGCTGCGCCTGCCTATTGACGTAAAGGGAGATTTTGATCCGGTTGAAAATTTTCACAAGTGTCCATGGGCCAATTATTGGGTTACTTTACGTGGCGATGGGAAAATATATACATGCACGAAAGCAGCATGTGCAGAGCACCTCAAAAATTATTTTGATCTTGATATAGCACTGTCGGAACAGAATGCTGTAGATATTTATAAAGTTCATGATGCAGAGGAGCTAATGAGAAAGTTAGCTCAACCGATTCCGTTTTGCAGATACTGTGACCTGGAGGCATGGAATAGTTATCAGGATAATTGGCGTCCATCAAATAAAGACAGGTATGAATGGCTTACATTTACCTATAGCGAAGAGGATATACGTTATTTGAAGACGGCATCTAAAATATATATATTTGACAGCAGAAATTTTGGCAGAGAAGTAATTCAAAAATTGATGGCGAAAGGGGTCAGTGTTGAGGCTGTATTAGTATTGGTTAGTGAGAAATCAAATGATTATGGCGATATTCCGGTTATTGAATTGGATTGTCTGGAACAACCGGGAAAAGATGATGTCTGCCTCTTGGTAATGAATGGTTGGGAAGCGGTAGATGTTCAGGATATGCTCTGCTGGAAAGGATTTCAGAGAATTATTCCGCTTTTCCGGGAATGCGAGGGCATTATTTCTGCGATGCAGACCAATGTGAGCTTGAATGAAATACAAAAAAAGATGATTACAGACTTTTATGACAGATTGGGAGATGAGGAATCCAAGAATATATATAAAAATCGCTGGCAATATGTAAAAAATCATGATCGTGTCAGTTTTATTAGAAAAATGGTAAATGCTTATTCGGATTGGCGTCTGGTTGATTTTGCCTCTTATTACGAGCGAAGAAGGCAGGATAATCCGGGTAAAAAAATTGTGATATATGGAGCGGGAAAGGTGGGGCAGATCAATAAATGTCTGTTGGAAAAGTGTGGATATGAAGTCGCCTACATGGTTGATAAGAATTATGAAGAACTAAATACACTGATATTCTCAAAGGAGCAGATGATTTATGCACCTGAAAGGATTTCAGAAGATGTAAATAAAGCAATTGTCATCATAAGTATTGCTGATGCATGGGAAGAAAAGAATATCTTGAGGTATTTGAGGGAACTGCATGGGGTACATAGTGAAGATATTTATTGTGCACCGAGCGGCGGAGTGCTTTTGGCAGTGCGTGGAAAACAATACTTTGATTTGCCTTATATGACTCAGGAGGAGAAAGAAGTATTTGTAGACGGCGGATGTTATGATGGTGAAACGTCCAAATGTTTTCAGGATTGGGCGGGGAAGCATTTTAAAGCATCTATCGGATTTGAATGTGACACAAGAAGTATAGATTTAATTAAGAAGAATATGAAAGAATTGATGGAAGACGGACAATTTAGGCTTGTGGAAGCAGGCTGCTATTCGGATCAGGAGAGATTGCATTTTGTTGAATCTTCCTTGCCTACAGGTTCGTACATTAATGATGCAGGAAGTGTATCGGTGCCGGTGGACAGTATTGATCATGTATTAAATGGAGAACGCGTTTCTTTCATTAAGCTGGATGTACAGGGAGTTGAATTGGAAGCTTTGAAAGGAGCTGAGCAGACAATTAAAGAGCATCATCCAAAACTTGCGATTTCCCTGTATCACAAAGACGCAGATATGTATGAAATACCGCTTTGGCTTATGGAAATAGCCCCTGATTATACATTTTATATCCGGCATTATGACGCTGATGAATGTGAAACGATATTGTATGCAGTATAGGTTGTGAATAGGCAAAGGCTTCCATTATGGCAATTATAACGGACTGTTATATAAGGAGATGGATGAATGGCGATCGCGCAGTGGATACATTTTGGGGTTGACAATGTGATAGGATGTTTTCAATGGATTTATGATAATCAACCCCAAAGCATTTTTGAAGAGCCAATGCTTGCAGGATTGAAAAAATGGCATTTGCAATATGGCTTATCATGTGGAATGTATCTGTGTGAACAAAACGATGATTTTAATATTGCTCAATTGCAGGATGTATATTGGGAGCAGCTGACTGAAGAAAGCGACTGGTTGAAAGTTTCCTGGCAGGGGAAAAATTTGGAAGACAGGACGTCAGGGGAGATAAATGCAGAGATGGAATCTCTGCAAAGGGTTTATCGATTGATTGCCTTAAAAACCAAAGGAAAGCTGTGGGGAGCATATGCGAAAATTCCTGTAGGCCAGATGGCAAATCAATTGTTGTCTGCTTTGAGGGAGTGTGGTATCCGCGTATTTTTAATTCAAAATGCGGAGGATGTTGACTATTTATGGGAGAAATGGGACAAGGCGATATTTCTTAAAGAACATTGTATAAAATCAGATGAAATTGAGTTTTGGATGAGAGATTTATGCTTGGATTCACTTGCGGACCAAGGGAAAGCAGAACAATTAGTCTCATCTGCTGCACTGAGTCTGAGAGAGTATTCAACTAAGGGATTTCTCGATACTTTTTTTGATGAAATAAATTTTAAGGATATTGAAGCCGGTTTAGATAAACTTTTGAGTATCATGGGTAAGATTTCCATACGCTTGCTCCCTGATGCTGCTTGTCTGACAGATGGTAACTTGTATTTTACAGCTGGTAATTCAATAGGACTATATGTAGCGGATATTAGAAGCGCGAAAACAAAACGAATTCTGGATTTGCCGGAGTATAGTAAAGACATCCCCAGGTTGTTGGTCTGTTATCATTCTGATATTTGGATTGTGCCAAAGACTGGAGAAAAGGTGACGGTAGTTGACACTCTAAAAAAACGCAGCTCGTTTTTTCTAATTGCTTCTTTATGTGATGCGCAAACGTTTGAAATTGACAGATATTATGTGGAAGATAGATATTTATGGCTTGTGTTTGGAAGAGGAAATTGTGCTGTGAAAATTGATATGGAAACAAAGTCATTGACAATCTTTTCAGAATCTCAATTTTATTTGCATAATTCTTATATGCCATTTTCAGAAAGAGAAGTATTCGCTGAATGTAAAAGGCGGATAGGGCAATTTGCAGGAGAGGGGAGTAATCTGCACATCGATACAGATGCGGAAGAAAAAAATATGGAGTTTATGGCTGATTTAGAGGAGGTTCATAAATGGTATGTTGCAGATGATAATAAAAAACACAGTGCTAAATACACATTAGAAGATTATATTCGAGACGTTTGCAATGATTCAGTCAGGCAATGGACGGAGATAAAAAGAGACGGAAAGTATCGTACTGCGGGAGAGGCGATTTATTGTTGTATCAATCAGTAGAAGTGATATTATCGAAACGTTGCTACATAATAGGAGCAGAGAAAAGCGCAGTTCGATACGGAATGAAAAAGATACAAGGCAGACGCAGCACTATTCTTTCCTTGAGAGAACAGTTTTAATCTGTAAATCGAAGTTTACGGAGGAATCGGATAATTGTATTGGAGGGTAAGAATATAGAATGGAAAGTAAGGAATTAATTCAAAGCCTGCAGGACATGCTTTCATCTTACGACAAAATCCTGTTTTTGCCTCGCGGCGAGACAAAAATGGCAGAGATACTCGGCGGCTGTCCGCAAGAGAGGCTGCAAGATAAAAAACTGCTCTTGCTGTCGCAGGAGGATGTGCCTGACCTGCCGGACGGTATAGAAAGGCATCAAGTGGACGAAGAGAGCGCTGCCAGTCTGAAGCGTCTATATCATACCTATGAATTTTCCAATAAATTCAGAATGCTTTCTGCAAGCGACAATTTCGGCACAATATGGAATTACGTGGAGACGGGTGTTTTGACTGCAGAGGAAGCGCTGGCGGCGCTGCTGGATTGATTTCCGATCTTGCGAGCGGGCAGTGCCTGCAGGTAATGAACTACAGCACCTTGACAATTTCATACTTTATATCAGAAGAGACAAAAAATAGTAAACGAAAAACCGCTTGCAATCCCTGCCCTCATCTGCTATAGTGTAGCTGTCGGCAGCGATCTGGCTGCCGGAAATCTTTTGGCACATGGATAGCTCTCATGTTCAGAGCAAGTATTCCGGCGAAAGAAACAGACAACACTACAGCAGAGCGTGGGACAGGCGTATGCGGTGCGGCGGCAGTCTTTTCAGGAAGAGATAGGATAGGCGAATCTTCTGTCAATCGGCATTCCAGCTTTCCCATGCGGAAAGGGAGGAAAGATTGACACAAAAGAAACGAAAAACCATTGTAAAAACCTCTGACGCGTCATATAATAAAGACGAACAGGGAAATGAGAAAAGCAAGGATCAGGCAGTGCTGAAAGCATTCAGGGAACTGACGCTTGCGGACCGCTTCATCTT
>CANPZI010000042.1 GCA_947588995.1 uncultured Lachnospiraceae bacterium
AGAGGGATGCGAAAGCCAATGCCGCCGCGAACGCGCTGAAGCGTGCGGAGGCGGGGCAGATCATCCGGTGAGAGAGATCATAGGAACAGGCGATCCGGATAAATGGAGGCGGCAGGCCGACATTTCACCGGGAGGACGGACCGGGGAGTGCTGTTTATGATAAAAAAGGAAGAACGGCATTAGAAACCGGCGCGGGGAAGCGCCGAGCATTGGGTATGCCAGGACCCCGTGAAGACGGGAGACCGTGAGGTAGCGGGGAGCGAAGCGGGAGACCGCATCACCCGGAGGGTGACCAATATGCCTTATTATCAAAAGAAAGGATAAGGCGGCATGAACGCAGGGCGGGCAGGCAGGAGGCCATGAGGAAACGAGAGTATGACCAGGTCATGGAGTCGGTCGGACTGCTCAGACAGGCACATGATGAAATCAGAGCCTTAACGGAAAAGAAGCAGAGCAGGGCCGCGGCAGGGCTGCTGGCAGACTGCCAGGAGAGCGCCATTGCGATCGGCACGCTGCTCGAACAGACAGAGGGGGAGGCATGTCCTGTGATCCCCCTGCTGGAAAGCTACTGCGAACAGCTTTACCGGTTCCATGAAGAGCTGGCGCGGGAAGAGGCAGAGAAAGGAAACGGCACAGACGCCCGGCCGGAGAGCGGCAGGACAGGAGAAACCACACACGCAGCCGATAAGAGGTGCAGGCACCTGCAGCAGCAGCTGACCGCTGTCGAAAACGGGATCCGGCATAATGTCGCGGTCCGCAGGGAAGCGGTGTTCCTGCCCTATAAGGCAAGCATGTGGGACAGCCTGGAGAGCGTCTGGAAAGCGGCAGACGCTGATGAAGCGTGCGACGCCTATGTAGTGCCGATCCCTTACTATGACAAAAATCCCGACGGGAGCTTCGGAGCGATGCACTATGAGGGGGAGCAGTACCCGGCATATGTGCCCGTCACGGACTACAGGGAATATGACCTGGCAGGGCGCAGGCCCGACGCGGTCTTTATCCATAACCCCTATGATGAATTCAACTATGTGACCAGCGTCGAACCGTTCTACTATGCGAAGAACTTAAAGCAGTACACGGGGATGCTCGTCTATATCCCGTACTTCGTGCTGGATGAGATTTCACCTGACAACGCGGAGGCCGTCAAAGGCATGGAGCACTTCGTGACGGTGCCGGGGGTTTTCTATGCGGACCGTGTGATCGTCCAGTCGGAGGACATGAAGAAGATCTATGTCAATGTGCTTGCCGAAACTTTCGGGAGGGAGACGAAAAGCGTCTGGGAGAAGAAGATCCTGGGGCTGGGGAGCCCGAAACTGGACAGGGCGGCGAACTTAAGAAGAGAGGACATGGAGATCCCGGAGGCGTGGGAGAAGATCCTCAGGAAACCGGACGGGAGCCGGAAGAAAGTCATCCTCTACAACAACAGCGTCAGCGCCCTCCTGGCACATGAGGAGAAGATGACAGAGAAGATGCGGTCGGTGTTCGCCCTCTTCCGGGAGTACCGGGATACAGTGGCGTTATTGTGGCGTCCGCACCCGCTGATCGAGGCGACGATCTCATCCATGCGGCCGGGGCTGTGGGAAGAGTACCGGAAGATCCGGGACAGCTACCTGGAGGCGGGGTGGGGGATCTACGACGACACGGCGGACTTAGACAGGGCGATTGCCCTAAGCGACGCCTACTACGGGGACCCAAGCAGCGTAGTGCAGCTGTGCCGTAAGAGAGGGATGCCGGTCATGATACAGAATGTGGATGTGGTGGGAGACTGATGTGAAAAATCCATATGTCAACGGGCTGATACACACACTTGAAAATACAGAGTTCTACATAGGAACGGACAAGAAATGCGCCGATTACGACGAGGGGATTGACCGCCTTGTCGATATTTTCACGAAACATAAGAAGAAACAGAGCCAGCTGTTTTTTGTGGGAAACGGCGGAAGCAGCGCCATCGCGAGTCATATGACGGCAGACTTCATGAAAAACGGCGGTATGAACACGTATAGCCTGTACGATAATGCTGTTACCACCTGCATGGGAAACGATTACGGATATGAATATATCTTTTCGCGTCCCTTGGAATTTCTGGCAAGAGAGGACGACCTGCTTGTCGCAATCAGCAGTTCGGGGAATTCTGCCAATATCATTAACGCGATAGAGACGGCGAAAGCCAAAAAAGCGGAAACCATCACTTTTACAGGTTTCTGCACAGACAATAAGGCGAAAATGCTTGGAGATCTTAACGTATATGTCCCAAGCTTTCAATATGGCATTGTAGAATCGCTGCACAACCTGATCTTACAGCAGATCGTCGATCTGATCATGGAGAGAGACGGAGTGACTCTCTGATATGGAGAAGAATACGGTTGAAAAGAGCGGGAGAAAAGCGATTTTTCTGGACAGAGACGGAGTCCTGACCAGAGAAAAAAGTTATGTGGCGACTCGCGGTCAGATGGAGATATTCCCTTACGCTAAAGCCTGTATAGACAAGATCAAAGAAAAAGGTTATCTGGCGATTGTGGTTACGAATCAGAGCGGTGTTGCGAGGGGAATCATTGCGGAAGAGGAACTGGTCAGGATGAATCGCCTGTTGATCGAGCGAACCGGGGTGGATGCAGTATATTACTGTCCACATTATGAAAAGGGAATTATCGCTAAATATGCGAAACCCTGTAACTGCCGCAAACCGCAGACCGGCATGATAGATGCCGCCGTACAAAAGTATGGCATTGATCTTACAAAGTCCTATATGGTGGGCGACAGGGCGGCGGATATCCTGATGGGGCAGAATGCCGGGGTGAGTACGGTTCTTCTGGAATCGGGTTATGGCACGGCGCGTTTGGAAGAGCAGGTAACACCGGATTATATCATGAGGGATCTGCGTGATCTCACGCGGATGCTCAGTGAGTGCAGATGACAGACAGAAAAATATAAGCTTGCATTGATTGGAGGATAATACATTGGTTTCACTGGTTACCGGAGGATGCGGATTCATAGGTTCTCATATGGTGGACCGACTTTTGGCGGAAGGCCATCAGGTGAGAGTGATAGATAACTGGACGACCGGGCGGCCCGAAAATCTGGCGCATCAGGAGGAAAATCCTGATTTGACAGTACATCACATGGATATCAGGAATATAGAACAGATCGCGCCGGTATTTGAGGGCGTTGACTATGTGTTCCACTTCGCCGCACTGGCGGATATCGTGCCATCTATACAGAGGCCGTGGGACTATTATTCTTCCAATGTGCTCGGCACATACAATGTCGTTGAATGTGCGAAGAATGCGGGAATCAAAAAGCTGGTCTATGCGGCTTCTTCCTCGTGTTACGGGATACCCGACGAATATCCCACCAAGGAGACGGCTGAGATCAGGCCGCAGTATCCTTATGCGCTGACCAAAAGACTGGGAGAAGAGACAGTGCTTCACTGGGGGCAGGTGTACGGCCTGCCAGTGGTGACGCTCAGACTCTTCAATGTATATGGCACGCGATCCAGAACCTCCGGGACGTACGGCGCCGTATTCGGCGTATTTTTGGCGCAGAAGCTTGCGGGAAAGCCGTTTACGGTAGTGGGCGACGGCAGCCAGACAAGAGATTTTACTTATGTGACGGATATCGCGGACGCATTTTATGCGGCGGCTATGTCCGATGTCGTGCAGGATACATTTAATGTTGGGAGCGGCGGCACTTATTCCGTGAACAGGCTCTGTGAGCTTTTGGGAGGTGAGATCACGCATATTCCCAAGCGGCCGGGAGAGCCGGACTGTACCTACGCGGATACCACGAAGATAGAGGAAAAGCTGGGCTGGAAAGCCAGAGTGTCGTTTGAAGAAGGCGTGCAGAAAGTACTGGACAATATCGAATACTGGCGCGATGCGCCGGTGTGGACGCCGGACAGTATCGGCGAGGCGACACAGGACTGGTTTAAGTATCTGGGGAAGGCATGACAGTAGCTGCAATGGACAAGATCGTATCGAAGACAGAATTTGCGTCTGCAATCAGACCGGAATTGAAAACCGAGAATAAAACGATAGCTCTGTGCCATGGCGTGTTTGATCTGGTTCATCCGGGCCATATCATTCATCTCCAGCAGGCGAAAGAGATGGCGGATGTATTGGTAGTTTCCGTCACCGCAGCCAAATATGTGCGCAAAGGTCCCGGCAGGCCCTATTTTGATGACGAAATGCGCATGAAAGTACTGGCGGCTTTGGAGTGCGTCGATTATGTGCTGCTCTCTGAGGGGTATACGGTGGATGATATTATCGAAGCCGTACAGCCGGATCTCTATGTCAAGGGAGCGGAGTATGCCAAACCTGAAGACGATATCACGGGGAAGATAGCGGAAGAAAAACTGCTGACAGAACGGTACGGAGGGAGGCTTGCCTTTACTTCGGGCGCCGTGTTCAGCTCCACCAGACTGATCAATACAGCGATGTCGGGGTTGTCCGAAGAGGTTCGGCATTTTATGGAAGATTTCGGGCAGAGACATGGCATGGCGGAGATTATGGAATATTCGGAGCGCATCAGGAACCTGAATATTCTCGTCGTCGGTGATGTGATCATTGATAAATATACCTACTGCAATGTACAGGGCACCATGTCAAAAGATATCGGCTATTCTGCGAGAGAGTACCACTCGGAGGAGTATCTGGGCGGTTCCGCCGCGATAGCCAGACATCTGGCGAGCTTCAGTGATAATGTGACCCTTATGTCCGTAATCGGTGATGAGGAGGAGATGCGGCTGCGGTTTTTTGACGAACTGGGAGACTGCATCCATTTGAAACTTTTGTACAGTTCCCAATTCCCGACAATCATCAAACACAGATACCTCTCCAGAAACACGAAGCGGGAAGAGTATCGCAAGATCTTTGCGGTGAACAATATACCGCAGGATATGAAGTATGAAGAGACGATTCAGAGAGAATTTCACGATAGATTGAAAGAGAAGATCGGGGATTATGACGCCGTGTTTGTGTGTGACTTCGGACACGGTCTGATGACTAAGGAGACAATAGGGATTCTGGAGAAACATGCCAGGATACTGCTATTGAATTGCCAGACAAACTCGACCAATAACGGGCTGAATCCCATCACGAAATACTCACGTGCGGATCTGTTCTCACTGGACCAAAAAGAACTGAAACTGGCATTCCCGGAGCAGGCGGATGATGAAAAAGCCGCGCTGCAGAAACTGGCTGAATATCTTGGCGGGGCAGGCTGCCTGACCAGAGGAGCTCTGGGAGCATACGGCATATGCGGTAAAGATATCTTTGAGTGTCCGGCGCTCACCCTGAGTGTGAAAGATACGGTGGGAGCGGGCGACGCTTTCTTCGCTGCGGCGGGGATCTATGCGGCGGCAGGCGCGCCGATGGAGTTGTGTACATTTATGGGAAATATAGGCGGCGCCCTGGGAGCGAACATAGTCGGTAACAGGGAAGCCGTGGAGAAAGTAAATGTACTAAAATATGCCAATACATTGATGAATGTGTGACTGGAAAAAACGGAGGAACATATGGCGGAGAATATCAGGATGGATTCCCATAAGCTGATCTATCACCCCGATACGGTGGCCAGATGGCTGAGGGGAGAGAATATATATCCGATTGAATTGGAAGTCGGTTTGACTAATGCGTGTAATCATCGCTGTATATTTTGTGCGATAGATTATATGGGATATCAGCCGTTCAGAATGGATAAACAGATTTTGATAGATAATCTTAAAGAATTAGCGCCGAGAGGTGTAAAAAGCATTATTTATGCAGGAGAGGGCGAACCACTGGTGCATGCAGATGCAGCGGAAATCATTAATTACACGAAAAATCTTGGTATTGATGCCGCGATGTCTACAAATGGAGTTTTGCTTACACCAGAAATTTCGAGAGAGTGTTTGCAATCACTTACCTGGATACGTTTTAGTATATCGGGAATTACTGAGTCTACTTATAATAAGATACATCGTGGAAAGGACGGGGATTTAGGAAAAGTGCTATCTAACGTGGAGGAAGCAGTGCGAATTAAGCATGAGAAAAATCTCAACACCACGTTAGGAGTGCAACTGTTACTGTTGCCAGACAATAAAAATGAGATAGTGCAAATGGGAAAAGAACTGAGAAAAATTGGTGTGGACTATTATACGATAAAACCATTTTCGCAGCATCCCCAAAGTACACATATTATGCAAGTGAATTATCAGGAAATGCTGGAATTGGAAAGCGAAGTAAAGGAACTGCAGACTGATGAATTTCAAGTATATTTCAGAGCACATTCTATGCAGAAATTGACATGTGAAAGAGAGTACAAGCATTGTTGGGCTCTACCTTTTATGGTGTATGTGGATGCCAGAGGGAATTTGTGGCCATGTATTGTATTTATGGGAAAAGATGAACTTAAGTATGGCAATTTAAATGAAGAAAGTTTTGTCGAAATATGGGAAGGAGAACATCGTAAAAAAATAGCAGACTATTTTATGCATATGGATCTGGAAAAAAATTGCAGAGAGTTGTGTCGGTTGGACGAAATGAATCGGTATTTGGATGAACTGAAGCAACCCAGTGGACATGTGAATTTTATATAGGTAGCGGTAGGGGTAAAGGAGAATGGAAAGAATAATTAAAGCAACAAGACCGGAAATGGCATCATATGAAGAATATATTGACGAGATCAGATCCGTGTGGGATACAGGGGCAATGACCAATAACGGCCCTAAAGTGCAAATGTTTGCCGAAAAACTAAAGGCTTACATGAACTGTCCCCATGTGGAATTATTTGTGAACGGGCATGCTTCTTTAGCAGCTGCCATAAAGGCGATGGAACTTCCACGGGGAACGGAAGTGCTGACATCCCCCTTTACCTTTGTCTCTACGACGAACGCGATAGAGCAGTGCGGACTGATACCTGTATTTTGTGATATTGATGATACTTACAATATTGATACAGACAGCATAAGGCGAAATATCACTTCCGGGACGAGCGCAATCGTTACACCGCATATTTTCGGAATCCCGTGCCATGTGGAAGAAATAGAAAGTATCGCCAAAGAGTATGGGATCAAAGTGATCTATGACGGCGCGCAGGCGTTTGGAACGAAAATCAACGGAAAGAATATAGCTGAATTCGGCGATGCAGTCATGTTCAGCTTTCATGCCATCAAAGTATTCAACGCGATAGAAGGGGGCGCTCTGGCATACAGGGATGCCAAATTGAAAGAAAAACTGGAGTTGTACAGAAACTTCGGCATATCGTACGGAGCGACCAATGATGTCGAGGTGAGCGGCTTTAATGCCAAGATGACGGAATTCTCCGCAGCAATGGGCCTTGTCAATCTGCCGCATGTGGAAGAAACCATAATGAGGAGAAAACGGCTGGCCCGGCATTATCAAGAAGTATTTGCGGAGATTCCGGGGATCGAGACGTATCGGTATGAGGAATCTATAGATTACAATTATGCCTATTTCCCTGTTGTCATTGATGCCGGAAAGACAGGCATGACACGGGATGCAATCTGGCTCGCGTTGAAAGAGAACGGTGTGGAGACGAGGAAACTGTATGATGTGCTCACGTGTGATTACACATTTTATAAGAGCAAGCCATATAAGCGGGATGTCAGGTATGCCAGAGAGATGACGGAGAGATGCCTGGATTTTCCGATGTACAGTTGTTTGAGGGAAGAGGATGTTGATTATATTGGGGAAGTGTTGAAGAAGATAGTATAATTTCCAAACAAAAAAGCTGAGGATTTGGCAATATTTTAATTGAAGAGGTTTTTAAGTGACACTTAATATAAGAACAACTAAATTAAGGGAAAAGCTTGCTCGGTATCAAAAAGTTGTATTATATGGGGCAGGGCAAATGGCCAAAGAGCTGTGTAAGGTATTGGAAGATATAGGAGTTGTCCCTGCATTTTGCGTAGTTACATCAGCGACAAATGGTCAAATATTAGTCACAGACACTGATGTGTATGAAATCGGAAAGTGTGAGGAAATATTAAGAGATAGGAATAGCATAACAATCATTGCAGTTACGGAGAAGTATCAACATGAAATTGCCGGTATTTTAAAAAATAAGAGAATAAATAATTGGCTATTGCTCTCAGATTACTTATGGTATCCGTTTTGTGGACAAACTTATCATGAAATATATAGAAATCAAAGTTTCGAGTGGTATAAAGACAGAATCGACGAATGGGAAAAAAATAATCTATGTGGAGAAGATTTAAATTCTTTTTCGGAGTTCGACAACTGTATTGTATTTATATTAAAAAATCCGGCCCCCAGAGTTTGCAAAATATTGCATGCGTTACAGAAAAAAGGGGAAAGGATTGTTGTATTTGTTGAGGTTGCGGTAGGACAAGCTGATGTATTTAAGCCATTTATGAATCAAATCGAAAGAAGTTGCAACAGGTACATTCTTTTTGAATATATAGAGGAATTGTTGTGTTATCTCAGAAAACTTAACAGTAAGATAATACATGTTTTTTCTAATGCTTGGGATCCCTATCTGGCGTTCGAAATTGTCAGATTAAAACAATATTTGGGCAAAGTGATATTTGAAAATTATGACATAATAAATGGCATGATAACACTCTTCGATGAAGAACATTTATATATGGAAAAATATTGCTTGGAAAATGCAGATGGTGTGACTTGTAGGGAATTTGTAACAGAGTATTTGATCAATGAATTACATTTTAGTATTAAAAAAGTTTTGGTTTTTTTTGATTATTGTACTTCGGATGCCGGTGAAAAAGTAAAAAGGTCCAACTGCAGAGAATTATCTTTATGTTATGCAGGTGGTATTGTTACAGAAAAAGAATGTCCGGGAGTGGCTTGTGCGTGCCTTTTGGAACTTGGACAAAAATGTGAAGAAAATAAATGTCATTTACATATATATCCGTCCGTATGGAGTGAAGAAAAGTATAAAGATTATATAGAATTTGAAAGCAAGAGTAAATATTTCCATTTGCATAGGCCAGTGTCGTTTGAAGAATTGAATACAGTAATTTCGCAATATGATTTTGGTATTCATCCAGTAAAAAGTACTGTTGGAATGAAAGACGAGGGATATACGACACGAAAAAAATATTTATATGGTGCAACAAATAAATTTTTTGACTATCTTGATGCAGGATTACCAATTATAGCGTGTAGCCCGTTTAAGCAGGCAGATATGTTTGAGAACGAGCAGGTCTTGATTAAGTGGAGTATTGATGAATATGATTTTGATATAATGCGCAAATGTAAGGAAGAGTATAAAAGAAATGTAAAAAAAGCGAATCAGAAGTTTTCAATGGATTCTAAAATAGGTGAGTTAATTGAATTTTACAATTTGTTATAAGTAAAAGGGAAGCGAGACATTTTGAAAGAAAAGCGGTTGAATATAATTTGGTAGGTGCGAGGATAATCTATGACCATAAAGGAAATTGATTTTAGCAATATCAGCAAATTTGTGAATAAAACTAATGTTATATATGGGGGGGGGTATAATGGGAAATTGCTGTGTGAACGGCTCGAAAACTGTGGAATTCATGTAAACGCATTCTATGATGATGACAAAAGCAGATGGGGAGAAACATATTGCGGACGAAAAATATTGTCTCATGATGAATTGATTAAACTGGATAGGATATCGACAAATATTATTATATCCAGCATGTATATTGGTCAGATTGTAGAGAAGATTCAAACAATAGGTTTTGCAAATGTGTATGCCGCATTGGATATGCTGCTGCAAAAGGATACGGATGATTTCAGGTTTTATGAATATAAAAATAATACGCAATATATTACGGCATTAAATCAGTTGATTAATACCAGCAATGATATATTGACCAAACAATATTATGAGATTATTAAGAAAACGGTAATAGAAGGCAAGGCCACAAAAGAAATATGTAAATTATATAAAGGTGAAAAACAATATTTTATTAAAGAATTTAGAGGGAAATTAGACGGACTGACTTTTTTGGATGCCGGCGCATATACAGGAGATACTGTAAGAGAACTTTTGGAAGAAAGAATACAGCCTAAAAGTGTGTATTGTTTTGAGGCAGACCCCAATAATTATTTAAGGCTGAAAAAATGGGCGGAAAGCGAAGCAAGTATAGATATATATTGCGAAAATTATGCGTTGTGGGATAGGGCAGAGAAATTAGCCATGAAGTTTGCCAATTATAACGCAAGAATTGATTCGGATAGTGAAAGCGGAACTGTAAACAGTATCAGAATAGACGATTATTTTCGAGATATCAAGGTTGACTTTATCAAGATGGATATTGAAGGAGCAGAGAGACGGGCATTATCTGGCGGCATGCAGATTATAAAACGCGATAGACCGATCCTGGCGATATCAATTTATCACGGATTGGAAGATATGATAGAAATACCGCAAATGTTAATGAAAGAACTTGAAAATTACAGCTATTTGGTAAGGCATCACTCTTATACATATTCAGAGACGGTTATGTATGCCGCACCAAAGGAATTAAATAGTTTGTAGAAAGTATGAAAATATATATTAATTATAGAGAATGATTTGGCTTGGAGGGATCATGGATTTGGACAGTTACTTATCACAATCTGAGATCAAGGAATTGGGGCTTAAAAGCGTAGGTAGAGATGTCAAAATTAGTAAAAGAGCGGTATTTTATTCGCCTGAATGTATTGCGATAGGAGCGCATGTGCGAATCGATGATTTTGCTTTTTTGAGTGGAGGTAATGGAATTAAAATAGGCGATTATGTACATATAGCTGGATATAGCGCACTATATGGGAAATTCGGAATCGAAATAGGCGATTACGTGAATATTAGTAGCAGAGTAAGTATTTATTCTACAAGTGATGATTATTCAGGTGAATTTATGACTGGTCCTTTAGTGGAGGCGCAATATATTCATGATATTGGGAAAAAGATATATATAGGATCACATGTGATTATTGGGACAGGAAGTGTTTTGCTGCCGGGGGCAATATTACATCAAGGCGTGGCAGTAGGAGCAATGAGTCTTGTAAAGGGGGAACTGTTGGAGTTTAAGATGTATGCTGGGATACCTGTAAGATATATTAAAGAGCGTAGAAAAGATATGTTAAAGTTTGCTTTAGAGGGGGGGGGGAAAAGGCTAATTATCAAATTAAACAGTAGATATGAATCTGTCATAAAAAGTAGTTATCCACCTAAGTATAGAATTGTTTTTTAGACAAGATATATAAATTGTGCTTAGGAGGAAATGATTATGATCAGAGTTGTATTTATGGCAAAGGAAACTTTTTCGTCAGTACATGCGTTGGAGTATCTGCGCAGAAGTAATGAAATAGAAGTAGTGGGAGCAGTAATTCGAAAAAGAGACTCGATACTACAGAGGATCTGTAAAGATAGTGATATTGAGGTCTTTACAGAAGATGAATTGAGAACATTATACTCTGCAAATAATATAAGTGTTGATTATATACTCTCTTTTTATTGGAAAAAGGTTAAGGAAGATATATTAGAAATTCCAAAGTATGGAGGCATTAATTTCCACCCAGGGCCGTTACCCGAAGCTAGAGGATCGGGATATCATATCGCTATTTTGGAAAACTGGGGCTATTTTGGAGTGACGGCTCATTATATGGACAAAGAGTTTGACACTGGGGAGATCATAGAGTGTAGAAAGTTTAAAATTGATGAAAATATATTAAATATAGACTTGGTTAGAATAACTCATGAGCATTTATATCAACTCTTTGTAGATATAATGCAACAAATAATCAGTGGGAATGAATTGGAAAGATCGAAACAAAATGAAGGAAGGTATTTTAGTCTGTATGAATTGGAACAAAGTAAATTGATACAGCCTTGTGAAAGCATAGATGATATTGATAGAAAGATTAGAGCATTTTGGAATCCGCCATACAGCGGGGCACAGGTTGAAATAAAGGGGAAAAAGTATACAGTGATTAACGAAGAAATATTGAAGTGGATTGCACAATATATAAAAGATTAATATGTGATAGTTATGCGTATCAGTTTGCATCATGCGTGAACCTATTTATTCAGAGCATGAAGATTTTTGAAGTAATAGATTTATTTAGTTTTTTGTCGGAATAAGTACTGGGGTTAATCTATATAAAGCGGATTAATATAGAAATAAGATCAAATTATAAAGTGAAAGGAATATGATGTGTTCTGATATACATCGTACAAGAATTATGAAAAAATTTTTTTACGCAATGGTTCCCAATGAGCAGATATTCTTTGAAGAAAGTAACGCATGGTTTGTTAATCACAACGAAAATATTTTATATAGAATATCTATTTCTACGGAAGAATGCAAAGAAATAGCAAGAATTCCAAATGGAAAAAGCGGATTATATAGAGCAAATCCGTTATGCCTTAAATATAAGGATGACATTATTTGCTTGCCGGTAAGTAATGAGTGTATCTGGTTTTATAATTTGAAATGTAATGAATTTGAAAAAATGAAAGTAGAGAATCCCCAGACAGAAGCAATAGGATTTCGATGGGCGTGGATTATTGATGCAACATTATGGGCATGGGCAAGCGGTTTAAAGCAACTAGTTGAGATTAACTTGGAAAGCAGAGAAATTGAAAATTGCTATAAAATATCAAATGATGCAGAAGAAAAATTTGCGTATCAAGTTATTAATGTCGATGAATCAATTTATTTATTTGAAAACAAGAGGAAGATTCTTTATGAATTTGATACCGCCCAAAAACAAACAATAGAGCACGGAATTCCGCAAATAAGAATGGATGTAAATACAATATGTTATTTTCAAGGTGCATTTTGGTTTTCTGGAACGGGTAAATGTATTTATATATGGGAAAAAGATAGTGATAAGTTAACGACCTTGTGCGATTTTCCGAAAGAATTTCAAATAAAAAGAAGTGAAAAAAGGTTAACAGTTTACCAAAGAGCCATTTTTTACTTAAGTATAAATATAAACCAATATATATGTTTCATACCATGGGATATTCCTAAAACAGTATGTACGGGGGTGTTGTTTGTAAACAGAAAAACGCATCAAATGAAAGTAATCAAACTGTATAATGAGGAATGTGAATTAAAGGAAAGTTTTCATTATTCTTTGGAATATATACGAGATGATCGTTATATTGGTATATATTATTCACGCAATGCTTACATTTCGGAAATAGATACGGAAACGTTCGCAGTGGCGGAAAAGCGAATGAAATTTTCGCGTGAGAGTTATACAAAAATATTTCAAAATTCAGGCAAACATGGCATGTTTCAAGAAAAAAATCCAGCAGACTTGGAAGCCTTTATTGAGTTGTAAGGAAACTGAAATCAGAAAGAAGAGAGAAAATTGAACTATGAAAAAAATTATTATTTTTGGATATGGTTCGGCCGGAATACAGCTTTTTTTAAGTTTGGAAAACAGTAAAGAATATATGTTTATCGGATTTGCAGACAATTCAATTTATAAGCAAGGAATGTTTGTGGATAATATTGCGATAAGATCTGTGGATGATTTGGCAGAACTTAAGGCACATGTGGAATTTTCTGTTATTATTGCCTCAAATTCATGGTTTGTTATAGGTGAGCAGCTAGCGAGCAGAGGGATTGCTATTGAAGGGATTTACCAGGGAGGAGGTATTGTTCCATATGCGCCAATGAATTTTGCACGACTTGATTTATCTCAATCTATTAAATTTTATGCGGGAGATATTTGCGATGAAATCCATATGGCGGACAAGGATTTATATGGCTTATCTATAAGTAAAACTGACAACAGACATATTTATTGTGATATAACAAATCCGTATCCGTTGCCGGATAATTGTATTTGTGGTTATCAATCTGAACATGTTTTTGAACATATACCCTATTCGCAGATGGTTTCTGTGCTTAATGAAATATATAGAATATTAAAGCCGGGAGCTGTTTTAAGAATGTCAATGCCAGATTACAATGCGCAACTTCATAAGAAAAAGGCGATGTATTCGAAAGATGGAATTCTGTTATTTGATGCTGATGGAGGCGGTACTTATGGAGAGAATGGGGTATCTAATGGGGGACATGTTTGGTTTCCTACATTTGAAAATGTAAAAGTTCTTCTTTCTGCTTCGGCATTTGATAGATATGAATTTTTTAAATACTGTACGGAAGAAGGAAATATAGTTAATACCGCTATAAATTATCAGAACGGATATACACTGAGAAGCAGCAACGATAAATATGGAAATGAAATATTAGTTGATTGTTATAAAGTATAATAGAAAATGGTTTATGTAAAATTGTGGAGGATAAATATATGCTGGTGAAAGAGTGGACGATAGACGTTATTAAACAGATAAACGGATATTCAAAAGTATATATTTATGGAGCTGGTGATTGGGCAAGAAGACTATATATCTGGTGTAAGCGCAATAAGATAAAAATATCAAATATAATTGTCTCCGATAAGGCCTTTAATCCGCAAACGGTGTTTGATTGTAATGTCTGTTCGCGAAGCGAAGTGTTAATGGGACAGAACGATTTAGTTATCGTTGCAATTTGTGGAAAGACAGGAAAGGAAATATATGGTCATTTAAATCAATTAACTAATAACGTATGGCTTGTATTGAAATTGCCGGAAATGGTTTCCGATAGAAATTATTATCAAGAATTAGAATTATCGGAATATAAATATGCAATATCATTTAGTTTTAACCAAGAGGGGCATTTTTTGGATTTAAGTAATCCGCTTACTTTTAATGAAAAAATACAATGGTTAAAAATTTATGGGGATTTGGAGTTTATGGCAAAGCTGGCGGATAAGTATTTGGCTAAGCAGTATGTCGCAGAAAATGTGGGAGAAGAATATTTGATAAAGTTGCTTGGTGTATGGGATCAGGCAGGGGACATTGATTTCGACGGATTGCCAGATCAATTCGTATTAAAGTGTAATCATGGGTGCGGTTACAATATTATAGTTAAAGACAAAAAACAGATAGATATTGATGATATAAAGCAAAGACTAGATCGGTGGATGCAAGAAGACTATGGTAGAAAAGGTGCGTTTGAAGCACATTATAGTTTTATCAAACATAAAATAATTGCGGAAGAATATATAGAGCAGATAGATGGTGGCTTATATGACTATAAAGTGCATTGCTTTAATGGAGTGCCAAGATTTATACAACTAATAGGAGACCGTAATTTAGAAACTCATGAAGGCAGACAAGTTGTTTTGGATACTGAATGGAATGTGCAAGAATGGTCGTTTGGAGATTATCCAAGATATGAAAAACGCATAGAACCACCGGTATGCTTAAAAGAGTTGATAGATATAGCAAAGATATTATCACAAAATACTATTTATGTCAGAGTAGACTTGTATGTGATTGATGGACAGATTAAAGTAGGGGAACTAACATTCACTCCAGCGGGAGGATATTATCAATATAATTCGGATTGGACTTCGGAGACGAACCATATGTTGGGAAAGTTAATAAAATTGCCGGAATTATAGCTTAGAGCTGGTTAGCAGATATTAAATATGGGTTTGAAAATGTAAGAAGAGCATCCAGAAAAGACAGGCGAAAGAAAACTGCATAGCAATATGCTATGTACTGGCATATAAATGAGGATACATGTGAGCGTATTTATTTGGAATGGAGATCGCTATGAAAATTGCAACAATTCTTTTTACATATAACAGGCCATGGCATACAGAACAGGTGTTGAAAGCACTTGAGAACAGTACAGAATATCCTGAAAAATTGTTTGTTTTTCAAGACGGTTTAAAGGAGGCGGTTCATGAGGCCGAATGGCAAAAAGTAAACAAGATAATACATGCGATTGATTTTTGCCCAATAGAAGTGTGTGTGTCCGATGAAAATAATGGTTTGGCAAAGTCTATTGTAAGTGGAATTAATTGTGTTTTTGAAGATTATGATGCAGTTATTGTGTTAGAAGATGATTGTGTGCCGTCAAAAAATTTTATTGGTTTTATGAACACAATGCTTAAAAAATATAGTGACAATGCAAATGTGTATTGTGTCAGCGGATATGCATGGCCCATTGATATAAAGAAAGATATATTTGATGTGTATGGCTGCGGACGCATATCGTCATGGGGGTGGGGGACATGGAAAGACAGGTGGAAAATATATAAAAAAGATTATGAAGTTGTAAAGGAATTCAAACATGATAGGGAGTTGTCGGAAATATATGCGTTATGGGGAACAGATTTGGAAAAAGTCCTTATATCTAATATTCAGGGAATATCTGATTCATGGGCCGTGTTCTGGACATTGGAAGTGATTCGCAGAAAAGGAATCTGTATCAATCCGTATCGGTCAATGATCAAAAATATCGGAATGGATGGCTCGGGAGTTCATTGTGATACAACAAAGCGGTTTGATGTGGAAATGGACGATACGGCAAAAGTATTTAATTTACCGGACAACCCGTTTATAAAGGATGAAATAAAAAAGGCTTTTGCTCCGCTTTACGGAAGTTATACAGCTGCTAGCAGCTTTGATCCTAATAAAGAAAATGCTTTGGTATATGGTGTGGGCGATTTCTATATGAGAAATGAAAAGCAGGTTAATGCTGACTATAATATTATTGGATTTATAGATTCGTATAAGAAAGGATATTTTGAAGGTAGGTCAATTGTTAAGCCTGATGAAATAGATAGATATAAATATGACAAGATATTGATTATGATGCAGAGTATTCAAACCAGCATTGATATTGCGCGTGTGTTGATAAAGAACGTTGATTGTACAAAGATTATTATTGGTGTGGGAAAGTATGGAGCATATAACGGTTGCTATGATGATATTAAATTAAAATGTGATGGAAGTATAGAATTATATGGGGGGGGGATAACTTTATGTGTTTATTCAGAAGATGAGTTTAATAATGTTTATGAGGTTATGGCAAATAAGATATACCATTATTATGTCAATAACAGTAAGAAAGATATTGTTATTGATATCGGGATGAATGTAGCGGATGCGGCGCTTTATTTTGCCGCAAATTCTAAGGTTGAAAAAGTATATGCATATGAACCTTTTAAGGAAACTTATTTACGGGCACTTAATAACATACAATGCAATCCGGCATTATCAGATAAAATATTGGCATTTCAATATGGGATAAGTGACAGAAACAGTGAAAAAGAAATACACTTTAATTCAAATATGACCTGTGGACAGAGTACATTAGCGGATCTGAGACAGATAGCTTATGAAAAATATATAGATTATGGGCTTGTGTACAGAAACGAGGAACAAATAGAAACAATAGAGGTAAAAGATGCTGCAGAGGTTTTTGCTCATGTTATTAGCAAACATATAGATAGGAATTTCATATTGAAAATGGATTGTGAAGGTGAGGAGTATCAGATCGTGAACAGACTTTCACAGGCAAATATTCTTAATAAATTTTCATTTATTATGCTTGAATGGCACTATTTAGGGAATAAGAGCATTTTAGAATTATTAAAGGTCGCAGGATTTTCATATTGGTGTGAAAATAAAAATAACGATATGGGATTGATATATGCCTATAGAGTGTGAGGAGGATTAAGATGAGTCAATTTATTATTTATGGAGCGGGGGGATGTGGCAGAAGATGTCTGGAGTTCTTAGAATGGAAAGGACTCGGCGATAGATGTGCCGGATTTTGCGATAAACAGTATAAAAAAATAGGATATGTAGACAACAAAAAATGTCTCTCATATAGTGAAGCGACAGAAAAGAAGCTGCCATTTTTGATTGCAATGTATGACGAACAAATGAGTAAAGAAGTATTGCATATGATAGAAGATAATGGCGGTATAGGATATTTATATAGTGATTTTCATAAAGCGTTAGGCTGGGAACAGCATGTATATTATAGGGAGTGGTGCGCGTTTGTCCATGCACGGTATAACGATAAATGGTTTGAAGAAGCAGAACAAAAAGAAGTAACCGATGTGTTTTGGAATGAAAACTCGGTATTTTACCAATATTTTAAGCAGTTAGATCTAAGCAATGTGATTGAATTGGCTTGTGGGCGGGGACGTCATGTACCATATTATATAGGCAAAGCTGGGAAGATCACTTTAGTAGATATATTGGAAGAAAATATAGAAATTTGCAGAGAACGGTTTAAGGATTATGACAAATTAGAATATTACAAGAATAACGGATACAATCTGGAGAAACTTTCCGCTGACAGCTATACTTCGTTGTTTACATATGATTCCATGGTCCATTTTGAGTTAATGGATGTGTATGAATATTTGAAAGATATATATAGAGTAATACAAGGGGGGGGGTATGCGCTCTTTCATCATTCTAATTATATTTCTGATTACAAAACTAATTTTACCAATTCACCTCATGCGCGGTGTTTTATGAGTAAAGATATTTTTGCATATTTGGCGTATAGAGTAGGATTCAAGGTGATTGATCAAACTGTTATAGATTGGTATGGGGCAAAAAATTTAGATTGTATTACGTTGCTGAAAAAATAGAATATGGAAAGTACAGAAACCAGTTGCAGAATCGTTTTAAGAGTAAAAAAATTATGTAGGAAATAAAGAATTATGAAAATAGCCTATTTTTTGGATATAACGCCGGTATTTGGAGGCGCTACGACTTACATTTTGAAACAGGCAGTATTGATGTCCGAAGTATATGATATTGTGGTAGTTATCCCTAGGGATGCAGAAGGGGTTTCCGAGGATGAGTATATTAAACGCTGTGAAGATTGCAAATTGCGTTATGTGGGACTTAAGTATGTGATTGCTACTAATTTCTCTGAGTTGGATTTTAGCTTGAATATGAAATGTGTAGCTGAAATCGAACAATTTGTAAGAGAGGAAAAACCGGATATTCTTCATAGTTCACAATTAAATCTGACAGTTGAATATATATCGAGGAGGATGAAAATCCCTCATTTAATGAATATTTTTCAATTGCCGGAAGATGAATTTTCGCTTTGCTCAGCAGATATTTATCCACGTTATCATTTGTGTGATTCATTATTATATTCGAATAGGTGGGCAAGCAATCTGATAATTGAATCAAGATGCATAAGACCAATTGCGCCATTGGATAGGCAAAAAAGAAAAGAAGAGCGTTTTTTGAAAACGGTTAAGATTTTGCTTTTGGGAAATGTCTGCGAGCGAAAGCGGCAGTTATCTGCTATTAAAGCTGTAGAAAATATAAAAGAAGATTTTTATAACATAGAACTTCATATAGTTGGGGATAATAGTAGTTCATATGCCGTTGAATGTATGAAATATGTTAATGAGCATGAGATGAATAATATGGTTACGTTTCATGGTCATATTGTCGATGTAAGTCCATTTTTGGAAAAATGTGATTGGCTGCTTTGTACAAGCATAGATGAATCGTTTCCATCTTCTGTGGTAGAAGCATTAACATATGGACTGATAATCATTTCGACGCCGGTAGCGGGTATACCGGAAGTGTTTTTTGATAAGAAAAATGCGTTTATCAGCAAAGATTATACAGAAGAAAGTATTGCAGAGAGTATATTGAACTGTTATCAATTTTGCCAAAATGGTGCAATTGTCGAGATACAAGACAATGCTGAGATAACCTGGAAATTATGCTTTGAAAAGGAACAGATTAAAAAGCAGATCAGAGTATATTATGAGTATATTAGTAAAGAGCAAAAAATTGGGGAAAGGGTTATTTATGATGTTTTAAAAAAAGATGTGGCTAAAATAGAAAAGGAAATATCCAGTATTGATGTACAGGGAGAAAATTGGATATTCAGAAGAGGGTTGTATTATTGGACAATTCGAAAATTGCTTGGAAAGGGATATATATATATATGGGGCGCGGGTAAATGGGGAAAGCTGGCATTAGAACTTTTGTCAATTTTGTGTCCTGAATTAAAAGTAATTGCGTTTATTGATATGTATAAAATCGGTGAATTAAATGGTATACCGATTATTCATAGAGACGAAGCAATTTATGATCAACGATATTTCTATTCTGTTAGTTTTGCAATCAATACAGTTGACACCTTGGATTTCCTGAAAAATAAAGGTTTGGCTATGAACAGGCAGATATGGAAAATACCCTAGAAACAATGCCGCCAATTTGTATAACGGGGAGGATATATTCAATGAGATTACTCATTTATGGTACGGGTATGGTAGCAAAAGAATTTCTTGATAATATACCAGACATTAAAGAAAAGTGTAAAATAGTAGGTTTTTGCCAAACGAAAAAAACAATGGGCGAGTTCAGAGGTATTAGATTGTACAGCATTGATGAAACTCTTCCGCATTATGATTATATGATTGTCGCGAATACATATGCTGATGAAATATATAGCACATGCATAGATCAAAAAATTGATTTGAAAAAGGTTATATTTCTGTATCCGCTCAGGCGAATGGTCGGTTGTAATAATTTAAAGATTATTAAAGAAGTATTAGGTGAAAAGAATTGGACAAACTATTGCGCGAGGTTAGAAATTTATGACAAGAGTTTTTTCGGCGACGACTGCAAACAGTATGAAAGACTGAATACACGAGAAAATTTCAAAGTGAAAAGAGATTATCTATGGCCAATTATCACCGATAAATATGATTCCGCAGGGAAAATGCATAATTATTTCTGGCAGGATTTATGGGCGGCTAAATTGATACATAAAAATGGGACAAAAGAACATTTTGATATTGGTTCAAGAATTGACGGCTTTATAGCCCATTTGCTGGCAATGGATATTAATGTGACTTTGATCGATATTCGAGAATTCCCCAATGAGGTGAAAAATCTTCACACGATAGTGGACGATGCCACGACTTTAAGGCAAATAGAAGATGAGAGCATAAGCAGTATGTCCGCACTGTGTTCGCTGGAGCATTTCGGCCTTGGCAGATACGGAGATCCTATAGATCCCGAAGCGTGTTTTAAGTGTTTTCGGAATATACAGAAAAAAATTTCTATGGGAGGGCATTTGTATCTTTCGGTTCCTATTGGCAGGGAACGCGTGGAATTTAATGCGCACAGAGTATTTTATGCGGACACGATTGTCAAGGAATTTGGTGCAATGAAATTATTGGAGTTTTCGTGTGCGGCAGAAAGTACAATTGAGTACAATGTTGATATTCATAAGTATGATACTGATCAGCATAACGGGGAATATCGGTATGGGTTGTTTCATTTTATCAAAGATTGATCTGTACCTGAAGCTCTCAAAAGAAGAGTATTTTTCCTTATATGCTTTGCTATGAAAATAAATTTAATCACGCGGTAACTATTGCGTGCTTAGATATGGCTGTGGGAAAGAACTGCGGCGCAGTACCTTGACAATTTCATACTTTATATCAGGAAAAGACAGAAAGAGCAAACGAAAAACCGCTTGCAATCCCTGCCCGCATCTGCTATAGTATAGCTGTCGGCAGCGATCTGGCTGCCGGAAATCTTTTGGCATATGGATAGCTCTCATGTTCAGAGCAGATATTCCAGCGAAAGAAACAGACAACAGTATAGCAGAGCATGGGACAAGCGTATGCGGTGCGGCGGCAGTCTTTTCAGGAAGAGGTAGGATAGGCGAATCTTCTGTCAATCGGCATTCCGGCTTTCCCATGCGGAAAGGGAGGTGCAGGTGGCACAGAAGACAAACAAAACCGGAGACGCAAGAAGCGGACAGGAGGCAGAAAGGAAGCCCGGTGTGCGGAATACCGGGCTGCGCGATAATTCCGCCAAGATCATCT
>CANPZI010000043.1 GCA_947588995.1 uncultured Lachnospiraceae bacterium
TTCAGCAGTGTGGATTTCCCCGAACCGGAAGGACCGAGAAGCACGCAGAATTCTCCCTTTGCCACAGAGAAGCTGACTTCCCGAAGCACCTCCTGTTTGGTATCTCCGCTGCCAAAGGATTTTGTGAGGTCAACTATTTCCAAAAAATTTTTTTCTTGCTCTGACATATGTAAAACCATTCCTTTCTCATCTGTGAACCAGCGAAAAGCCTTTTTTCTCGTAAGGCTCGGTATGTATTTCTGTGACGGTGTATCCGGACTTATCAATGATTTCTTTCAGCTTTGCATCATCAAGCGGAATTTCAGCAAGAATTTCCGTTTTGCCTTTGCTATGGGAAGATGTGACCTTCTTGACTTTGAAATTCTGCCGTACTGCGTCATTGATATGCGCCTCGCACATACCGCACATCATACCGTCGATTTTGACTGTGATCTTAACCATCGTCTCACCACACCTCTTTCCAGAACGCCAGCGTCTTTTCAAAGGCGTCCATGTCGCTCTCCCAACACTGTTTAGGGTGTTTCCGCTCTACCCGGAACATCTTGACGGAGCTTGACCGGATCGGAACAAGCATATGACTTGCGTATTTGTAGCTGACGCACTTGCAGGGATGGGCAAAATTCTTCTCTTTCAGCCGCACCCTGATTTTCTCTGCCGACAGCTCGGACGGCCACATACCGTCATACTCCGGGTAGATGAGAAGCACCGGGCCGCCGATGTTCTCCACCTTGATCTGCGCCTCCTCCGGGGCGTTCCTTACGGCGTCCTCATAGCAGGAGCGCAGGCAGATTCCTTTTTCCCGCAGACTGTCCCGCAGGATCGCACTCTTGGAAAATTTCAGTCTCGCCCATGGAACTTCCTCACCGCGCCAACTGAAAGCAGAGCACTCCAGCGCCTGTATGCTTTTTTTCTTGATAAAGCCCTGCCCGCAGATGTTCGTGGGGCACACCGCCGTCACGCAGGAGATCAGTTCCGGCATCAGGCTTCCGGCCAGCAGCGCCAACTCCGCGCCCATGGAGATTCCCCACAAGCCAACTTTCTCAAAACCTTGCCCGCGCAGCCACAGAACGGCTTTTTCTACCGATTCTACCGGGACTTTTTCAAAGCCATCCGGCAGACCGGGTTCATTCCAATATGCCAGCGCAAGAACTGTCATGCCGCGTATTACATACTGCTCTGAAACCAGCTTCGTGAGATTGTATATCCCGTCGCTGCCGCCGAACATGATAACGGCCTTTCCGGGATATTCGTCCCGCTCCGGCTGATACAGCGCACCGATAAAGCCGTCCTTTTTCAATGTGAACTCTGTTTTCGGCGTCAGGGTCAGCCGCTCCTGTGCCCGTTCTGCATTTGTTTTCATAGTCTATTCCATCTTCCTTTACAATGAGAAACTTTTTGCTGTAAGTTAGCTATGCCTAACTTGTGTTCCTAATAAAAGCCGCTTGGCGAAGCGGCAGAAAAGTATGCGTTAGCATCAACTAACTCTTATTTTACCACGATCTTTTTTCATATGTCAAGCGTTGTTGACGGCTAAAATACTAAAAACCTTTTTCTGTGCAGAGAATCCCCTTGACAAATTACGTCTCAGAAAGAATACCTTGAGGACTTCGCAGGCAGGAACGGCTTTCGGAATATCCGCCACTTCACGGACGACGGGGTGAGCGGGACGACATTCGAGCGTGAGGGCTTCCAGAAGATGATCGCCGAGGTGGAGGCGGGGAATGTCGGCACAGTGATCGTAAAGGATATGAGCAGGTTCGGGCGGAACTACCTGAAAGTGGGTTTTTACACGGATGTTTTATTCAGTTAAGGATACAACACAGACAATCCACGCTTACAGACAACATATAAGGAGCTATAACCATAACTCTATGGAGCATTGGTTATAGCTCCTTTCTTTGCGAGGAAAGTTACAATAAACTTTGTCATAATGCTCATGTACGGTAAAGAAGCAGAAACTAAAAACAACAGATAGACCGCCAGCACTACACTATTCCGAATCCAAGGAGTGCCATTATTCCGTACTAAACGATACGTCGGTTGAAAAAAACAGTGCAAAGATGTATGGTTATGGCGAAAGGAGGTGAAGCGAATGGACGCAAAAGTATTTGGTGCATTCATAGCAGAATGCCGCAAAGAAAAAAATATGACTCAAGCGGATTTAGCTATGAAATTAAATGTCACCGATAAAGCTGTAAGCCGTTGGGAAAGAGGAATCGGTTTCCCAGATATTAACACAATCGAACCATTGGCTTCGGCTCTAGAAATAAGCGTTCTGGAGCTTATGAAATCTGAACGAATTATATCAAATGAAGTAACAAAAGAAGAGGCAACAGATATCATTACCGATACCTTAAATGTTGTTAAACTGCAACGTAGGCAAGAACGCAAAAATGCACTTTGTATTTTGGGAGTTATAACGGTAGTTGTCATTTTTGTCTTATTTCTTGACAGTGTACAATGGCAAATGGATACTCTCATTTTTACTGGTGTTGGTGTTGTTTTTCCATTGTTTTGTATATTCGGGTTCCTTGCCTTACTGGGGAATGGAATACGGCGAAAAATAACAGGAAAACCGAGCGGTCAAACTTTTGCAATGGCATTGGCGTTGCTGTTGCTATTCATTATTTTTATGGGGTTGTTCTTCTTAATCGGAACTTTAGGAATAGGCCCTGTTCCAAACTAAATTGTTACAACTTGATATTGAAATGGTCAAGCATCCATTATTGGTGGAGCAAATGGCTCAAATTGAACGCTGATAATGAAAAGAGGTGTAAAATCAGATGCTGAAAAAGAATGTGATAGGAATAACAAGAATACTTCTTGTTTTATTTGCGGGTACAAATATTCTATATACTTTTGGCAACGGTGATAGGATTTTGCAGACAATCTGTATTGCCGGTATTTTGGTTATAGCAGTGCTTTTTAGTTTCACCATATGGGCAAACAAAAGCAACGAACAAAAACGGGAAATCCTCATACAAGGTTTTTATTGCGGAATAACAGTATTGATTGCTTTTTGTTTAAGCAGAATTTTGGGTAACATTATAACGAGTATATTGATTATTGCAATCACCACATTTTATATTCGCTTCTTGAAATGATTTTCCGACAACTATCAGATTTGTGCCTTTTTCCTTTATCTGAAAGCTAATCAAAGGGGAACAGTCTAAAGTGCTGTTGCCCTTTTAGAGCAAGATTCTACCACGGTGCCAAAATTCTCTTCTGCGTTCATTTTGCAGCATACAGCCAAACGCTGTGTGCCGGAATCATTGTTGGGGAGTGCCTTCCCCAAACCCTGCGTATTACTTCTTTGTCATAAGCGAAAGTACCGGGAATGTCTGCAGGATTCCCGTTCCGGCATCTGCCTGACAAAGCATGAACTCCGGCAGACGTTTTGACCATCAGAAATATATAAAATACGCCAGATCTTAAAGGGCAGCGGAATTTACTTTTTCACTGGAATTTCAGATTGCAAGTCAGCACAGGTCAAAAGGCAAGAAAGCAGGAAACCAAACGCTTCTTGCCTTTTTATTTTGAAGGAGGGGAAAAGACAAGATATTTTTTGCATGGAAAACGGGGCAGTCAGGGAAAAATGATGAATACGTCCTTGACAAGCAGTAACAGGACGGCCCGCTCTGTTCAACTTTTCTTCAATCTTTTATGGTATAATGAACTTATTCAGGAGGGCTTAAAATGAAGCTTTTGCTTGTTGAGGATGAAAAGAGAATGGCACAGGCGCTTTGTGAGATCCTGCGCCTTGAGAAATATGATGTTGACTGGTGCGCTGATGGAATTTCCGGTATGGCCGCCGTAGAGAGCGGAATTTACGATTTCATCGTGCTGGATGTGATGCTTCCCGGAAAATCCGGCTATGAAATTGCGCAGCGGGCGCGCTGTTTAGGAATCAAAACACCGATCCTGATGCTGACGGCCAAAGGGGAAGTGGACGATAAGGTGATGGGGCTTGACAGCGGCGCGGATGACTATCTGACCAAACCATTTATGACCAAAGAGCTGCTGGCAAGGCTTCGCGCTCTTGGCAGGAGAGTTCTGCCGTCCTCGGACGGCTCGCTGACTTTCGGGGATATTTCTCTTGATCCCGATACCGCGTTCCTGCGATGCTCGACAAACGGGCAAAGCGTGCGTCTAAGCGAAAAGGAATACCATATTTTGGAATATCTGATCGTAAATCAGGGACAGGTTCTGACACGGGAACAGCTGGCGGTAAGGATATGGGGCTTTGAAAGCGAAGCGGAATATAACAATGTGGAGGTTTACATGTCTTTCACGCGTAGAAAGCTTGCGTTTGTAGGAGCGAAGACAGAAATCAAAGCCATCCGTGGAATCGGATACGAATTGAGGTGCGGTGATGTTTAGAAAGTCAAAATGGAAAATTGTCGCAGCGATCATGTCTGCTCTGGTGATGCTCTTTCTCAGCACGCTGGCCATTATCTATATTTCCAGCTACCGGGAGGTTTCCTCCAGAAACCGTGAAATGCTGGAGCGGTACGCGCAGCTCTATACCCTGAATATCCGTCCGGAAAACCGCCCGGAGGAACCGAAACAGCCGGGTATGCCGATTCCGGCAGACAGGCCGGACGGGCCGCAGTTTGAAGATACGCCAACCTTTCAGCTTTCTACTTTCTATTCGGTTGCGGTGTCAAAAGAGGATGGCGCTGTGCTTGCCGTGAACAACAGCGACAGAGAGATCTATACAGATGAGGAACTGAGGGAATACGCACTGCAGATCGTAAAGAGTGGAAAATCCGGCGGGATTAGGGACCGTCTGCTCTATGCGGCAGTTGACAAGGGGCGCTATACGCTGGTCGCTTTCATGGACAATACCATCATGCAGGACAGTATGACGACGCTGTTCCGGTATACCCTTATCTTCGGCAGCATGGCGATAGTTTTGCTGTTCTTTGTTGCGATTTACCTCGCGAATCGGATCGTGCATCCGCTGGAGGAGAGCTATCAGAAGCAAAAGCAGTTCATTTCTGATGCAGGGCACGAATTGAAAACGCCGGTTTCCGTTGTCAGCGCGAACGCGGAAATGCTTCAGCGGGAAATAGGGGAAAACCAGTGGCTGAACAATATCCAATATGAAAATGCCCGGATGGGCGCCCTTGTTACACAGCTTTTGGAACTGGCCAGAACGGAAAATGTTACACCTGAAATGACAAAGATAGATTTTGGGCGGATTGTCATGGGGGAGGCGCTTCCATTTGAAACGGTTATTTTTGAGAACGGATTAAAGTTAAAGTGTGATGTGGCTGAGAACCTGTGCGTTATGGGAAATGCGGCACAACTGAGCCAGATGCTTTCTATCTTGTTGGACAACGCGATCCGGCACAGTAAAACGGGCGGTACCATTCATATTGATCTTCACAGGGAAAAGCAGCATGCGGTTTTATCTGTCAGCAACGAGGGAACGCCAATTCCCGCTGAACAGCAGAAGTATCTTTTTGACCGTTTTTATCGCGCGGATGAAGCGCGGACCGGGGGAGATAACCGGTATGGTCTGGGCCTCGCTATTGCGAAAGCGATCGTTACGGCGCATAACGGACGTATTTCAGTTTCCTGCCACGATGGGATGATCATATTTACAGCTGTCATTCCTGCTTTGTGAATTTTTTGTGACTTCAATTTTCTTTCAATCTTCCATCAGTACAATGGCTTCATCATAGAACGGAAGATGATAAGAAAAAGAAAGATTTACATAAAGAGGCGGAAACGAAATGGACTTTCGGAATGAATGGAAAATAGAGATCAATGCAGCCGATCTTCTGGCGCTGCGCAGCCGGCTGAGGGTTCTGATGGAACCGGATGAACACGCCGAAGACGGCAGGTATCAGGTACGCAGCCTTTACTTTGATACGCAGGCGGATAGGGCCCTGCGGGAAAAAATTGATGGTGTGAACCGGCGGGAAAAGTTCCGCATTCGCTATTATAACGGCGATACAGACTACCTCAGTCTGGAGAAAAAGAGCAAACTGAACGGCTTATGCAATAAACAGGCTGTTCGGATCACGATTGAGCAGGCACAGGAGATTACAAACGGAGGTATTCCGGAGCTTTGGCAGAACGCGCCGCCGCTTCTGCGGGAACTCTGTTATAAAATGAAAACAGAGGGGCTTCAGCCAAAGGCTGTGGTAGATTATACACGGGAACCGTTCGTGTACCGGCCGGGCAATGTCCGCGTCACTTTCGATTATGGGATTCGGACCGGCTTGCGGTACAGGGATTTTCTAAATGCGGGACTTGTGACGGTTCCGGCAGGCGACGCTCCGATCTTAATGGAAGTGAAGTGGGACGCTTTTCTTCCGGATATGATCCGGGACGCGATCCAGCTCACAGGCCGTCGGCCAGCCGCTTTTTCAAAATACGCTCAATGCCGTATTTACGGCTAAATCATGTAGAAAGGAAATGCATCTATGAACTTTAACGATATATTTAAAACCAGCTTTTTAAACAATGTCTCCAGTGTAAGCATCCTCGATATGATGCTTGCGCTGGTGCTGGCCTTTGGGCTTGGCATCTTTATTTTTCTGATCTATAAAAAGACCTACAACGGTGTGATGTATTCGTCTTCCTTTGGAGTCACGCTGCTGGCGCTTACCATGATCACCACGGTGGTGATTCTTGCCGTCACCTCGAATGTAGTGCTTTCCCTCGGTATGGTGGGAGCACTGTCCATCGTCCGTTTCAGAACGGCGATCAAGGAGCCGCTGGACATTGCGTTTCTGTTCTGGTCGATCGCCGTAGGTATCGTCCTTGCGGCGGGGATGATCCCGCTGGCGGTGATCGGCAGCGTTATTATTGGCCTGATCCTGCTGGTATTTGTGAATCGAAAGTCCTACAGTAATCCATACATTGTGGTATTGCAGTGCGACGGGCATGAGAGCGAGCAGGCGGCGAAAGAATATCTTGAAAAAAGGACAAACCGCTGCGTTGTGAAAAGCAAAACCGCGCAGAAGGGCAGTATTGAGTTAAATCTGGAAATCCGTCTGAAAGATGACAACACAGATTTTATTAACGAACTCTCCGAAATGAACGGCGTGGCAAGCGCGGTATTGGTAAGCTTTAACGGGGAATACATGGGATAAGGGGGAGAGTCTTATGTCAAAGCATAAGCATATCGATGCGATCTGCGTTGGGATCACCGTGTTTACCCTGCTTCTGACAATCCTGCTGATGATTGGAAAAAGCTCTGAAGTTTTGGCCGCTGCAAGCGAAGAAAGTATCAATTCACTGTTTACGGAAAGTGATCTGAATGCTGAATGGGACGCTGAAGACGCGACGCGGATCACGCTTTCGGATGAAGGCAGTACGGTGAATGGAAACGGAGCCTATGTTGATCATGGAGACGTATACATCGTCTATGCGGGGAAATATGTGCTTTCCGGCGAACTTTCCGACGGTTCTGTTATCATCGAAGCGGATAGCGGCGATAAAATCTGGCTGATGTTTTCTGATGTGTCCATTCACTGCGAGAATAACGCGGCCCTCCGTGTGGAACAGGCCGGCAAGGTATTTCTGACGCTGCGGGACGGCACTGAGAACGTCCTGTCCTCTGGATCGGTATTCGACGAGGAAGCGGTTTCTGCCGGGGTGGACGGAACGATTTATTCCAAAGACGATCTGACTGTCAATGGAACCGGTTCGCTCAGTGTAACGGCGGAGTACCGACACGGTATCGTGTGCAACGACGATTTTGTGATCACAGGCGGTACGGTCGAAGTAACCGCGAAACAGGACGCTGTTCATGCAAACGACAGTGTGCGGATCAGAGAGGCTGATCTTACGCTTTTTGCAGGCGATGACGGAATCACGGTTTCCAACGACGAAGAAACATCGTTTCTCTATGTGGAATCTGGAAATATCCGTATTCCGTCCTGTTGTGAGGGATTAGAAGCCGTCCAGATCACCATTGCCGGTGGTACGCTTTACATTCAACCTGCCGACGACGGGCTCAATGCCAGTGGGTACAGCGGAAATTCCGCTATTACCATTACTGGCGGAGAGATCACCGTCATAGTGGAAAACGGTCGGGATGCGGACGGGCTTGACTCCAACAAGAATATCTACATTAGCGGCGGGAAGCTGTTTGTCAGTGTTAGCGACAACGGCGGCAGCTGTGCCATCGACTACGGCAGTGAAAACGGCGGCGTATGTGAAATAAGCGGCGGGATTGTTCTTGCCTGCGGAAGCAGCGCCATGGCGGAGGGCTTTGATCCTTCCTCTCCACAGGGTTTTCTGATGCGGACCGCTTCAGCATCGGCCGGGACGATCGTAACGGTCAAAGACGCCGACGGAAATGCGCTCATTTCAGAGAAAGTTCCATGCAGCTTCTCCTCCGTCCTCGTCAGTACGCCTGAAATGGAAATAGGGGATACCTGCACGCTGATCGTCGGAGATACTGAAACAGAAATGCTCATTGATAATTCTGCAAGCAGTTTGATTTTAAAAGATGGCGAAGCAGATAATATGCGGCCGCCAGAGATGCCGAATGGTTTGGAAGGCGGTGTGACACCTCCGGATATGCCGCAAGGAAATAAGCCGAATGCGGGAGGCTGGAATTTCGGAGGACGTCAGGACATGGGGAATACGCGTGACTCGAATTGGAATGTTCAGGGACGGGAAGACGCTTTGCAGGCAGGCGATGGGGGAACTCTGATTTCGGTAGAAACACTTCTGCTGCTTTGTGTTTCCGCGATTGTTCTGGGGATAGGCTGTGTGATTGCTGCCTGTTATAGACGGAGAGGGTGATGCTGGCTGCATCTTTGTTAAGAAAGGCTGCCCTGTCCGCAGTCTGAGACGGAAGTTGATTTTTGCAGTCTGAGGCGGAAGTTGATTTTTCTCTTGCCAGATACCTGAAGATGTGTTATGTAAATTGATATGACAGACAGAGGAAATTCATGAGAGGAGCTGAGGACATCAACAATGAATATCAACCAGATAAAATATGTGCTTGAGGTGGCCGGCGCCTCCTCCATGAGGGAGGCTTCCACAAGATTATATGTTTCTCAGCCGGCTCTTTCCGCGAGTATCCATGAGCTGGAGGAAGAGCTTGGAATCTTAATCTTTGAGCGGACCAATAAAGGCATTTCCCTGACGGATGCGGGGAGGGAATTTGTCTCATACGCTAAGAAAGCGGTAGGACAGTATGAGATCCTGGAGGATAGGTACCTGTCAAAGGATAGTGACAAAGAGCGGTTTTCCGTATCCACCCAGCACTACAATTTTTCCATAAAGGCCTTTACGGATATGATACGGGGCATGGAGCCTGAAAAATATGTATTTTCCATCCATGAAACCAAAACCAAGGAAGTGCTGGAGGATGTGCACAGCCTAAAAAGCGAGATTGGCATTATATCGTTTTCCAGTTCCAATGAGGATGTGATCAAGAAACTCTTTAAGGAGTATCAGTTGGAGTTTGTGCCGCTAATGAAGCGCGACACTTATATTTATGTATGGAAGGATCATGAGTTCGCGCATCGCAGGACGATATCGCTGGCAGAGCTGAAAGGTTACCCCTGTGTTTCGTTCGATCAGACCAATGACGGGAATTTTTATCTCACCGAGGAAGCGATGGCGGACTATGATTTTGATAAAATGATCAAGTCCGATGATCGCGCGACAACGATGGAGATCATTGCGGAGCTCGGCGGGTACTCCGTCGGTTCGGGAATGCTTGCAGGGGAGGGCGCGATCCTGCAGGGGCTGGTGTCCATAAAGCTGGAAGAAGAGGATCCGCTTATCATAGGCTATATCACGCGAAAGGGCATCGCGCTGTCCGCATACGGAGGAAAATATGTGGAAGAGCTACTAAAATATAAGGAACTGTAGATCACATGGAAAATGTGAAAGAATTCAGGGCTGCTCGGTGGAGCGGCCTTTTTGTTGGAATGCGCGATAAGGATAGGTTATCACTAACGATAAAATCAAGCAAATTTTCAAAGCGGAGAATCAATGCTATGATAGTCAAAACCGAAAGGAAATGAGGAGGTACAGAGTATGAAAAAAAGTATTTTCAGGAAACTGGTTACAGCAGCACTGACCCTGAGCGTGGGGACATTCGCGCTTGCGGGATGCGGAAAGGCACAGGACCAGGAAACCAACAATGCGGCTGACGCCGGAAACAATGTTTACAGGACGCTTGACGAGATCAAAGCCAGCGGTGAGATCAATATCGGCGTTTTCTCAGACAAAAATCCGTTTGGATACGTGGACGAAAACGGCGATTACCAGGGATATGATGTATACTTTGCGGAGAGGATCGGAAAGGATCTCGGCGTAAAGATCAATTATGTATCCACGGAGGCTGCCAGCCGGGTGGAATATCTTGAGACAGGAAAGGTAGACATTGTACTTGCAAACTTTACAGTCACGGAAGAACGGGCGGAGAAGGTGGACTTCGCGCTTCCCTATATGAATGTAGCGCTGGGAGTTGTTTCCCATGAGGATAATGTAATTGAAGATCTCAGCCAGATTTCAGCCGACGATCAGGTGATCGTGATTTCCGGGACTACGGCGGAGACTTATCTGGAAGAGAACCATCCGGATATAACGCTTCAGAAATTCGATACCTACGCATCGGCCAAGACTGCGTTTGAAAACGGAACCGGAGTCGCATGGGCGAATGACAACACGGAAGTGATCGCATACGCGCTGGAGAATGAAGGCTATGTGGTGGGGATTCCCTCCCTTGGCAGTCAGGATACCATAGCTCCCGCGGTTTCAAAAGGAAACAGCTCGCTGCTGGAATGGTTGAACGCTGAGATCGAAGCGCTGGGAGAGGAACAGTTTTTCCATGCTGACTATGAGGCGACGCTGCTCGACACCTATGGCGCTGACTATGAGGATACGCTGGTGGTAGAGGGCGGAAAGACTTCCGCGGACGCAGGGCCGGCAGAAACGGCTGCGGAGCAGGGTACCGAACAGGCACTGGATATTGTGCCGGGAAATGGGCAAGTCATAAAGATTGCCGCGTCCCCCATCCCGCACGCGGAGATTTTGGCAAAGGCTGCGGAAATCCTCAAGGATTATGGATATGAGCTGGACATCGTAGAATTTGAGGATTATGTTCAGCCCAACCTGGTAGTGGAGTCCGGAGAATTTGACGCGAATTATTCCCAGCACATTCCCTATCTGAACAGCTTCAATGAGGAGCAGGGGACACATATCGTGAGCGCCGGAGGAATCCACTATGAGCCCTTTGGTATATATCCCGGCACGAAGAAAAGCCTGGATGAGATAGCGGATGGAGACAGAATAGCAATCCCCAACGACACCACCAACGAGGCGAGAGCGCTGCTTCTTTTGCAGGACAACGGACTGCTCACATTAAATGACGGCGCGGGGCTTACCGCCACGGTCAACGATATTAAAGACAACCCTTACAATATTGAGTTTGTGGAGCTTGAGGCCGCGCAGGTCGCAAGGGTTGCCGGAGAAGTCGAATATGTGGTACTGAACGGCAACTATGCGCTGGAGGCCGGATATTCCGTTGGCCGGGACGCGATCGCCTATGAAGCAAACGACTCTCTTGCGGCCCAGACCTATGTAAATATCATTGGAGTCTACGAGGGAAATGAAAATACAGATAAGATCAAAGCCCTGGTTACTGTTTTGAGGTCTGACGCTATCAAACAGTTTATTGAGGACACCTATGACGGAGCAGTGATCTTCTTTGAGGAATAATCGTGTAGACAGGGTGGAGGAGTATGATCGCAGTCGAGATAAAACATCTGACAAAAAATTTTGAAATAGAGGGGCATACCGTTGTCGCACTGAAAGATGTGAGTCTGGCAATCGAGAAAGGGGATATCTTCGGCGTGATCGGCATGTCAGGGGCGGGAAAGAGCACTCTGGTGCGCTCCATCAATTTTTTGGAGAAGCCCACGGGTGGAAATGTGTATGTGGATGGTACCGATTTGGGAACGCTCTCAGAGCGCGAGCTGCGCAGGATGCGTTCCCGGATCGGGATGATCTTTCAGAATTTTAATCTTCTGGAGCAGAGGAACGTTCTTGACAATATATGTTTTCCCCTTGAAATCAATGGTATTAAGCGCAGGGAGGCAAGGAAGCGGGCCCTTGAACTTCTGGATCTGGTAAAGCTTTCAGATAAAGCGAGGGCCTATCCCTCCCAGCTGTCCGGCGGTCAAAAGCAGCGGGTGGCGATCGCCAGAGCACTTGCTACAGATCCGCAGATCCTTCTGTGCGATGAAGCGACCAGCGCACTCGATCCGCAGACAACTGCCTCCATTTTAGGACTGATAAGGGAAATCAATGAAAAGCTTGGCATAACCGTTGTGATCATAACCCATCAGATGTCCGTAGTAACGAATATATGTAAGCGGGTGGCCATTATAGACAACGGAAAGCTGGTGGAAGAGGGAAAGGTAGAAGAGATCTTCAGCGCTCCCAAGTCGGACGCCGCCAGAGAACTTCTGGCGGGGAAGAAAATTTCTTTCCAGCCTTTGAAAAAGCTGGAAGAGGGGCGCAGGATCCGCATCGTTTTCCGAGAAAATTCAGCGTATGAACCAATTCTTTCCAATGTGATCCTAAAGCTGCGGATTCCCGTCAATATTCTGAAAGCGGACACAAGAAATGTCGGTGGAAAGGCTGTGGGCGAGATGATCCTTGGTCTGCCGGAGGATGGCAGACAACAGGAGGATATGATTCGAGAGCTGAAGGAGGCGGGAGTTTCCGTGACGGAGGTGAATGAGATTGAATGAAAAAGTCATATGGATGCTCATAGAGGGCATAGGTGAAACTCTGTATATGACTCTCGGTTCCGTGGTGATCGGATATGTGATCGGGCTTCCGCTGGGTATTTTACTGTATGTATCCGGAAAAAATGGATTGCGGCCGTGTGGACTGCTCTACCGGATACTGGATTTTTTGTGCAACGTGATAAGAAGCATACCGTTTTTGATCCTGCTGATATTGCTGATCCCGTTTACAAGGCTGCTGGTAGGGCAGAGCTACGGTTCCACGGCTACCATTGTACCGCTGGTGGTGTGCGCCGCCCCTTATATTGCCAGAGTGGTGGAGTCCTCCCTGACCGATGTGGACGCAGGCATCATTGAAGCCGCGAAAGCCATGGGGGCGAACAATATGCAGATTATCTTCAGGGTGCTCCTGGTGGAGGCAAAGACCTCTCTGCTTACGGGCTTTACCATTACCACCGGACTCCTCCTGGGATATTCCGCCATGTCGGGCACCGTCGGAGGAGGCGGTCTGGGGGACATTGCGGTTCGCTACGGTTATTATCGGTGGCAGACAGATATTATGGTCATTACGGTCATTCTGCTTATCATCATTTTTCAGATCATACAGACTGTGGGAATGAAACTGTCCAAAAAACTTGACCACAGAAAGCGGTAACGAATATGGATGTCAATGTTTTGATCTCGTATTTTCCAAAATATGTTGAGGCTTTTTGGCTTACGGTGAGAATTGGGTGGCTGGGAATCTTTTTGTCAATCGTGCTGGGGATCGTTTCAGCTTTCACGATCTATTTCCGGATTCCTGTGCTCTCGCGCATTACCGGTGCCTACGTGGAGATATTCCGCAATACGCCTTTGCTGGTGCAGCTGTTCTTTTTGTATTTTGGCATCCCAAAACTGGGGCTGAGCGTTTCCGCTGAAACATGCGGGATCGTCGGGATGGGGCTTCTCGGAGGCAGTTATATGGCGGAAGCGTTTCGGAGCAGTCTCGGCGCTATTCCAAAGCTGCAGAAGGAGAGCGCGGAAGCTCTCGGGATGACTTCCTTTCAGGCTTTTTTTCGGGTGATCCTTCCGGAAGCTTGGATTTTAAGTATACCGGCGGTTGTGGCAAACGTGATCTTTCTGCTGAAAGAAACCAGCGTGTTTTCGGCGATCAGTCTGATGGATCTGATGTTCACGGCAAAGGATCTCATCGGGTTGTACTACGATACAACGGAGGCGCTCTTTATGCTGGTTGTATTTTATATCATCATGCTCGTGCCGGTGTCGGCGGCGGGCAGCATACTGGAGAAAAGAGCGAGATATAAAATGTTTGGAGAATAGAAAGATGGGATTTGAAGTATTGCTGAAAGGAAATAATCTGGCCAGACTTTTAGGCGGTCTGGGCGTGGCACTGAAGATCAGTCTGCTGTCCGTCTGCATCAGCCTGATTTTGGGCACTGTACTGGGAAGCCTGATGAACGATAGACATCCCCTGATAAAGGGCGTCCTGAGAGGGTATCTGGAAATCGTCCGGATCATGCCCCAGCTGGTGCTCCTGTTTCTGGCCTATTTCGGAACCACAAGGGTGTTGGGCATCAACATTTCCGCCCAGACAGCGTCCATCCTTGTATTTTCCTTTTGGGGAACCGCGGAGATGTCCGACCTGGTGCGGGGAGCGCTCTCAGGGATCCCGCCTATTCAGTACGAGAGCAGTATGGCGCTGGGTTTCAGCGATTTTCAGACGCTGGTGCACATTATCATTCCGCAGATCGTTAGGAGGATGATTCCTCTGTCCATCAATTTGATTACCAGAATGATTAAGACCACGAGCCTGATCATGATGATTGGCATCGTGGAGGTTCTAAAGGTAGGGCAGCAGATCATTGAAGCCAACCGCAAAAGTGATCCGAATGCGGCCTTTGGAATCTATTTTACCGTGTTTATCCTCTATTTTGCCGTATGCTGGCCCATCAGCAAGCTTTCAAGGTATCTGGAGAAAAAATGGGAAGCATAGGGACGATGGGAACCGAAAAGACAGGAGGAAGAAAAATGGAGGCGATATTGGATATTCGGGGAATCCGTAAGAACTATGAGGATCTTGTTGTCCTGGATCATCTGGATATGCAGGTAAAGAGCGGAGAGGTGGTGGTCATTGTGGGCCCCTCCGGCTGCGGAAAGAGTACGCTTCTCCGATGCATCAACGCGCTTGAGCGGATCGACGACGGCGAAGTGGTGCTGGATGGAAAGGTCATCAATCCCCAGGATAAGCAGTTGAGTAAAGTGCGGGAAAAGATTGGAATGGTGTTTCAAAGCTATGAGTTGTTTCCCCATAAGACAGTCCTGCAGAATCTGGTGCTGGCGCCGGTCATAGTAAAGAAAATGGACCGGAAAGAAGCGGAAAAGGAGGCGCTCCGGCTTTTAGAGCGGGTTGGACTGCTTTCCAAACAGAACAATTACCCCAGACAGCTGTCCGGTGGGCAAAAACAGAGAGTCGCGATCGTCCGGGCGCTTATGATGAATCCGGAGATTCTTCTTTTGGACGAGATCACGGCAGCGCTTGATCCGGAAATGGTCAGAGAAGTGCTGGAAGTGGTGCTGGATCTGGCCAAAGAGGGACGGACAATGATCATCGTGACACATGAGCTTTCGTTTGCGAAAGCTGTGGCGGATCGTGTGGTATTCATAGACGGCGGCAGGATCATTGAAGAGGGGGAGCCGGGCGATTTCTTTGAACATCCGAAGACGGAAAGACTGAAAAAGTTTTTACACTCGTTTGCTTATGAATAAGGAGCGTGGTTTGGCTTTTTCCGTTTCCGGACATCAAAGCGGGTTAAAAGGAAGTAACCTGTTTTGCATATATTTTATTGAAGAGCTACCTTGATTATAATATGAATATGGATGTAAATAAGATATGGAAAACGACGACATAGACAAGCCGCAAAATATGGTGATGGAGATGTGGGATGAATTGCCGGAGAGGAAAAAGCGAAAAAAATGGACACCATGATAGGTGCCCGTGCCCTTCGGCGTACAATCTATATTGTGTCCTCAGACGTAATAATTATTCGTCTTTGACAATTCTATCTTATCTTTAATTTTGATGATTGTCAATAGGTTTGCCCAATTCTTTTATCTGGCGCTCCAGATCCTGGATTTTGTCGTCGGAAAGCGCTTTTTCTTTCTGCAAAGCATCAAATTTTTCCTGTAATTCATGATATGCTCCGGCAAGGTTTTGGTGAGCGGCCCATTCTTTGTGAAACAGATGCTCCAGAAGGGTGGTTTTTATTTCGCGGAAAAGTTGTGTTTCATCCTGCAGATCGCATGTAAGGTTCCCCATCGGTGAGAGGATAGCGGATTTGGAAATAATCTTTGCGTTGTTGATGATCAGGACACAGTCATGGGCAAACCCGTCTGAAACGCCGACTTTTCTGTAATACCATTTTCCGGATGGGTTGTCTGTCGGATGGTATGCCTGCGCAAGTTTTGAGGAAGAACTGGTGGCAGGAACGATAAACATGAGGTTTTTCCATTCTTCAAGGACAAGTGCTGGATGTCCATAGGAAAGTTCGGGTGCATAGTGCAGTCCCAGATCGATCATCAGGATGTCCCCGACCGAAACCTGCTGGCGGTTCAACTGGATTTTCCTGTCCTGCCACCTGTTCAGGCTGTTCGTAATCATTGCCATTTCGGAGGCGGACCAGGCGTCCACATCCGCATTCAGATTTGACATCAAATATAGGTAATTTGTGAGGACGTCGCTTGTATCTTTTGCCGGAATATTCCGATAACTGGGATCTATAGCGATTTGTCCAAGTTTTCTATAATCAATCCTCATCCAAAGTCTCCTCTGTTGGTTGGTGACCTCAATTATACACAGTTGCCTTAAAAATTACAAGTAAATATGTCATAATATGTCAGAGGTTTAAAATATTTGATTTCCTTTGTCTGGAATGGAGCACATATTTATCCCTGATTTTTCGGTTGCATAATCGTTAAAAATTTCTTGACAGGTTTTCAGATTTTCGGTATAAAATAATTAGAGATAAGCGATGCTTATTGTATGAGAACCACGGTTCCCGTAAAAAGCAGTGAGTCCTACTGAGAGTGGAAACGATAAAAGCGGTGAGTCCTACCGTAAGTGGAAACGATTAATTTGAGGCTGCGCATCAGCGCAGCCTTAAGTTTTACCTGCAGACTGAAAAGGAAACCAAAAAGTCAACCTTAAACAGTTTTGTGTGATACGGGTATATTCAGTGCCGGGCAAAATAGGAAATTATGCGGGAAGATAAATACAGGAAACCCATGACCAGGGCATGAAAAAAGTCTGTTGACAGATGCGTTCGGGGGGGTACAATATGAAAGGTGTAAACAGGCAGAAGATCAAAACAAAACGAGGGAGAAAAAGTAATGTATAAAGTATTGAGAAATTTCTGCATAGGTATTCTGGTCGTGCTGCTCATATTGATGTATGGCGGCAGCGCACTGACGCGAATGGCGTTTAGCAAGCCTGTGGATATTTATGAAGACATTCTGGACGATGCGGGCCGTTTAAAAAGAGGATTTGCTATTGAAACAGAACTCCCGCTTCTGCTGGAGTGCTTTGGCACGGAAACATCGACTCAAACAAACGGTTACGATAATTCGACTTTAATAGGCGATTCTACCTACTATTACATTATGCCCGTACCGGTAGGAGAAGAAACCTATTATGTGGCGCTTGAGACAAGCCCCAAAAATGATAATTATGATATGCTTAAAAAGCTCAGCCACAGTACAATGGATCGACTCTATATGGTGGAATCGGAAGAAATCGAAGCGGAGCCGGTACATATTACAGGCGGATTAACAACATTGGATGACGAATTGTATAAATACATGAAACAATGGTTTAAAGAGACGGAATGGTTTGAAGACGAGGCGGATATTGAAAAATATGTATTACCGCTCAGTTTCAGTGAAGAGAATTATGTGAGCCTGAAAATCATATTTTTTGTGCAGCTTGCGATTGCCGCAGCTCTCCTGATCGCGATAATCATTCTTTCTCTTAAAGAGAAAAAGGCTGCGGCGAGCGACGCGTCTTAGTGACAAAGGACCGAATAGGCGTATGGAGAAGAGCATTGAACTGTCCGGGCCGTAGCGGTTGCCAGACGGAGGAGTAATGAATGTCTTTACATAAAATAAAAACTTTATACGCAATAAGTTTGTGTTTATTGTTTTTCTCCGGATGTGATGTTTCGTGGAAAGAAAATGGAAAAGCTGGAAATCCGGATAGCGGTAATAATGAAATTGTAGAGACAAATTCATCCCAAATATCTGATACTGATAAAGAAACCGATGCAGATAAATGTGAAGATGCCTGGGGGCTGGATGACATCATAGAATTATTTGATATATGGGAATGGCGGCCTTCGAGTGATCCGACAAGTTTAGAAGAGATTGCAGATAGAGCAGGATATTCACAAGAATATATAGAAGGACAGATAGAAAACGCAGAGAAAGCACTTATGATGCTTCCAAAAGTGAAAGCAGGGGATACGGTAATTTCTTTTTATACAGAAGAATCGGAAAAGCAATTTTTAAGCATAGAGTGGAATGACTATGTTTTTCAGGAGGCGAAGGCGAACATATTTAGTTCGGACAACGAGGGTTTATGGGGACATGCGTATTTGTGCAATAGTCTGCAGGAACAAATGGAAGAAAAATCGGCGGTTTTTGTAAGTTTTTATTATCAGTTTGAACCACAGCGATTAGAAATCCTGGAAATCGTAGAGGCCCCGCAGGAAATAACGGATTATGCATGTATTTTGGATTATGAAGATAATGGACAAAAGGTATTCCTATGTAAGGAAGAAGGTATGAGACTGCTCGATCCGGCAGCAGAACTTAATCCTTATGAAAATGTTCTTCCGATTCCCGGATTGAAAGGAAAAGAGTTAGAGCAATACATTGCGCTTGTATTTTTGGACATTGTCCACGATACCCATAATTTGGATAAATATGAAAAGGTACTTTCAGATGAATCATTGAGTTTGTTCCGGCTGTTAGATTGTTATTATGAAAAACCAGAAGAAATATATGATTTTGTTAAATTTTGGGAAAATGGGAATATTACGATCACTTCGCAATTCCAGCCGACTTTGTGGGGAAGTGTTTTAATAGATATTGATATTTGGTTCGCATATGACACGGAAACAGGAAGGATTTCTGTGAAAGAAGGCCAGTTTACATTGGCGGAAAAACCATAAAATCAATTAAAATGATTAAAGCGATTGCTGATGCACAGATTAAATTAAAAAAAGGAAGGAAAGAGTGTCCGAAATAAGGATGCTCTTTTTTGTATGAGGCCGGCCGACACCAAGGAGAAAAATTTTTGAAAATATATTGACACAATGTCAGAATAGTACTATACTTCATATTGACACGATGTCAGAATGAAAACCGGAGGTAATAACGCTATGAAGAAAAATATTGGCTCCAAGCTTGCGCTTTATCCTATGCCGATCACGGTAATCGGCGCGATGAATGGAGATAAACCCACATGGACGTTAGTGGGACATTTGGGAATCATCGGGCATGACCGTGTGATGGTAAGCCTTGCTGCGCCGCAGCGCCGGTAATCCAGGAGGCGCCGCTGACGTTGGAGTGCAGCGTGGTGGACATATATGAAACGCCGAATTTTGAAAGCTTTATCTGCACGATCGATAATACTTATGTGGCGGAAGAACATCTGGATGCGGAGGGTAAGATCAATTATAACAGCTTAAAGCCGGTGCTGTTCGAGTTCCCGACGTATCATTATTTGAGAACCGGAGATGTGATTTGCAAGTGTCTTTCCCTGAAGGAAAAGCAGTCAAAGGAGAGAAGGGAAGAATGAGACAAAAGATATAACGAGGGAGGAAACGAAATGCCAAAGGGATCGCCGGAACTTACAAATGCAAGAAAGGAAGAAATCATCAACGCCTGCGAGGAGCTTTATAAGACAAAGAGCTTTAAAGAAATCACTTTAAAAGACATTGGGAATGCAACCAGCTTTACCCGAACTTCGATTTATAATTACTTTCAGACGAAAGAAGAAATATTCCTCGCTTTGCTGCAGAGGGAAAATGAGCTTTGGATCGCCGACCTGAACCGGATGATGGAGGAACATAAAACGCTTACCAGGGATGAATTTGCCGATAAGCTGGCTCATTCTCTGGAAAAGCGGGAGCAGTTGCTCAAGATCATGTCAATGAACCATTATGATCTGGAAAGCAGCAGCCGGCTTGAACGGCTCACGGAGTTTAAGGTGGCTTACGGAGGCTCGCTGCGGGCAGTCATGCGCTGCCTGGAGCAGTATTTCCCCAAGATGACGATTACAGAGAAACAGCATTTCCTGTACACCTTTTTCCCGTTCATGTTTGGCATCTATCCGTATACGGTGGTCAATGAGAAGCAGCGGACGGCGATGGAACAGGCGGGCGTGAACTATGTGTTTATGACGATTTATGAGATTACATACAACTGTGTAAAAGGTCTGCTGAAAGATTAAAAAGCAGGCAAAAAGCCAGATGATTAAAAAGTTAGATGAGAAGTTAAAATGAAATGTAAAAGGAGGAGGGCCTACAATGGAGTATATGAATTTGGGAAAATCCGATCTGAAGGTTTCCCGCATCTGTATGGGCTGTATGGGTTTTGGCGACGCTGCCGCCGGACAGCATAGCTGGACGCTGGACGAAGCACAGAGTCGCGAGATTATCAAACATGGCCTCGATCTGGGCATCAATTTCTACGACACTGCCATTGTCTATCAGAACGGCACCAGCGAGCAGTACGTCGGGCGTGCCCTCAAAGACTTTGCAAAGCGGGACGATGTGGTGATTGCCACCAAGTTCACGCCCCGGACGCAGGAGGAAATCGACGCGGGTGTCAGCGGACAGAAGCATATTGAGACTTACCTGAATCAGAGTCTTACCAATCTCGGCATGGACTATGTAGACCTCTACATCTATCATATGTGGGACTACCATACGCCCATGGAAGAGATCATGGAGGGGCTGCACAGCGCAGTCAAGGCTGGAAAAGTCCGGTACATCGGCATCTCCAACTGCTATGCATGGCAGCTCGCCAAGGCAAATTTCTATGCGAGAGAGCATAATCTTACGGAGTTTGTGTCCATACAAGGGCATTACAACCTGATTGCCCGGGAGGAAGAACGGGAGATGGCGCCTTTCTGCGCCGACCAGAATATCGCCATGACGCCCTACAGCGCCCTTGCCGGAGGGCGGCTCTCCAAACGCCCCGGTGAGACCTCGAAGCGGCTGGAACAGGACGCCTATGCCAAGTTCAAATACGACGCTACCGCGGAGGCGGACGGAAAAATCATCGCCCGTGTGGCGGAGCTGGCTGACAAGCGGGGCGTTTCCATGACGGAGATCTCCCTTGCATGGCTTTTGGCAAAGGTGACCGCTCCCGTGGTGGGCGCGACAAAGTTCTCCCATGTGGACGGCGCAGTGAAAGCGGTCGATTTGGAACTGACGCAGGACGAGAACGACTATCTGGAAGAATTATATGTGCCTCATGCGCTGGTAGGCGTGATGGCACAGAATGGCAAGCAGAAAGCGTGAGAAGTGCTTCTAGCCACTCACAGCAGAGGCTGTTTCGCGGAGAAGCACTAAGTCTCGCACCGGGAAATGTAGTTTAAGATGTTTTTAGTTTGGGAAATCATACAGGAACAGGCTGTCGGAACATTTGACAGAAAATAGATAACAGAAATATGAATATATTCAATAACAGGAGCTTCCTGTATAATTCAAATATAGGGAATTCCAAGGAAGGTGGTTGATAAAAAGATACCTCAGAGTAAAATAA
>CANPZI010000044.1 GCA_947588995.1 uncultured Lachnospiraceae bacterium
CTTGAGACGCTGTCCGGCGTCAAGGGGTTATACCCAGCGAGTCGAGCCACCCGTTTTACGGGTGGCGGCGACTTTTTTAATTTTTGAAAAAAATAAATAAACCCCTTTGAAAAACCAATTCTTTAGGTTATAATATAATCTGCACGGATAGACCAAAAGAAAGGGGATCAAAGGTATATGCAGTATACGGATATCGGGATTGATTTGGGAACGGCTAGCATATTGGTCTACATCAGGGGCAAGGGCGTCGTGCTGAAAGAGCCCTCTGTTGTGGCATTCGATAGAGATACAAACAAAATCAAGGCGATCGGGGAGGACGCGAGGCTGATGCTCGGCAGGACGCCGGGCAATATCGTGGCGGTCAGACCGCTGCGGCAGGGCGTGATCTCAGACTACCAGGTCACCGAGAAGATGATGAAATATTTTATTCAGAAAGCGCTGGGCAAGAAGACTTTCCGCAAACCCCGCATCGCGGTCTGCGTGCCGAGCGGCGTCACCGAAGTGGAGAAGAAAGCGGTCGAGGATGCGACCTATCAGGCGGGCGCCAGAGAGGTTTCCATCATCGAAGAGCCCATCGCGGCGGCGATCGGGGCGGGGATTGATATCTCCAAGCCCTGCGGCAACATGATCGTGGACATCGGCGGCGGCACTTCCGATATCGCGGTAATCTCGCTGGGCGGCACGGTGGTCAGCGCGTCGATCAAGATTGCGGGAGACGATTTCGACGAGGCGATTGTCCGCTACATGCGCAAAAAGCACAATCTGCTGATCGGTGAGCGGACGGCGGAGGACCTGAAGATCAAGATCGGCTCAGCCTTCAGAAGAGCCGAGGTTGACTATATGGATGTCAGAGGGCGTAACCTGGTGACAGGTCTGCCGAGGACCGTGAAAGTGTCCTCCGAGGAGACGGAGGAGGCGCTGCACGAGACGACGGTGCAGATTGTGGAGACGATCCACAGCGTGCTGGAGAAGACGCCGCCGGAGCTGGCGGCTGATATCGCGGACAGAGGGATCGTCCTCACCGGAGGCGGAAGTCTGCTGCGCGGGCTGGAGGATCTGATCGCGGACAAGACCGGCATCAATACGATGACGGCGGAGGATCCGATGACGGCAGTGGCCATCGGCACAGGCAAGTATGTAGAGTTCCTGGCGGGATACCGCGAGGATTAGGAGAGGCAGGACACTATGCTTAAAGGATTGTACACGGCTTATACGGGGATGGTGAACGAGCAGCACAGAATGGACGTCATGACGAACAATCTGGCGAACGCGGACACGATCGGCTATAAGAAAGAGGGATCCACGAGTCAGGCCTTTGACAGCGTACTGGCGTACAAGATCAAGGACCTGTCCGAGGCGGCGAATCTGCCGGCCTTAATCAGCACGCCGAAAGCCGTCGACGAGTATGAGATGAATAACGAGGCGAATCCCGATTATGCGCAGAACCGTGTCAGAAGAGTCGGCATGAATCTGGGTGTCAAGATCGGAGAGAATTATGTGGATTACTCGGAGGGACCGATCAAGGAGACGGGCAACACCTTTGACCTCGCCATCTCCGACAGCGGCTTCTTTGCGATAGAGTACACCAACAAGGCGGGAGAGACTTCCGTGATGTACACGAGGGACGGCAATTTCACCATGAACCTGCAGGGCTATCTCCAGACGCAGGACGGCGATTATGTGCTGGATGAGAACGGCCGCCGTATCAGGATGAACACGGCGCTGCCCGTGAGCATTGACCGGGGAGGCAATATCACCCAGGACGGCGCTTACGTGGCGACGATCGGCCTGACGGACTTTGAGGATTACAATTATCTGGAGCATTTCGGCGAGAACTTTTTCCGGCCCGTGGACGGGGCGACGGAGGCCGAGACGGATTCGCAGCTCTATTCGGGTTATCTCGAGATGTCCAATATGTCCACGGTGACGGAGATGGTCAACATGATCGCCATCCAGAGACATTATGAGAGTAACCAGAAAGTCATTACTACATACGATGAGACGCTGGATATTGCGGTAAATCAGCTGGGTAAAGTGTAAAAGCCGGATAAAAAGATAACGAAAAGATAACGGGAGGCGTAAAGCATGGTTAGAAGTCTATGGTCGGCAGCGACCGGTATGAATGCACAGCAGGTCAGCCTGGATACGATCGCCAACAATCTGGCGAACGTCAATTCGGTGGGATACAAGACGCAGGTGGCGCAGTTTAAGTCGCTTCTGTATCAAAATCTGCAGTCCGTCACCACCACGGCGAACGGCGATCCGAAACCTACCACATCGCAGGTAGGTCTGGGTGTCCGTACATCCTCGATCAACTCGATCTATACGCAGGGAAGTTTGCTGGACTCTGACAGTGATACGGCATTTGCGATTGAGGGCGAGGGCTTCTTCGCGGTGCGCGGTGAGGACGGGGTCACCTACTATACCAGAAACGGCGATTTCACATGGGCGCTGGGTGCAAACGGCGGCATGACGCTGACGAATGCGGACGGTCTTCCGGTCTTGGACAGCAACGGTCGTGCGATTGCCCTGAACCGTACCTATATCGCGAGCAAACTCTCCATCACGGAGGACGGGCAGATCTGTTATCCCGACGGGCAGAATAATCCCCAGCCCATCGGCATCACGATCGGCACCTATCAGTTCAGCAATCCGGGCGGCTTGAAGAGAGTCGGCGACACGCTCTTCGCGGTGACGGATGCCAGCGGCCGTGCGCTCAACGAGGACACGACGCCCGACGTGGCGAAGAGCAGGATTGTGCAGGGTTATCTGGAGGGATCCAATGTACAGGTGGCCAACGAGATGGTCAACATGATCGTCACGCAGCGCGCCTACGAGATGAACTCCAAGGCAATCATCACCTCCGATGCGATGATGGAGATTGCCAACAACCTGAAGAGATAATGGTGTGACAGACACAGTCTGAGGAAAGGACAGCTGTCTCTGTGCCGTACGGTGCAGTGAGGCGGCGCGGTAGATAAGATGAGTATGGATCTGACCGGGGCGGGATTGTATACGGACTATATGACGGACGCCGAGAGAGTGGCGACCGAGAAACTGCAGAGCAGGCTGGAGAGCACGGCGAAAGCGGAAAATGCCGATGACGATGCGCTGCTTGACGCCTGCAAACAGTTCGAGGCATATCTGTGGGAGCAGGTCTATAAAGAGATGGAGAAGACGACCAAACTCTTTGACGACGACGAGGAAAAAGAGAACAGCTATGCGGCGAATATGACGGACTTTTTCAAAGACGCGATGGTTCAGCAAATCTCTGAGCAGACAGCTTCCCAAGGCTCCAATTCTCTGGCGCGCATGCTCTATGAGCAGGCAAAGCGCAACTATAATCTGTAATATCTCATCCATAGGATATCGGAAAGAAAACGGGCTGCTGGACAAGGCAGCCTGTTGTTTTTACGCGGGCAGTGAGCCGGGCTTTGGCAGCGACCGGACAGAAAGCAGCACGGACAAATGGAAAAAATCAAAGGATTTATCGAACATATTATATACCGTAACGCGGACAACGGCTATACGGTGCTCAATCTTCAATGCGGCGAGAAAGAGCTCACGTGCGTCGGCTTCCTCAAGACGATGGACCAGGGGGAGACGATAGAGGCGGAGGGGGCTTACACGACGCACCCGGTGTACGGCGAACAGTTCAGGATCGAGCGGTATGAGATCGTGCCGCCGGGGGATGAGGCGGGGATTGAACGCTATCTGGGCTCAGGCGCCGTCAAGGGTGTGGGCGCGGCTCTGGCTGCGCGGATCGTGAAGCGCTTTGGGGCTGATACTTACCGCATCATCGAGGAGGAGCCGGAGCGCCTGGCTGAGATCAAAGGAATCAGTGAGCGCAAGGCCAGAGAGATCGCGGCTGCCGTGTATGAGAAGCGCGATGCGAGAGAGGCGATGACTTTTCTGCAGCAGTATGGGATATCCAACACGCTCTCCATCCGCATATACGATCATTACGGTCCGCGGCTGTATGGAATCCTGAAAGAAAATCCGTATCAGATGGCGGAGGACATCCAGGGGATCGGTTTTCGGATTGCCGATGAGATTGCCGCGCGGGCGGGCGTTCATATGGATTCCGATTATCGGATCAGAAGCGGGGTGCTCTATACGCTGATGCAGGCGGGAGCGGAGGGGCACTGTTATCTGCCGCAGAATATCCTGCTGCGCAGAGCGGGCGAGCTGCTTCGTCTGGAACCGGCGGTCATCGAACCCCAGCTTGCGAATCTCGCCATGGATAAAAAGCTGGTGATCAAGCGCTCTCCCGATCCGGAGGAAATCTGCAGGGTCTACACAGCTTCTTACTATTACGCGGAATTGAACTGCGCCAGGATGCTGCACGATCTGAATGTGTCCGTGAACGAAGAAGTTCTGCCGGCGGAGGAAGAAGCAATCCTGAAGAAAATCGGAGAGCTGCAGAGAGAGCTGGACATCGAACTGGACGATCTGCAGAGGCGGTCGGTGCTGGAGAGCGCGAAGAACGGCATATTCATCCTCTCCGGCGGTCCCGGCACGGGCAAGACAACGACGATCAACGCGATCATCCGTTTCTTCCTGGCGGAGGGCATGGACATCTATCTGGCGGCGCCCACGGGCAGAGCGGCGAAGCGGATGACGGAGGCGACGGGCTACGAGGCCAGGACGCTTCACCGCCTCTTAGAGTTAAGCGGCGTGCTGTCCGAGGAGAGCAAGTCAGCCAGATTTGAGAAAAATGAAGAGAATCCGCTGGAGGCGGATGTGATTATCGTAGACGAGATGTCCATGGTGGATATTTTTCTGTTTCAGGCGCTTCTGCGCGCGATCACGGTGGGGACGAGACTGATCATGGTGGGGGATGTCAATCAGCTTCCCTCGGTGGGGCCGGGTCAGGTGCTGCGCGATATCATGGCAAGCGAACGTTTCCCGACGGTGGTGCTCGAACGGATCTTCCGGCAGGCGGGCGAGAGCGATATCGTGAGAAATGCCCACAGGATCCATGCCGGCGATATGCTGCCGCTGGACAATAAGAGCAGAGACTTCTTCTTTTTGGAGAGGAACGATGTGAATGTGATCTACAAACACATGATTCAGCTCATCACGGACAAACTGCCGCGTTATGTCGACGCGGAGCCGTACGAGATCCAGGTGCTTACGCCGATGCGCAAGGGCAGTCTGGGCGTGGAGACGCTCAATGGGATCCTGCAGCGCTATCTGAATCCGCCGTCGTCCGACAAGCGGGAATATACGTCCGGCGACACCCTCTTCCGCGAGCGGGACAAGGTCATGCAGATCAAGAACAACTATCAGCTGGAGTGGGAAATCGTCAGCAGATACGGGATTCCCATAGACAAAGGGGCGGGGATTTTTAACGGCGATATCGGCACTATCGTGCGGATCGATGAACAGGCCGGCGAAGTGACGGTTGAGTATGATGAACACAGGCGGGTTACCTATCTTTTTGCGCAGCTGGATGAGATCGAGCTTGCCTATGCGGTGACGATTCACAAGGCGCAGGGAAGCGAGTATCCCGCGGTCATTATGCCGCTGCTCTCCGGGCCGCGTATGCTTTTTAACAGGAATCTGCTCTACACGGGTGTGACGCGGGCCAAAAACTGTGTGACGATTCTGGGCAGCAGGGATACCCTGCGGGGAATGATAGACAACAATGTGCAAAACCGCCGCTACACCGGGCTGGCGGATCGGATCAGGGAACTGATCCCGTGATGACAGGGGAAACAATCTATGAAAAAGACATTTCTGGGGACGCTGGCGGATCTTCTCTATCCGCGCAGGTGTCCTGTCTGTGACAGGCCGGTCATGCCTTTCGGGAGTCTGATCTGCGCGGCCTGCGCGAAAAAACCGGTCTACATCAAAGCGCCGTACTGTATGAAGTGCGGCAAAGAGCTTGCGGAGGAGGAGACGGAATACTGCGGCGACTGTATGCGCAGGCGTCATCTTTTTGACAGAGGGCGGGCGCTCTTTGCCTATAAGAGCATATCGGACTCTCTCTATCGCTTCAAGTATAAGGGAAGACGGGAATATGCGGCCTACTATGCCGCGTGTATGGCAGAGCGCATGGGGGACTGGATTCTGCGCTGCAAGCCGGATGCGCTTGTGCCGGTGCCGATTCATGCCTCCAAGCGGCGCAGCCGCGGATATAATCAGGCGGAGGTGCTGGCGCGGGAGCTTGGCGCCATACTGCACATCCCTGTGGAGGCCGGCCTGATCAGCAGAATACGCAAAACGGCTCCCATGAAAGATTTATCTGCCTCCGAGAGGCAAAATAATTTGAAAAGGGCTTTCAAAATCTGTCGTAATGATGTAAAATTAAGTACGATTATAATTATCGATGACATCTATACGACCGGCAGTACGATAGATGCGATGAGTTGTGAACTGCGCAGGGCCGGGGTGAAGCGGATCTACTTTGCGGCGCTTGCGATCGGCAGGGGTTTATAGTGCAAAAAACGTATAGGAGGGTATGGCATGAACGCGAGGAATTGCAGGAAGTGTGGGAGACTGTTTAACTATGTATCGGGGCCTCCGATCTGTATGGCCTGCAGGGAAGCGCTGGAGGTAAAGTTTCAGGAGGTTAAGGAATACATCCGGGATCACGGTCATGTCACGATTGCGGAAGTGGCCGAGGCTTGCGACGTGTCACAGAACCAGATTAAGGCGTGGCTGAAGGACGAGCGTCTGGAGATTACGGAAGGTTCCGGCATCGAGCTGGAGTGCGAGAAGTGCGGCAAGCCCATCACCAGCGGCCGGTTCTGCGAGAAGTGCAAGAACAATATGGCGGATCAGCTCAGCCACAGCATCGAAAAACCGCATGCGCCGAAGCCTGAACCGAAGAAAGAGGCGCATGACAACCCGAAGATGCGCTTCCTGGGGTAGTATTATGTTAAATGAAAAGAGAATCATCCTGATGACGAAGATGGCCTCCTATGAGGCGAACGAGGGCAGGAAGAACGTCGCCATAGGAAGTTATTTTCGCAGCGATTATATCGGCTGGCAGGTGTTGAAGTCCATTATAAGTGCGAGCATTGCATTTATAGTGGCCTTTGGCATGTATATTTTTTATGATTTTGAAGTGTTTATGACAGACATCTACAAGATGGATCTTCTGGGGTTCGCCAGATACATACTGGAACAGTATCTCTGGGTGGTGGGACTGTATGCGGTGATCTCCTATATCGTTTATACGATGCGCTACAGCAGGGCAGTTAAAAGTCTGAGGCTGTACCAGATGAATCTGCGCAGGCTGGCGGAGATGTATAGACAATAGAAACCCGTAAGCTGCGGCTGCGGAATGTGAAAGGATAAACAATGACGACCCTACTTGTTATGAAGCAGATCATTATGACCTTATACAGCAAATATGAGGTGTATATCACGCCGTGCCTGAAGTTTGTGCTGGCGCTGGTTTCGCTGCTGTTTATCAACTCCCGTATAGGCTATATGGAGAGTATTGATAAGCTGACGATTGTGCTGATTGTTGCGCTGATGTGCTCTTTCATGCCGCTCAATTTTGTCATCGTTGTGTCGGCGCTGTTTACGGTACTGCATCTGTACTCATTCAGCCTGGAGAGCGCGGCGGTTGTCGGCGCCGGATTCCTGCTCATGTTTTTGCTGTATCTGCGCTTTTCTCCGAAAGATACGATCGTGGTTGTGCTGCTTCCGGTCTGTTTCCTGCTCAGGATACCGTATGTCATTCCGCTGGCCATGGGTTTGATCGGGACACCGGCTTCCGCCCTGTCTGTCGCGTGCGGCGTTATCGCGTACTACATGGTTCACTATGTGGCGCAGAATGCCTCTGCGATCGCGGCGATGGCCGATGAGGAGACAGGGGCGAAGTTTCGGTTTATCATTGACGGCATACTCAGAAACCGGGAGATGGTGGTTGTGATCGCCGCCTTTGCGACTACGGTGATCATTGCCTATCTGATCAGACGGCTGAGCATCGACTATGCGTGGACAATCGCCATGGTTGCAGGGGCTATCGTGGATATCATGGTGCTTCTTGTGGGCGATCTGATGTTTGACATCAATATTGGCCTGTTCGGTGTGATTTTCGGCAATATCGTCGCATTCCTGTTCGCGCTTGTGCTGCAGTTCTTTGTGTTTAACGTGGATTACAGCCGGACAGAGAAAGTGCAGTTTGAGGACGACGAATACTACTATTACGTCAAGGCGGTGCCCAAGGTGGCGGTCTCCAGACCGGAAAAAAAGGTGAAGCAGATTAACAGCCAGAGGGCCAAAACGGTACAGAAGACAAGAAATACGCATTAAAGGCGGACTTTGAGCATAAGGATATAAACGGGGCTTTTTTTCAGACACAGAGCATAAAGGCGGTGAGGCGTGCAATGGAGCAACTGAATAGATGGATCGCAACTTATTTTTCCGGTCTGCACATGCCCACCCTGCACTGGAGCGATGTCGCGGAGATCATCATTCTCACGTTCGTCGCCTATCACATTCTGGTATGGATCAAGAATACGAGGGCCTGGGCACTCTTAAAGGGCCTTACCGTGATCGCGGGGTTTGTGTTGATCGCGGCTATTTTCAATATGAATACAATCCTGTGGATCGTGACGAATGTGTTCAGTATCGCGGCGATTGCCATCGTTGTCATGCTGCAGCCGGAACTGCGCAAGGCGATGGAGGAGCTGGGGCAGAAGAATCTGTTTTCCTCGATTCTGCCATTTGATTCGGGCAGGTCTGAGGAAGGGCGTTTTTCCGACAGGACGATCAATGAGATTGTCAAGGCCTCCGTCGAGATGGGCAAAGTGAAGACGGGCGCGCTGATTGTGATTGAGAAAGAGCAGTCCTTAAGCGAATATGAGAGAACGGGTATCGATGTGGACGGTATTGTGTCCAGCCAGCTTTTGATCAATATCTTTGAACACAATACGCCGCTGCACGACGGCGCGGTGATTGTGCGGGGCAACCGCATTGTCTCGGCGACCTGTTACCTGCCGCTCTCGGACAATATGGCGCTGAGCAAGGAATTGGGAACGAGGCATCGGGCAGGCGTGGGCATCTCGGAAGTGACGGATTCGCTGACGGTGATTGTGTCGGAGGAGACGGGCAAGATCAGCGTCGCTTACAACGGACAGCTGGAGAGAGGAGTGGACGCTGAAAGACTGCGCATGAGGCTGTCGGAAATTCAGAACAAGCCCGTGGAGGAGAAGAAGCGGAAACTGTGGAAAGGCAGGTCCAGAAATGAGAAATAAACTTACCAAAAACTGGGGCCTGAAACTGGGGTCTTTTCTGTTTGCCGCCGCTTTGTGGATCGTTGTCACCAACATTAACGATCCGGTCAGTTCCGTGCGTTTCTCGGACGTGCCGGTGACAATCAAAAATACGGATCTGATCACCGGCAGGGGTCAGGTTTATGAGGTGCTGGACGGCACGGATGTGATTGACACCGTGACGATCTATGCGCCGCGTTCTATTTTGGATACGTTAAATGAGAGCAATGTGGTCGCGACGGCTGACGTGGCGGAACTGTCCAGTCTCGATACGATCGCCATCCGGCTCTCCACCAACAAATACAATGATAAGCTGGAGAGCATAAACGGCAGCATCGACAGCGTAAAGCTGAAAATAGAGGAGAAGCAGACCAGATCGCTGCCAATCCGTGCCAACGTGACGGGTGAGGTGCGGGAAGGCTATATTCTCGGCGACGTATCCACGGAGCAGAATCTGTTGAGAATATCAGGTCCCAAGTCGGTAGTTTCACAGATTGCCACAGTGCAGGCGGATGTGGACATATCCGGTTTCACGAACAATATCGATACGGATGCCAGCCTGCGGCTGTATGACGCGGACGGCAGGGAGATTGACGCCGCCGGACTGGAGCGCAATATCACTAAGGTGCGCGTCAATGTAGAAATTCTGGAGACGAAGACCGTACCGGTCAGCTTCAGCATATCCGGCGAACCGGCGGACGGCTATCGCCTGACCGGCGAGACGGATAACACGCACGCAAATGTCGTTATCGCGGGCCGATCTGCCGTTGTACAGCATGTGGAAGCGATCGAGATACCGGAAGGTGTGATTGATGTGAGCGGAGCTGCGGAGAATGTGGTGACGCCGGTTGATCTGAAAGCTTATCTGCCGGACGGCACGGTTCTGGCGGAGGACGGTTTTGACGGCATGATTGAGATTACGGTCGAAGTCGGACCGGTGGTGAGAAGAACATCCTCGGTTCGGATGGAAGATATCCGTATCGTCGGGCTTCCTGCAGAGTATGAAGCGGCCATCGCGGAGACGGAGGAACGCTTGAGCATTGTGTTCCAGGGGCTGCCGTCAGAATTTCAGGAGCTTGATCTGAATGAGCTGAACGTGAATGTGAACGTGGCGGAATGGATGGAAGAAACGGGGATAGAGACACCGGCGGACGATTATTACAGGATTCCCATATCGGTCGATCTCCCTGAGGATTCCAAGCTTGTCTGGGAAGATCAGGAAGTGCTGGTTCACATCTCCGGCAAAGAATAAAACAGGAAAGGAACAGGTAGCGTCATGGGCAGGTTATTCGGTACGGACGGAGTCAGGGGCATTGCGAACGAGGAGCTGACGCCGCAGCTGGCGATGCAGCTGGGACAGGCGGGCGCCTATGTCCTGACCAAGGAGAATGCGCACAAGCCGACGATCATGGTAGGTTGTGATACAAGAATTTCAGGAGATATGCTTGCGAACGCGCTGATGGCGGGCGCATGTTCCGTCGGCGCCAACGCGGTGTATGTGGGGATCGTGCCGACGCCGGCCGTGGCGTATCTCACGCGAAAATATAAGGTGGATGCCGGTGTCGTCATCTCGGCTTCCCATAATTCCGTGGAGTTTAACGGCATCAAATTTTTTGACGGAGAAGGCTATAAGCTGCCGGATTCTCTGGAGGACGAGATCGAGGCGTTAATCAAGAGCGGTATGCAGGGCGTAAAATTTCCTACCGGCGCGGGTGTCGGCAAGATCAAATACCGGACGGATGCCAGGGAAGAATATATCAACCACGCGATGAAAGCGGTCAACGTTGACCTGCGTGGCATGAAGATCGTGCTGGACTGCGCAGAGGGCGCGTCTTTCTATACGTCTGTGGAGACAATGAAAGAGCTGGGGGCGGAAGTTGTGGCAATCCACAATAATCCGGACGGCACGAACATCAATGCCAACTGCGGTTCTACACATATGGGAGAACTGCAGGCCAGAGTCGTGTATGAGAAAGCGAACGTGGGACTTGCGTTTGACGGCGACGCCGACAGACTGCTGGCGGTAGATGAGCTGGGCAATATCGTGGATGGCGATCAGATCATGGCGATTGTCGGCAGCTATATGAAACAGAACGGTACACTACATCATGACACGATCGTAGCCACGGTCATGAGCAACCTCGGATTCTTCCTGATGGGGGAGAAAAACGGCATCCGCATGGAACAGACCAAGGTGGGCGACCGGTATGTTCTGGAGCGGATGCGTGAGATCGGCGCGAGCCTTGGCGGAGAGCAGTCCGGCCACGTCATCTTCTTAGACGAGAACACTACGGGAGACGGGCTTTTGAGCGCGCTGCACCTTCTGCAGGTGATGGTGGAGACAGGCAAGCCGCTGTCCGAGTTAAAAACCGTCATGGAAGTGATGCCGCAGGCGCTTGTGAATGCGAAAGTGCCGCCCCACAAAAAAGAGAAATACATGGACTATCCGGAGATCGCGGAGGCGATTGAGGCGCTGGATCAGAAATTTGCGGGAGAGGGCCGCGTGCTGATCAGACCCTCCGGCACGGAGCCGCTTGTCAGGGTCATGATAGAGGGCAAGGACCAGAAAATGATCGAGGCGGAGGCCAAAAAATTAGCGGAACTGATTCAGAATATTATGTTATAACTCTTGTGGTATTTTGAGAAAAATGATATAGTAAATGTTAGGCTGTGATTTGGGGGAAGAGCAGCCGGAGACAAAGTTGGAGGATGAGGGTATGGTAAGCCAAAAGGTAGTCATCAAAAACCCGACCGGGCTGCATCTAAGACCTGCAGGCATCCTATGCAAGGAAGCGATGCAGTTCAAATCGCTGATAACTTTTACATTTCGGGATAATACAGCGAATGCCAAAAGTGTGCTGAGTGTGCTTGGCGCGTGCGTCAAATGCGGTGATGAGATCGAGTTTGTGTGTGACGGCGAAGATGAAGAGGAAGCGCTGAAAGCATTGATCGATGCGATTGAGAGCGGACTCGGGGAGTAGCGCTGGTCGGTTTAGCCCGTTGTGTACAACGGGCTTTTCTTTTACGCGAGCAGTGAGCAGAGCGCGTTTCAGTTCGTTTTTACGTGGGAGACAGATACAAACATAAGGCGGAGGGATAATATTATGTTAAATTACAAGCGATACCGTAAGAATCCGGTTGTGGACTATCCGGAGAGAGAATGGCCGAACAGAGAAATTGAGAAAGCGCCCGTCTGGTGCAGTGTGGATCTGCGCGACGGCAATCAGGCGCTGATCGATCCGATGATTGTCTCGGAGAAAATAGAGTTTTTTCATTATCTGATCAAGCTGGGATTCAAGGAGATTGAAATCGGGTTCCCGGCTGCGAGCCAGATTGAGTTTGATTTTCTCAGACAGCTGATCGACCGCAGGCTGATTCCGGACGACGTGGTGGTGCAGGTGCTGACACAGTGCCGTGAGGAACTGGTCGCGCGGACGTTTGAGTCCATCCAGGGCTGTAAACAGGCCATCGTGCACATCTACAATTCCACATCCACCCTGCAGCGGGACGTGGTGTTCAACATGAACCGTGAGCAGATTATCGGGATTGCCGTGGAGGGCACAAAGATGGTGAAGCGGCACGCGGAGAACTTTCCCGGCAAAATTATCCTGGAGTATTCGCCGGAGAGCTTTACGGGAACCGAGCTGGACTTCGCGCTGGAGATCTGTACGGCGGTGCAGGAGGAGTGGGGGCCTACGAAAGAGAACCCCATGATTATCAACCTGCCCTCCACGGTGGAGATGAACACGCCGAATGTGTACGCGGACCAGATTGAGTGGATGAACCGCCACTTCAAGAACAGGGAGAGCATTATTTTAAGCGTGCACCCGCACAACGACAGGGGAACCGGTGTGGCCAGCGCGGAACTGGCTTTGCTTGCGGGTGCGGAGCGTGTCGAGGGCACGCTGTTCGGCAACGGGGAGAGAACCGGTAATGTGGATATTATGAATCTCGCCTACAATATGTTTTCACAGGGCATTGATCCGAAACTGGCCATCGAGCATGTGAACGAGAGCATCGAAATCTACGAGCGCTGCTGTAAGATTCCGATTCATCCCAGACATCCCTATGCGGGCAAGCTGGTCTTCACCGCGTTCTCCGGCTCCCATCAGGACGCGATCAACAAGGGCGTCAAGGCGATGAAAGAGAGGGGCAGCGAGATCTGGCAGGTGCCTTATCTGCCAATCGATCCTGCGGATATCGGCAGGGAGTACGAGCCGATTGTGCGCATCAATTCTCAGTCCGGCAAAGGCGGCGTGGCTTTCATCATGGACACTTATTTCGGTTTCAAGCTGCCCAAAGGAATGCACAAGGAGTTCGCGAATGTGATTCAGGAGATCTCCGAGAAGCAGGGCGAGGTGTCGCCGGATCAGATCATGGAAAGTTTCCGGCAGCAGTATCTGGAACGGAAAGAGCCGTTCCATTTCCGCAAGCTGCGCGTGGATGATCTGAGCGGGGAGATCGAGTCGGAATTTGACACGAGAGTCACCATTATCTATACGGACCACGGGGAGGAGAAGACGTTTGAGGCGGTCGGCAACGGGCCTATCGATGCGGCGAAGCGGGGCTTACAGGAGGAACTGGATATCGATATCAAGATTCTGGATTACGAGGAGCACGCTCTGCAGAGCGGGTCGAATTCTCAGGCCGCGGCGTACATCCATCTTCTGGATGTGGACAGCGGCAGAGTCACCTACGGCGTGGGCGTGAGCTCCAATATCACGCGGGCGTCCGTGCGGGCGATTTTCTCGGCAATCAACAGACTGGAGCTGGGACGGCAATAATGACGGGAGGTGCGGTGTATGGAACAGCTGGAGCAGCTTCGCCGGTGGGTGGAGCAGAGCGATAATATTGTATTTTTCGGCGGTGCGGGCGTATCTACCGAGAGCGGGATACCGGATTTCAGAAGTGTGGACGGTCTCTACCACCAGCAGTATGATTATCCGCCGGAGACAATCTTAAGCCACACGTTTTACCGGCAGAAGACGGATGAGTTCTATCGTTTTTATCGTGCCAAGATGCTGTGCCTCGATGCGAAGCCCAATGCGGCGCATCTGAAGCTGGCGCAGTGGGAGCGGGAGGGAAAGCTCAAAGCCGTGGTCACGCAGAATATCGACGGCCTGCATCAGGCGGCGGGGAGCAGAGTTGTGCTGGAACTGCACGGTTCCGTCCTGCGCAACTATTGTGAACAGTGCGGGGCTTCCTATGACGCGGAGTATATCCTGCACGCGGAGGGAGTACCGAAGTGCACCGCGTGCGGCGGCAGCATTAAGCCTGACGTCGTGCTGTATGAGGAGGGGCTGAACCAGAAGACCCTGTCTGACGCCGTGCGGTACATCAGCGAGGCGGATGTACTTATCGTGGGCGGCACTTCCCTGGCGGTCTATCCGGCGGCGGGATTATTGGATTACTATAACGGCAGTAAGCTGGTACTGGTCAATAAGACGCCAACACCCAGGGACAGCATGGCGGATCTGATCGTGCAGGGCAGTATCGGGGAAATCTTTTCCCAGCTTCCGTAAGTTCGCGTGGGCCGGTGCGCAGGGTTCGGTGCCAAGCTCAATGCGCGGCAGTGCGGCAGAGGGCATTTGGGAGGTTTGACAAGACCATATGGATATTCAGGTGGGCGATATCTTAAAGATGAAGAAGCAGCACCCCTGCGGTTCGAGCGAGTGGAAAGTGCTTCGCGTCGGCGCGGATTTTCGGTTGAAGTGTATGGGCTGCGGCCATCAGATCATGATTGCACGCCGGCAGGCGGAGAAGAATATTAAGGCGATTGTCGAAAGAGTTGGGGGAATTTCGGAAAAACCACTTGCGGATCACTCCCGGCTGTGTTATGATAAAGACTCGTGATATACTAATATTTTGGCCGCAAGGCCGACTATCCTTGCTCCTTTTTCGGAAAGGGGCCAGAGACCAAAAGGAGGGAAACTGCATGAACAAGTACGAGTTAGCCGTTGTTGTCAGTGCAAAGATCGAAGATGACGAGAGAGCCGCTACCCTGGAGAAAGCGAAAGCTCTGGTAGAGAGATTCGGCGGACAGATCACCAATGTGGACGACTGGGGCAAGAAGAAGCTGGCTTACGAGATCCAGAAGATGAAAGAAGCCTACTATTACTTCATCCAGTTTGAAGCGGAGAGCACGGCGCCTGCCGAGATCGAGAGCCGTATTCGGATCATGGATAACGTCATTCGCTATCTGTGCGTCAGACAAGACGAGAAATAGAAAGAGGTTTATATGAACAAAGTAATACTTATGGGGCGTTTGACGAGAGATCCCGAGGTGAGATACTCTCAGGGCGAGAACGCTACGGCAGTTGCGAGATACACATTGGCTGTAGACCGCAGATTCAATCGTAACAATGATGATCAGACCGCGGATTTTATCAACTGTGTCGCTTTTGGCAGATCGGGAGAATTCGCGGAGAAATACTTCCACAAAGGGACGAAGATCGCGATCACGGGACGCATCCAGACAGGCAGCTATACGAACAAGGACGGCGTCAAGGTGTATACGACGGATATCGTGGTGGAAGATCAGGAGTTTGCCGAGAGCAAGAACAGTGCCGGAGGTGCCGGAGGCAGCGGCGACGGAGGTTTCGCTCCTGCGAACAGGCCTGCTCCTGCGCCGGCGGCGGCCGGAGACGGTTTTATGAATATTCCTGACGGGATCGACGAGGAACTGCCGTTCAACTAACTGTTGGATTTTAGAAGGAGGCAATGACCATGGCATTTAATAAAACAGACAAGCCGGATTTCCCCGCTAAGAAGAAAGGCGGAATGCGCAGAAGAAAAAAGGTATGTGTTTTCTGCGGCAAGGATAACGTGATCGATTATAAGGATACCAACAAGCTTAAGAGATATGTATCCGAGAGAGGAAAAATTCTTCCCAGAAGAATTACCGGCAACTGTGCGAAACATCAGCGCGCCTTGACAGTAGCAATCAAGCGCGCGAGACATATAGCGCTTATGCCTTACGTTCAGGACTAAAGAGACATGCAAGACCCGGCCGCAGCGCGGTCGGGTCTTTTCTCTCGTTTTCTCCACCATATCCTGTCTTTTTTTCGGGGAAAAAGTCTACATATTGGAGTAGCACGAACGGATAAAAAATGCTATACTAATACTGTTGCGTAAGCACGGAATCGTCTGATCGGTGTGATGCGGATGGGAAGTAATGATGATGAAAAACAGCGTTAAGCTAAAGGGAAGATTGAAGTCTTACATACAGTCTTCTTTATATCTCGGGCTGCTGCTGGTCGTTGTGGATATCCTGATCTATATGATAGATTTCAGGGCAGGACTGGTACTCAGCGGATTTATTATATTCTATGCGGCCATTGTTCTGGCAATGATGTTTTACAACAAGCCGGTTATTATGAATGAGCTTGTCAGCTTTGCCACACAGTATGGGCAGATTCAGAGAAGACTTCTGCGCGATCTGGAACTGCCGCACGCGCTGCTTGATGACGGCGGCAGGGTGATCTGGACAAACATAGCCTTTGAGCGGGTTGTACACCAGGAAAAGGGGTACCGCAAATCTATTACCTCCCTCTTTCCCTCTATCACCAAAGAAAAACTTCCGGGTATGAACGGGGAGGAGGAGTCGGAGTTTGAACTGGAATATGAGGACGGCTATTATGTGGCGAAGCTGAAAAAAATTTCTCTGAAAGAGATGGCGGAAAACAGCGATATCATCGAGGCGAAAGGGTATAACGGGTATCTTATCGCGATGTACCTGTTTGACGAGACGGCGTTGAAGATAGCGCTGCGGGAAGTTGATAACCAGTCGCTCGCGGTCGGCCTGATTTATCTGGATAACTACGACGAGGCGCTGGAGAGCGTGGAGGAAGTGAGGCGCTCTCTGCTGATCGCGCTGATTGACCGTAAGGTCAATAAATACATTGCCGCCATGGACGGTATCTGTAAGAAACTGGAAAAGGACAAGTATTTTGTGATCATGCGCAAGGAGGCGGCGATGCAGCTGCAGGAGAGCCGCTTCGATCTCCTGGAGGATGTCAAGACCGTCAATATCGGCAATGAGATGGCGGTCACGCTCAGCATCGGCATGGGACTGGACGGTTTAAGCTACACGCAGAACTATGAATTTGCGCGCAACGCAATCGATATCGCGCTTGGCCGCGGCGGGGATCAGGCGGTGGTCAAAATGCCCGTGAACGTGGCATATTACGGCGGCAAGAGCCAGCAGGTGGAGAAGAGTACGCGCGTCAAGGCGAGGGTGAAAGCGCATGCCCTCAAGGAGATTATCTCCGTCAAGGATGAGGTGTACGTCATGGGACACCGCCTGGGAGATGTGGACAGTTTCGGCGCTTCCGTAGGTATCTACAGAGTTGCCAGAGCGCTCGACAAGAAAGCGCATATCATATTGAACGATGTGACCTCGTCCATGCAGCCCATGGTGGAAATGTTCAGGGATAACGACGAGTATGAGGACGACATGATCATCACGAACGCGCAGGCTCTTGAGATGGCCGGCAGCAACGCGGTTCTGGTGGTGGTGGACGTCAACAAGCCCAGCATCACGGAGTGTCCGGAGCTGTTGAAACGGTGCAAGTCCGTGGTGGTTCTGGATCATCACAGGCAGGGGGCGGAGATCATTGAGAACGCGACGCTGTCCTATATCGAGGCCTACGCGTCTTCCGCCTGCGAGATGGTATCGGAGATTCTGCAGTATATCAGCGACAACCTGAAGCTGCGGCCGGAGGAAGCGGACTGTATGTACTCCGGCATCATGATAGACACGAACAATTTCATGACCAAAACCGGTGTCCGTACCTTTGAGGCGGCGGCATTCCTGAGGAGAAACGGTGCGGATGTGACTCGCGTCAGAAAGCTGTTCAGGGACGATGCCGCGGAGTACAAGGCAAAAGCCGACGCAGTCAGTCAGGCAGAGATCTACAGGGAGGCGTATGCGATCTCCGTATGTACCGGGGAGGATGTCGCGAGCCCTACCGTGGTCGGCGCGCAGGCGGCCAATGAGCTGCTGAATATTAAGGGGATCAAGGCAAGTTTTATCCTGACGCCCTACAACGGTATCATTTATATCAGCGCGCGTTCTATCGATGAGGTCAATGTGCAGGTGATCATGGAGCGCATGGGCGGCGGCGGCCATCTGAATATCGCGGGCGCCCAGATCGAAAACGGTTCGATCGAAGAGGGCATCGTCGCGATCAAGCGGACGCTGGACGCGATGATCGAAGAAGGCGAATTGGAGGAGTAATTTATGAAAGTCATTCTGTTAGAGGACGTCAAGTCGTTAGGCAAAAAGGGCGATATCGTGAACGTGAGCGACGGATATGCTAGGAATTACATTCTGCCGAAGAAGCTGGGCGTGGAGGCTAATTCCGCCAATATGAATGACCTGAAACTGCAGAGGCAGAACGCAGACAAAGTCGCGCAGGAACAGCTGGAAGCAGCCAGGGAACTTGCGGGGACTTTGGAGACTAAGGAAGTTGTGGTCGGGATGAAGTCCGGCGAGGGTGGGCGTACGTTCGGTTCCATCTCCTCAAAAGAGATCGCAGCCGCGGCCAAAGAACAGTGTGGGTTGGAACTGGATAAGAAAAAAATCCAGCTGCCCGAGGCGATCAAATCGCTGGGCGTCTATGAAGTCAGCATCAGGCTGCATCCGAAAGTGACCGGCAAGCTGAAAGTCAAAGTGGTGGAAGAGAAGTAAATCCCGAAAGCAGGTGGCGGATTTGGAAGAGGCGTTACTGAAGAGAATATTGCCGCACAGTACAGAGGCGGAACAGTCCGTCATCGGCTCCATGATTATCAATCGGGAGGCTATTGTGACCGCCTCGGAGCTCGTCAGCGCGGAGGACTTCTACAACAAACAGTACGGCGTGCTTTTTGACGCGATGGTGGAGTTGAATGATGAGGGCAAGCCGGTAGATATGGTTACGCTGCAGGACAGGCTGAAAGAAAAAGATGTGCCGCCCGAAATAAGCAGTCTGGAATTTATCCGCGATCTGATCACGGCCGTTCCCACCTCGGCCAACGCAAAACACTACGCAAATATTGTATCCGAGAAAGCGACGCTGCGCAGGCTGATCCGCATCAATGAGGAGATCGCCAACAGCTGTTACGCGGGCAAAGACAGTCTGGAAGATATTCTGGCGGACACGGAAAAGCGCGTTTTTGATCTGATTCAGCACAGGAATATGGGAGAGTTCGTGCCGATCCGGCAGATTGTCATGGATGCCATGGACACGATAGAGAGGGCGTCCCACAATAAGGGGAACGTGACCGGCGTGGCGACGGGGTTTCTGGACTTGGACTACAAGACGGCGGGCTTTCAGCCCTCTGACCTGATTCTGGTGGCTGCCAGGCCGTCCATGGGCAAGACGGCGTTCGTGCTGAACATAGCAGAGTATGTGGCTTTTAAGCAGGGACAGACAGTGGCGATTTTCAGTTTGGAAATGTCCAAGGAACAGCTGGTCAACAGGCTTTTTTCCATGGAATCCAAGGTGGACTCCCAGCATCTTCGGACGGGCAATCTGTCCGATGCCGAGTGGGAGAAACTGATCGAGAGCGCGGGGGTCATCGGCAAGTCGAATCTCATCATCGATGATACGCCGGGCATCAGCATCTCGGAACTGCGCTCCAAATGCCGTAAATACAAGCTGGAGCACGATCTGCAGATGGTGATCATCGATTATCTGCAGCTGATGTCGGGGAGCGGCAGATCGACGGATTCCAGACAGCAGGAGATCTCTGACATCTCCCGTTCCCTGAAAGCGCTGGCCAGGGAACTGCGCGTGCCGGTGGTGGCGCTGTCACAGCTCAGCCGGGCAGTGGAGCAGCGGCCGGATCACAGACCGATGCTGTCGGATCTGCGCGAGTCCGGCGCGATCGAGCAGGATGCGGACGTGGTGATGTTTATCTACAGAGACGACTATTACAATAAAGATACGGAGCGCAAAGGCGTCGCGGAGATCATCATCGCGAAGCAGAGAAACGGCCCGATCGGCACGGTAGAGCTGGTATGGCTGCCGGACTACACCAAATTTGCCAATATCGATCTGCGCAGATAGCAGATTGGCCTTGCCAAAGAGAACTGTAGACAATGTACGAAAGAGACAATTCCTGAGGGGACTGTCTCTTTCGTTTACAGCATTCAGACATTCGGGAGGGAAGCTGCATGGAACAGGAAACGCTCTACTACATATCGGAAGCTGCCAAAAAGGTACAGGTGGAAAGCCATGTGCTGCGGTACTGGGAAGAGGAACTGCGGCTTCCCATCAGACGCAACGAGATGGGACATCGCTGCTATACGGACGACGACGTGCGCAGACTTAAGGAGATCAAGGCGCTCAAGGAACAGGGACTGCAGTTGAAAGCAATTCGTACCATCCTGCTGCAGAGGCCGGCCGGGGAGAAAAGTCAGACGGCGGACGAAGCGGAGCAGGATGCGAAAGAGCAGACAGGGAGGGACAGGCTTATGGAGATGGTAAAAGAACGTGTGGAAGACAGAGTCAGAGAAAACGAGGAGATGCTCATAAACAGACCGCACAGGTATATGGTGGCGCTCTCGCAGGACACAGATGCCGTGACGGTGCGGGAGCAGACGGTCGCGGATGTGGAGGAGTCGAAAGACCAAAAAGCTGCCAGACTGCAGTACCTGCTGCAGCACATGATCACGGATGCGGTCAGGACGGCCAACAGAGAACTGTGTGATGATGTCAAAAACAGCATCCTGAAAGAGTTGGACTATCAGTTCCGTATGCAGGAGGAGCGGGACGAGGAGCGCAGAAAGAAAGAGGAGGAACATTACCGAAAGATCGACGAGATGATCAGAGAACGGCATAAGCCCAGAGAAAAATTTGTCATCAATAAGAAAAAATCATAGGCTCCACATAAAACGAGAGAACCGCAGGGAAAACGGTTCTCTTGTCATATACGAACTCTTTGATTTTCGTAAGATCAGCCCTGTGAGATGGAACCCGTGGGGCAGACACCGGCGCAGGAACCGCACTCGATGCACTTGTCGGGATCGATCTCGAACTTGCCGTCTCCCATGCTGATCGCGCCGACAGGACATTGCGCCTCGCAGGCACCGCACGCCACACAAGCGTCACTGATTACATATGCCATAATACTTATCCTCCTTATTGTTTGAGACTGTGTGATCGATAGAATTTTATCAATCTGCTATTCCTATTTTAATATAAAAGGCGTCAAGATACAAGGGTAAACTAACACGAGATGAAGTAAACGAATTGTCAGTTGACATGAAAAAGATTGTTCCTAAAGAAAAATGATCTTAGACCTGCTTTCTTG
>CANPZI010000045.1 GCA_947588995.1 uncultured Lachnospiraceae bacterium
TTTATTAATTTTGCATACTCTCACGGGTGGCCCATTTTTCAATGAGCGACCGGCCCACTTTTCAATGAGTATTTACACTCTATGGCGCGCTGGCATACAATTCCGAGAAAATCAACAAAGAGGAAGGCCGTCTGTTGGGAGCCAACAAAATCATTCTCCCGGCAGACGGGCAAATCGACATCGGTCGTATTGCCGAAAATTTCAGGGAGTTCATGCCGATGATGGGGCGAACAAAAAAGCCGGTTCTTCATATCTCGCTCAATCCGCACCCGGATGATAAACTCACGGATCAGGATTTTGAAATCCTCGCCCGTGAATATCTGGAGAAACTCGGCTTCGGGGAGCAGCCTTTCATAATTTACAAGCACGAGGACATAGACCGGCACCATATCCATATAGTGACTGTCAATGTCAACGAGCAGGGCAAGCGGCTCAATCAGGATTTTCTGTTCCGGCGAAGCAAGAAAATCACCACAGAACTGGAGGAAAAATACAATCTCCACAAGGCGCAGCGCGAAAAGATCACTCCCGATATGCCGATTAAAAAGGTTGACCCTTCGGGCGACATCAAGCGACAGGTTGCCAATACCGTCAAAATGGTAGGTATGCGATACAAGTTTCAGACTCTCGGCGAGTATAACGCAGTTCTCTCCTTATATAATATAAGGTGTGAGCAGACCGACGGCAGGGTTAACGGGCGCGAGTATCACGGTCTGGTGTATTTCGCCACAGACGATGAAGGCAAGGTTATCGCCAATCCATTCAAGGCTTCACGCCTCGGCAAGTTCGCAAGCAGAACGGCAATCGACAGCCGTTTCGAGAAAGCGAAGGACAAGATTGACATTGCTACCACTAAACGCAAGGTTGCGGACTGCCTCGCTCAATCAACGGGTAAGGACGATTTTACATCCAAGCTGAAGGACTGCGGCATAGATGTTGTTTTCCGCTATACCGACGAGGGGCGCATATACGGCGTTACGTTCATCGACCACAACACCATGACGGTATTGAACGGCTCCAGACTCGGCAAACAGTTCTCGGCAAATGCCCTTAATGAGCGTTTCAACAATCACCAGACGACAAACGATGTGCCGCTTCCCGACACTCCAGTTACCATGCCGGAGCCGGAGCTGAACGCCGACACCCATTCGGATACCCAGTCACAATCTGGCAACACTCAGGCACCGTCGGAGGGACAGCACCAATCCGCACCAATCCACTCCACTACCGATTACGGCGACAGCGATTTCACCCTTCCGGGTCTTGACCTGTTCCAGCCGGGGCAGTCGTTCAACCCCGACGAGGAAGAATTCCGCCGCCGTATGCAGAGAAAGAAGAAGAAAGGGCGTCGCCCCAAATTTTAATCCTTAATCCCATTTATTATGAGCCAACAAGAGGACGACCTCAGAGCGTTGGCAAAGATCATGGACTTCCTGCGGGCAGTCAGTATCGTGCTGGTTGTCGCCAACCTTTACTGGTTCACCCGCGTGGAAACCGTGGACAGCGGCTGGTTCTATTCGACCGTCTATAAGATCTGCGCCAACTTCAACCGCACCTGCGGACTTTTCAACACCACCTTCAACGCCAAACTTTTCGCGCTGCTGCTTCTCGGCCTGTCGTGCTTCGGCACCAGAGGCGTAAGGAGCGAGAACATCACATGGCGGCATATCGGGATAATGCTTGGTATCGGCACCGTCTTATTCCTGCTGAACTGGTGGACACTCGACGCCGGTATGCGCTACACCTATATAATCACCACCGTCACGGGCTACATCTGCCTGCTGATGGGCGGTATATGGGCCGGGCGTATGCTGAAGAACAACATGATGGACGACCGTTTCAACGACGAGAACGAGAGCTTTATGCAGGAAACGGAGCTTATGGACAACGAATATTCCATAAACCTGCCGACCAGATTCTACTTTGAGAAGAAATGGCACAAGGGCTGGATAAATGTCGTCAACCCGTTCCGCGCCACAATCGTGCTTGGCACACCCGGTTCCGGCAAATCATACGCCGTCATCAACTCGTTCATCAAACAGATGATAGAGAAAGGTTACAGCGGCTATATCTATGATTTCAAAAGCCCGGATTTGAGCGAGATAGCCTACAACCATCTGCTGACGCACAAGGGCGGTTACGGCAAAGTCAAACCGAAATTCTACATGATAAATTTCGACGACCCGGAGCGGAGCCACAGGTGTAACCCTATTCACCCCGACTTTATGACCGATATTGCCGACGCATACGAGAGCGCGTACACTATAATGCTCAATCTCAATAAGTCGTGGGTGAGCAAGCAGGGCGATTTCTTTGTGGAGTCCCCGATTGTGCTGTTCGCGGCGATAATCTGGTATCTCCGTATCTACAAGAACGGTATCTACTGCACATTTCCCCACGCCATAGAGCTTTTGAATAGAAGATACGAGGATTTATTTCCCATTCTAACGAGCTACCAGGAGCTGGAAAACTACCTTTCGCCGTTCATGGACGCTTGGCAGGGAGGCGCGGCGGAGCAGTTAATGGGACAGATTGCGTCGGCGAAAATCCCGCTGTCGCGTATGATTTCACCGCAGCTTTACTGGGTAATGACCGGCGATGATTTCACGCTCGACATCAACAACCCGAAAGAACCTAAAATCCTGTGCGTGGGCAACAATCCCGACCGCCAGAACATCTACGGCGCGGCACTCGGACTGTATAACTCACGCATAGTCAAAATCATAAACAAGAAAGGCAAGCTCAAAAGCGGCGTTCTTATAGATGAACTCCCGACCATATATTTCAAGGGCCTCGACAATCTCATAGCCACCGCCCGAAGCAACAAGGTTGCCGTTTGCCTCGGTTTTCAGGACTTCTCTCAGCTAAAACGCGACTACGGTGACAAGGAAGCAGCAGTTGTGATGAACACCGTCGGTAACATATTCTCCGGGCAGGTCGTGGGAGAAACCGCCAAGACACTCTCTGAGCGTTTCGGCAAGGTTCTCCAGAAACGGCAGTCGATCTCAATCAACCGTCAGGATGTGAGCCACTCCATCAATACGCAGATGGACAGCCTTATCCCGCCGAGCAAGATTTCCACTCTGACACAGGGAATGTTCGTCGGCGCGGTCTGCGACAACATCAACGAGCGCATAGACCAGAAGATATTTCATGCCGAGATTGTCATTGACAGCGCAAAGGTTAAGGCTGAAACATCAAAGTACAAGCCTATCCCGATACTTACCGATTTCAAGGACGACACACCGGACAAATCCCGTATGAAAGCGATTATCCAGCGCAACTACGAGCAGGTGAAAGCCGATGTGATCCAAATCATATCCGACGAGAAAGAGCGCATAATGTCAGACCCGATACTGTGTCACCTGTTCGACCCAAAGTAATCATCAACCACTAAATATCCACAATCATGTTAGAACTTGACCGAAGTCTTACTGACTTCAACTACTACTATTTCTATTTGTTGCAGTATCTCCAGCTCAACAAATATCAGGTTGATCCAGACCATCCCCAGATTATCGCCAACTCTATCGCCGCAATCGACGCCTTTGAAAATGCGCGGCGCAACGGTGCCAATGTTCCTATGGCTGAGGCAGAGGCCATATCCGTGCTTTTCTCCAATATCGGAGCATCGGAGTATGACACTATATCGGAACTTATCCTTGAGAATTTCGGGGATACCATCGACCTTGACAGCGAGGAGGCTGTGGAATACTGGACAAATCAGGTTATGACGGATATTCCAGACCTGTTCGACGGCGTTGACCGTATGGCAATAGGCGTTGACGCTCTTGACCTTGAATTGATGGAAACCGAGATTGTAGGCAAAATCGTAATCTATCTTTCCGACAATGGCCTACTATAAGTTACAGACAATGCGCGACAACATCGAGGCGATAAGGCTTGCCTTTCGCCTCGGTGTTGCAGGGCGTGGAGCGCAGACCCCTGAGGAAATAGCGGTGCTACGCAAGTATGCCGGATTCGGAGGACTGAAATGTATCCTCAACGATGCCAATGATTTGGAGGATGCCGCCAAATGGAGCAAATCGGACATAAAACTGTTTGCGCCGACCGTGGAACTGCGCCGCATCATCCATGATTATTCTAAGGATGACAAGGAATTTGCGCGGTATATGGACTCGCTGAAAGCCTCCGTACTGACGGCTTTCTATACACCTGCGCCTGTCATTGATGCCATATCCGATTCGCTGAAATATTCCGGTATCGAGGTGAAAAGTTTTCTGGAACCGTCAGCCGGTCAGGGAGCATTTATTGATTCCTTCCTGCGCAATGACAGATACCCCGGTGCGGAGGTATTGGCGTATGAGAAGGATTTGCTCACCGGCAAAATCCTATCGGCGTTGCATCCTTCAATATTGACCCGCATTGGGGGCTTTGAGAAGATTGAGCGTGACTTCAACGGCTATTTCGATGTCGCCGCCTCCAATGTCCCTTTCGGAGATTTCGCGGTTGCAGACCCGGCGTATGCCGTCAGCAAGGGGATTGCTTATCGTCAGGCTACCAAGACCATCCACAATTATTTCTTCCTAAAGGCACTCGACCAAGTGCGCGAGGGCGGACTTGTCGCTTTCATAGCATCCCAAGGTGTAATGAACGCCGGCAGTCCTTTCATCAGGATGGAGCTGGTGAAGCGTGCCGACCTTGTGGCGGCGTTGCGTCTGCCAAACAACACGTTCAGCGAGAACGCCGGAACCGATGCCGGGTCTGACCTTATCATTCTCCAAAAGCATACAGGTAAGAAAGCGTTGTCGGCTGACGAGGAATTTTTCATCCAGTCGGTCGTTGACCGCGGCACGAAAGTTCCGGGCAACAAGTTCTATCAGGCGTTTCCTCAGAATGTCATCTGCACCGATGCCAAAGTAGGCACCGATCAGTATGGGAAACCGGCGATTGTCTATACACATGCAGGTGGTGTTAATGGCATTGCCGAAGATTTACGCAAGGCTCTCGATGAGTCGCTGCGCCTTCGTCTGAATCTGGAGCTGTATAATTCCAACGGTATCAAGCCGCCTACGCCTAACCCGGTCAAGCCTACGCCAACTCCCGAAGTTAAGCCGGAATCGCCGAAACAAAAGCCACTTGCTGAGAAAATTGAGCAAAAGAGCCTTTGCTCAAACAGTATCAGGAGATGAAAAAGAAACATCCCGATGCCATTCTTATGTTCCGTGTCGGCGATTTCTACGAGATTTTCGGAAAAGATGCGGTTGAAGCATCGGAGATACTGGGCATTACACTGACCCGCCGGATGAACGGTATTGACAACCGAATAGAGTTGGCGGGATTTCCCCATCATGCACTTGACACTTATCTGCCTAAACTTGTGCGGGCCGGTAAACGTGTGGCTATATGTGAGCAGTTGGAGGACCCGGAACTGACAAAGACGACCAAACAGAAGGTTGTCGAAACGGTTACACCGAATCAGTCTCCGAAAACTGAACCCAAGCCCGTTGAGCCGCCAAAGGTAGACCCTACTCAAGAGATTGAAACCGACGGCAGACCCGATTATTCGGACAATCCTGACCCGCGTCTGTTCGCCTACAATCTTTTCGGAGAGCTGGAGCCTATCGGCAAACCGAAACGGCAACCCAGACACAGCGAGGAAGCTCCCAAACCAAAACCAAGCGTAGCGGTCAAAGACATTCCTGTTCAAAAATTCCGTCCTCTCTCTGAAAAGGAACTCGAATTTTATGGCTCGTTGAACTGGGAGGACAATCCGCCCATCAACGGATTCTATGAAACAATGATGTCGATTGCCCATCGCCAAATGGAGGAAATGCGTCTGGAGAAAGAAGCTCAGGAGGCGGCACAAGCCGCCGGTATCGCACCCGGCGAAACCTATATCGAAAAGACCGAGGGCGATTTCATTCCCGGCGGTCGCAACCGTACCGCAAAGGTTACGGCTATTCCGATTGAGCGCGATATGTCGCCCCGTCCTTTCCCGGAGGACATACAATTCTTCCACAAGAACGGCTCAATGGTCGTTGCCGACGGCATGGTAGGCTTTCTCTCCGATGTGCGTAAAACCGGTGCAACATTCACGCCGCTCAACCTCAAACCGGAGCAGGAGAAACGCGCCATGCTGTATATTACTCTATCGGAGACATATCAGCAGCTCTACAACTACGAGGCGGAGACCCATGAGCCTTCGGAACATCTGCGTAAACACCTCAATCAATATTATGATGAGTTTGTCGTCAAGTACGGTAATCTCAACGAGAAGCAGAATGTCAAGTTCATAATGATGGACGCCAACGGTCGTGACGCACTGGCACTGGAGCGCGGCGAGAACGGTCAATTTGTCAAGGCTGACATCTTCGACCATCCTGTTTCATTCGCCATTGACGAGGTTACTTCGGTCGATACTCCGATGGAGGCACTGACGGCATCGCTCAACAAATACGGCGAGGTCAATCTAGAATATATGTCGTCGCTTGTGGATATGGACGAGGACGCAATGGTTGAAAACCTTGAAGGACACATCTATTACAATCCATTAGTGGAGAACTATGAGATAAAAGACCGCTTCATCGCCGGAAACGTGGTTGCCAAAGCCGAGGCAGTCAAGGCATGGATAGACCGTGAGGGAGAACGTATCAAAGGCTTCCCCGGTTATGACGGCATGGAGCCGTTTATTGCAATGGCGCAGGACTCACTCAAAGCTCTGGAGGAAGCCCGGCCCCGCCGCATCGAGTTCGATGAGCTGGATTTCAACTTCGGTGAACGATGGATCCCGACAGGAATATACTCCGCCTATATGTCGCATCTGTATGAAACCGATGTGAAGATTGCCTATTCTTCATCAATGGATGAGTATTCGGCAGACGCATCCCACAAGAATATGAAAATATGGGAGGAATATTGTGTTCGTGGCTATTACCGTGTATATGACGGCATGAGTCTGTTGAAACACGCCCTGCACAATACCGTGCCGGATATAAAGAAGTCAATCGGCAAGGACGATGACGGACATGACATAAAGGTTCCCGACAACGAGGCTATCCAACTCGCCAATACCAAGATTGATGAAATCCGCAATGGATTTACTGACTGGCTGGAGGCTCAAAGTCCGGAATTCAAGGAAAGACTTGTTGATTTGTATAATAACAAGTTCAACTGCTTCGTGCGTCCGCAGTATGACGGCAGCCACCAGACCTTCCCCGACCTCAACATGAAAATGTTGGGAGACCGCTATGGAATCAGCTCCATATATCAGAGTCAGAAGGACTGTATTTGGATGCTGAAACAGAACGGCGGAGGAATATGTGATCACGAGGTGGGGACGGGTAAAACGCTGATAATGTGCATAGCAGCGCATGAGATGAAGCGTCTCGGACTGGCTCACAAACCGATGATTATCGGACTTAAAGCCAACGTAGCCGAGATTGCCATGACCTATCAGTCGGCATATCCCAACGCCCGCATACTGTTTGCCGATGAAAAGAGTTTCAAGGCTGACAAACGAGTGGATTTTTTTAACAATATCAAGAACAACGACTATGACTGCGTAATCATGTCGCACGACCAGTTCGGCAAAATTCCGCAGTCGCCGGAGATGCAGCAGCAAATCCTTCAGGCGGAACTTGATACCGTTGAGGAAAATCTTGAGGTGGTAAAGCAACAGGGACATGATGTGTCGCGTGGTATACTCAAAGGTCTTATCAAGCGTAAGGAGAACCTTACTGCCAAGATTGCCACCATACAGTATCAGATGGAGCAGAACAAGGATAGTGTCGTTGATTTCAAGCAGATGGGCATCGACCACATATTTGTGGACGAGAGTCACCAGTTCAAGAACCTTATGTTCAACACCCGGCATGACCGAGTGGCGGGACTGGGCAACAGCGAGGGAAGCCAAAGGGCACTCAACCTGTTGTATGCAATCCGTACCATTCAGGAGCGTACTGGCAAAGACCTCGGAGCTACTTTTCTCAGTGGAACTACAATCAGTAACTCGCTCACGGAGCTGTATCTGTTGTTCAAGTATCTGCGCCCGAATGAGCTTGAAAGGCAGGAGATTCGTTGCTTCGATGCGTGGGCTGCAATCTTCGCTAAAAAGACAACGGACTTCGAGTTCAATGTTACCAATAATATTGTCCAAAAGGAGCGTTTCCGCTACTTTATCAAGGTGCCGGAGTTAGCGGCTTTCTATAATGAAATCACAGATTATAGAACTGCGGAAGATGTTGGCGTTGACCGTCCCCATAAGAACGAGATACTCCACAATATACCGCCGACACCGGCGCAGGAGGATTTTATCCAAAAGCTGATGGAGTTTGCCAAAACCGGAGATGCTACAATTCTCGGACGCGCCCCGTTGAGCGAGACCGAGGAAAAGGCGAAGATGCTCATTGCCACGGACTATGCCCGCAAGATGGCGTTGGATATGCGCATGATTGACCCTGAATATGGCGATGATCCGAACAACAAAGCCTCACACTGCGCCCGTATGATAGCGGAATATTATCGTAAATATGATGCTCAACGAGGTACACAGTTTGTATTCAGCGATTTATCGACATATAAGCCCGGCGAGTGGAATATCTATTCTGAAATCAAACGAAAGCTGATTGAGGACTACGGTATTCCGGCGCATGAGATACGCTTCATTCAGGAGTGTAAGACAGAAAGGTCGAGAAAAGCTGTCATACAGGCTATGAACGACGGCGATGTGCGTGTGCTTTTCGGCTCGACTTCTATGTTAGGCACCGGAGTCAACGCTCAAAGAAGGTGTGTTGCGATTCATCATTGCGATACACCCTGGCGCCCAAGCGATTTGACTCAACGCGATGGCAGAGGCATAAGAGCCGGCAACGAGATAGCCAAGTTATACGCTGATAATAAGGTCGATGTAATCATCTATGCCGTAGAGAAATCTTTGGACTCCTACAAGTTCAATCTTCTTCACTGCAAGGCGACATTCATAGCCCAGCTCAAATCCGGCGCGCTCGGAGCGAGAACCATCGACGAGGGTGCAATGGATGAGAAAAACGGCATGAACTTCTCTGAGTATATGGCGATTCTGTCCGGTAACACCGACCTGTTGGAAAAGGCTAAACTTGAAAAGCGCATTGCCGCACTGGAGAGTGAACGGAAGGCGCACAGCAAGGGTATCTCCGATTCCAAGTTCAGGTATCAGACCATCACCCACGACATTGCCAACAACGAGGCGGCAATCGAAAGGATGAAGGCCGACGCTGCCCGGTATGAGGCTCTCGTCAAACGTGACAAGGAGGGCAATCCTATCAACAACCTCACGATTGACACCTGCAACCTGACCGATGAGAAGAATATGGGCATCCACCTGCAAGGACTGGCGCAACGTACCGACACACACGGTCAATATCAGCGCATCGGCGAGGTCTATGGCTTCCCGATAAGCATAATCTCGGAGCGTACGTTGGCTGACGGACGCGAGGGCGTTCAGAATCGTTTTGTTGTCGAAGGCAACTACAAATACAAGTTCAACAACGGCTTCATCGCCATGAGCGACACCCACGCCGCTTGTATGAACTTCGTCAACGCTCTGGAGAAGATACCCGGCATCATCGCCCAGTATGAGAAACGGACAGCCAAGCTGAAAACCGATGTTCCCCAGCTTGAAGCCATCATCTCGAAGCAGTGGGGCAAGGAGGATGAACTGAAGCAACTCAAATCCGATCTTGCCGCCCTTGACCGCAAAATAACCGCCGAACTTGCTCCAAAGCATGATGAAAAGGACGGAGAGGAACTCAAGCAGTCCGACGCCCAAAGGGTCGAAGTAAAAGATAACCAAACCCAAACCGCCAACTCAAAAGAGTCAATGGTAGCAGAACCAAGACTATATTATAATTCTCGACCGGTTTTCAATGGGTTAAGATAATTTGAGGCAGCAGACTCTCTACGGAGTTTGCTGCCTTTGTTTATTAGTTAGAAGTGGGCCACGAACTCGACGACAATTTTATTCTGTTCTGAAATTGCGGGGGTTACACCTTTGTTGTAGAAATATTGCTCGTAATTGAGGCGTATATCGGCTTGAAGCGCTTTCTTACCGAGGCTGAGTGTCACGCCGCCGGTAAGACGATGCCGCTCAAGGTCACTGACGGTAAGTGCCCCCTTATCATCTTTACTGCCGTTGTTATGGTCGGACATATAATCATATCTGCCGAGGAATGATATTGCTGTAAGACCTTTTTTCAGTGGCAGACGATATGCGGCAAAGGCATCTACGGCGTTCACCGGACGGAATGAATCATGGGCATAATATTTCCGCAGATACTCCGCCTCTATGTGCCAGCGGCTGTTTTCCCAATATGCTCCCGCATCGTAGAGCATCGTATTCACATCTCCAGTTTTTGCTTTTTGGCAACTCAGGGTCACGTTGAACTGACGGGCAATCATCGTGAATGCCTTGAAAGAGAAATTATAGTCGTTTGTCCAAAAGTTCTTTTGGTTGGTGAGACCGGAGCCGTTGAATATACCACCTTCGAGAGTGACAGGTAACTGCTGTCCGAAAGTCCATGATGCCGAGACACCCACATCGCGGACATTACCGACCTGCTTGGCTATGAAGGAGCGGTTGGCGAAGTATTGCAGATGGGGAGAACGGTGGGCATCGATGCTGAACGGCACACGCATCTGGCCGAATGTGAATTTCAACCGATCTTTCGGCTGGAGCCTTATGTAAGCGTCGAGCATTTTTATCTGTCCCTCGTCGGAGAGGTCTATCTCCGCCTTATATCTCACAATCGGAATGATTTTTCCCTCCACGCTGAGGCGTGCATTGCGAATCTCGAACCGCCCCTTGTCGATGGGCGGTTCATATTCATATTTTGCACGGATAGTTCCATGTATTTCCGGCATATATTCAGATTTGAGAAAACTGCCGGAGATTTCCTGTGCCGTGATTATGGGAGCAGACATAATGACGATTGCGAGAAAGGATGCATTTATTACGTTCTTCATTTCCATTGCATTGTAATTTTACCGCAAAGGTCGCCTTAAACTGTTTCACGGTTATGTGCGTATCATTAAAGTTTCATTAAATCCAACCAATACCCCTTATTCCTCCTTTTCAGGAGTGCGGTCGAAGTGGACATAGTTTTGTGGTGCGGGATGATAATCTGGATCGCTCCACAAAGTGCTCGAAATCATAAGGTCTGCACTTATACGGTTGCAGGCGATAGGCACATTATGGATACGGCACTGACGCAGAAGCATCTGTATGTCAGCTTCGTGGGGCTGCGGGTTAAGGTCGTCGATGAGGAAGACAGCAAGGTCGATTTCATGACGCACCACCATTGCGGCAATTTCGGCATCGCCGCCCATTGGACCGGAGTTCATGCACTGCACATCGGCAGTAACCCCCATTTCTTCAAATGCTTTCTTTATCAATCCACCCGTAGTGCCAGTACAGACAAGATGTTGCTTTGAAAGATATTCGGTGTTATAACGCGCCCAATCGACCATGTCGGCTTTACGGTTGTCGTGAGCGACAAGCGCGATAGTGAGTTTGTCTTTCATTTTGTTTAGTATTTTTGTTTAATCAATAACTTATTATTAAAGATAATTAGCTGAGGAAAATACAATTACTGCATGAGCGATTGTGATGATGTGGAAATGATGTGGTGGAATGAGTTTATTAAAGAGTGAAGATAATACAGTAATGTAAGATAGGAATAAGCCTGCGCACCATCGCTGAAATCCTCATATCCCATAGATTTGGAACGGACAGCAATAAGATGCTCGACAAAATTCTTGTTCCCGTCAATCATCTGAAAGTCAAAAGCCGGTTCAAGCATATCATCCATCATCTTCCGCAATGCCTGAATCTCGCATTTATCAGAAATGGAGATGCTGAATGACGGGCGGCACACTATGTGTCGTATCGTTTCTACGATTTTTTCTGCCGATTCAATCATATAGCATACATATACGAGCCTTGAATTATTGTCGGAATTGACACCGAAACTACGCCTGACTTTATTATCCAGTGTGCATAAGGAGTCTGAACTAATCCTGTGATTCTTACAGGCATTTATGACATCGACATCGGCTAATGAATCCAGCGCGAGACAGATAACATTACGGCATGATTCGGCAACACATAAAACCATATCGTCAAAATTGGGGTTTCCCTTGACGGAAATCCCTGAATCATCTGCTTCCCTACGTTTTCTGCGTATCACGAGATATATGACAAGGAAGATGAATATTGTTAGGATTATCAGAAATAGTTTCATGCGATTGAGAGAAATTTGCTATGGAGATACTTTGCATATCCCCATAGCGTAACGTAAAACAATCTTTTTTACTCTAAAGAAGCAGATGAAAGCGCGGGGCGGCTGCGGAACTCCGAATCGCGGAGTTTTGCAAAGGCTCGGAGATATTTGCGGATGGACGATACCATTTCCTGCGTTTCCTGAAGCATATTGACATAGACATAAAGCACAGCCATAGCCGAGGTATCCCCGTCGCGCAACTGGTCGTGGGCACGATGGTAAGTGTCGGAAACAATATCCTTTATCTCGTCGCAGTGACGGCGCAGTACGCTGATGGCGGCTATATCGCCCGATTTCATCAACTCCAGTGTATCGTTGAACAGTGTGCTGATACGGGTGCGGAGCAGCTCACACTCTGTTGCATAGCGTGGTGGAAGCGGCATGAAATTGTTTTCCACATGCTCCTTGCACACCTCGTTGATGCGCCGCAGGTTATAGAGAATGTTCATGCACAGGTTGTTGCTCAGGTAGAACCATGTGCTTTTCTCTATTGCCATCTCGCGTGTCAGGTGGCGCAGGCATAGCGTTTCCTTGCGGCGCGCGTTTTTCAATACTGTTTTCTGTTTCGCCAGACTTGACTCCGCCTTGTTTAACACTCCGGCATTGTCACCGATGAAGGCTGCTGTAATGTCGCGGTATTTTTCCTCCGCGTATGCTAAGAATCCCTGTTGTTGCTCAGTGATATACATAAGCAGCAACGGCCAAGTCTGCGTTTTGTCCTGAGTGGTGATGATTGCTTGAAAAAGAGCGTCGCCCCCATTCTCAGCATCGTTTTTCTTGCTGAACCGCCTGTTACTGCGGATAATAAGGAAGATGGTAAGAGCTGCGAGCAGGAACATCACCCAATGACCTCCGTAGTGCATTGCGGCGACTATGATTCCGGCTCCAATGAAGGCTGCACCGGCGGTTAGGAACCAGCCGCCGATGACGGAAATCACGCCCGTGATGCGGAACACTGCGCTTTCTCGACCCCAAGCACGGTCGGCGAGAGAGGTACCCATTGCTACCATGAAGGTGACGAATGTTGTGGACAGCGGCAACTTGAGCGATGTGCCGAAGGCTATCAGGGCACCGGCAAGCACAAGGTTTACCGAACCACGGATAAGGTCAAATGACGCTCCCTGATCCATTATTGTTTCATCGACATTGAAACGACGATTGAACCACCGGCGTACACGCGGCGGAGTGATACCTCGCACCCAATTTAGAAATGAAAGCGTCCAGCGCACAAGTCGGCGGCTGATACGCGACGAGCCGAACATCTCGTCGCCTCCCTGTTGAGAACCGAGGCCGATTTCTGTCTTGGTGACATTCTTCGCCTTCTTCGATGTGGCGAGGGATACGACCATTATCACCCCGGCTCCGATAAGGAAGTAAATCGGGGTGTTTGCCGGACCGTTGAGCGAATCCATCAGGAATCCGTGAGCGTCGCCTCCGCCGTTGGCGATATAGTCCTGATATGAAGCCAGACCGCTCAAGGGCACACCGATGAAGTTCACGAGGTCATTTCCAGCGAATGCCATTGCCAGAGAGAAAGTACCCATAAGCACGATTACTTTCAGGACATTCACCTTGCATATATGAAGCAGTTGCATCAGCACCGTAAAGAATCCGAAACAGGAGAGGATGATCAGACCGGTATGGGTCTTTATCCAGCCCTTTACTTCCGGGGTCATGAAAGTAAGGTCTTTCGCGCCCTTGATGAGCAGAAAATACACAATGGCAGTGGCGCAGATACCTCCGAATATACCGATTTTCCATTTGAGGTTGCTACGGTAGTTGAAGGAGAATATCATTCGGGATATGAACTGAACGACCGTTCCGAAAAAGAACGCTATTGCCACTGAAAGGAATATTCCGAGTATTACCGACAAGGCCTTTTCGGTATTCAGCAGGTCGTTGAAACCGAGGTCGATACCACCGGCCATCTTTATCAAGGCAACCACGAATGTCGCACCGAGAAGCTCGAACACCATTGAGACGGTTGTGGAAGTCGGCATGCCCAAGGAATTGAAAATATCGAGCAGGATAATGTCGGTTACCATCACCGCCATGAAGATGCAGATGAGGTCATAGAACGAGAAATGCTCCGGCCGGAATATGCCGTGGCGCGCTATGTCCATCATGCCGTTGCTCATCGCCGCCCCGATGAATACTCCGATTGAGGCGACTATCAACACTCTCTTGAACGATGCCGCCCGCGAACCTATCGCGGAGTTAAGAAAATTGACAGCATCGTTGCTGACTCCTACCGACAGATCGAAAATCGCCAGCAGGAACAGAAAAATCACTACACAGAGGAACAGTATTTCCATCGTTTTCTCAAATTACTTTTTTCAGTGCAAAGTAACCGGGAAAACATTTCATGAATATTTCAAAATCTTTAAGCTATTGTGAAACACTGCTGTTTTTACCTTCTTGAAAATGTTATCTTGAAAGCCAGACCGCCGGTGATGACATTCTCCGCTGTTATCGTACCTCCGTGCAGCATGACGGCATTTTTGACTATTGACAAACCGAGACCCGTGCCTCCGGCGGCGCGGCTTCGTCCCTTGTCTATGCGGTAGAACCGCTCGAAAAGCCGGGGCAGATGTTCTTCGGCAACCCCAACACCATTATCCGATACAGTAATGACAATCTTTTTGTCATCTTCATAAAGCAGTCCGATTTTTATTATGTCACCACCGCTATATGCTATGGCGTTATCAATAAGGTTGTTGAACATCGCTTCTAATAGCGATGGATTGCCTGACATTTCGAGCGTCCTGACAACATCATTCTCTATGACTATCCCTTTTGATCCGGCTATGATGTCACGGTCACTGACAACATCACTGATAATCCGGGAAAGATCTACATTCTCCTTCATTATTGTAGCACTGCCGTCGTCCATTCGAGTTATAAGGGCTACATCCGCGAGAAGATGCTGTAACCTCTCCGCGTTCATCAGGCAGCGTTGTAGAAATAAGTCGTGTTTCTCGCTGCTGATGTTCTTATGTTCCAAAAGCGTTTCCACACATACCTTTATGGATGCGACGGGTGTTTTCAGTTCGTGATTGATATTGTTGGTAAGCTGTTTTTTTATCCGTTCCTTCTCCTGCTGTTCGTGGAGTGCGGCATTATGTTCCCTGTCACGGTCAATGTTAGCTTGTTGCAGGCGGGCATAGATACGGACGATATTATTTGATATTGACCCTAATTCGTCACTTGGGAAAGGCTCCGAATCCGAAATCTTAATACCGCTCTCAACATCTTCTGCAAATTTTTTAAGTCTGGTGATATGCAGCCCGACTCGTCTGGTGGCAAAATACCCCAGCACACACATGACCAATGCGACAGCTCCCATAACCCAAATAAAGTTGACATCCGGATTCAGTAACCCGCTCAACGATATTGAATAAGGTACTGCCGTGCGGACTATGTATCCGTTATCGCCTTTGGTGGCTGAATAAAAGTAAGAATCGCCTGTGCTTTCGCTGTGACGGCGCACTGTGTAGCCGGATTTATGTGCAAGAGCCTGTCTTATCTCTTCACGGTCAAGATGATTCTTGCCGGGAAGCGAGTCGATTGAATTGTCATAGACTACCGTTCCGTCATTCTTTATCACGCTTACCCTTATGTCATCGAAGGGATGGAAATCGCGCAGACTGATATCCGATATGTTTTTACCATGTTCCAGTTCCGTAAGGATATAGGTGTTTATCATCTGAAACTGGGTGTTCATTTCATCCGCCTTGAACTCTTTTTCACGGTGGTATTGGAAAGTGATGAAGCACCCCACGAGAAGTAGAGAATAACCGAGCAGCCAAAGGAAAAGCCGCTGCGGATATGTGAGCCTATTCGATGAATCCATAACCGTAACCTGAACGTGTGGCTATATTCTTGCCGTACTGACCGATTTTCTGGCGGATACGGGTGATGTTGACATCCACCACGCGGTCGAGCACCACCACCTCATCAGGCCATATTTCTTTCAGCAGTTCGGCACGTGAGAAAACCTGCCCGATATTCGACATCAGTTTCAGCAGAATCTCGAATTCCTTTTTTGGCATCTTCACCTCACTACCATCGACATGACAGGTACGGTTTCGCTTTGACAACACAAGCCCCTTGTAACTTACCTCGTCGTTTGCCGTCGGTGGAACCGCCGCATACGCCGATGTGCGGCGAAGCACCGTGCGGATTCTTGCAAGCACCGCCTTCAGCGAGTAAGGCTTCATTATATAGTCGTCGGCTCCGAGGTCAAGCCCCTTTATCATGTCATCTTCGGTGTCTTTTGCGGTGCAGAATATTATCGGCACCGAAGCCGTGGCTGGATTCGCCTTCATTATGCGGGCAAGCTGGGTGCCGGAAATCTCCCCCATCATTATATCAAGGAGTATCAGGTCGTAACCCGAAAGGTCATGGGTCAATGCTTCCTCGGCACTGTAAGCCGTTGCCACCTCATATCCTTCGGCTTCAAGATTGAAGGCAAGGGCATCGCAAAGCGTTTCCTCGTCATCGACCACAAGTATTCTTTTTGCTTTTTCCATATTGCAAAATTAGTTAGAACTCTCCAATTACAGGGCTATCTGTCAAAAGTTTAATGAAACTTTAATAATATCAGCCGATTTAATGATAGTTCAACAAATCTGAAAAATTCATGAATGTAAATACTCATTGAAAAGTGGGCCAGGGCGCTCATTGAAAAATGGGCCACCACGGGGAGCCTAACCGTCGAT
>CANPZI010000046.1 GCA_947588995.1 uncultured Lachnospiraceae bacterium
TCAAAATCATTATACCTCAAGGAACCAATACTCTTTTTATTTATTTTCTATCAACTGTCAATATCTTTACTCCAACAAAAGGCTATACATAGCCGTAAATTTATAGCAAGTGAGCTTACCCTTGGACTTTTCCTTGTGTTATATCCTTTTCCCTTACGTTATGAACTCGCTCAAAATCCTTGCGGGTGCGCCGTCCTTTGACCATAAAACATATGCTTTCATACGCATAGAGTTAAAAGCAAGCATTGCCTTTGCCTGTCTAACCGCTTTTACGGTTTCCTCAAAACCGCCCTCAGCAATATCAATTAAAAGCGCTGTCGGTTTGCCATTGTTCGTAATGACAACTTCGCCATCATGCAGATTTTTTCAATGAATCAGCATGGATAGTTTTTCCCCGCAAAAAATACCGATAAGGCAACAGCCAACGCTCAAAAACAGATAAAGCCCTCCGGATAGATAAGCTTTGTTTTCAAACAGGGTGAACGCTTCCAGTGAAAAAGTGGAAAAGGTGGTAAATCCGCCGCATACACCTGTTTTCCAAAATAAGATGGTGTTCGGAGACACTTCATGATGATTGCTTACCATACCTGCGATAAATCCGATCAGCACCGCGCCTGTGACATTGGTAATCAGGGTTAATATCGGAAAACTTGTCTTGACCGGCAAAAGACTGACCGCATATCTTCCCGCCGCACCGAGCGCGCCGCCAAGCGCTACAAACAAAAATCGCATGATCTTTCCTCCCCAAATGAAACGATATCGTCCTGCAAACGCTTTTCCATCAAAAAGAATCTCCCTTTTCGCCAGTCGGCATAACCGGCTTTCGAATACCCCAAAGAATGATACAGTCTTAATGCAAACGGGTTATTGGAGAATACATCTAAGCGAATGACATGAATGTCTATTTCCTTTAATTGCTTTTCGATATATAATAGTGCAGATTTAGCAATTTCTTTATTTTGAAAAGTCGGATTCACACAAAGCCTATGTACGATATAAAAAGGCTCATCCCTGTATTTCCATTTGCCGTTTTCATATGCTTTATCACATTCTTGATTTAGGGTATAGATAACCGCTATTTGACCATTCACTAACCCGACATAAAGTTGACTTTTCTTAATATCTTCCTGAAAATCTCCTTTCGTAGGATACAAATCATCCCATTGAAAAATATTATCCCGCTCCATAACATCTACAGCATCATGAACGATACTGCATATTTCTTCAATATCATTTGGCTCTGCTTTTCTATATTGTATTGTCATCACTACAATGCCCCCATACGGCTTGATTGGTTTTACAATTCTTTTCCCATACAAAGAGATTCCGGCATATCCGCATACGCGCCATAATTGGGAATTCGCTGAAACCCCAATTTTGAATATACATGACAGGATTCCGCCAAAAGTTCTCCCGTCTCCAAAATCATTTTCTTATATCCCAGTTCCCTGGCCCACTCTATTAATTTAGAAACCAATTCTGTCCCTATGCCCTTTCCCTGTTCAGCCGGAAGGACAAAGACTCTTTTCAGTTCTGCCGTATTCTCATCATAAGGACGTATCGCACCGCCACCGATCGGACTATTGTCCCGATAAACAACTATCGCTTCGTTTATTTTATCCAACAAGTTGTACTGCGCATATTTATCTCGTTTAATTATTTTTCCCACCCGCAGATCCAGGTCCGCGTCAAGCAATCTGCAATTTTCTATGAAATCCTTGTTATTCCCATCACATCTCAGAAATATAAATTCGCCCCGGCCGCTTCTTAAATTCAGTTCTTTTTCAAAGAAGGCTCTCTTTAGCTGCTCGTATTCTTCGCCTGTGCAGACCCGGCGGCACATCGGTTCAAAAGAGGCGGTAACCGCAAAGCAGTCCTGCATATTTCGACAGGGATATTCCGCGCATTCGGCACAGGTTTTTATTCCCTTTTCCGCGCAGCACGTTATCACCTGATATCTGCACCAGTTCTCGGGTCTGCAGCCAAGACAGGCAATCTCTTCATTCGACACCACATGGTCACGATAGCCGATTTTCATCCACAGTTCGGCGGTATGTAACAGTTCTTCTTCTGTCTTTTCATAAGGGTGCGCCACATATCTCGGGCACGCGGAACAATCATTTCCGCAGGCGGCGATGATTTTGCTTTTTTCTTCCACGCTAATCTCCTTTATAAATCTGAGTTATCCTTTTCATGCTTCCCACTCATCCCGTGTGATGTACTATATCCCGCCGCAAAACTCGATAATCTCAGCTTTTCTCTGTTTCACCGCATCTTTGTATTCTACGGAACACAAACCCAGCCTGCCGCAGCATGCAATTTCCAAATGTCCGTAAAAATGTTCGATGCTTTCAAAAATACGCTGACATTCCTTCATACTCGTTCCTGTCCTTAACGCAATCACATAGCCTTTCTTCCCTGCTCGTAAAACCGCGTGCGGCTCATGGGTATTACACCAGGGTGTGCATCTGTCGATAAAAGCCTTAAACTGTCCCGGAATATCCGCCCAATAAGAGGGGGATACAGAGATAATCATGTCCGCCCATTCATAGTTTTCGATGATTTTTTCGACGTCATCACTCTGAATGCATTTTGCGGTGCGGTGACACGTCCTGCATCCCCTGCAAAAACCGATACGGAAATCATCGATACATATACTTCTGACCTCATACCGATCCGTGAGACATTCTGAAACGATATTTACAATTTCTGCCGTTGCGCCGTTTCTGACGGGGCTGCAGTTCATCACCAACGCTTTCATCTCTTCCATCCTTCCGAAATATTCATACAAATCTATGCCAGGCACTTTTCATTCGGCTCATTACTTTTCCCGTCAAATACAGAACGCGGCATAAAGCGGAACGGTCTTTTTCCCATCCGCGAAACCGAAATTTTTTGCGGACAGCTTGATGGCATAATCGGGCTTATAGGTGTCCATATAGACTTTCAGGCTCTTGGCTTTGGTGTTGTCGGCCGACTTGACTTCAATAGGAATCAGTTTTCCTTCCCGCTGGATGACAAAATCGATTTCCGCGCCTCGTTCGGACTCCCAGTAATAAGTGCGGTAACCGTTGATCACTAGCTGCACATTCACGTAGTTCTCCGCAAGCCCGCCCTTGAAATCGTTTAATTCCTCTGTCATATAGAGAATATCGTCGGCGGCAAGATCCTTTTTGGCGGCAAGCAGCCCCAGATCGGAGACATAAATCTTGAAAGCGTCGATGTCCCGATAATTTTCCAGAGGCTTCTTCACCTGTTCCACTCTGAACACCTGAGACACGATCCCTGACAGGCACAGCCACTCTATGGCATTTTCAAATTCGGAAGCACGGCCGCCTTTTTTAATCAGCTTATATTGAAAACGAGTATTCTTTCTGGAAAGCTGCACGGTGATATTGTCGTAGACGAGCCGCGTTTTCTTGATTTCATTCAGGTTATTATATTTGCTCATATCGTTGAGATAGCTTGCCAGAATGGTATCCTGCGTATGGCGCACGAGAATATCGTCCCCGGTCTGCGCAAACTGCATGACGCATTCCGGCATACCGCCAACCACAAGATAGCGGCGGTAAAGCAGCATCGCCGCTTCGTGCAACGCGGCGGGCAGCGGCGTGTTGGTTCGGAAGCATTCTTTGATTTGTTCCACCAGAGCATTTTCTCCCAGAGCAAGCATGAATTCTTCCATATCCATCGGATAGAGTGTTTTCATATCGACCTTGCCCACGGGAAAAGAAAACTTTGTCCGATTCACCGCAACGCCCAGCAGACTGCCCGCCACAATGATATGGTAATCGGGAGCATCCTCACAGAAATATTTCAGGGAAGTCAGCGCCCGCTCACAAAGCTGCACCTCGTCAAAGATGACCAGCGTCTTTTCTCTGACAATAGTCTGCCCTGCGATACGCGACAAGATGGGAAGCAGATAATCGGGGCTGATATTTTCCGCAAAGGTTTCCGCAAGCTTCGGATTGGTTTCAAAATTGAAATACGCCACATTTTCATAGTGGGTGCGTCCAAATTCCAAAACAGAATAGGTCTTGCCGACCTGTCTTGCCCCCTGCAGGATCAGCGGCTTGCGGTGGCTGCTTTCTTTCCATGTTTCTAAAAAAGACATAATTTTGCGATACATAAGCGACACTCCTTTCAGAAGTCACTTATAGCATAGCAAACATTCATGTAGAAATCAATATATTTGTTCTTAATATTCGCATTAAATTGCATGAATATTTTTCATTTTATTACATTATTCCACGCGAATCAGCCATCCAGCTTCATGCCGTCATGAAAAGCATCGCCGACAGGCTCTGTCACTCTGTCATAGCCATGCGTATAGTGAGCGAAAGCAATGGCGTTCACCGGCGACATGGCAGCCTCACCTCCCGGCGATCTCGATTCGGTCCATCACGCCCTGAACATCGATGCCGGGATGCGTGAAATAAATCTGGCAGATCTGCTCTGTCAGCGCGCGGCTGATCCTGTGTGTCTTCACAATGTGGTCTACCGAGCGCCCGCGCACGAGATCTCTCACAACCTCCTCGACAATTCCCCGCAGTTTGCCGCTGTCAAGCGCCGGACACAGGCTGTCGGCAGCCGCATCCTGTTCTTCGTCCGCCGACAGGTCGATCCGCTCCACCGTCATGCTGCCGCTCTCCTCGTCTATCTTAAGCACAGCCATCGTCGCCGGCTTCCCGAAACGCCGCGGTCCGCCGCTCCCCGGATTCAGAAAGAGCTTTCCGCCCTCTTCCGTCTCCTCGTACCTGTGCGAATGCCCGTAAATCATCAGGTCCGCCGCTTCCGCTTTCGAGGACGCCTGCTTCTTATTATGGACCATATATATTTTCCTGCCGTACAGTTCCAGGCTGACCTCCTGCGGCAGTTTTTCGGCCCACTCTTTGTCGCAGTTGCCCCGCACCGCGATCAGGCGCGCACACTCGTTCAGCCTGTCAAAGGTTTTGCGGTCCGCAATGTCGCCGCCGTGGAGAATCAGCTCCGACGACCGAAGCAGTTCCAGCGCTTTCGGCCGCAGACTTCCGTGCGTATCCGCTATCACCGCAATCTTATGGATTGGCATATCTTTCCTCCCTCAGACTTACAGCCTCTCAACTCCCCGGTGCGATTGTTCACACCCATCTTCTCTGCAGTTTCCCGCAAACACAATACCGGCGGCAGAAATTGGCGCTGTGCCAGCCCTGCCGCCGGTATTCTTACCGCTTTGCCAGTTCCGCGGTAATCTCCTCCCAGGTGATCTCTTTCTCCGCCATCAGCACCATCATGTGATAGAGGAAATCGGAGATCTCGTACTTGACTTCATTGGCATTGGGATTCTTGGCGGCGATCACGATCTCCGTCGCCTCCTCGCCGAGTTTTTTCAGAATCTTGTCGATGCCCTTGTCGAACAGATAATTGGTATAAGAGCCCTCTTTCGAATGGATTTTCCTGTCCTTGATGACGTTGAAGACCTGCTCGAACACCTTAAGCGGATTCGATTCTTCATACTCTTTCGTCATAATCTCATGAAAGAAACAGGAATGCGCACCTGTGTGGCAGGCCGCGCCGACCTGAGAAACTTTCGCCAGAATAGTATCTTTATCGCAGTCCGCCGTGAGGGATTTCACATACTGATAATGGCCGCTGGTCTCGCCCTTGACCCACAGCTCCTGCCGGCTCCTGCTGTAGTAAGTCATCCTGCCGGTTTTGAGGGTTGTGTTGTAGGCTTCCTCGTTCATATAGGCCACCATGAGAACTTCGTCGGTCTTATAGTCCTGCACCACCACGGTCACATGGCCGTCGGTATTCAGCTTGAACTCTTCCCAGCGGATCGCCGGTTCAAAAGTATTCACGGAAATGCCGTTATTCTGGCACAGGGACTTGATCGCCAGCAGTTCCTGCGCGTTCTCGTTGATGGCGTAGCCTGAGATGCCGCAGACATTTTCGTGAGCCAGCAGTTCCATCAGCTTGTCGAGGGACACTTCCGGCACCGAGGCGATCAGCGGAAGCCGGGAGACCGCAATGGCGTTTTTCAACTCTTTTTCTTTCACGAGAATGATCTCACACACATACTCTGCCAGAAGCGCCTCATTGCGGGTAATCGTCTCCGCCTCCGTCACACAGGCCACAATCTTGTCTTTGCCAAACTTCTTGGAGACTTCTTCCGTGAGCGAGACATTCTCCGGCTTGGAATAGTTGAGCGCCGCTTTCTTACAGCCTGCGTAGAGCAGCTTCTTGACGTCTTCCATCCGCTTTACATTGCCTGCGCCGATCACCGGAATCTCCGCGTCCGCACAGATCGCCTTGATGATATCTAACGACTCCTCGTGTTCCGCATCACCCTCCGACATATCGTAGACAATCAGTTCGTCGGCGTTATTGTCGCCGTAAAATCTGCCCAGCGCCGCCGGATTCGTGTCCAGGATTGTCCTGTCGTCCAGGCCTTTTACGGCATTTCCTTTATAGAGATAGATACAGGGAATAAATTTCTTGTAACTCATATTTCATCCTCTCAGTGTGATTTTTCACACTGTCGCCCTTTCCTGCGGTCTTATCAGTCTTCTTCTCACAGGGCGCCCTTGGTGCTGAGTACGCCGGCGACTCTCTCATCGAAATCTACGGCCATATCGAGCGCCTTGCCGAAAGCTTTGAACATCGCCTCAATCATGTGATGCGTATTGTCGCCGTGGAACATCTTGATATGCAGGTTCATGCCAGCGCTGTAGCTGACGGCATAGAAGAATTCCCGCACAAGCTCAGTCTCCAGGCCGCCCACCCGCTCCGCGGGAAAATCACAGTCAAAGACAAAATAGGGTCTGCCGCACAGGTCTACGGCACACAGGCAGAGGGCGTCGTCCATCGGCAGGATAAAGGAGCCGTAGCGCCTGATGCCCGCCTTGTCCCCCAATGCCTCGCGGATGGCCTGTCCGAGCACGATGCCCGTATCCTCCACTGTATGGTGTCCGTCCACCTCCAGATCACCGTCAACGCGCAGTGTCAAGTCAAAAAAACCGTGCTTTGCAAAGCCTGCCAGCATGTGATCGAAAAAGCCGATCCCTGTGCGCACTTTGCCTGCCCCCGTTCCGTCGAGTGCAAGGGTCAGGTCGATGTCCGTCTCCGCGGTCTTTCGTTTGATGTTCGCCGTTCTTACCGTTTTTTCCATATGCAGCCTTCCTTCCGCCGCCGTTTTGTGTTATACGAGCGGCTTGTTACCTGTTTTTGCGTCACTCTTTCTCAAACCGCACCCGGATCGAGTTCGCGTGAGCCGTCAATCCCTCTTTCTCGGCAAACAGTTCAATATCCCTGTGCGCCGCTCTAAGCGCCTCTTTCGAGTAGGAGATCAGGCTCGTCTTTTTCATGAAATCGTCCACATTTAAGGGCGAGAAAAATTTCGCCGTGCCGTTGGTCGGCAGGATGTGGTTCGGCCCCGCATAGTAGTCTCCCAGCGGCTCCGAGGAGTATTCACCGAGAAAGATCGCGCCCGCGTTGCGGATTTTCGTCATCACGGCGTAAGGGTCCCTGGTCAGAATCTCCAGATGCTCCGAGGCGATGGCGTTGGCCGCCTCCACAGCCTCATCCATCGAATCCGCCAGCAGGATATAGCCGTACTGTGCCAGCGACTTGCGGATGATCTCCGCACGGGAGAGTTCCTGCAGGAAGCCGTCGATCTCCCGCTCCACGTTTTTTGCCAGTTCTTCATCCGTGGTGATCAGGATCGCGCTGGCCAGCTCGTCGTGCTCCGCCTGAGAGAGCAGATCCGCTGCCACATAGCGGGGATTCGCCGTCTCGTCCGCAATCACCAGGATCTCGCTGGGCCCGGCGATGGAATCGATACTCACATAGCCGAAGCAGGCTTTCTTGGCAAGCGCCACGAAAATATTGCCCGGCCCCGTGATCTTATCGACTTTCGGGATCGTCTCCGTGCCGAACGCCATCGCGGCGATGGCCTGCGCGCCGCCCACTTTGTAGATCTCGTCCACACCGGCGATCTTCGCCGCCACCAGCGTACCCGCATTGACTCTGCCGTCCGCCCCCGCGGGGGTTGTCATGACGACCTTATCCACACCCGCCACTTTCGCGGGGATCACATTCATCAGCAGACTGCTGGGATAAGCCGCCTTGCCGCCCGGCACATACACGCCGGAAACCGCAATCGGCAGAATGCGCTGGCCCAGAATGCTGCCGTCCGTTCTCGTCTCGATCCAGCTGTTGCGCAGCTGTCTGCGGTGAAAATCCTCGATATTCGCGGCAGCTCTCTTTAACACTTCCACAAAAGCCGGCTCGATATCGTCAAAAGCCGCCTCCATCTCCGCCTGAGTTACACGGAGCGTATCCGCGCTTACCTCCCACTTGTCGAACTGCCTCGTGTAGGCAAAAACCGCCTCGTCGCCTTTTTCACGGACATTCTGTATAATTCCTGCCACCACGGACTCATACTGTCCGTAGTTGTTCGGACTTCTCTTCAGAAGATCGTTGAGAATGCTTTTTTGTGCGTCTTTTGTCAGTCGTACCGTCTGCATGATCTTTTCTGCTCCGTTTCTCTGTATCCTGTCTATCGACCGCTTTCCGCTTTGCCGCCTTTAATTTACCGCATAATTCAGCTTGACCGTGATGGAAGCGGTCTTGTTGCGCGAGCTGGTGTCAAAAGAGCCGCCGTAACTGTACTCGGTATCGCTGTTCTGTGCCGTGATCTGGAATACGCCCAGATTGGCGTTCATCAGTTCCCCGACAGACGCGCCCGTGCCCTGCGCTAACAGATCTATCCTCGCCTTGGCGTTCTGTGTCGCCTCCTCGATCAGCTGCAGCTTCAGCTCATCGAGCTTCGTGTAGTAATATTCCGGCTCCAGTGAGGCAAACTGCACGCCGGATTCGATCAGGCCGGAAATATCTCTGGAAATTTCCTCGATCTTGTCGATGTCCGAAGAGGTAATGGAGACATCCTGACAGAGATTGTAGCCTGTGATATAGTCGCGAATCCTGTCGCCGTTCTCGTTGAACTCTGTCTCCCAGCGCTCACTGATGGTCACGGAGCTGAATGCCATCTCGTCCTGCGTCACGCCGTGATCCAGCAGATACTTCTGCACCATGTCCGCATCCTGCTTAATCGAGCGGTACGCCTCCTGCGTCGTGATTCCCTCCCTGGAGAAGCTGCCCCTCCAGACGATCAGGTCAGCCTCGAAATCACAGCTCGCCGAACCTGTGGCCGTAAGACCGCCGCTGCCGGATGTCTTTTTATAAGACACCAGATTCCCCGTCAGGATAGAAGTACAGATGATCGCACAGACGCCTGCGATCAGCGCAATGATGATTCCTCTGCACGCTTTCAGCGCGCCGCCGTTTTTCTCGTTTTCCATTTTATTTTCCATTCCTTTCTCACAACTGCGCCCGCAAGTCGCTGATCAGCCGCTTGATCCGCTCCGGCTCCATCTGCATACTGACCTGATTGACAATCATGCGCGCCGACAGCGGACAGATTTCCTCCAGCACCTCCAGCCCGTTCTCCCGCAGGGTGGACCCCGTCTCCACGATGTCCACGATCACATCCGCCAGCTTCACGATAGGCCCCAGCTCCACGGAACCGTTCAGCTTGATGATGTCCACCGTCTGGTGCTTCCTGTTGTAGAAATAGTCCTTGGCGATGTTCGGGTATTTGCTCGCCACGCGGATCATCTCGTGGTGTTTTAAGAGTTCCTCCGCGCTTCTCGGCCCGCAGACGCACATCCTGCACTTGCCGTATTTTAAGTCGAGCACCTCGTACACACGCCGGTTCTCCTCCATGATGGTGTCCTTGCCCACCACGCCGATGTCCGCCGCGCCGTACTCTACATAAGTCGGCACGTCCGGCCCTTTTGCTAGGAAAAACTTAAATTTCAGTTCTTCATTCACGAAGATCAGTTTGCGGGAATCCTTGTCTTTCATCTCCTCGCAGGTGATGCCGATCTTCTCGAAAAGCTCCATCGTCTTGTTGGCCAGGCGCCCCTTGCCGAGGGCGAATGTCAGGTATCTTTCCTCACTCATATATTTGCTGCTCTCTTTTCGATTATTGTCTGGGCAAAAGTTCCACGCGCTTGCCCGCACCGCGCAGTTCCCTGGCTTCCGCCAGTTTATCGCAGAAATCCGCCTCGTCATAATACAGCTTCAGGCAGGCTTCCTCCCCTTCGACGACAAGGCCCTGCCTGCCCATCGCCGCCAGCAGATCATCTACCACGATCATGAAACCGATGGCCGGCGCGTCCTTGCCGAAGCGGCCCAGCAGGTTGTCGTAGCGGCCGCCTTTCACGATGGCGTCCCCCACACCGTAGGTATAGCCCTTGAAGATGATACCCGTATAGTAATTATACTTGCTCAGCATACCCAGGTCAAAGGAAACATATTTTTCCACACCGTACTCACACAGCGCTTCATAGACTCTCTCAAGCCGCTTCACGGCATTGCGCGAGCGTTCGTTGCTCACGGCCCGCTTCGCATCGTCGAGAATCGCGGCCGTACCGAACAGTTCGCTCACCTTGAGAAGCAGTTCCCTGTCGCGCCGCCCCACCCCGGCGCTGTCGAGCAGTTCCTCCGCGCCGAAAAAATTCTTGCCGGAGATGTATTCCCGCAGCTCCAGTTCCGTCTCCTCGGACAGTCCTGCCTCCGCGCAGATTCCCTTGAAATATTCCAGATTGCCGACGCTGATCTGAAAGTCCGACAGCCCCGCATGGTACAGCGCCTCAATGGTCATGGCGATCATCTCCGCGTCCGCCTGCACCGACGCATCGCCGATCAGTTCCGCCCCCATCTGCGTGACCTCTTTCAATTTGCCCTGCAAAAGAGAGGTGTTCGTGAACGTGTTGCCCTGATAGCAGAAGCGGATCGGCACATCCTCGTCCATAAAATACTTGGCCGCGCATCTCGCAATGGATGGTGTAAAATCCGGGCGCAATACCAGCGTGTTTCCCTCTTTGTCAAAAAACTTGTACAGTTCCCTGGAAGGCGTCGTCCCGACCTCCTTGGAAAACACATCGAAAAATTCAAAAGTTGGCGTCTGGATATCCCGATAGCCATAGCTCTCGATCTTCTGGCGCAAAAGTCTCTCGACCGTCGTTTTCTTCGCTTTTTCTTCCCCGTAGATGTCCCTGACGCCCTCGGGGGTATGTAACAAATGACTGCTCATAACATTTCCTCTCACTTCATCACTCTAAAGTGCTAATTCGCTAATTGGTTAGAGAGTTAAACTTTCTATACTATATCCCATGAATATTGGTTTGTCAACCCCTTTTAACCGTTTGTATCCCCGCCGGCCATACTGCCGTATGCCTCTCACTCCGCCCGGTCGTCCAAATCTTTCTGCAGAATATCCAGATACGGGACCAGAATCCCGTGCTTCTTCGGCAGAATATACTCCGGATTCAGTTCCTCATATCGGAAACTCTTACGTCCGCCCTCTTTCGCCCGATCCCAGAAAAAACGCAGCATCTCGTAGGGCAGATAATAGAAGATATCCTTGTGGGAATAATAGATCAGAAAGAAAGCGATCCCTTTCTGCCGCTCAAACTGGCGCATAAATTCCACCTGATGCTCATGGATATTCTGCAGGGCAAAGGTGTCCTCCGCGCACTCTTTCGCGTCAAAACAGACGGGAATCCCCTGCACCACGCCGATATAGTCCACCGTGCTCTTCTGGTCAAAATAGGCCAGCGTGATGTGCCGGCTCTCCTTGTCAATATTGATGGGCGTGATGGGAGTCGGCACTTTCTGAATCAGCGCCAGCCCGTTTTCCAGATATTTCTCATTTGTCCTGTTGATCAGATCTTCCAAAGTGGAACCGCGCAGTCCGCGGGAATTCCAAGTCGCCATAGCTTCATCCTGCCGTTTTTGCTTTTGCTTTTAGCCTGTCATGAAAAAGGCGCGCAGTTGGATACGCACCTTTATTATATATGAATATTACCTGTCAGGCAGCATGCCATTTTCAACATTTTACATGCGTTCACATCCATCACTTTGCGAGTAATTTCTCACGCTCTGCACCTCCTCGCTGATCTCCCTGCTCACGCTGATCTGAAACTCATTCTCCAGCGTGTCAATTTTCACAGCACTTTCTCTCCATCCGTGCTTCTATTCTATCATCAACACGACCGCATGACAACACATGATTCCGTCTTTTTCTTCACAGAATCTATGTTCTTCCCGCGCAGACACCCTGCTTTGCAGCAAAATCCGCTTATGAAAATACCGCTGCGTGCGGCGCATTTTCGATAAATTCCGCCGCTCCCGCCGCGCCGGAACAGGCGCGGAAATCTGCGCTGCACTCTTCCGCAGCCTTTCTGTAAGTAATATTGCCCAGAACTTTACGCACGGCGGCCCGTATACCGGAAACCGAATCGTCAGCAAGCATTACACCCGCGCCCATCTCCGCCGTCTTTCTCGCCACAGCCCGCTGTTCTCCCGTCTGCGGATAGAGAACCATCGGTACAGCCATGTACAGGCTTTCGGAAACGCTGTTCATGCCGCAATGGGTGATAAAGACATCTGCCCCTGCAAGGACAGTGATCTGATCCACATAAGAATATATCTGCATATTGTCCGGCAGTGTGTCAAAAACATCAAGGCTGTCTTTCCCTTTGCAGGAGATGACGACATCGACAGTTTCCCCTTTCAGCGCCTCAATACACCTGCTGTAAAATCCTGCCCTGTCGTCAAGCACAGTTCCCATGGAAATGTAAACGAGCGGTCTGATCTTATCCTTATTGGGTTCAATGCAGGAAAACAAGGACGGCCCGACAAAGGCATAATGCTCAGAAAAACTGTCGGCATACGGCTGGAAACGCCGCGAAGTATAGACAACGGAATCAGTTTCATTATCGCTCTGCACCAGCGACAGCACATTTTTCACACGATAGCCGTACGGTTGCAGCTTTTTCAATTCTCTCGCGATCCTTGGGAAGCCGAAAAGCATATCCGCCGCTTCTTGCGGCGAATGCTTCATATACCGCGAAGAGAATTGATTAAAAGCGAAAGTGCTGGTAGATACCACCATAGGCACATGATGTTTTAGGGCGTTCAGCCTGCCCCAAAAACAGACCGAATCCGTATACACGACATCGGGCCGGAACGCATGAAATTCTCTCTCAAGAAAAGGATCCATACGCAGCGTAGTACGGATATCCTGTATTGTCATTTCCGTCGCAGACACGCGCTTCAGTTTAGATTCCTCCCGCGCCGTCAGCGCCGGAAGATAAGAATCGCAGGAAATAAATTCCGCACCGGCCGCCGTAATTTTCTCCTCAAATATATCAAAAGAATAGAATCTGACAATATTTCCGCGCTTAACCAGCTCTGCCGCAACAGGGAGCATGGGATTGGTATGCCCGTGCGCAGGGATAGAGAAAAAGGCAATTCTTTTCAATCGTCGTCACCGCCTCTCTCCCCATACGTCATGTCATACAGTTCCGCAAACGTCCCTTTCGGCGGGATGGCGATTCCCCGCCGCTCATCGCCGAGAAGCAGCAAGGTGTCCCCGGGATGAATGTCAAAAACCTCGCGTGCCTGTTTCGGTATGACAATCTGTCCCTTTTCCCCGACAGTGGCTGTCCATGCGTATTTTCCTTTCGGTGCTTTCATATTCTTCTCCTTACAGAAAGTATGATTTGTATAACATATCATACTTTCTTTGCGCATGGATGTCAAGCAGGAAAAAGCAATTTAGTCAAAAACAGGGCGCATAGAAATTAATCTACACACCCTGATGCCGCTGCTGTTTTTTATTTCACTGATTTGTCACGCCATCTGTAAAACTTCGGCTTCCAGTTCCTTTAATTCATCATATGATAATGCCGGAATATAATCGGCAATCTCATCCAGTGACAGCTTTCCTTTTTTAATCATTCTCTCGGCAGTCTCCCTTGCCTCATCATGCCGCTCGCCTCTGATAAATGATTTCATGATCTGCTCTTCATCAAACAAACTCATCATAATCGTCACAACCTCCTTTTCGCGCTCTGACAGATATTCACGCAGCACATTTCTACAATGCTTTCCATTCAAAGGAATACCATATATTCATAATTCTAATATCTTCTCTTTTTGTTTTTGAAATTCTTCCTGCGTTATAACACCCATATCGAGTAGGTTCTTGAATTTAAGCAATTCATCTGCCCTACTTACAGCAGAATAATGTTGTTCTTGATTCGCCACCTTATTTAATTCTATAGATTTATGAACCGCGTCAACAAATGGTTTTGTAGAATTCTTTGACACATTTGTTATAGTTCTTCTTGAAGCGCCATCCTCAATATGTATATCTCCCAATAATAATCCATTCGTAAAAGAAACAGCGTTTACCTTATCTATCATTATTTCAGAATGCTTTACGCCATAAATCATACCGCAATCAATAAATATAATCCTTTTCGATGTGCAAGTTATAAGCCATGTATTGTTATCCATAATTCCAGAAGCTATCGCAAAAACTTCCTCATTCGGATATAACATAGTAGCCAGATATTTTATTTCTTTCTTTGTTCCAAAAGAATCAAATCCAGGCAAACTTTTAACTTTATCGTAAAAATTACTATTAGTTTTTGGCGTTTTTTCTATTGAATATATGCCATTTTTTATATACTCATCTGCCATATATTCGGCTTCTTTTAACCCAATTCCTTTTTCTTCCCTTATATCCTTTATCAATTTAATTCTGGCTTTTTTGTCCATAAAAAAATCTCCCATACATGTTTTTTGGATATTGTACCACATATGAGAGATTTTGTCATTTAATGTCCATTTCAAAATTGTACGTCAATATCGGGCCTTATTTGATTTAATATGCACTAATCTAATTATCATCTTGAATAATAGAATGATACATTTTTTCAATTTCTTCTGGTGAAGTAAGAAACCATTCTTTCCCTGGAGAATCAATCAGCCATTTGTTATTAATTTTTAAAATACTATGAAAAGCTTTCTCTAATAATAACGAATCTTCACAATAAATAATTAGTGCTAAATGTGGAGACTCTGGATAGCAAGTACCTGATTGAGAAAAAATTCTAGCAATAGGGTCTACATCTGTACGACCAATTTTACATTCCCAGCGCTTGTTTCCCTTAAGCGATGCCAATTCTTTATAAGTATCATAGTAATATACATATACTGCTCGTTTCCCTTTTCCTATAACTTTATCGGCTTCATAACTTACCTGATTTGCATCTGAAACAGGAGGCGGTAAAATTTCAATTTCTTTATCCTTTTCCACAAACTGCAATCTCCAAACGCCATACCCAACATTTTCTATCCCTTTATTTTTTAGTGACTGAACTGCTTTTTTGAAAGCTGGCACATATGATTCCTTCGCTAAACTGCCGCCATTTGTTTTATGGTAGTTCACAATTTCATCAACGGCCACACGTCTACTAAATTGCTTACCATCAAAAAGCAAAATTAACAATTCTTTAAAAATTTCAGGAGTTAATTCTAAGCCTATAAATTTATAATTCATCTTCTTTAATCTCCTTATGTGTCATCATTGGCTTGTAGGAGCGGCATATAATTGTTCCATACCTACGAGAATGAAATTATTCTCTAATACCCCACCTACCAATGCCCGTCTTTCCCCTTTTTAGGTCTTCATAGGTAGAACTTATAAAAATGGAAAATTTTCGTCTATTATTATTCAAAGAATACTTTACTTGTACATTTACTTTTTATCGCTTTATAATAATGATTAATTACCAAAGATGAGGCTTTACCAACTCTACAAATACTGAATTTAGCTTTCTTTTGCGCGGCAAAATTACAAACAGTTTTTACTATTTACAGAGATAATCTTTATTGCAATCGGGGGGGGGTACATATTACGATCATTATTACTAGCATTGCGCCTAAAACTTTTTTTACAGCGATTGCAAGCAGAACAATAAATATGATTATACTGCAAGCGCTACTTGTGTCTTGCCTATTTATGCTAATTATTTTTACTATTCAACCATCATTTGTGAATAATCCTCAATAGCAGAATTTGTTTTTGCACTTATGGAATTTCCAATATCAGCAAAATTCAAGCAATATAAAATCATTAAGCACATCCATACAATCAATCCCATAATTTTCTTCTTCATTAAACCAATCCCAGTATTTTGTAATTCTCCTATATCGCTAGTAATATTTTGATCATTGTATCACAATATAGCAGAAATATCTACAAGACTTACTGAGATGATAGCGTAAATTTACTGTAGGAAAATGACAGACAGACTGCACCTGAGATGTGCCTAAGATAAGTTTACTGCCTTTA
>CANPZI010000047.1 GCA_947588995.1 uncultured Lachnospiraceae bacterium
ACACGCACCGCTAGCTCAGTTGGTAGAGCACCTGACTCTTAATCAGGGTGTCCAGGGTTCGAGCCCCTGGCGGTGCACTGTAAGGACTGATTTTGGAGCGATTACGCTCTGGGGTCGGTTCTTTTTTTGCTCAGAATACGATGCCGAACGCCTCCACCGCGATGCCCGCCGCCACGCCGATCAGGTAAAGCAGACAGATCAGGCGCAGATTCTCCCTGCGATTGTCGTTCACCCTGAGCAGCACCAGCAGACCGACACCCGTTCCTGACAACAGGCCGGCGATCATCGCGCCCGCGCTCAGCACGCCGTCCAGGTATAGCTGCGTGACGATCACGGACGCCGCGCAGTTCGGGATCAGGCCGACCAGTCCCGCAACCGCCGGCCCCAGGAGCGGCCGGTCAAGGATCAGGCCGGCAAGAGCATCCTCCCCCACCCACGCGATCACCAGGTTCAAGGCCAGAGAGAGCAGCAGGATATAGAGAAAGATTTCGACTGTATGGTGCAGCGCGGACTTCCAGATGCCGTTCTCACAATGACAGTGATGCTGTTCACAGAGATGATCAATCTTCACCTCTCCCCTGTTGCGGCAAAAGACGCGGTCAATCACCAGACCGGCCGCGGCAGCAGCGACGAATTTCGCCAAGAGCACTCTGCCCATCAGGCCAATCCCGACATTCTCTGATATCATAATAGGAAGCATCTCGTCTGAGGTGGACAGAAACACCGCCATCAGCGTGCCCATCGTGATGATTCCGCCCGCATACAGGTTGGCCGCCGCCGCCGAGAAACCGCACTGCGGAAAAATGCCGAGGAACGCGCCGATCAGGGGGCCGCCTTTGTCCACATTTTGAATCGCCGCCTGCATCTTCGCCCCGGCCTTGTGCTCCAGATATTCCATGGCAAGATAAGCCAGGAACAGAAAGGGCAAAAGCTTTATGCTGTCTGTCAGGCTGTCTATGATTACCTCTGTCATGCTCTGTTTCGCTTCCTTTGTTATGGCTCAAATCACTTTACACACTAGAATACCGTTTCTGTATCCAAATTGCAAGGCGAAAAAACACCTCCCGAAAATAATAATTGATTCTTGCGCAAAAATGTATTAACATGATAAGTGTGTACTTTGTCGTTTTCAGGCAAAAGAGGAGGAATTTTCCATGGAAGGATTAAAAAACATGATGGAGGAGGCTGTGGAGTATCAGCTCAACAGGATACTTCCCACGATGCCGAATGTCTGCTCCTGCGAAAAATGTCGTCTGGATATGGCATCTTTCGCGCTCAACAGACTGACGCCGCAGTATGTGAGAACCGATGCCGGCGCCCTTTTCCAGAAGCTGAACAATTCCTCGCAGCAGGCGGAAGTAGAAGTGATGACGACTGTCATGACCGCGATCAACATCATCAGCGAACATCCGAAGCATGACTCGTGAGAGAATATCCTGCCGCAGATACACGAAACAGGAACATCGACAGAACATACTGAGAGCCGGGACGTTGCCCGGCTCTTACCTTTTCACATTTTTAAGAAGTTACCTTTTCTTTCTCGCGGACAGCCTTTTTGATATAGGCTCCAACTTCTTCTCTCGGGATGGAGAGCGCGAGCGACATCTCGCTGTAGAGAAGTTCCTCCGCCTTGTGCAGATACTGTTCATCCGAGGAAAGCACTTTCTTGCCCTCCTGCAGACGACTCTGTCTGCGCAGATAGAGCGTCTTGATGATCTGCACGAGACTCTGACAGTCGTAGGTGCGGATCGCCTCCTTGTACATCTGCTCCCGGCTCTTCTCCTCCTGAATCCAGACCGTCTCAATCTCCGTGATCCGCTCGACCAGCGCCTGCGCTTCCCCTTTGCTCATGATCCTGCGCATCACTACCTTGTCGTTATCGACCGGCGTGTAGACCGTGCTGCCTTTCTCAAAGACAGGCTCCAGCACATAATACTTGCGTTCCTTGTCCGATCTGTCGATCGGATTGTCCGTAATGGTAACAACGCGGCAGACACCGTGTCCGCCGCACATAATCAGTTGATCTTCCTTAAACATGGCTCCCTCCGCTTCGACCTTATATACCGACAATTCCCCATTACTATCTATAGTTTAACACCATATTTTTGTTTTAGTAAGTGTTTTCCGAATATTTATGGGATTTTCGGCATTTTTGCAACAAAACGCGGGGAGCGTTTTTGTGAAAAAGTTCTATAAGGAATAACTGTTCAGGTACTTCTCCTGCTCAGGCGTAAGCACGTCGATTTCTTTACCGAGGAATGCCAGTTTTCGCTTCGCCACATCCCTGTCCACTTCCTCCGGCACATCGATCAGCTTCTCGGTCAGTTCGCTGCCATGCTCCACCAGATACTTGGCGGAAAGCGCCTGAATCGCAAAACTCATGTCCATGATCTCCGCCGGGTGTCCATCGCCCGCCGCCAGATTCACGAGACGGCCCTCGGCCAGCACGAAGATCCACTGTCCCGTCGGCAGCTTGTAGCCCATAATATTCTTTCTCTGCTCTTTCTGCTCCACGGCGTTCGCCTTGAGCCACGCCATATCGATTTCGCAGTCAAAATGTCCTGCGTTGCAGAGGATCGCTCCCTCTTTCATCTCAGCGAAGTCTTCCTTGTCGATCACACCGTCGCAGCCGGTCACGGTGATGAAGAAATCCCCGACCTTTGCCGCCTCTTTCATCGGCATAACGTCGAATCCGTCCATAACCGCCTCAATCGCCTTGATGGGGTCGATCTCCGTCACGATAACCCGCGCGCCGAGCCCCTTCGCCCGCATCGCCGTACCCTTGCCGCACCAGCCGTAGCCCGCGACCACGACGATCTTGCCGGCTACAATCAGGTTGGTCGTCCTGTTGATACCGTCCCACACGGACTGGCCCGTGCCGTATCTATTGTCAAAGAAATGTTTGCAGGAGGCGTTGTTGACGCGGACCATCGGGAACTTCAGTTCTCCCGCCCTGTTCATCGCCTCCAGACGGATGATGCCCGTCGTCGTCTCCTCGCAGCCGCCGATGATGTTCGGAATCAGCTGCGGCATCTCCTTATGCACCATGTTGACGAGATCACCGCCGTCGTCGATAATAATATTCGGCCCCGCCTCCAGCACGTGGCGGATATGCGACTCGTACTCCTCCTGTGTGGCGTCGTACCACGCATGGACTTCCAGGCCGGCCTTGACAAGAGCCGCCGCCACATCATCCTGGGTGGAGAGCGGATTGGAACCCGTCACATACATGTCCGCGCCGCCCGCGGCGAGTACCAGACACAGATAAGCCGTCTTCGCCTCCAAATGTACGGAAAGCGTGATCTTCTTGCCCGCAAAAGGTTTGCTCTCGCCAAACTCCTTTTCCAGGGTGCGCAGCAGATCGCAGTTGCGCTTCACCCACTCAATCTTTCTCTCACCGGATTCGGCAAGATTAATGTCCCTGATTTCGCTACTCATTGATAGTTTCCTCCTACAGATTAATCAGCCGAATTTTTATTATAGTGATGGTCGTCTGTCCTGTCATCACTGCACTATATCGGAATGCGCCTCAGGCTCATTCTTCCCCGCCTAGAAAAACATCTCCTTGTACCACTTTACGGCCTCCGTGTACGCCTGAAATACCGTGTCGGTGGAAAGGCCTTTCATCACCAGCTGCCTGCCGACCTCCTGCCAGTCCGCGTTCTCATAGTAGAGCATGAAATCGTATACCTCCGCAAGATCACCCTTGTGGTTGATGAGCGCCTCCGAGATCTCTTTCGCCACGTTCACCCTGCCGAGCGCCTCCTTAAGCGGCACATTCAGGATGATATCCAGCACGGAAAACAGCCCCAGCAGGAACAGCTCCTGCGCTTTCTGCGCCAATCCGAAAGCGGGCGCCAGACACTCCGCGAATTTCGCGCGCAGCAGAGATTCCCTCGTGATCTCGTTCGGCCTGTCGGCGCAGAGTTCTTTCGTGATGACGGTATTGATCCACTTTTTCAGTTCCCTCTGTCCGAGGATAGCCGCCGCATGGCGGATCGAGGTGACCTCCGAGTTGACGGCAGTCTTATTGACCATTTCAAGCAGCGACAGAACCAGCGCCGTATCGCGCCCGATGATGTCCGCCGCCTGCGTCAGCTCGTAGTCGTCGTCATTGACGATCTTCATCAGCTCCAGATAATTGACTTTCAGGGGTTCGATCTTCGTCTGTCCTTTGGTGACGGGGATGCGGAAGAAATCGCCTTCAAACATGCAAAACGCCTCGTCGTCCTTGACTTTGTCAAAAAACTCCTGATTCTCGATATTGCCGACGCAGATCCGGATATTCGGATACTGATGCGCGAAGTAAATCTTCGCGGTCATCACATCCACTTTCCTGCTGTCCAGAATGATATAGTCCATCGAGTCGAGAATGCCCTTATAATTCTCAAACTCGCTGATCGGCAGCTTCATCATCGCCAGATGATAACCCTCCGCCTTAAGCTTCGCCAAGCGGTTCCTGTAATCGTCCCGGTTCGCGATGGCCTTGTCGAACAGGAGCACCAGCCTGTCCTTCATCTCTTCGGTCTGCGATTCGATGTCAGAGAAGACATTGATCGGCCCAATCGGCAGGAACACCTTGGAGTCCGGCGACAGCGTATCTATGCCGATATTCTCGATGATCTCCAGCCCGTCTATCCGGCCCGCGCCGTCGAGCACGGCCAGACCCTGCAGCTCCGGGTTGAGCAGATAATTCTCTTTCTGTGAAAACAGTGAGTAGGCGCTCACTTTCATGTCCCTGTCAAAAAACGGTATCAATGTCGCAAGCATACTTGTCCCTTTCCCCTTTTGGATAATCATATTCGATGTTGTCTGCCGGCAGCCCACAGGCGCCTAAAATTATTTTTACATGTTTCAGCCATAAATTCAAGTCTATTTCGTGCATTCCTGTTAAATATAGTCTGGGAAATACGTTTTGAATGTGATACAATAACGAGGAAAGTGCCGATGGCGCTTGCGGCAATCGGCATTTGACGAGTATCATCATCGAGACGGCAGTCGAGATAATATACTGTCCGCAAAAGCAGCACGGCTGACCAAAGGAGGCTTCCTATGAAAATCGTAATTCTGGAAAGAAACAGCGTGGGCACGGACGTGGATGTATCCTGCCTGGAAAGATTCGGAGAAGTGGCCTGCTACCCCAACACGGTGGCGCAGAACACCGCAGAGCGCATCAGGGATGCGGATATCGTCATCTGCAACAAAGCGCCCATGAACGAGACGACCATGAAAGACGCCCCGAACATCAAACTGATCTGCCTCTTCGCGACAGGCTACGACAACGTGGACACCGCTTACTGCAAGAGCCGCGGCATCAAAGTCGCCAACGTGGTCAACTACTGCACCTCCATGGTGGCGCAGCACACATTGCTCCTCGCGCTCGCCCTCACGGAACAGCTGGCGCACTATGACCAGTATGTCAAGTCCGGCGCCTACAGCGCGCAGGACCGATTTTCCAATTTCGACAGAATATTTCACGACATGGAAAACATGACCTGGGGCATCGTCGGCATGGGCACGATCGGCCGCAAGGTCGCGGCGCTGGCGCGGACGCTGGGCTGCAAGGTCATCTTCTACTCCGCCTCCGGCCAGAGCACCTGTACGGAATATGAGCGGGTAGATTTCGACACTCTGCTTGCGCGCTCCGACATCCTCTCCCTGCACTGTCCGCTCAGCGACAGAACCAGAGGGCTGATCGACAGCGCGGCTCTCAAAAAAATGAAAAAGACGGCGGTTCTCATCAACGTGGCCCGCGGCCCCGTGGTAGACACACAGGCTCTCTATGACGCCCTGACCGGCGGCGAGATCGCCGCGGCGGGACTGGATGTCCTGGAAAAAGAGCCGATGGCAAAGGACAACCCGCTCAGGCAGATTCAGGACAGCACAAAACTGATCGTCACGCCCCACATGGCATGGGCCAGCGTGGAAGCCAGAACCCGCGTCGTGGAGGAAACCTGCAGGAATATAGAAGCTTTCCTGCACGGAGAAGAGCGGAACGTGGTGGGATAACCGCCGCAAAGACACCGTACAAGTTTCAAAATGAGGTATGCCATGGAAAAGAAAAGATGCGATTTCAGCTACGGCACAGGACAGTACCGGGTCTCGGAGAAAATGCTGCTCTACCACGATACCCGCTGGTGCAAGCCGCAGCATCAGGACAAAGAACAATACGCCATGCTCGTTCTGGAGGGAATGCAGGCGGGCGTGAGCTGGAACCTGATTTTGAATAAGGAAGAAAACTTCCGCAAAGCCTTTGACGGTTTCGACCCGCAGGTCGTCGCCGCCTATGACGAGGTCAAAATCGAAACGTTGATGCAGGATGCGGGCATTATTCGCAACCGGAATAAGATCAGGGCGGCGATCACCAACGCGCAGGCATTTTTGAAAGTACAGGAAGAGTTCGGCAGCTTCGACCGCTATATCTGGGGCTTTACCGACGGACAGGTCATCGACCATCACCTGGCGGACATAAACGCCATGCCAGCCAAAGACGAGCTCTCCGAGCGAATCAGCAAAGACCTGAAAAAGCGCGGCTTCAAGTTCGTCGGGCCGACGATCATCTATTCCTATCTGCAGGGTATCGGCATCATCAACGATCATTGGGAAGAGTGTGAATACAGATAGGGCGGGTTTTGCCACGATGCGAATTTGCAGGCGGCCGATTCTTAAAATTCCTGTTGACATGATCTGTATTTTTTGTTATTCTTCAATTAACAATTAGGTTAAATGTTAATTGTCATGCACCACAGACACATGACGACACAAAGGAGGCTGTCTCTTGGGACTGCAGCAGACATTAAAGGCGCTCGCTGATCCGATCCGCCGGGAAATCTTAAATATGTTAAAAAACGGCCGGATGTCAGCCGGTGAGATCACGGAGCATTTTCCCGTGACCGCCGCGTCCATTTCCAGACATCTTTCAGTCTTAAAGGACGCGGATTTGATCCGGGATACCCGCGAGGGAAAATTTATATTTTATGAGATCAACACCTCTGTCTTGGAAGAGACGCTGTTATGGATTTCCGACCTGAAAGGAGCTGACGATCATGCTGAAAAACAATAAAGGGAAACTCTTAGTATCTTCTGTTATTATCCTGCTGCCCATGTCAGCCGGACTGCTCCTGTGGAACAGACTGCCTGACAACTTCGGGCAGAAAGGCTTCACCGTCTTCGGGCTGCCGCTTATCCTGCTGGCAACCCACTGGGGCTGTCTGCTGGTGACATCCCTGGACAAAAAGCAGCGCGGCCAGAATCCCAAAGCATTAAGCATGATCTTCTGGATCATACCCTTTGTCTCCCTCTATGCCAACGGCATCACCTACTGCGCTGTTCTCGGCAGAAGATTTGATCCCCTGATCATCTCTCCGCTGATGACGGGAGTCCTGTTTCTGTTCATCGGCAATTATCTGCCCAAGACCAAGCAGAACCAGACACTAGGCATCCGGATTCCCTGGACAAGGAACAATGAAGAAAACTGGAACCGGACGCACCGGTTCGGCGGTAAGGTGTGGTTCGTCTGCGGCCTGATCATGCTCTTTTCGGTATTTCTGCCGGATGACCTGATTATGCCGCTCAACCTCTGTGTATTCTGCGCGGCTGTTCTCCTGCCTGTCACCTATTCCTACGGCATCTACAGACAACACCGCCGTGAGGGAATCTCCTACATGCCCGCGCCGAAAGACAAAAACCATCGGCTGGCAGCCGGCATCTCCATAGCCGTCGTTGCCCTGATCCTGCTCGGCACAGCCGTCCTGATGTTCACGGGCGATATCGAATACACCTGCACGGACAATGGCCTTACGATCAAGGCGGACTACTGGCCCGATCTTACGCTCGGCTATGCACAGATCACGTCGGCCGAGTACCGCACGGATCTCTCCGCAGGCGCAAGGATCAACGGCTTCGGCTCCGCCAGACTGCTGATGGGCACATTTAATAACGGAGAACTCGGCACCTACACGCGCTACTCCTACACCGGCTCACACGACTGCATCGTGCTGCAGGCCGGCGGGGAAACCCTCGTGCTCGGCGCTAAGAACAACGCCGAGACGAGGGCTCTGTATGAGGCTATTCTATCTCATCCAGCCGCACCTTAATCTGCCGCACCTCCACGCCGTGATTCTTCCGATACGACTGCGCCAGCATATCCCTGTTGTCCCAGTAGGTATCGATGTCTTTCACGCGACAGCACTCCGAGAACGTGCCGTCCCATGCGTAGGAGATCACATAGCCGTACGCCGGCTGTGCCGCGGTTATGGTCTGTGTCCCAAGAGCGCCCTGCGTCTGCGCCGCCTGTCCGCCACCGGGACAGAAGAGAAAGGCCGCCTGGCTGCCGACCGACTCTTCCCCGGTCTGCACGTCTTCGTCCGCGGGCGTATAGGTGATATAGTACGCATATCTTTCCTTATACGCCGACGCGTCAGCCCCCAGCTTATCCTCCAGAAAAGCCTCCGCTTGGGCCTTTAGCGCGGGGAGCGCTTCTTTCGCTTCCGCAGGCGTCACCGGCTTCTCCCGCGCGTCTGCCAGATCGCTGCCGCTGTAGGAAGCATACACCAGGCTGCCGTCCTGCGCGCTGATATAGAAATAGTAATACGCTCTGCCCGGCACATCCGACCAGTTCACCATGTAGGTGTCTCTCTCTCCCGAACCGGCATAGCCCGCATCCTGCGTCTCCTCAAAGTACGCATTCTGCTCCATGTCATCGCCCGTGATGCCGTACAGTCTCTGCAGCCACGCTTTTGCGGAAGCGACCGCCTCCTCCTCGGTGATGCCGCCCGTCTCGACCGCCTGTGCCGCCGCCTCTTCTCTCGCCTGCTCTTCGGCCGCGATCTCCTCCGCATACTCCGCTTCATAGCGCTTCTGCAGAGCATAATTGCGTTTCACCTCGAAGTCGATCAGCTCTAAAAGTTCCTCGTCGGTCAGCTCCCTGTCCGGCAGATGAAAACTGCTGTCTGTGATCAGATAACACAGTTCATAATTCCCTACTTCCTCCTCGCTGCCCGCCTGCGGCAGCTCCCCTTTCGGAAACTCCCCTTCCTGATACCGGCTCCACAGCTCTTTCATGCGGCGCTGTTCGTCCGCCGAATATTCCCGGGAATAACTGTCCGCACCAACCGGCTGGCTGTCCATCATCTCCACCGTCGCCTCATGCTCCTTAGCGGGGATCTCCTCCATGCGCTCTTTTACCAGCGAGCTTACCACCGCCCTGACGGGAACCGCGACAACACAGACCGCCAGAAGCAGGCCCGCCGCCGCTGCCGCCACGCGCGGGATATGATGCGCCACGCGAGATGCAGAGCCGGTTTTTACCCCCCCCCACTTGCCGCGTTCGGTGCGTTTCGCCACGTTGCGCGCGATCTCCTCCTGCATCGTCTCCTTGATTTCTATCGCTTCCACAGCATGTTTCAAATCCTGCAATTTCATATTTATTCTCCATTCCGGAGCGTTTACGCGACGAGGGCATGAAGTAAATTCTTTCAGAATTAACTTCGCCATCAGGGAAATTTGTGACGCTCCGGCACAAATTTCTCGAACAAACAAAGTTCGTTTCGCAATGCCTATTCATCCGACAGGGTGAGCCGCAATGCTTTTCTGCCTCTCTCCAGGCGCTTCTTGACCGCATTCAGGGAAATCCCCATCATGTCCGCGATCTCGGCGGTCTTATAACCCTCTATATAGTGCAGATAGATCACCGATTTCAGGGATTCCGGCAGATTCATCAGCGCCGCCAGCACCTCGCTCTGCTCCGGCAGTTCACAGTACGCCGAAATCTCATCCAGATCCGCCTGCGGATGCCTGAAACGGAATCTGTGGATATCCCGGCACCGATTGACCGCCACCTTGATGAGCCATGCCCGCTCATGCGCACTGTCACGAAAAACAGGGGCGCGCTCTATGTAGCGGCAGAAGACATCCTGAATCACGTCCTGTGCGTCCCACTCGTTGCCCGCGACAACCAGACATATCCTGAAAAGCATATTGCTGTACTCTTCCACAAGTTCTTCGACTGTCATACGCTCCTCCTTTTTTATTCTTCAAGCATGGGCGCGCTTCTTATGCTTTCTATTATATACACGCGGAGGGAACAGTGGAGGTGACATGGGGAGAGTTGGAGAAAATATTCTTTAAATTGATGGCATTGGAAAATTCATTGCACTTTTTCAGAAGATGGATATAATATTGATAAATAATTAAATGGAGATGAAATTGTGGTAAATACTATATTGGGCTTTTTATTTATAAGCATATGTGTATCTTTGATACAGATGAAAATACCGCTGTTTGGCCGCAATAGTAAGCAATGGGAAAAACAAAATTATGTACAGCGGTTCTGCGTTACCTTTTTCCCTGTATTTTTTGCACTTCTCATTCTTTTTTTACTGAATGAGTATAGGAGGGCACAATTGCCTACTATGAATGAAGAAATGTTGATGAACGGAGCGGCGTATTGCCTGGTGACTGATCCGGACGAAATAGGAGACGCGGACTTTGTCTACGAGATAAAACGCGGAAATTCACAAGCGGATATTTGTGAAATGATAGCAAATATATGTATAGATTTGAAAAAAGGAAATGGCTCAGCCTATGCCAGATATGAAAATGGAGAATTTATTATTATCAGCAGCGGCACAACAATAGGACGAGCTACTACATATGATAAGACAACAACAACTTTATTGAAAATATATTTTCATAAAGATAAAGTTAATTTGGAAAATGCTAAGGTTACAGATAAGGGCAGATACTGAATTGAAAAATTTTCCTCTCTACTGCCCGAAGTGCAGACAGGAAAGTTTGATTGACGCAAAGGATTTACAGGTAACAGTGATTAAAAGGATTGAAGCTAAAATGCAGGACTTCAAACAGTAAAAACGCCTAAAATGCAGAAATGCCACGCAAAGTAGCAGAAAAAACTAAAATGTAAACCCTGCCTGCTTGTAATGCAAAATACGCTTTCCTATACTGAGTATATCGAGATAAGGAGGGCACGAACATGACATTTGCAGAAAAATTGAAATCCATCCGCAAGCAGGCAGGAATGTCGCAGGAACAGTTGGCGGAAAAGCTCGGCGTGTCCAGACAAGCGGTTACGAAGTGGGAAACAGATGCGGGTATTCCCGACATGGAAAATATTATGGCCATCTCCGCCCTGTTTGACATATCCATTGACGAGCTGCTCTCTAATGAAAGAGTGGCGAAAAAGCCGGCAGAGTATCTTTATGAGAGTATCACGGAGTACGATATTGACGAGCCGAAACGCTATGATATGAAGTTTGGCGGAGCAAAACAATTCCGGATGTCGGGCTACGAGGGCGAAAAAATCCGTGTCCGTCTGGCATCCAACACCCTCTCCACGCTCCGGAATGATTTCAAGGTCAAGATTGACGACATCCGAAAAAGGATTGATGTGGATGTAAACCGAAAAAATGGCGTATCCGAAGCGACGGCAAAGGAAGCAGTCAGCATCTTCGTTCAAATCCCCTCGCCTTATATCGGGAAAATAGAATGTGCCGTCAATGCGGAAAACGTAGAAATCTGCTCTTTGGAATGCGACAGCATAGAGCTTGATGTAAAGACGCCGCATATTGTTTTGGAGGATGTTTCCGGTACGGTAGAGGTAAACTGCAATCTGGATATGGAAATTGTATGCCATTCCTTGAACGGCGAGATTGCGATCAACCAAGTATCGGCAACCTCAAAAATCCATGTTCCAGAGGACGCTGTTTTTACTGCCGTTACAAAAGGGATTGGAACAAACATCTCCTATGAGAAAGATGGGCGGCAGACGGAACGCTTCGACACGCCTGATGCGGAGAACATCATCGAACTGAATGGCATTAAGAGTGAGCTTGTCATTTGCATGGACAGGGAAAGGAGTTAATAGGATGAAATCAAATTATCTGAAGAAATATATCATCAGTTCCTAAAGTCCTTGTTACCATATTTCGGATATGAACTAAAACAAAGCGGAACTGGATCGGGGATCAAATATCAAAAACGGAAGCAATGAAGTAATAAACTTTCATAGGCCACATCCAGACGGCGCGTTAAAAAGTTATATCTTAGATCAAGTAATAGAAAAATTTAAGAAAGAATGGTTTATTATGAGTAATCTTTTATCCTATAAAAATTATAATGGAACAGTGGAATATTCTAAAGAAGATGATTGCCTTTTTGGAAAGGTTGTTGGAATAAAATCTCTACTATCTTATGAGGGTAATTCTGTTAAGGAATTAGAACAAAATTTTCAAAATGTAATTGACGAATATCTGGAGGATTGTAAAAACCGAAAGGTAGAACCTGACAAAGAGTATCGTTTGCGGAGGCAGGGATCATGATCATCAGAAAATATACGCAGCGGGATATCAATGAAATGATAGAAATCTGGAATGAAGTCGTGGAAGAAGGCGTTGCCTTTCCGCAGGAAGAATATCTTAATCTTGAAAGCGGCACAGCCTTTTTTTCTTCTCAAAGTTATACCGGGGTGGCAGAAATCGACGGGAAAATTGTAGGGTTATATATTCTCCATCCCAACAATGTTGGAAGATGCGGCCACATAGGTAACGCGAGTTATGCAGTCCTATCCGGTATGAGAGGGCAGCATATTGGGGAACAATTGGTTCTGGATTGCTTGCAAAAAGGAAAAGAGCTGGGCTTCAGGCTGCTACAGTTCAACGCTGTTGTCGAAAATAATATTCATGCGAGACATCTGTATGAGCGGCTGGGATTTAAGCCGCTCGGCACGATACCGGGAGGATTCCGCATGAAAGACGGCCATTACGAGAATATATGTCCCTATTATCGTGAATTGTAATCTCGGTTTTATTTGTTGACATTTCCTCTCGAAAGGACAGTTGCCTATGTCAAAAAGAAATTTCTTGAGTTTTTTTATAAAACATGGTATATAATAACTAAAGAAAGTGTCGTCCTCGAACCCCTGTGTCCTAATTCCTTGGAATTAGTTGATTGGTTCTATGAACGGCTCTTTCTTTTTTATTTTCTGTTATACACTTTCACAATTTTTCCGTCTTTGATAAAAACAAGCTTTTCCAAAAAACGAACTCTCCATGAATGATATAATTGCTCTGTCTGCCTTTCAAGTTCTTCCGTATTCAAAGGGCATTTAGATATATCAATAATAAAATTATGGGATTGCGCCTTTTTCTTTGCTATAAGTCCATAGAGAAGATTTTTCCCTTTCCCCGTTGGTGATTTCAAATCGAATCGTTCACCATCAATTAATAATCCGGCGTTTGTATTCCCTGTGGATAAACTACCTGCGGCACGAGTTCCACCGTTTTGCCGTACTTATTACTTAAAATTTCCGCAATCCTCCTTTCCCTCTCTGACGGCTTCAATATGACATGAACTCCATCCACGACATAAGTTTTTCCGTTAATTATATATAACGGTTTTTCAATGACCAAGCCCGTTTTGTCCTGTGTTTTCTTTATCCATTCTTTTGTTATCTCCATGCGACTGATTATATCATTAGACTTGGCCGCTTTCAATCCAGTTTTACCCGCATACTCAACAGCCTGCTGCCGACAGATTTATTTCCCCGCCTCCTTTTCATCTCTTTTTCCTACTAAAAACTGAAACAAGGCACCAAGCATATCTCGAAGTATTATTATGAAAAACGCAATGCTGCATTTGTGCTCATATATTTTCGATAGCCAAAACGTCCGCCCCCTGTTATAATCAAAATAAGAAAATAGTTGAAACGATTTTTATTGTGAATGCACAGATCTCTGCTTGAACAAATTCAGAAAATGTGACAACGAAAAAGAAAGGTGGCGGCCAATGTTCGAGGCAAAGAAAACTCTCATTGTTGTATATAAAGATGAGTTATTGATAAACCAACTTAAGAAAATGGTGGAAACTCATGACGATGATGACTCAGGTATTGTCGGAACAAGAGATGATTCCATTAATATTGTTTCTTGGGCAGAAAAAGTCTGGATGGAAAATAAGAAAGCCGGAAATATCCAAGGTAAGATTCTATTTCTTGGAGATATCAAGGAAACGGATAAGCTGATACCAATCCTGGATGTCAAATTTGATGATTGTGGTGTAAAGTATGGCTGGGCCGGAAATCAAGCCGTGCTTTTTGCTGATCCGAAGGCCCTTACAAATCGGAAGGCATATGATGATTTTCTGCAGAAGCTATCCGAACTTCCTGTACCGGATTTTCTAAAGACAATGAAAGAAAATGTGATTGCAACCCCGACAGCTGCGGAAGTGAAATTTGCGGAAGAACTTCACGACATGGGGGTAATTTCTGAGGATGATAAAGTTGCAAAACCGAAAGTTTCTAAATTCATAAAAGCAGCGCAAAAAGCCATTGAGTCCGGTGCTGAAACAATAGGAAAAGTGGAAAATCAGGTGGCAGCCAAATCGGAAGAATTATTCCGAAATAAGAATCTGATGAAAAGGCAGATGCTTTTCTATGGTGTTATACATTTTTATCACAATGACATGGAAAAATTTATGAACTTATGAGGGGACTGCCTATGCAACAGAAAAGCGAAATGCAGCAAGGCTGGGATTTTGCAGCAGAGATTATGGGTGCGGATTTGACGGCGCATAAGGGTATGGAATATGTCAACGCCATTGATACAGCCATCAAGGAGTTGGAAGATAATATCAATAATCACCAATATAGAAACCTTGGAATCAATCAACTACAAGGATATATGCTGGAGGAGTGGGCTGCCGGCACCTTTAATGTTGATGCAGTTGCAGCCGACTCTGCATATAGGGCAGAAGTGCTTCATAGCACGGCAAAGGATTCGGCTGACATTTTGATAAAACGCGGTGGCCAAGAAGTTGCTTATAGTGCAAAGTCATACGCTAACGGAGCCAAGAGCGCCATTGAACAGGCCAGATTGAATCCCGATACACAACAGGCACGTTATCACGGGCAAGGGCGATTAGTCCCTGAAGATCAACTTTCTGATGCACGGGTTGAAACACATCGTCAGACATCAAGAAATCAGTTAGTCCGTCCGCAAGTGGCAACCGCATATGCTGAGACG
>CANPZI010000048.1 GCA_947588995.1 uncultured Lachnospiraceae bacterium
TTACCTGAGGCAGCAAGGGTCGGATATCGTATTTCTGCCGTATACGAAAGAGCAGAGTTCTACACAGATCAGGAATAAGTTATAGGAGCGGGAGGGAGAGTATATGAATGTGGTCTGCCACAACATGATGGTAAATTTTGAAAGACCGGCACAGGGGATCAGGGATTTGAAAAAAGCGGGGTTTGCCTGTCTGGCGACAGGCATCGGCGTCTGGGCGCCGGATTTTTACGGCTGGCATAAGGATAAACCGATCAAGCCGAGGCAGATAGACTTAAAATCCGTGGCGGAGCGCTATGGGGCGCTTTTTGCGGAATGCCAGCAAAACGGCATCAGAATTCCTTTCGTGTACGGCCCGTCATACGGGATGCCGGATCCCTCTAAGTATAGGGGGATCCGGGCGAATTTTATAAAAGCGGACGGTTCTGCGGACGAGGCGGCGCTGGAGGCCGTCGAGGAGAAACAGGCGGCATTTGTGGAAAAGGCGGCAAAGGAATGCATAGCGTTCTGCGGCGCCAACGGCGTGCGCTATATACATATACCGCCGGTGACAGGAGAGCGGACCGCGGGCAGAGAGTGGGAGATCAATCAAGGTTTCTATATGAGCCTTGCGGCAAAAGCAGAGGAGGGCGGGGTAAAAATCCTGCTGCAGAACACGTACCGGGACGTGAACGGACATCTGGTGCGCGGCATCTGCTCGAATCCGTTTGAGGCGGCAGAGTGGATAGACAGGCTGAATGAGGAGGCGGGAGAAGAGGTATTCGGCTTCTGCCTGGATGTCGGGGTGTGCAGCCTCTGCGGCAGCGATATCCATGAGTTTATTGTCACGCTGGCAGACAGGATCAAGGCGGTCATCCTGAGGGACTGCGACGGGCAGCATGACCAGTCGCTGATGCCGTTTAGCTGTGTGCACCGGGAGGAATCACTGACGGACTGGATGGGGGTGATCAGAGGGCTGCGGGATATCGATTTTGACGGGGAGCTGATTGTGAACTGCTGGAATACGGTTCATGCGGTTTCCCATCTGCTCCGCCCCACCCTGTTCCGGTTTGCCAGAGAGACCGGCGAGTATATCCGCTGGCAGATTCAGCTGGAGCAGAACCTGAAAAAGTATAAGTCGATCGTGCTTTTCGGCGCGGGGAACATGTGCCGGAACTACATGAAGAATTATGGAAAGAAGTATCCGCCGTTATTTACCTGCGACAATAATCCGAAGCTGTGGGGGAGTGAGTTTGAGGGGCTTGCGGTCAGGAATCCGGAGGAGTTAAAAACGCTGCCGGAGGACTGCGGCGTCTATATCTGCAATATGTATTACCGCGAGATTGAGACGCAGCTCAGGGAGATGGGGATCAAAAACATAGAGTATTTCAACGACGAGTATATGCCGACGCTGTATTTTGACAGGTTTGAGCGGGAAGAGGAATAGGCGGGGAGGGGCGACGATGGAAATAGGCGTGCAGACCAAAAATATCATAAAGGACAAGGATCCTCTCGCGGGATTTGGGCAGCTGAAGCAGGCAGGTTTCACCTGCTGTGATTTCAGCCTGGATGTAAAGCTGAGAAACTATGATCTCTACCAGAACAGGCTCAACGGGTTCTTCAGCCGGCCGCTGGAAGAGCTGGAGGCGTTTTTTGCTCCGCATAAAGAGGCGGCAGAGGAGACTGGGATCAGGGTGAGCCAGATGCATATGCCGTATCCGAACTATGTGCCGGGAGCGCCTGATGAGCTGAATGAGTATCTGCGGAATGTGGTGGCGCCGAAGAGCATGGAACTCTGCCGTTTTTTGGAATGCCCCTACATCGTGGTGCACGGTTTCAAGCTGGCGAAATATCTCGGCTCGGAGGAGGCGGAGTGGGAGAAGACGGAGGGATTTCTGGAATCCCTGGCGCCCATGGCAGAGGAGTACGGGATTACCATATGCATCGAGAACCTGTATACGGGGATAGGCGGGCACATCGTGGAGGGGCCCTGCTGCGATGCGCACAAGGCGGCGGAGCGGATTGACAGGATGAACGATAAGTATGGGGCGGAAGTGCTGGGGTTCTGTTTCGATACGGGGCACGCGAACCTGGCGGGGCTGGACTTTGAGAAGTTTCTGATGGAGCTTGGGGAGCGCGTAAAGGTGCTGCACATCCATGACAACGACGGGATAAGCGACCTGCACCAGATTCCCTTTACGTTTACCAGGACGAGGGAGAATACCAGTTCGACGGACTGGGATGGATTTGTCAGGGGGCTGCGGGGGATCGGCTATCAGGGGGTGCTGAGTTTTGAGACCGGCCCGGTGCTGACGGCGTTTCCGGGGGAGTTAAAGGAGGAGGCGTTACGGTTCATTGCCCGGATCGGGCGGTACTTTGCCGAGGAGACAGAGAAAGGGCGCTGATTATTCAGTGCCCCAATTCTTTTCGTCTTGCGCGGATGCCGTTTAAGATGACTTCCTTTTTTTTGAGCAGTTCGTTTTTGTCCATCGGTTCCACGCCCTCCAGCTTGTATTTCATGCCGAGTTTTTCGTACTTGGGCTTGCCCATTGTGTGGTAGGGGAGAGCGTCCAGTGCTTTCAGGTTGGAGAGGCCGCCGATGAAGTAACCGAGTTTGTAGAGGTATTCGTCATCGTCCGTGATGCCGGGTACAACCACATGCCGGATCCAGACATCTACGTGCTTTTCATCCAGATATTCAGCGAAAGCAAGGATGCCGTCGTTGGGCTGAGAGGTCAGCTCTTTATGCTTTTCCGGATCGATGTGTTTGATGTCCAGCATGACCAGATCCGTCAGCTCCATCAGGTGATCCAGTCTGGCCAGCCAGTCAGGGTTGGCGTTCTTCCTGTAGGCGATGCCGGAAGTGTCGATGCAGGTGTGTACATTGTGTTCTTTGGCAATCGTGAACAGATCGATCAGAAAATCCACCTGCATCAGGGGTTCGCCGCCCGTGACGGTGATACCGCCGTGTTTGTAGAAGTCCTGATTGCGCAGATACTGTTCAAAGATCTCGGCAGGCTCCATCAGCGTGCCGCCGTTCATCTCCCAGGTGTCCGGATTGTGGCAGTAAGCGCAGCGCATGGGGCAGCCCTGGACGAACACGACGAATCGTGTGCCGGGCCCGTCTACCGTTCCGAAGCTTTCCAGTGAATGTATTCTTCCCTGCATATATTTTTCTCCTGTCATTTTTTCTCAACAGTTCAGATCCTCGCCGTAGCGCTGAGCTGTGTTCATATATATAGTATAGTCGCTTTTTCTCACAAAGACAATCCATAACGACAGCAGATTTATTTTGTTTTTACGGAAGAAGTTTTTTTTATTTACAAATCGGCCATAGGAGAGTAGACTTATGCCATAGTTTTATGCGGAATGTCTGATACGAAGGAGAATGGGAATGACACCGGTCAAATGGGTATATTCGTTCTTGAGAAAATATAGAATGCGTATGATCGCCGGGCTTTTGATGACTACGGGAATCGCGGTGCTGACGATTGTGAATCCGTACATATCGGGAATTATCGTGGATGATGTCATCGGCAGCGGGATCACCGGACTTCTTCCCGTGATGATTGCCTGTCTTCTGGGCGTGACGCTTGTCAAGGGCATCCTGCGCTACAGTTCTCAGGTCATGTTTGAGATCTGTTCTCAGGGTGTTCTGTACAGTATGAGGGACACCGTATACCGCAAGCTGCTGGAGGAGGATTTTGATTTTTACAACAGGAACCGTACCGGCGACCTGATGTCCAGACAGACGGGTGATATGGACGCCATACGCCATTTCATTGCCTATGTGATCTATACGGTCTATGAAAATGTGCTGCTGCTTGCCTTTGCGCTCCTGATGATTTTTACGGTCAACGTGAAGCTGGCGCTGTGCATGCTGCTGGTGCTTCCCTTTACGGCGCTGACGACTTATATGCAGTCGAGACAGGTGCGCCCGGCTTTTCAGAGAATCAGGGAGCGCTTTTCTTCGTTAAATACGTTTGCTCAGGAGAATATCAGCGGCAACAGAGTGGTCAGAGCCTTTGCCAGAGAGGATTACGAAATCGGCAAATTCAACGTGGAGAACGATGCCTATCGCGACGCGGAACTGAACGCTTCCGGCATATGGAAAAAATATGTCCCGATATTTGAATTCCTGTCCAACATGCTCACCGTGGTGCTGATGGTTTACGGCGGTTATATGGTGATACAGGGCGAGATCAGCATGGGGAATCTGGTCACGGTCAACGGCTATCTGTGGATGCTGACCGTACCCTTGAGGATGGCGGGCTGGTGGATCAACGATATCCACAGATTTACGACTTCGGCGGAGAAAATCTACAATACCTACGCGCAGGAACCTTCAGTCAGGACGCCGGGCAGATCTGTGGAGCGCAGGCGCTTAAACGGCGACGTGGAGTTCAGGCATGTGAGTTATCAGGCAGATGATGCGGATATCATATCGGATGTCAGCTTTCGGGTAAAACGCGGGCAGACGGTGGGAATCATCGGTTCCACGGGTTCCGGCAAATCCACAGTCATGAATCTGCTGTGCCGCTTCTATGACGCCACGTCCGGCGAGGTGCTGGTGGACGGTATCAATGTAAGGGATATGGATCTGTATGATTTGCGGGACAATATCGGTATGGCGATGCAGGATGTCTTCCTGTTTTCCGATACGATAGAGGGCAATATAGCCTACGGCCGCCCCGACTGCAGCTTTGAGAAAGTAAAAAAGGCGGCGAAAATGGCGGATGCCAATCTTTTTATCCAGAAGATGCCGGACGGGTATGACACAATCGTCGGAGAGAGAGGCGTAGGACTCTCCGGCGGCCAGAAACAGAGGATATCGCTGGCCAGGGCGCTCTTAAAAGATCCGGCGATTTTGATTCTGGACGACACGACGTCTGCGGTGGACATGGAGACAGAGAGTTACATCCAGAAGCAGCTTAAGAATATCCAGAGCGAGTGTACCATCTTTGTCATCGCGTACCGTATTTCTTCGATTAAAGATGCGGATATGATTCTCGTGATGGATAAGGGCAGGATCGTGGAGCAGGGAACCCACGAGGAACTGTCTCAGGCGGGCGGGTACTATGAGGCGGCTTTCCGCCACCAGTACGGCGATTTTCACGAAGGAGAATACCACAATGGCAAGAAATAAATATGACGTTGACGAGATATTGGAAGACAAATTCGATATAAACCAGTTAAAGAGGCTGGCAGGATATATCACGCCCCACAAGAAGCAAATGGCGGGCGTTCTGTTTCTGATGCTCTCTTCCTCTGCGCTGGGGATGCTGATCCCGCGCTTCTTCATGGCGGTTATGGATACGTGCATTCCGAATCAGGATATGCGTGGTATTCTGGTGTATGCGGGACTTACCGTGCTGATCGCGCTGTATACGAGCGTCAGCCTGCGGATCAAGATCACGCTGATGACTAAGATCGGGCAGGATATCATCCATCAGATCAGGTATGATCTGTTTGTGCACCTGCAGGAGCTGCCGTTTGCCTATTATGACGAGCGCCCGCACGGCAAGATACAGGTCAGAGTGGTCAACTATGTCAATAACCTAAGCGACCTTTTAAGTAACGGTATTATCAACACGATCACCGATCTGTGCAACCTCTTTTTTATCCTCTTCTTCATGCTCAGCATCAATATACGGCTGACCTTTGTCTGCCTGTGCGGCCTGCCGGTGCTGACGGCGGTGGTTATTTTCTTAAAGAAAAGGCAGCGCAGGGCGTGGCAGATCCAGAGCAACAAGCAGTCTAATCTGAACGCCTACATAGCGGAAAGCATCAACGGCATCCGCGTGACACAGTCCTTTGTGAGGGAGGAAGAAAACAGCGGCATCTTCAACAGGCTGAGCGGCAGCTACCGCGAGGCGTGGATGCGCGCCGTGAAATTCAATTTCGTCATGGGGCCGGCGGTGGATATCATCAGCGCGGTCACGACGTCATTTATCTATGTGCTCGGCATCGCCTGGATGACGCGGGCGGATTCAGGGATTACCGTGGGTGTGCTGATCGCCTTTACGGCATATATCAGCAGATTCTGGCAGCCGATCAATACGCTGGCATCTTTCTATAATTCGCTGCTGACGGCGATCTCCTATCTGGAGCGTATCTTTGAGACGATCGACGAGCCGGTGCTTGTCAAGGATAAGCCGGGTGCCTGTGAGATGCCGCTCATAAACGGAGAGGTCGAGTTTAAGGATGTGACGTTCAGCTATGAGGACGGCATCGAAATCTTAAAGAAAATCAATTTTACCGTGCACAAAGGACAGACGGCGGCGATCGTGGGTCCCACCGGAGCAGGCAAGACGACGATAGTCAATCTCCTTAGCCGGTTTTATAATGTGGACAGCGGCGCAATCCTGATCGACGGCATCAATATCGAGGACGTCACGATCAAATCTCTGCGCAGGCAGATGGGTGTCATGATGCAGGACAGCTTTATCTTCTCCGGCACGATCATGGACAATATTCGTTACGGTAACGACGAAGTGCCGGACGAGCAGGTGATCGAGGCGGCGAAGACTGTGTGCGCTCATGATTTCATCATGGAGATGGAGAACGGGTACTATACGCAGGTCAATGAGCGGGGAAGCAGACTGTCCGCGGGACAGCGACAGCTGATCTCTTTCGCGAGAGCGCTCCTGTCCGATCCGCGCATCCTGATCCTGGACGAGGCGACCTCCAGCATCGACACAGAGACGGAGATCCTGCTGCAGGAAGGGCTGAACAGGCTGTTGGAGGGACGGACTTCCTTTATCATTGCGCACAGACTCTCCACGATCAAAAATGCAGATTTCATCATGTACGTGGATCAGGGCGGCATCCGCGAGATCGGTTCCCATGAGGAACTGCTTATGAAGAAAGGTGAGTATTATAAGCTCTATATGTCGCAGTATGATTTCCTGATGGAGAAATAATGCAGCCTGATAAAAGGCAGTTCCGCTCTGTTTTTCTCATGCTCTTTTGCTGTACTTTTTTCTCAGTTTGCGCAGCTTTAACCCGCAATGAAGAAAAAGGTATAGGTACAGGAGAAACACCAGTGCGAATACGATTGTCAAAAAATCTGCAAGAGGGTCACTTTCGTTGATACACCTGATTAAATTTGGCAGCACGCAGCAGAAAAAGATAACCACGAGCGGCAGCAACCTTGTTTTGACAATGTGATCGACCATATTCATACGGGAAACATCGTCAGAGAAAATCTCGCCATCCTGTTCTGTATCCGTCTCCGAAACCGGTTTGCGGAAGTACAGCCAGCCCAGACAACGGTTAAAACACTCCCAGCCGTAATCCTGAAATAACTGAAAATAATCTCTGTTTTCCGTATTGTTCTTATAGTCCAGCCGATAGACGACATCTTCCGGTGCGCAGCTTTCGAAGACATAAAAACAGGGCGGAAACGTTTTTACCAGTTTCCAGCCGTTCTTATGCTTCTTCCGCAGCCAGATTTCCTCTTCCTCATAATCTGCTACGGTAAAAAATCGGATGATCCATTTTTGGCTATTCATTGACATGCTCCCCTCTGCTGTTTTTATAAAGGCGTTCAATGCGATGAAGTTCAAGGTTCAAAATTTCTGTTCCGAGTGATGTAATCTGATACAATTTTCGCTTTTCTTCCTCCCGCACAAAGGCGATCAACCCATCTTTTTCCATTTTGGAAAGGGTGCCGTACATAGTGCCGGCACTGATGACCAGCTCCCCGCCTGTCATTTGTTTGACCTGCTGACAGATCCCATAGCCATGCTGCGGCTGCTGCAGGCAATACAGAATATAGAAACCGCTCTCCGTCATGGGGACGTAGATTCGTCTGATTTTATGATCCATAAATTCTCCTGACTATCTTGATTCGATGCATTGAGATTCGACATATATTATATCGAGCCTCGATATAAATGTCAATAGCTTTCTGAAAAAATAAAAATGGGATACTTGATAAAATAAAGCATCGGTCATATAATAGTATTGAAAACAACTGCAAAGCAACTGCAATTTGAAGTAAAAACGGAGGTAAATTATGGCAGAACAGGTTTTGATTCAGTTTCGTGCAGACAAAGAATTAAAACAGGAAGTGACGGAAATTTATGAATCTCTTGGAATGGATTTACCCACGGCATTGCGTATGTTTATGAATAAGAGCAGAATGGTCAAAGGCGTTCCGTTTGATGTCCGATTGCCGGAGAATACGGTGACAAGGGCAGAAGCCATGAGGGCGTTTGAAGATTTGCGTGCGCAGGCTGCAGATTTTCCCGAGATGACATTGGAGGAGATTAACGCAGAAATATCTGCGGCAAGAACAGAAAGGAAAAAGAGGTAGCAGCTTGAAACGCAGCGCAGGGACGGTTATGAACGTAATGTTTGTAACCGTCTTTTCTATTGGGAAACAGAGAACTTCATTGGCACAGAGAGTAGCGTTTTCGACTTTACCATTAAATATTTAACGATAAACATTAAAAATATATTGACAAACATAAACACAAGAAGTATACTGGCAGTACAAACCGCGGGAAAGCAACTATAGGCATGTTGATTAAGCAGAGGGAGGAAATGATGAACGGACAAAACAATAAAATGGATAAGATCAAGAAAAGCAGTCATGTGGCGATGCTTATTATCAGAATCGGTAAGATATTCATGATTATGATGGCAGCTATCACGTTTATATGCGGCGTCGGTCTGATCGCGCTGTATCATTTTGCGGATGGGCAGGTCAGACAGACGATAGAAGCGATGGGATCCGCCGCTGATTTGAAAATGGATATCAGACTGTTCGGTGTCAATGTCGGTGTATGGGCTGCGGACATTCTGAATACCTCCGCTATGAAATGGGGCAATATTATAGGTGTGTACCTCATCATTCTGTGTATTCCGCTGATTCTTTTTGCGGTCACCCTGCATTTTGTGGCGAAGACATTTAAAGAGATTCGGGACAGCGATTCGCCGTTTCGGCCGGCTATCCTTAAGAATTTAAGCCTGCCGTTTATCCTGATCACGCTGATGTCAGCCTCAAGCAGTCTGTTCTTCGGGGCGGTCGTGGGTATTGCGCTCTGGTGCGTTTATTGTATACTGGACTATGGATGCGAGCTGCAGAAGCAGTCCGATGAAACACTCTAAGCATATCATGGCAGAAGTGGGGAAAAAGATATGGCTATTATATTGAGACTCGACAGGATGATGGCGGACAGAAAAATATCCTTAAACGAGCTGGCGGAAAAAGTGGGCATCGCCAATGTGAACCTCTCCAATATCAAGACGGGCAAAGTGAGTGCGATCCGCTTCTCCACCCTGAACGCGATCTGCGATGTGCTGGACTGCCAGCCCGGCGACCTGCTGGAATTTCAGAGGGAGACGGAGCATGAACAATAGCTCTTTTGATTCGGCCAGGATCTCGAGGATATAACTGGTATTTGCGGAAAGGATAGAAATGATAATGTAAAAAGCGGCACATGAATTTCATGCGCCGCTTTTCTGATGTTTACGGTTTATTTAGGCATCTTCATGCCTGCCGCGGTCCATCCGCCATTAGATGGACTCATGGAACGTACGGGAGATAACGTCCGCCTGCTGCTCCGGTGTAAGCTTGATGAAGTTTACTGCGTAGCCAGAAACACGGATCGTCAGCTGAGGATAGTTCTCAGGATGCTTCTGCGCGTCCAGCAGAGTATCTCTGTTGAGTACGTTTACGTTGAGGTGATGGCCGCCCTTTGTTGCGTAGCCATCCAATAAAGAAACCAAGTTATCTACCTGTGCGGTTGATGCTGCCATAATAAAATCCTCCTTTAATATTTTTTGTTTTTGTTGCATCTCGCCGTATACTCGCAAGCCCGCTGCTTCGCAGCTTACGCTTGCTCGTTTACGGGCTGTCGCCCTATGGATTTATGCCGCGTCAGCTCTTCGTGAGCAAGCTCCCGAGAACTGCCGCGTCCTAAATCGCTATATTGCGCCGTGCACACTCGCAAGCCCGCTGCTTCGCAGCTTACGCTTGCTCGTTTACGGGCTGTCGCCCTATGAATTTATGTCAGATCATCCAGCCGAAAGCAAGCTTTCTGCTGTCTGTTCTTCCATAAATCCGCACGGCTCGATGCTATTTAAAATCGTCCAAACCCTCATGGAGAGTCGGTACGCTGCAGGCCAGAGGGGTTCGGGAGCAATCCGTACACCCCATGGTCTGTACATTCTTAGCGTCATCGGACTTGTCATCGACGTCTACATTCACGTGGCCGACGCCCTGCGCCATGCCGGAATCCATCATCTTGACAAAATCCTCAATCATCTGGTTGTTATCCATAGCTTTCTTTTCCCTCCTTTCGTCGGGAAAGTCACATTATTTATTCAAGTCCAGCTCGATGTCGCCTGCAAATACCTTATCCTCTTTGCCGAGCGCGCCCGGAATGATGGTGAAAGTATTGGAGATACCATCCTGCGCGTCGTTGAACGGAAGCTTGGATACGGAAGACAGGGATGCGACTGCACCGTGGGTGTCACGGCCGTGCATCGGGTTGGCACCGGGAGCGAAAGGCTGCCCTTTCTTACGTCCGTCAGGCGTGTTGCCGGTAGCCTTACCGTAGGTTACGTTGGAAGTAATGGTAAGGATGGACGTGGTAGGAATACCGTTCCTGTAGGTGTGATGTCTTCTGACAGCCGTCATGAACTTGTGCACGATCATCTGCGCGATTTCGTCTACACGGTCGTCGTCGTTGCCGTACTTCGGGAATTCGCCGGTGGTCTTGAAGTCAACGATGACACCGTCCTCATCTCTGATCGGCTCAACCTTAGCGTACTTGATCGCGGACAGGGAGTCAGCCACGATGGACAGACCCGCAACACCCGTTGCGAAGTAGCGCTTAACGTCTCTGTCATGCAGAGCCATCTCTGCTCTCTCATAGCAGTATTTGTCGTGCATATAGTGGATAATGTTCAGCGTGTTGACATATACGTCAGCCTGCCACTCCATCATATCGATGAACTTATCCATAACGTCGTCGTAGTCGAGCACATCGCCTGTTACAGGACGGTACTTAGGACCAACCTGTTTCTTGGTAACTTCATCAACGCCGCCGTTCAGTGCATACAGCAGGCACTTAGCGAGGTTCGCACGTGCGCCGAAGAACTGCATCTCCTTGCCGACTACCATGGAGGATACGCAGCATGCGATCGCGTAGTCATCGCCGTGTACGACTCTCATCAGGTCGTCGTTCTCGTACTGGATGGAAGAGGTCTGGATAGACATCTTCGCGCAGTATTTCTTCCAGTTCTCGGGAAGTCTTGTGGACCAGAGAACCGTCAGGTTCGGCTCAGGAGAAGGACCAAGGTTCTCCAGCGTGTGCAGATAACGGAAGCTCATCTTCGTTACCATATGACGGCCGTCTACGCCGACACCGCCGAGGGACTCCGTTACCCATACCGGATCGCCCGCGAAAATCTGGTTGTACTCAGGGGTACGAGCGAATTTTACGCATCTTAACTTCATGATGAAGTGATCGACGAACTCCTGGATCTGCTCCTCGGTGAAAGTGCCGTTAGCCAGATCTCTCTCAGCGTAGATGTCAAGGAAAGTCGATGTACGTCCGAGGGACATCGCCGCACCGTTCTGCTCTTTGACGGAGCAGAGGTAACCGAAGTAAGTAGCCTGAATTGCTTCCTGTACGTTGGAGGCGGGCTTAGAGATATCGCAGCCGTAGGAGGCAGCCATCTCTTTCATCAGCTTCAGGGCCGTCATCTGCTCGGAGAGTTCCTCACGGAGACGGATCACATCGTCTGTCATCACGCGTCCCGTGGAATCTTTCTGCTCCTGTTTGTCCTCGATCAGTCTGTCGATACCGTACAGAGCCACACGCCTGTAGTCGCCGATGATACGTCCGCGTCCATAAGCATCCGGAAGACCCGTGATGATGTGAGCGGAACGGCAGGCTCTCATCTCCTGGTTGTAGGCGTCGAAGCAGCCTGCGTTGTGAGTTTTTCTGTGTGTGGAGAAGAATTCACTGATCTCGGGGTCAACTTCGTAACCGTTATCGGAACATGCTTTCTCGGCCATTCTGATACCGCCGTAAGGCTGTAAAGAACGCTTGAAAGGCTTATCTGTCTGGAAGCCTACGATTTTCTCCTTGCTCTTGTCAAGGTAGCCGGGGCCGTGAGAAGTGATGGTGGATACAACCTTGGTATCCATATCGAGCACACCGCCCGCCTCACGCTCCTGCTTCTGCAGGTCAAGAACCTGTGCCCACAGATCCTTTGTGTTCTGCGTAGGGCCTGCAAGGAAGGACTCGTCGCCATCGTAAGGATGGTAGTTTCTCTGGATGAAGTCACGGACATTGACTTCTTTGTCCCACTTGCCGCCTACAAAATCTTTCCATTCTGGTCTCATTTTGAAAAGCCTCCTCTGATATTATTTTGTGAATTTTGTGACATTTTTACTAAAATGTCCAAAAATGCTTTTTCAGTACACATATTATATGTTAAATCAGGCATCAGAGTCAAGTCGGGCTTTGTACTTTTTCGCATACAAAATCCAAAAATTTTTCCTAAAAATTGTGAAAATTGTATGTAAAATTTATGCAACACAAAATATAGAATAGGAAAGAGCGGGAGAACACACAGCAGGCAGCTTTCCGGCGGAAAAAAGCAGCATGGGCTTGCGCGGATGCGGTTTTGGGATTATACTATTGAGGCATAGAGGTATGCGGCACGCTGCATACGGGCAGAATAAAAGCAAAATAAACGCCCGGCAAGGCCGGAGCGGGTGAACGGAGGTATAGGATCATGGCGGATATCACAAAGGATATGACAATCGGTGAGGCGCTCAATGTAAATCCCGAGATTGCTCCCGTGTTGATGGGAATCGGTATGCACTGTCTGGGCTGCCCATCCGCACAGGGCGAGACGCTCGAGGAGGCGGCTATGGTACACGGGATCGACGTGGACGAGTTGATGGGCCAGATCGCGGCGGTATAGCCTCACGGCAGGCTGTGCGGGAAAGCTGCTTTGGCGGCAGTGTCTTTGAAGACAGGCGAAAAGAAAACCCGGCGCAAAGTTTTTGCACCGGGAGTTTTTTCGTTTTGTCGGCAGCGGAGGCTGTTTTCAGATCTGCGCCAGCGCTTCCATGGCATGTTCGCGAATCAGCGGTTCATAGTGCTCCTCCAGATATGCTTTGGCGGACAGGATTGATTTTTCCGGTCTGCCGTATTCGGAGAGCAGGTTGCAGACGCGGTTGAAATCCGCGGGGTTCTGATTGGCGGAACTGATCACCAGCAGATAACAGCCGTTTGCCTCGTCTTTGTATAAGGTGCTGTCGCCTTTGTAGGAGGCTGAGGCCATGTGGGCGATTCTGGTCACGTCGTGCAGAGCCGCAAAAGAGAAAAGCATCGTTGCCGGCTGTGCGGCGACCTGTTCTCTGGCGGGCGCCTTGGGTTTCGGAGGCTGTGCGGGAGCTGCGGTTGTCTCCGCAGGAGCTTCGGCGCCGCCGGTATCGCTCAGCCTGCGCAGCATATTCAGGACTTCGTCCGCGCCGTCCGTGTAGGTTTCCACGCTTTCCTCCTCGTCGTCATAATCTTCATCTTCGTGCACCGACGGTGCGAATTTGGAGAAGCGGGTGTCCAGCTCCTCGGGATCCTCCACCTTGGTGATGATCAGTACGATGCATTCTGAGTTTAACGGGATTGCCTCGATCATCAGGGGGATATCCTCCGCCTCGAAACCGCACTCGTAGGCAGCCTGCTGCATCATATCGCGAAACAGGGTTTTCGCTTTCTCCGTGCCGTATGCGAGCTCGCTGATCTTCAGTTCCCTGGTCGCCAGATCTTCTCTTGTCAGTGTGCAGCGGATCTGCTGCTCGTTTACCTTTTCTATTTTCATGAGATATTCACGTCCTTCTCCGTCACAATGATTCCCCGATTTGTACTCGCAATTCCGCGCAAAAAACGCCTATGCGATTTATTTACCAGTATCTTATACTTTGCGTCAATTTTAGTCAATAGTGTGCATAAAGTATTTAAAAAAATTTAATTTTTTTAGAAATTCCTTGCTTTTTTGTCACATTGTGGCTATAATCAAACTACAAGATGTCTCCGATAGTCGGCAGCGAAAGGAGGCAGCGCATAAACTTCATATATAATAACATCCATCCCTCGGCTATAGCAGGCTATGGCGCGGAGGGAGTCTTATAGGCTGATAAGTGCCTGATCGTAGACCAGATCTTATTCTTTCTATATTTCACAATTATAATTCACAAGGAATGAGTAGGTTATACAGTTATTTTTTGTTTATTTGCATGTCGGAGATATCTTGGAACTATTTAGCGGCTTACTATATCTTATGCCATTAGTATATCACGAAACTCTTTTTGGCAGACTAAAATCAGGATAGAGCCGGATGAAGCGCAGCCGTATGAAAAAACATATGTAGATCATGAGGATTTTATACGCAGATACGGAACGCCGAGGCTTTTCAACAAGTTCCCGCCATGGCGCCGCAGCGTGAAATCCGGCGGTCATGAGAGATAAGACGCACCTTTTGGACATTTTGCCTGAAAAATGCGACAAAACAGACACGGCCGTGTTCGTGACGAAAAATGTCAAAAAGTAATGACTGAAAGGAAATAGTTTGTTATAATGAGGACGGTCAGAAAGGAGCTGGATACATGAA
>CANPZI010000049.1 GCA_947588995.1 uncultured Lachnospiraceae bacterium
GTGGGTTTTGGTTTCGGGCATTTCCATTTTTCGGAACACGAAAAACTCCAATGCCCTCAACAGGCTAAAGCCCATACGCCAAAAACAGAACGGTTCCCTCCGCTCTGTTTTCAGCATCCGTGCTCTACGTTTTTATTATCGGCACATCTCTTGTATTTCTTAACCCCCGGCGCAAAAAAATCGCTTAAATCACTTTTTCCGCTTCAGGCTCTTTCGATAGCGCTCCAGCATCTTCTTCACATAGATTCCCGTGTAGGAAGCAGGGTTTTCGGCAATCTCCTCCGGCGTTCCCTGCGCGATCACGGTGCCGCCGCCGTCTCCTCCCTCCGGTCCCATGTCGATAATGTAGTCCGCGGTCTTGATCACATCCAGATTGTGCTCGATGACCACCACCGTATTGCCGCCCTCAGCCAGCTTGTGCAGGATATCCACCAGCTTGTGCACATCCGCGAAGTGAAGTCCCGTGGTAGGCTCATCGAGGATATAGATTGTTCTGCCCGTCCCGCGCTTGCTCAGCTCCGTCGCCAGCTTGATGCGCTGTGCCTCGCCGCCGGAGAGGGTAGTGGAGGGCTGCCCCAGTTTCACATAGGAAAGGCCCACGTCGTAGAGCGTCTCGATCTTGCGGCGGATGGACGGCAGGTTCTCAAAGAAAGGCAGGGCCTCCTCCACCGTCATGTCCAGCACGTCAAAAATGCTCTTGTCCTTGTATTTGACTTCCAGCGTCTCGCGGTTATACCGCTTGCCGCCGCACACCTCGCAGGGCACATAGACGTCCGGCAGGAAGTGCATCTCAATCTTGATGATGCCGTCGCCGCTGCACGCCTCGCAGCGCCCGCCTTTCACATTGAAGCTGAAACGGCCTTTCTTATATCCCCGCGCCTTGGCATCCGGCGTCGAGGCGAAGAGATCCCTGATCTGGTCAAACACGCCCGTGTAGGTCGCCGGATTCGACCGCGGCGTCCTGCCGATCGGAGACTGGTCGATGTCGATCACCTTGTCGAGCTGCTCCATTCCCTCAATCTTCACATGTTTGCCGGGAATACAGCGCGCCCTGTTCAGTTCCCTCGCCAGACGCTTGTAGAGAATCTCGTTCACCAGGGAGCTTTTGCCCGAGCCGGACACACCTGTCACGCAGGTCAGTATGCCGAGCGGTATCTTCACGTCGATCTTTTTCAGATTGTTCTCCTCCGCTCCCCTGACCGTCAGCCAGCCCGTCGGCTTCCTGCGCGTTTCGGGAACGGGAATCTGCAGTCTACCGCTTAAGTACTGTCCCGTGACGGACTCCTCCACCTGCATGATCTCCTGCGCCGTTCCCTGCGCCACCACTTCGCCGCCGTGCGAACCGGCCCCCGGCCCGATATCCACGATATGATCCGCCGCCAGCATGGTATCCTCGTCATGCTCCACAACGATCAGCGTATTCCCCAGGTCTTTCAGATTTTTGAGCGCCGCGATCAGCTTGTCATTATCCCGCTGATGCAGACCGATACTGGGTTCATCCAAAATATAGCACACACCCACCAGCCCCGAACCGATCTGCGTCGCCAGCCTGATGCGCTGCGCCTCGCCGCCGGACAGGGTGGACGTGGCTCTCGACAGGGAGAGATACTCCAGCCCCACCTCCACCAGAAAGCCGACGCGCGCGCGGATTTCCCGCAGAATCTGTTTCCCGATCAGCTGCTGCTGGGGCGTCAGCTCCATACTGCCGACAAAGTCATACAGATTCTTCACGGACATGGAGGTAATCTCATAGATGTTCTTGTCACACACAGTCACGGCGAGGGATTCTTTTTTCAGCCTCATGCCCCCGCACTCCTTGCACGGCGTGATCCGCATGAAAGTCTCGTACTCCTGCTTCGTCAGATCGGAGGCCGTCTCGCGGTACCTGCGCTCGACATTTCTGATTAACCCCTCGAACGCAATCGGGTACACACCCTTGCCGCGCTGCCCCTCATAGTAGACATCCACTTTCCTGTCCGTGCCATAGCAGATCACATTCTGCACTTCTTTCGTCAGCTGCTCAAAAGGCGTGTCCATGCTGAACCGGAACGCCTTAGCCAACGCCTGCAGCAGCGCGTTGGTAAAACTGCCCGGCTCGGAACTGGACTGCCAGCCGATCACGCTGATGGCCCCCTCGTTCAGGCTGAGCGTCCTGTCGGGAATCATCAAATCCAGATCGAACTCCATCTTATAGCCGAGTCCGAAGCACTCCGGACAGGCGCCGAACGGATTGTTGAAAGAGAAACTCCTCGGTTCGATCTCCCCGATGCTGATCCCGCAGTCAGGGCAGGCGAAGTTCTGGCTGAAGTTGCAGGCCTCCCCGCCGATCACATCCAGTATCATCATGCCTTCCGCCAGCGCAAAGACATTCTCGATGGAATCCGTCAGACGTCTCTCGATTCCCGGCTTCACCACCAGACGATCCACGATGATCTCGATGTTGTGCTTGATATTTTTTTCCATCGGGATATCCTCGGACAGATCGTACAGATTGCCGTCCACCCGCACGCGGACATAACCGCTCCGCTTGGCGCGCTCGAACACCTTGGCATGTTCGCCTTTCCTGCCGCGCACCACGGGGGCGAGAAGCTGTATCTTCGTTCCCTCCGGCATTGCCAGAATCTGATCCACGATCTGATCCACCGTCTGCTTTCTGATCTCCCTGCCGCACTTCGGACAGTGCGGAATGCCGATTCTGGCATACAGCAGTCTGAAATAGTCGTAGATCTCCGTCACGGTGCCCACCGTGGAGCGGGGATTTCTGTTCGTCGATTTCTGGTCAATGGAGATCGCGGGGGACAATCCTTCAATTCTCTCCACATTGGGCTTTTCCATCTGTCCCAGGAATTGTCTCGCATAGGAAGACAGCGATTCCATGTATCTCCTCTGTCCCTCCGCGTAGATCGTGTCAAAGGCCAGCGAGGACTTGCCCGAACCCGACAGCCCCGTGAATACCACAAACTCGTTTCTCGGCACATCCACATCTAAGTTTTTCAGATTATGCTCATTCGCCCCGCGTATTTTAATGTACTCTCGCGGACGCATCTTTACCGTATCCTTCTTATCTGCCATCGTATGTTTCGCTTCCCTCCGTGCTGTTCTTATCCTGATTTCCTGATTTTGTACTGATTCCCCTGTTTGTTGACCGCTCAAATCAATCCTCGCGGCAGCCTGTTACTTGTCAAAATCCCGCAGCTTTCCTTTCAGTTCTTTCATGCGGTCGCGAAGTTCTGCCGCAGCCTCAAAGTTCAAATCCGCAGCCGCTCTCTTCATCTGCTTCTCCACATCTCTGATCAGTTTCTCCAGTTCCTGCCTGCTCATGGACTCGGGGTCTTTCTCAAAGCGCTGCTGCTCTTTCTCGACCGCCCTGGAAATGCTGATCAGGTCGCGGACCGCCTTGCGGATCGACTGCGGCGTGATTTGGTGTTCTTCATTGTACCTCTGCTGGATTTCTCGCCTGCGGTTCGTCTCGTCGATGGCGGCCCTCATCGAATCCGTCACCGTGTCCGCATACATGATCACATGACCGTCCACGTTGCGCGCCGCCCGCCCGATCGTCTGAATCAGGGATGTCTCCGAGCGCAGGAAGCCCTCCTTGTCCGCATCCAGAATCGCCACCAGCGAGATTTCCGGGATATCCAGCCCCTCTCGCAGCAGATTGATGCCTACCAGCACGTCGAACACGTCAAGGCGCATGTCGCGGATGATCTCCGCCCGCTCCAGCGTGTCGATATCGGAGTGCAGGTACTTCACGCGGATATCCACTTCTTTCATATAATCCGTCAGGTCCTCCGCCATCCGCTTGGTCAGCGTCGTCACCAGAACCTTATTGTGCTTCGCGACCTCCGCGTTGATCTCCGAGATCAGATCGTCAATCTGTCCCTCCACCGGCCTCACATCGACCCACGGGTCCAGCAGTCCTGTCGGCCTGATAATCTGCTCCGTGCGGAACAGCTCATGCTCCGCCTCATAATCCGACGGCGTCGCGGAGACGAAGAGCATCTGATCGATATGGCGCTCGAATTCCTGAAAATTAAGCGGCCTGTTGTCCAGCGCCGACGGCAGGCGGAAACCGTAATCCACCAGCGTCGTCTTGCGCGATCTGTCTCCGGCATACATGCCCCGAATCTGCGGGATCGTCATGTGCGACTCATCTATAATGATCAGAAAATCGTCCGTAAAATAGTCGAGCAGCGTAAAGGGCGGTTCGCCCTCCGCCATACCGTTCAGATGACGGGAATAATTCTCGATGCCGGAGCAGAAACCCGTCTCGCGAAGCATCTCAATGTCGAAGTTCGTCCGCTCCGAGATCCGCTGCGCCTCCAGCAGCTTGTCCTCGCTCTTGAAAAACCCGACCCGCTCCTCCAGCTCTCTCTCTATCGCCTTGCAGGCCGCGTTGATCTTCTCCTGCGGCACCACATAGTGGGAAGCCGGATAGATCATGACGTGCTCCAGCGTGGCCTGAACCTGTCCAGTCAGGATATCCGTCTGTGCAATGCGGTCGATCTCGTCCCCGAAGAACTCCACGCGGATCAGATAGTCGTCGCTCTGCGCGGGACAAATCTCCACCACGTCCCCCCGCACCCGGAACCGGCAGCGTTCCAGATCCATGTCATTGCGCTCATACTGCATATCGATCAGGCCGCGGATCACATCGTCGCGGTCCCGCCGCATACCGGGGCGCAGAGACATGCTCATGCCCGCGTACTCCTCCGGACTGCCCAGCCCATAGATGCAGGACACACTGGCCACCACGACCACGTCCCTGCGCTCCGTCAGGGAGGCCGTGGCCGACAGCCGCAGCTTGTCAATCTCGTCGTTGATTGCGGAGTCTTTCGCGATATAGGTATCCGTCGAGGGCACATAGGCCTCCGGCTGATAATAGTCATAGTAGGACACGAAGTATTCCACCGCATTCTCCGGGAAGAACTCCTTGAACTCCCCGTACAGCTGTCCCGCCAGCGTCTTGTTGTGGGCGATGACAAGGGTAGGCTTGTTCAATGCCTGTATGATATTCGCCATGGTAAAAGTCTTGCCGGATCCGGTCACACCCAGAAGCGTCTGAAACTGGTTGCCCCTGCGGAATCCCTCCACCAGTTCGGCGATGGCCTGCGGCTGATCGCCGGTCGGCGCATATTCGGAATGTAATTTGAAGTCCATGACACGCTCCTTACTTTCGCAGATAGTATAGCACAGCCCCGCACAAAAGTACAGCAGAAATCGAACTTTTGTTCTATTTCTGCCGCTTCGCTCTCCACATGCCGCCTCGTCACTGCGGCAATGTCAGTTTTTTCTTGTCGTGCACGCTGATCTCTGTCCCGAGCTGCACTTCGATCACCTGCAGTTTCGTCTCCGCTATGATCGTGTGCGCCACACCCGCCGGCATCCTCACCACATCGCCAGCCTCCACCCGGCGTTCCTCGCCGTCCACAATCGCTCTGCCGCGGCCCTCCACCACCGTCCACACCTCGTCGCGCTGCTCATGACTGTGATAATTCATGCCGTGTCCCGCGTTCAGCGTCACTTTGATTGTCATGCTGCCCTCCCCGATGTCGATCACCTGAAAACTGCCCCACGACTTCTCCGCAAACATGATCTGCTGGTCAATCGCATCGACATAAGGCTTGATATAGCTGGACTGATTCAAGTCCGACACGAGGATTCCCTCCGGGCTGGCCGCCACCACCACATTCTCCAGACCCATGCACAGCGTCGGCACATTCAGTTCGTTAATCACATGCACATTGCGGCAGGTATCGTTCAGAACCGCCTTGCCGATGGTATCGCTCTCCATCGCCTCCGCCAGCGTATTCCATGTCCCGATATCTTTCCATATGCCGGAAAAACGCATCACTTCGATCTGCCGCTCATGCTCCACCACGGCGTAATCAAAGCTGATCTTCGTCAGTGAGTCGTACTTGCCGAAGAGGTCCTGATAGCCGTGAAACTCGATCAGCTCATGAGCCCGTCTGAGCACATATCCCAGACGGAACGCGAACACGCCGCCGTTCCAGAGCGCGCCCTGCGCGATATACTCCCGTGCCGTCTCCTCCGTCGGTTTCTCCCTGAACACGGAAACCCTGCTGATATCCTCCGACGTCTCCGGAATGATGTAACCGTACTTTTCACTCGGATAAGTCGGCTCGATCCCCATCAGCACCAGATTTGCCCCGCTCACCGCAGCGCGGTCTCCCAGCCTGAGAAGCGCCCGGAAATAATCCTCCTCCACGTAAGGGTCTACCGGGCAGACGACCACCGCCTCATCCTCCGGCACGCCGCGCTCGTCGCGCAGATAGGCCGCTGCCAGAGCGATCGCCGGAAAAGTATCCCTCCTGCACGGCTCCACGCTGATCCCCACATTCCCGCCCAGCTGGTTGTGGATGGCGGAGACCTGCGACTTGGATGTCGCGATCGTGACCTCCGCCTCCCCGTCCACGGACAGAATCTGCCGGTACACCCGCTGCACCATGGACTCATATGCTCCGCTTTCGGTCTTGAAAATCTTGATAAACTGCTTCGAGCGTGTATCATTGGAGAGCGGCCACAGGCGTTTGCCCGAACCGCCCGATAACAGTACGATGTTCATATGTCTGTTCTCCCGTACGTCACTGCAACATCTTTTCGATCTCTTCCACGGCGCGGTCAAACTGATTGTCCACGCCCTCGTCATAGTAGGCGTCGGCGTCAAACTCGCACTCGATATCCGGATCGATGCCGATGCCGTGGATATTATTGCCCTTTGGCGTATAATAAGAACTGATCGTCAGCTTCAGGGCCGTGCCGTCCGTGAGCGGCAGCACCCTCTGCACGATGCCCTTGCCGAAAGTCGTCGTGCCGATCAGCGTGCCTTTGCCGTAATCCTTGATCGCTCCCGCCAGGATCTCCGAGGCGCTGGCAGAATTGCCGTTGATCAGGACGACCAGCGGAATCTGCAGCTCGTTCTTTCCGTCACAGGTATACTCCTCACGTTTACCGTACTTATCCTCCGTATAGACAATCATTCCTTCCGGCAGAATGGATCTGGCGACATCCACCACCACGGGCAGGCTGCCGCCCGGATTGCTGCGCAGATCGAGAATCAGTCCTCTCGCGCCGGAGCCTTTCACGACCGCAAGCGCCTCCGCAAACTGGTCCGCCGTCACCTCGTCGAACTCGGTGATCTGGATATAGCCGACATCATCGTCCAGCATCTCATAGTTGACCGTGGGCGACTCGATCTTTCGCCGCATGATGTCCATATCCAGATAGTCGTCCTCGCCGTCGCGGTAGATCGTCAGGTGCACGGTCGTCCCCTCTTCGCCCTTGATCATGGCCGTCACCTGCGTCAGCTCATACCCCTGGGTCAGCTCACCGTCCACCATATAGATGACGTCATTCTCCCGCAGTCCGGCTTCCTCCGCCGGCGTACCGGCGATCACGCCGTTAATCTTGGCGAAACCGGTGGTGACATCGAGGCTGACATACGCGCCGATCCCGTAGTAGATTCCCTGGGTATCCGCAATCAGCGCCTGCCATTCCTCCCTGGTATAGTAGGTGGAGTAGGGATCGTCCAGCGAATCGATCACACCGGCGTACATTCCCTCGATCATCTTGTCGACATTGATATCCTCGTCTTTGTAATAATATTCTTCCACGACATCTTCCAGCGTTTCCAGCTTCTCTACCGTGGTGTCATTGATCAGGCTGTCCGCCGGTTTCCCGTCGGCGTTCGCGGCAGTCTCCCTGTCGCCGGAGATCCGATACAGTTTCGTGCCCACATAGGCGGCGCTTCCCACAAGCGTCATGATGATCACACCGACCAAAATCCCCAGCGCAAACATGCCGCCCCTGTTGCCCGATCCGCCGGAGGGCGGTACCGGCGGATACTGCGGCGGCATCGGCGCGGAATGCCCGTAATAGGAATTCTGCATTCTCTGATTCACATTTTTTTCATTAGGATCGTCATTGTAATAGTGATTGTCTCCGTTACCGTACAAACCGATTCATCTCCATCCAATATATCTTCCCTGTGTCCATGTCCTGTCTGTCACCGCTGCCTGAGGTTTCCGCGGTTCCTATCCCAGATAATTCCAGGGATTGACGTAATTCCCGTTCAGGCGCACGCCGAAATGCAGGTGATTGCCCGTAGAGCGCCCGGTGCTTCCGACCGCCGCGATATTCTGTCCCTTGGTGACCGACTGCCCTTTGGACACATACAGCGCCGAGCAGTGCATATAGATCGTGTACAGCCCGCTGCCGTGGTCTATCATAATATAGTTCCCCATAGAACTGCTGTAATCCGCGGCGACCACGTCTCCGTCATAGGCTGCGAGGATCGCCGACCCGCCGGGAGCTGCCATATCCAGACCGTTGTGAAATTTTTCTATCCCCAGCGTCGGGTGCATTCGGTTGCCATACTCGTCGGAGATCCGCTTATAGGAGGGACACGGCCAGGCAAACATACCGCCGTTGTAGACTCTCGCGTTCTCCGCCGCAAGCCTCGCTTTCTCTTCCGCCACCGCTTTCTCCAGCGCGGCAATCTCCTCGTTCTCCTGCGCGATCTGCGCCTCATATTCCTTGATGGCCGCCTCTTTCGCGGAGATATCGCCGTTGACCGCGTACAGCTTGTCATTCTTCTCCTGCAGGAGCGAGTTGACGCTGGCTTCCTCTTCCTCCTCGGCGGCCTTTGCCTCATCCAACAGTTCCTTGTCCGCCTCCAGCTGTTCCTTGCAGAGCTGCACCATCTCCTTCGTCTCCACGTACTCGTCCAGCTTATCCTTGTCATAGCGGGACAGCGCTTCGATATAGTCCGCCTTGTTCGTCATGTCCGAAAAACTGTTTGACGTGAAGAGAAGCTCGAGATAGAACGTATCCCCTTTCTCGTACATGAAGCGGATGCGCTTCTTCATGGCTTCGTACTGATCTTCCTGCTGCTTGATCGCCTCATTCAGTTCCTCGGTCGTCTCCTCGATATCCTTTTCCTTTTCGGTGATCAGTGTATTATATTGCGCGATCTTCTCCTGTATGCCGCTCAGTTCGCCGTCCAGCTGCGCCACATAGGCCGTGAGGTCGTCTTTGGATTTCTCCAGCTCTTTCTTGAGAGCCTCCACGTCCGTCAAACTGGATTTCAGCCCTTTGACCTGCTCCCTCGCCGCGGCGATCTGATCTTCTTTCTCCTGTATGCTCTCGTTCGTGACCGCATGTACCGGTTCTGCACAGCTGCACGCAAACACGATGGCCGCGCTAAGCGCGATACATACCGATTTCTTCCAATATCTCATATGCCAATCCCTGCTATACCCGCAAATGTCTCCTGACAGTGGCCACACTGCCCAAAAATCCGATGCCCACGCCGATGCCGAGAGAGACCGGCGTCAGCACGCCGAAGACCTCGTCCACGCTCAGGAAACTGAGCAGCGAGGACAGCATCGTAAACCTTGTCGTCACATACTCCATCACCACATTGTACATGCCGTAGATCACGGCGAGCGGAATGGAAGCGCCGATCAGTCCGATCAGCATACCCTCAATCACAAACGGCGACCTGACAAAAAAGTCCGTCGCGCCGATATATTTCATGATGTTGATCTCTTCCTTGCGGACCGAGATGCCGATCATAACGGTATTGCTGATCAGGAAGACGGACACCGCGAACAGGATCACGATAATGCCCACCGACACATAGGCGATCAGCGCATTCACGCCGGTCAGGGTCGTCGCCACGATCTCCGAGCGGTTGACCAGTCTGACCCCATCCAGAGATTCCAGATAAGTAACCAGCGCGGACTGCATGGAGACATCGCTCAGATACACTTCATAGTTGGCGGAATCCGCCAGCGGATTCTCCGTGAAGCCGTCCGCATAGTCCCCCAGATATTCCGTCTTAAAAGACTCCCACGCCTCCTCGGCGGAGACGAAATGAATGTCCGACACCTCCGGCCGCTTCAGGATCAGCTCTCCAATCTCCTGAATCCTGCTATCCTCAAGGCCGTCGTCGAAGAACACATAGACCGCCACACCCTCCTGCGCCGTCTTCACGATATGGGCAAAATTCGTGACAATCGCATAGAACAGACCGAACAGGAACAGGCATGCGCTGATCGTTGCGATGGAGGCAAGCGTAAACCACTTGTTGCGGAACAGGTTGCGGACACCTTGTCTGAGTGTGTAGAAGAAACTGTTAATCCTCATCGATGTATCCTCCTTTCTCCTCATCGCTTATGATAACGCCTTTTTTCAGGGTGACGACCCTCTTCTGCATAGAGTTTACGATCTCCCTGTTGTGCGTCACAACGATGACCGTCGTCCCGTTCTCGTTGATCTGCTCCAGCAGCTTCATGATCTCCCAGGAATTCTTCGGATCAAGGTTGCCTGTAGGCTCATCCGCCAGCAGGACGGTCGGCTGATTGACAAGCGCTCTCGCCAGTGCGACTCTCTGCTGCTCACCGCCGGAGAGCTGCCTGGGCTTCGCCTTGTACTTGCCGGCCAGACCCACCACCGCCAGGATGCTGGGCACGTTCCTCTTGATCTCCTTGTTGGACTTCTGAATGATCCGCTGCGCGAAAGCGACGTTTTCATACACGTTGCGGTCTTTCAACAGCCTGAAATCCTGGAACACAACGCCGAGATTTCTCCGAAACTTAGGAATTTTCCTGTGTTTGATCTTGGAGAGATCGTATCCCATCACATTGATATAACCGCTGGTGATCGTCAGTTCCCTGAGCAGCAGCTTGATCAGGGTGGATTTCCCGGAACCGCTGTCGCCCACGATGAAGACAAACTCTCCCCTGTTAATGCGCAGATTGACGTCCTTCAGCGCCGGTGCGCCGGTAGAGTATGCCTTGCAGACATTTGTCAGCGTGATGATTTCGTTTTCCCCCACCGTACTTTTTTTCTTCTTCTTAGTCGCCACTTTGTTCACTCCCATACTGTCATTCTTTAGTATTCAAAACTCTCCATATATTTCATGTACTTTACCACCATGAGCGCAATCTTGAACGTGATCGCATCCTCGAACACGCGCAGGTCCAGACCCGTGCTCTTCTGCAGCTTATCCAGGCGGTACACCAGTGTGTTCCTGTGGATAAAAAGCTGTCTGGAAGTCTCCGACACATTTAAGGAATTCTCAAAGAACTTGTTGATCGTCGTCAACGTCTCCTCGTCGAAATCGTCCGGGCTTTTGGCGTCGAAAATTTCCTTGATAAACATCTTGCACAGCGGAATCGGCAGCTGGTAAATCAGCCGTCCGATACCCAGCTCGCTGTAGGCGATCACGTCCCGCTCCCCGAAGAAAATCTTGCCTACGTCGAGCGCCATCTTCGCCTCCTTATAGGAGCGGCTCACTTCTTTCAGTTCATTGACGATGGTGCCGTATGCGATTCTGACATTCTTCAGATTCTCTTTCGCCAGAAAAACGGCAATATGATCGGCGGTCTTCTCAATCTCTTTCATGCCGTCGCTTTCCGAGAGATCCTTGACGACGATCACGCTGTTCTCGTCCACCGCCGTGATAAAATCTTTGTTGTTGCTGCCAAAGTAGGTCCGCATCAGTTCCAGCACATTGCTGTCCTTGACATTCTCCGTCTCGACAATCAGCGCCACCCGCTTCTCGTCCGTCTGGATATGTAATTTCTTGGCACGACCGTAGATATCCACCAACAGCAGATTATCCAGCAGCAGATTCTTGATAAAATTATCCTTGTCAAAACGTTCCTTATAGGCCACAAGAAGATTCTGAATCTGAAAAGCCACCATCTTGCCAACCATGTAGACGTCCTCGCCAACGCCGCCCGCGATCAGAATATATTCCAGCTGCTGCTCGTCGAAGATCTTGAAATACTGATAGCCCTGTATCTCCTGCGAATCTGCCGGAGATTTCGCAAACTCCGCCGCCGGTCTGGCGCACTGCTCCATCTCATCCGCCGTCATGGCCACCGGCTTGCCGTCGACATCCATCACGCACAATTCCACTCTTGCAATCGATTTTAACCCCTCAATCGTATTTTGCAAAATCTGATTTGAAATCATAGCCCCCACCTCTTATTTTTCCATTTAGCAAATTACACAACACAACAAACCGCCAAATTCATCAAAATGCAACATCCAGTAACCATTTTAATCTATATACACAAAAAAATCTACCTCTAATCCTGATTTTTTTGTGTATTTTTTAAGGTAAACGGATTCTTTTGCCATTTTAATTTATTAGGCATTTTACACAATCATAAAAAGTACGGCAATTTGTGATACAAAAAGCTCGCAATAGTGGAAAATCTGTGATATACTAAAACCACCTATAAGGAAGGAGGATAAGCGATGGATATTGCAGGGTTATCAATGGCGATGTCGCTTACAAACACGCAGAGTGCTTACGGAGTGGCCATGCTGAGCAAATCTCTGGATCAGGCTTCCTCCACCGGCGGTCAAATCGTAGAGATGATGGATGCCGCCGCCATGGAGTTATCCGTAAACCCGTACGTCGGCGGAAATATCGATATCTCCATATAAAAAAGTCAGGCCGAACGCCTGACTTTTTTGTGGTCATACAGAATCCGCGCAGATCTACCGGCCTGCCAGACGGATCGCTTTCTCTGTCATCTGTATTTTCCCTTCCTTGAGAAGTCTTCCTACCGCACGCTTAAATTCATTCTTGCTCATCTGCGTCTCCCGCCGGATTACCTCCGGAGAAGCCTTGTCCGTAAACGGCAGGACCCCGTCAAAACTGCCTATGATTTCCAGAAGCCGTTTCGCGTCCGCGTCCATCTGCAGATACGCTTTTTCGCGGATACTCAAATCCAGCCGCCCGTCCTCTTTCACGTTCGTCACACGGGCCTGTATCACGCTCCCAACGCGCACATCTCCATACAGCTCTTTTTTCGGGATCAGACCGGAATACCTGTCGTCTACCGCCACAAAAGCCCCAAAATTGTCGCTGATCTCATAAACTGTGCCGCTCACTCTGTCTTCCGCCCGGTACGGACTGTCGGAAGCCAGATACGGGTATACGTTCATCGTGGCGCACAGCCTGTCGCTCTTGTCGATATAGAGCGCCACCAGACACTCTTCACCCTCCGCGACCCGTTTCTTCTGCTCCGCATAGGGCAATAACAGTTCTTTCTCCAGACCCCAGTCCAAAAAGGCGCCGACTCTGCCGACCTGCACGACCCGCAGTTTCGCCACCTCATGCAGTTTCAGCTTTGGCTCGGCAGTCGTCGCGATCATACGATCCCTGGAATCACGATACACAAAGACAGTGATTTCATCGCCCTTTCCGACGTGCGCCGGCACCTGCTTTGCCGGGAGCAAAACTCTGTTTTCCGCCTCGTCACTGTCACTCAGATACACGCCGAACTCTACTCTCTTGACGACGCGCAGCGTCTGTGTCACGCCCAGCCTGATCATATCTCACCTCCGATCATCTCCACGATGCTGTAAGGCTTGCCGTCCTCATCGTTCAGCGACACCGTATACTGTCTGCCATCCCCGCTCTTTGCCGCCACCGGGCAGATCACATCGTGCAGTTTCGCCTGGCTCTTATACTCCACACGAAGCTGACTGATGTGAAAATCTTTCGGAATACAGTCCATCGCCATACGCACATACTGGCCGTTGTTCACGTGATTGTTGGTATCCAGATGATGCTGCTTCACCGTAAAAGTTTCCAGCGCCCTGCCTCCCTCCGGCACGGCGATCTTGCGCGGCGCATACTCCATCGGATATCTCTCTTCCAGCGCATATCCCTGAAGCATCTTTTCATTGGGCTTCGCCGGCACCATCCTCTGCACATCCATCAGGCTCCAGATCGAGTTGGCATAAGCCAGAACTTCTCCCTCCGCCGTCTTCATCTCGAAATTACGGCAGCCGATAAATCCCCGGAACTCATAGGGCGCCGTGCCGATCACGATCCGCTCGCACAGACGCGGATAACGGTTCACGCAGATCTGCCATGACGACAGCATCCATACCATGTGAAATTCCTTGAAATAGTCCACGCCGAGCCCGACGTCCTCCGAGTGAAATGTGGAGCAGTCCTGAAAATAATCGATCAGCGCCTCGATCGTGAGATTGCCGTCCACTCCCACCTCGCTGTAGCGCACCCTGCTGTCAAACGTATACATAGTCTCGTCCTCTTTCTTCTCTCAAACGAGGGTTATCGCAACATTCGCCAAATTGACAGGCAAGTTTGTCAGCCCGGCTCATTGTCTGCGTAAAAAGACTCAGTTGATCTCTCAACTGAGTCCTGTAAGCTGGGCTACAAGGATTCGAACCTTGAAATGACGGAGTCAGAGTCCGTTGCCTTACC
>CANPZI010000050.1 GCA_947588995.1 uncultured Lachnospiraceae bacterium
GCCACATGGAAGTCCGAGACGGTGTTCCTGGCCACATATTTCTCCATGTCGAAGCCGCCGGTAAAGGTGACGGTGAGATTTAAGAGCAGCACCGCCAGAGAGAGGGAGATCAGAGTGACGGCGGTGCGCCTCCTGTTCCGCCTCAGATTGGCGGCGGCCATCTTAAGGAGAGACGCGCCTTTCTGCGGCCGCGCAGAGCGCCGCGGCGCCCCGGACTGCCGTGTGTGCGCCTGACGCTCAGCATGGCGCTTTGCCCTGTGCAAAGGCAGCAGGCGGGACAGAATCCCCGGCCCGGAGACGACGCTCTGCTCCGTGTAGCGCACCGCCTCCACGGGGGAGACTTTCGCCGCCATCCGCCCGGGCCTGCGGCAGGAGACGATCACCGTGACGAGGGAGAAGAGCGCCGCGCCGATGAAAATCCAGGGACTCACGGAGAGTTCGTCCGCGGTATAGTCGCTGAGACTGCGCACGATCACGGGTACGAACAGCGCGCCGACGCCGTAGCCGGTCAGAAGCCCGAGAGGGATGCCGGCAGCGGACAGCAGAAGCGCCTGCAGAGTCACGATGCGCTTAAGCTGTCTGCCCGTGGTGCCGATGGTCTTTAAGAGCCCATAGAAGCGGATGTCATTTGCCACGGAGATCTGGAACACATTGTAGATGATCAGGTAGCCCGTGAAGAGGATGATGACCAAAACCAGCGCGAAAGAGACGGCGGTGATGGGATCGGCGTTTTCATACTGGGCGCTTAAGTAGCACCAGTTGACGCCGATGCGGGGCAGCAGCCTGCCGTTTTCATCCCGCTCGTTGGGCCGCACGTCGCGCGTGGGGAAGCCGTGGCGGGCCAGGATGTCGCGCATGTTCTCCTCGATGTGGGAGGCGCTCTTAAACATCACATCCAGAAAATAGGTGCCTGTGGCACCGTCGGCGTCGGAGGCGCCGGCCAGCCGCAGCAGTTCTTCCACACGGCTGTCGGGCAGCAGCACGTCGGCGGAGTCGGCGAAAGCGGCAGAGTCGTGCTCCCAGAAGCCGCAGAGGGTGAAGGTCGATTCGATCTCCGTATTTCTCCAGCCGGTCGCCCCGTTCTCGGCGTCCGCGCTCATGGTGACGGGCAGGGTGAACTCTGCGCCGATCTCGGCGGGCACGCCCAGGAGCGCCAGCACTTTCGTGTCGCAGGCGGCCTCGTTCGTCCCCTCCGCGGGCAGTCTGCCCGTCGTGGGCTCGCAGAAAGAGAATGCGGCGTCGGCGGCGTCCCGGTAGGAGACTTCGATATGGGATTTTTGAAACGGTTCCCGTGTAGGCACCATGCCCAGCATATGGCGCACGCCGTACTCGCGGATGAGCGGATCGGATTTAAGGTCGTTTAATGTCTCTGCGTCCAGCGCTTTGAACGTGCCGTGGGCGGAGCCGCCCGCGATGCGGAAGTTATTCTGCTCAAAGGTGTAGACGAGGGAGGAGGCGACGGTGAAGATCGCCGTAAAAAGCACCGAGGTCAGGGCGATCGCGGCGATGGCGATCAGATTTCTCGTGGGTGCGGCTTTCATATGCCGCAAGGAGAGCCTGCGGATGCAGGCGCGGTTGTTTACGTTAGTGGTCATGGTGGGCCTCCGTTCTGTCATGTATGATAATGTGGTATAAGTGTTTGTATGGTGCGCGTGTCTGACGAAACTGCCGCAGACGCGCTTGCGCTCCGTTTCCGCCGTAACGGGCGCTAAACTCGAAAAGACCTCGTTAAGCGCCGACGGCTCCAAAGGGTCTGCTTGCAGTTTATCAAACCCGCGCGCCTTGCGATAATAATTTGCTCCACGGTTTGGTCAGTGTAATGCCGTTGCAGGCACGCTCCCGCTCCGTTGCTGCTCGTAGCGGTACATAACACCTTAAAGAACAAGGCGTAAGTACCGACGGCGTCAAAGGGTCTGCATCCGGCATTATGCTGACCAACCGTCTTTAATCTATGTCTCCGTCTCCCGCAGGCGCTCGACGATGCTGTGCCTGCACAATCCTGCGCAGCAGAGCGCGGGGATGGCGGCTGCCGGTACCAGCAGTATGGGGATGGCGCATAAGAGCGGCACGACGCTGAAACGGCTGTCAAAGAACCACATCAGGTTTTGTATGCCGCGCATGAGAGCGCAGGTCAGGATGCTGCCGGCGGTGAGCGAGAAGAACGCCGTGAGCAGGATATAGCATACGCCTTCTCCTATCAGTGTCCGGGCGAGCTGCCGTGTCGTCATGCCGACAGCCTGCAGCATGGCCAGTTCCTGTCGTCTGGCGCGGATCGAGGTGACGACCGCGTTGACGAAGTTCAGGATGCCGATCAGGGCGAGAAGAAAACTTAAAAGTCCGCCTGCCAGGACATCGGTGCGCCGCATATTTTCAAATTCATTGACATAGCTTTGTCTGGAGCGGTAGTCGAGGGTACTCCCCGCCTGTCCGCAGTAGGCGGCGAGCGCATCTTCTATGGCGCTGATTTTATCCGGCGCTGCATTCAACGCGAGCTTCATCGCCCCGGTTTCACCGGTGAGTGCCGTAAATTCTTCGGCGGGCAGCGTGAAGTACGCGTCAAAGCCGTGGCCGTGCTGCGGGCCGAGCGCCCAGGGGACGTCGCCGATGGCCATGACCTCGTAGGTTTTCTGCTGCCCGTCCTGCATGGGCAGGGTCACAGTGTCGCCGATCTCCCAGAGCTTTTGGCCGCCTGCCGCGCTGCCGCCCATCGTGGCGATGACATAGCCGCCGCTCTCGAACCTGGCGCGGTCGAAGCTGCCTTCGCTGATCGACAGCTGTTCCTCTGCGATGCCGTCCACGCCGTAGATGTGGGCGGGCATCCGGCCTTCGTCGAAATAGGTTTGGGCCATCTGGAAAAGCTGGGAAGTTACGCCCAGTGTTTCGCTGTAATTCTCCAGAATATCGGCTGCGCGCGTTCGGTCCGCGCCGCTTAACGGATACATGTATTCTCTCAGGTAGACGCAGCCGCTCTTCGTCACGCCGTCTAAGGAGGTCAGCGCGGCGCGGACTTCCGGCGTGATGCTGGTCACTTCCGTGTAGCTGCTGTAGCTGTTTAAGACGGTGGCGTCGGTGACGCAGAAATCCGATACCAGCTTATCCTGCAGATATTTTTCCATATCAAAGCCGCGCGTCAGGGCGACGGTGGCGTTTAACAGGATCAGGGACAGGGAGAGCGACAGCACCACGGCGGCGGTCTTCTTTCCGGTTCTGCGGATATTGTCGACGGCCATGGAGAAAGGCGTGACTTTTTTCGTGCGCTTCCGCTCGTGTTTTAGCGAGACGTCCGCGGTGTAGCGCACCGCCTCCACGGGGGAGATGCGGCAGGCCAGCCTGCCCGGCCTGATGCAGCCAATCCACACGGTGAGCAGGGTAAACAGGCCGCTGCCGGCGAAGATCAGAGGATTGACCGAGATCACGCAGTCCGCGACATTCAGGGTGGATAATACCGCCGGTACGAGCAGGACGGACAGAGCGAAACCGGCGCCGAGCCCGAGCGGTATGCCGATCGCGGAGAGCAGGAGAGCCTGACGGCGCACGATGCGCTTTAACTGTCTGTTCGTCGTGCCGATGGTTTTTAACAGTCCGTAGAAACGGATATCCCCGTTGACGGAGAGGTAGAAGATATTGTAGATGATGAGATACCCGGACAGCATGATGAGCGCCATAAGCCCGGCGAGGAGAGCGAGCGAGCCCGCGTCCACGGTGTCCGTCGTGTAGGCCCAGTTTACGCCCTCGTTTACGTCCGAGCCGAAACCGCAGCGGGTTTTCAAGTCCGCCATCTGCTGCCCGATGTTCCATGGAGAGGAAAAGTACAGGGAGACGTTGACCGAGCCCGCGTAGACACCGGCATCGTAGTATTCCTGCCCGTCCTGCCAGGTCGGCGCAACTTCTTCCTGATAGGCGCGGGACACATAGGCGGCGTTTACGCCGGTGACGATGTCGCCCTCCCAGAAGCCGCAGAGCGTGAAAGTGTCACTGCGGGTGACGCCGTTCGCCGTGATGAAAGTGAGGGGCACCTGCGCGCCCAGCTTATGAGGAACGTGCAGGGCGTCCAGCACCGCGGTGGTGGTCGCCAGGTCGAGACGGTCTGTGGGCAGCGTGCCCGTGGTGGGAAGATTGAAACTCCACGCGGCGGCCTTTTCTTCGGTGTAGCGGATGTCGGTGACAGTCTTTTGCAGTTCCGGGTTCTTCGCGATGCCCACGATGATATTATAGGAGATGTCTTTGACTTCTGCGTCGGCGCAGACTTTCTCGTACTGCTGCCATGTGAGGAACTTGAAGCCGCCGTGGGAGGAGGTGCCGACCTGCCGCATGGTGGAGCGCTGGTCAGAGTCGATGATACTCGCGCCGACGGTGAAGATCGCCGTGAACATCACCGCGGTGAGGACGATCGCGGCGATGGCGATCAGGTTGCGCGCGCGGCTGTTTCTTAAGGAGCGGCGGGAGAGTCTGGTGATCGGTTTTGTGTTATCTACTCTGATCATCTGCGCCACCTGCGATCTTTCCGTCCTCGATGCGGACAATCCTGTCTGCCATCTGTGCGATCTCCTCATTGTGAGTGATCATCACGATAGTCTGTGAGAAGCGCTCGCCCGTCACCTTCAGAAGTCCCATGACGTCGAGACTCGTCCTGCTGTCCAGATTGCCCGTGGGCTCGTCCGCGAGGATGATCGCCGGCTTGGAGGCGAGGGCACGCGCGATGGCGACACGCTGCTGCTGGCCGCCGGAGAGCTGGTTCGGCAGGCTGTCCGTCTTTTCATTCAGTCCGAGTGTCTCGATGATGCTGTCGATGTGCTTCCTGTCGATCTTCTGGCCGTCCAGCTCGATCGGCAGCACGATGTTCTCGTAGACGTTCAGGACGGGAACCAGATTGTAGCTCTGGAAGACGAAGCCGATCCTGCGCCTGCGGAAGATGGTAAGTTCCTCGTCCTTTAGAGAGAAGATGTCCTTGCCGTCCACGGTGACACTGCCGGACGTGGGCCTGTCCAGGCCGCCCAGCATGTGCAGAAGCGTGGATTTGCCGCTGCCGGATGTGCCGACGATAGCGACGAATTCCCCTTTCTCCACGGAGAGATCGATGCCCGCCAGGGCGTGCACCGCGGTCTCGCCGCTTCCGTACTGTTTCCTTAAGTCGTGAGTCTGTAAGATTATCATTTGGATATCCTCCGTTCTGTCCTATTGTAGAGCCGCAGGGAGAGATGCGCAAGGTACGATAGGTGCGAATTTGACAAACTGCCGCAGACGCGCTTGCGCTCCGTTTCCGCCGTAACGGCGCTAAACTCGAAAGGACCTCGTTAAGCGCCGACGGCTCCAAAGGGTCTGCTTACAGTTTGTCAAATCCGCACGGCAGCTCGACGCTTTCATCCTGCAAGTTCTATGATACACAACAATTCTTACCACAATCTGTCATATAGCAAAAAGATTCTTACAGTTTTGAAAGATTTCCCTGACGGGTGGGATAAGGGGAGGCGGGGAAAAACAAGAAGGCGTTGAAAGCAGGGGACGATTTTGGTATACTCAGAGAATAAATTGGAAGATGATGGAGGGAAAATCAAATGCTGGAATTCAAATATGACACGCAGCTGTTAATCGAGGGCAAGGACCTGGATGAAGATGTGATCAGCGACTACTTCACGGAGCATTTTCAGGGAGACTGTTTACTGGCGGTTGGGGACGAGGAACTGATCAAGATTCATTTCCACACGAACGAGCCGTGGAAGGTGCTGGAATACTGCGCTTCTCTGGGCGAAATCTACGATATCGTGATCGAGGACATGGACAGGCAGTCGCGCGGCCTGCAGGGATAGAGCCTTACTGAGGCGGGAGAAAAATAAGTGGAAATAAAGACATTTGCACTTTCAGATTTGCATGGAACAAAAGACGCATTGCGAAGTGCATTTTACCATGAGAACAGCAACGCGCTTTTCAACGAATGGGAATTCGCGGAAAAATTGCTTGCATCTGACGGGTATCTGCCGGAGCTATGCGTGATTGCGATAGATGAAGAAAAGGTAGTCGGTTACAACGCACTGACGAAAGCCAAAATCGGAAGTTCTCAGGGGCTTGCCTTGGGGCCGTTGGGTGTGCGGAAAGAATATCAGAATAAGGGAATAGGCTCTGCGCTTGTGAGAGAGTGCGTGGAGAGGGTTGAAAAATCGGGATTTCCCTGGATTGCCCTGCTGGGCGGAAGTTATTATTCCCGGTTCGGCTTTGAAAGCGGAAAGCCTTATGGGATTACCGTATCGGAGAATGCATTTGACAATGAGCATTTGCAGATTCTATTTTTGGACGAGGCAATGAAAGGGAAGATTTCCGGGAGACTTGTCTACTGCGATGTGTTTTACGATGCTGCTGGCAATCTGCTGTGAGTATTTTCGCAGGCTGGCAGACAGTTCCTATGGAGGCAGAGGGAGCAGCCATGAACGGACAAAAGAACTACAGAAAGACGCTTACCGCCTGCTATCTTGGATTTGTCACACAGGCGATCGCCGCGAATTTTACGCCGCTTTTGTTTATCACGTTTCAGAATACTTATGGAATCGGGCTCGGAAAGATAGCGCTGATGCCGTTTACTTTCTATCTGACACAGCTGCTGGTTGACCTTGCGGCTACGAAGTTTGTAGATAAAATCGGATACCGCGTATGTGTGGTGGCATCTGAGGTCCTGTCAGTGGCCGGGCTTGTCCTTATGACCGTTCTGCCGGAGTTGTTTTCCGACCCGTTTTCGGGGATTCTGGCCGCGGTGGTATTCTATGCTGTGGGCAGTGGTCTGATTGAGGTTTTGGTAAGCCCGATTGTGGAGGCCTGTCCCTTTGAAAATAAAGACGGCATGATGAGCCTGCTGCACTCCTTTTACTGCTGGGGCGCGGCCGCTGTGATTTTGGGCTCAACACTCTTTTTCGCGGTATTCGGCACGGCAAACTGGAAAATCCTCACCCTGATTTGGGCGCTGGTGCCGCTCTATAATGTCTTCAATTTTAGTACCTGTCCGATTGAACGCCTGGTGGAGGATGGTGAGAGTATGCGTCCGGGGCAGCTGCTCAGACTGCCGCTGTTCTGGCTGCTGATCCTGCTCATGGTATGCGCCGGCGCATCCGAGACCTCCATGGCGCAGTGGGCCTCCGCTTTCACAGAGTCGGCGATGGGTGTCTCCAAAACCGTCGGTGATCTGGCGGGTCCCTGTCTGTTTGCGGTGTTTATGGGGACATCCAGAGTCGTATACGGCAAAATGAGCGAGAAGCTGGATCTGGTTCGGACGATGACTGTGTGCGGCCTGTTATGTGTGGTCTGTTATCTGACGGCGGCGCTGGCTCCTTTACCGGTTCTCGGGCTGGCTGGCTGCGCCCTCTGCGGCATTGCGGTTGGCATTATGTGGCCGGGCGCAATCAGCATCTCGGCGCAGAAGTGTCCGCGGGGCGGCACGGCGATGTTCGCCTTTTTGGCTCTGGCGGGGGATTTGGGGGCGACCGTAAGTCCCACGCTGGTCGGCGGCATCTCCCAGATGGCAGACGGCAATCTGAAAACCGGGCTGCTTGCCGCCGCCGTATTTCCGCTTTTCCTGATCCTCGGACTGACTGTTCTTCGGCGGAAGTTTGGCGGGGCGGCGAAGTGAGAATAGCTTTATATGGAGAATACGGCTTACGGATGCGTGAAAACGTGTTATACTGAAAGAGAAGATTTGGGAAACGGCAGGAGGTTTCTTGTGGATTATCAGGAGCTGTTCAGGAAAAAAGAATGGTATCAAAGATGCAGGGAATCGATCCCGGAATTTACGATGTCTACCTATGAGCAGGCATTTGAAGTGGAGTATACCCATAATTCCACAGCCATTGAGGGGAATACGCTTTCCCTGATGGAAACGAAGGTTCTGCTGGAGGATGGGATTTCTATCGGGGGCAAGCCTCTGCGGGAAATCTATGAGGCGGTCAACCACCGTAAGGCGTACCGTTATGTGAAAGACTGTATCGGACAGGGCATACCGCTGAATGAAAAGATCGTGAAGGATATTCATGCGCTGCTGATGGAGAATATCCAGACAGGCGGAGTATACAGGGACGTGCAGGTATATATATCCGGCGCACGGCATATGCCGCCGCCCCCGGAACTGATGTACCGGCAGGTCAAAGATTTCTATGCGGATTTGCCATGGAAAGGAAAGGAATTAAACCAGATCGAACTGGCGGCGTGGATACACGCGGAGTTTGTGAAGATCCATCCGTTCACGGACGGGAATGGCAGGATATCGCGGCTTATCATGAATTACCAGCTCATGGCGGAAGGATTTCCGGCTGTATCGGTTGCGAAAGAGGATCGGCTGGAATATTTCAAGACACTGGATGCCTATGCAGCGGAGGGAGAGCTGCAGCCGTTTGCGGATCTGGTAGCGGGTCTTGTGGACAGACAGATGGACAAGATCATTGAGCTGTCTGAGCCGCAGCGGGGAATGGATTCGTCCCCATGATGCGGTAGGAGAATCACCAGAAAAATTTTGACTCATTTTATGATAAAGTGTTTTTTCGCCTCGTCTAAAAATCTGTCCGCAATCGGCGTAAAAACCTGATATTTTTTCCAGATCAGATAAATTTTCGCTTTCAGTGCAGGCGCTAATGGACGAAATGTGAGACCGCTTGTGGGACTTGTGTCTATGAGGTGGGCGAAAGTCAAGAGATACCCGAGCCCCTCGTGTACGAAAAGAGAGCCATTATAGGAGAGGCGGAACGAACCTTCAAGGTGTAATTCATTGATTCGTTTCCCACACCAATGGGAAATGTCCTTTTCCCAACCCTGCTCGGAACAAAACAAGGGTAATCCCACAAGGTCATCGACGCATATATATTCTTTCTTGGCAAGCGGACAATCATTCGGCATCACAAGCCCCCACACATCTGCCTCGGGGAAACAGAGATAATGATACTTCGCGGTATCCGGTTCCTCCGCAAGCACGGCAAAGTCAAGAATCCCCTTGTCCAGCTTTTCCGTGACCTGTTCTGTATCTCCGCTGCTGATGTGGTAGCGCAGTCCGGGGCAAATCTCCTTGAATCGCTTGATCTCCTGCGCAAGGTAACGGATCTGATAGGACTCAGCCAGGCCAAAATAAATATCTCCGCCGGCGATATCGTCCAAAGACACAAATTCACCAATGATCTTATCTGCCATTGAAACTAAATCCTCGGCTCGCTTTCTGAGAAGATTCCCTTCCTCGGTCAGTGAAATGCTGAAGCTGTGTCTGGTAAACAGCTTTTTCCCAAGTTCGTCCTCTAATGCCCGCAGCGTCTTGGACAGGGTGGGCTGTGTAACGTGCAGGATCTCTGCGGCTTTGGTCATGTTTTCTTCTCTTGCAATGGCAAGGAAGTATCTTAAAGTGCGAATTTCCATATGATGTCCTCCGCTCCCTATTGTGATATTCTGAAAATGAATATCATGATATTCATTATAACTATTAGTAAGAAACATGTCAATGCACTATACTGTAAATGTCAACAGAAGTCGGACACAGAAAGTATGGTGAGAGTATTATGAAAAAAGAAGAACTGAAACTGACAACGGAATGGGATAAAACTTTCCCAAAGAGTGAGAAAGTAGACCACAGCAAGGTCACATTTGTGAACCGTTACGGCATCACGCTGGCGGCAGATCTGTATGCGCCGAAAAATGCGGAGGGAAAGCTTCCGGCAATCGCGGTATGCGGTCCTTTCGGCGCAGTCAAGGAGCAGGCGGCGGGCCTGTATGCCCAGACTATGGCGGAGAGAGGATTTCTGACGATTGCCTTTGACCCTTCCTTTACCGGCGAGAGCGGAGGAAATGTCCGTTACATGGCGTCGCCCGACATCAATACCGAAGACTTTATGGCGGCGGTGGATTTCCTGTCGCTGCACGATAAAGTCGATCCTGACCGAATCGGTATTATCGGCATCTGCGGCTGGGGCGGCATGGCGCTGAACACAGCGGCGCTTGATACGAGAGTAAAAGCGACCGTGGCATCCACCATGTACGATATGACAAGGGTAAATGCCAACGGCTATTTTGACAGCGAGGACAGCGAGGAAGCCCGGTATCAGAAAAAGGCGGCTATGTGCGCGCAGCGGCTTGCGGACTTGAAAGCGGGAGAATATGCCCTCGGCGGCGGTGTAGTCGATCCGCTGCCGGAGGACGCGCCGTTCTTCGTAAAGGATTATTACGATTACTACAAGACTGAACGTGGTTACCATCCCCGCAGCCTCAACTCCAACGGCGGGTGGAATGTGATTGGTTGTGAATCTTTTCTGAATCAGCCGATCCTCAAATACAGCAATGAGATCAGAAGCGCCGTTTTGGTCATGCACGGTGAGAAAGCTCACTCCTGCTACTTTTCAAAAGATGCCTATGCAGCTATGACAAAGGACAGCAAGTACACGGGCAACAAGGAGCTTTTGCTCATTCCGGACGCCGTCCACACCGATCTGTACGACGGTGGCGGGAAAGATGCCATTCCGTTTGATAAGCTGGAGCGCTTCTTTACAGAATATCTGAAGTGAAATATGATGGGCGCTGATTGTTCAAGATCAGCGCCTTGGCGCTTTAATGAGCTGCAGAAAACAGCGAGAGCCTGCCGGAGCAGGCTCTTTTTTTACGCGGGCAATGAGCCAGGCCGGCGAACTTGTTTGTCCATTTGGCGAATGCCGCGATAGTGAGTGAAAGTCGCAAAGCGGCTGGCGGCGATTCCGGAAAGTTGAAAAAATATATTGACACGATGTCAGAATGGTATTATACTTCATATTGACACGACGTCAGAATAGAAAATGATATTTTTCATTGTGCCTGAAAAGCGGGAGGGAACGAAATGCCAAAGGGATCACCGGAACTTACCAATGCAAGAAAAGAAGAGATCATCAACGCCTGCGAGAAACTATATCAAACAAAAAGCTTTAAAGAGATCACTTTAAAAGACATCGGGAACGCGACCAGCTTTACCAGAACTTCTATTTATAACTATTTTCAGACCAAGGAAGAAATATTCCTTGCCTTACTGCAGAGGGAAAATGAGCTTTGGATCGCCGACCTGAACCGGATGATGGAGGAACATAAAACGCTTACCAGGGATGAGTTCGCCGATCAGCTGGCTCGTTCTCTGGAGAAGCGGGAGCAGCTTCTCAAGATCATGTCGATGAACCATTATGATCTGGAAAGCAGCAGCCGGCTGGAGCGGCTCACGGAGTTTAAGGTAGCTTACGGAGGCTCCCTGCGGGCGGTCATGCGTTGCCTGGAGCAGTATTTCCCCGAGATGCCGATAGCAGAGAAACAGCGCTTTTTGTACACATTTTTCCCGTTCATGTTTGGAATCTATCCCTATACGGTGGTCAATGAGAAGCAGCGGACGGCCATGAAGCAGGCGGGCGTGAACTATGTGTTTATGACGATTTATGAGATCACATACAACTGTGTGAAAGGTCTGCTGAAGGATTAAATAACAGGCAAGTCAGGAGAAAAACATGCAGGCAAATGATCAGTAGAATCAAAATGAAATGTAAAAGAAAGAGGGCTTACAATGAAGTACACAAATTTAGGAAAATCAGAATTAAAGGTTTCGCGCATCTGTATGGGCTGTATGGGTTTCGGCGATGCGGCTGCCGGACAGCACAGCTGGACGCTGGACGAGGCGCAGAGTCGCGAGATCATCAAACATGGTCTTGACTTGGGCATCAATTTCTACGACACCGCCCTTGCCTACCAAAGCGGCACCAGCGAGCAGTATGTCGGGCGTGCGCTTAAAGACTTTGCGAAGCGGGATGATGTGGTGATTGCCACCAAGTTCACGCCCCGGACGAAAGAGGAGATCGACGCGGGCACCAGCGGGCAGAAGCATATCGAGACTTGTCTGAATCAGAGCCTTGCGAATCTCGGCATGGCCTATGTGGATCTCTACATTTATCATATGTGGGATTACCATACGCCGATGGAGGAGATCATGGAGGGACTGCACAATGCAGTCAAGGCGGGAAAAGCCCGGTACATCGGCATTTCCAACTGCTATGCGTGGCAGCTCGCAAAGGCGAATTTCTATGCAAGGGAACATGGCCTGACGGAGTTTGTGTCCGTGCAGGGGCATTACAACCTGATTGCCCGCGAGGAGGAACGGGAGATGGCACCTTTCTGCGCAGACCAGAATATCGCCATGACGCCCTACAGCGCGCTGGCAGGCGGGCGGCTCTCCAAGCATCCCGGCGAGACGTCGAAACGTTTGGAGCAGGACGCCTATGCCAAAGGAAAATACGACGCCACGGCGGAGGCGGATGGCCGGGTCATCGCCCGTGTCGCAGAACTGGCTGACAAGCGCGGCGTCTCCATGACGGAGATCTCGCTGGCGTGGCTTTTGACGAAAGTGACCGTTCCCGTGGTGGGCGCGACAAAGTTCTCCCATGCGGACGGCGCGGCAAAGGCGGTGGATCTGGAGCTATCGCAGGACGAGATCGACTATCTGGAAGAACTGTATGTGCCACATGCGCTGGTAGGCGTGATGGCGCAGAACGGGAAGCAGAAGGCGGGAAATGTAGTTTAAAGGATGCAGACCCATTAAAACATCCGGCAGAAAATAGATAACAGAAATAGATGCAAGAAAAAGGAGGATTTTACAATGGAAAAAATCACACAGACTGCGGGCAGAGATCAGCTTGGCGGCTTTGCGCCGGATTTCGCCCATTTCAACGACGACATTCTCTTTGGAGAGAACTGGAACAATCCCGACATTGATGTAAAGACGCGGTGCATCATTACCGTGGTGGCGCTGATGAGTTCAGGGATCACGGACTCCTCGCTGACCTATCATCTGGAAAATGCCAAAGCCCACGGTGTAACCCGTGCGGAGATCGCAGCCATCGTGACCCATGTGGGCTTCTATGTGGGCTGGCCCAAGGCATGGGCGGTGTTCCGTCTGGCGAAGGATGTCTGGAACGAGACGGAAAGTTGATCTCTGCGTCGAGAGATGGAATTTTTAGGGCTTGACTACAGATCGGAAACGGGCAGGCAGCGCAGGCGAAAGAGCGTTACGCCGGCATACCGGAAGGACACCGTGCCACAGACTGCATCGGCTGTATTCATTGCGGGTATGAAGGGCCATGCGTACAAAAAGATGATATAGATGAGATTCGGCAGACCATACTGGACGCGGACATGATGGTGTTTGTGACGCCGCTTTACTATTACGGCATGAGCGCTCAGCTTAAAATATTGGTAGACCGGTTCTGTGCTTTTAACGGCAGCATCCAGAGGAAGCATATGAAGTCGGCGCTTTTAACTGTGGCATGGAATAGCGACACATGGACGTTTGAGGCGTTGGAATCGCATTATGACACGCTGGTGCGGTATCTGAAC
>CANPZI010000051.1 GCA_947588995.1 uncultured Lachnospiraceae bacterium
AGATGATCTTGGCGGAATTATCGCGCAGCCCGGTATTCCGCACACCGGGCTTCCTTTCTGCCTCCTGTCCGCTTCTTACGTCTTTGGTTTTGTTTGTCTTCTGTGTCACCTGCACCTCTCTTTCCGCATGGGAAAGCTGAAATGCCGATTGACCAAACGGATTGACTGCATTATCCGTCCTCCGAAAAAAGGCTGCTGCCATACCGCATACGCTTGTCCCACGCTCTGCTATCCTGTTGTCTGTTTCTTTCGCTGGGTATCCGCTCTCGAATGGAGATGTGCACAATGGTTTAAACTCATCGGACGCCATCTCTCTGAGCCTGATTCCTGTGACGAAACGGCGGGATATGGAAAATCTCCTATCCGCAGCCGGATCCGGCAGCCAGATCGCTGCCGACAGCTATACTATAGCAGATGCGGGCAGGGATTGCAAGCGGTTTTTCGTTTACTGTTTTTTGTCTCTTCTGATATAAAGTATGAAATTGTCAAGGTACTGCGCCGTGGTTCTTTCCCACAGCCATATCTAAACACGCAATATTCGCCCTTTAAGGACTGCATAATTAAATCTGTTTTCGCAGCAAAGTACTTTTTTCATTTGCTGACCTATTCCAGAAAATTCTTATCCGCATAGATCACCCTGTATGTATTCCTATGTTCTACGAAGAAAAACGACATCAGCCGCTCCGCCAGGAACCCCGGATAGCGGTTCTGGTATGTATTCTCTCTTTCCCCGGCATGGTCTGCACACGCAAAGATAATCGGAAACATCCACGTACACAGAGCGTTCAAAGCTTCTTTTCTCATGATGAACATGTTGCAGGGCGAGTACAGATTCCCCTCAAAAAAGCGTTCCGCCGCCTCATATTCCTCCGGGTAGAGTAACTGCAGCGTCCGCATCATAAACTCCCAGTCGGCTGCCACATGCCTGTCCTTATAATTTCCGGCAAGACTGGGCCCTACATAGAGCGGCGTAGGCAGGATCACATCAATCCGTTCCGACACCATCTTTTCTTTCCAGTTGTCTGGCAAAAGGAAATGCCGTCTGTAATGTTCCAGCCCGACAATGTCTTCCGCCGCATTCTTCCAGATCCAATATAGGGCAGTCAACTCGCAGAACTGCCTGTTTTTATCAGAAATATGATGTCCGGTATCATCGCAAAGTGCTGCTATTCTCCGATCAGACAGGGCCGCTCCCACCTGAATCTCGACCCTGTCTTCCGCCAGTTCATACTCATGTTTCAAGGGCTTGTCCAGCGCTGACTTCACCACATAGATACAGGCGGAAGAGTATCCCTCCAGCTTATGGAATTCCTGGCCCGTCTCCCCATAATACCAGCGCAGATAGTCATTCCGAAACTGCATGTCCAGCTCCGGCGTGACAGGAATGATCCGCTTCATCCCCAATGACTTAAGCAGCCCCTTGATTTTGTCGTGATAGCTGCCTCTGGTGCCGATATAGACCGGCAGTTCCGCATCCAGCACAGCATTCCCGTCAATATGCAGAACGGGGACGCCGCCGATCTCAGACGGATTGCTCTCATCATTGTCCACCAGATAAGCAGCAATCTCCAGACCGGCATTTAATTTTGTCAGATATACTCCCGTAGTCTGCGCACGGGAATGTGCACCGAAGATGTAAATTTTACTCACAGCCAATCCTTTCCCGATACATTTGTTCAATATTGCGGATCTCATAAGAAATGTCATATCCGGCTTTTCTCACTTCTTCATGCCAAGAACGCCGCGCTGTCTTGTTCTGATATGCGTCAATTATGCGAACAGTCCATTTCTTATGATCCAGCTCAGAAAATATGCAATTACCAGTAATATCCGATTCTTTTGACACCGTACCGCTCACTATACATGAAAGGCCTGTTGTCTGCGCCTCAATCAAAACCAACGCTAATCCCTCAAAAAGCGACGGCTGCACATATAAATCCATAGCCTGCAAAAGCTCATTCACATCTTCTCTCCAGCCAAGGAATATGACATCATTTGCCACGCCAAGCTGGAGGCTGAGTTTCTTCATTTTCTGCAGCAATTCACCTTCGCCTGCAAGCAACAACTTTGCATTCGGTATCTTCTCCCGCACATCCGCAAAAACTTTTAGCAAGAACTCGTGATTTTTCTGATATTCGAACCTGCCCGTATTCCCAATCACAAAGCAATGCTCTAAGCCAAGTTCACGTCTTTTTTGATTTCGAAGTTCCTCGTCAAATACAAATTTATCTGCCTCTATCGCATTGCGTACATAGCGAATCCGCTCCCTTGGTATCTGTTCTCCGAAAAGCCATTCACCCGCTTCCCTGGAACAGGCCCAGAAATCTGTTGCCAACTTACAGGTAAATTCTTTTTTGAACTTTTCGTGCAGCATTAACTGCTGCGCTCTCTCAGCCGGTTCATTATTATCTAACCCCGATGAATGAGAGTGGACGATCACTTTGTGAATTCCCATTTCCATCGCAATCTCCTCAATCATAAAACCGCGCCAATAGCTGGTATGCAATTCAAGGATCTCATAGCCGTCGGACAGGATATCATAGATTTCCTTACGAAATTTTCCCGGATCCTCACGCTGTGTTGTGGTAAAAGAACGTATCCCAAATTTATATTTTCGGTATTCGTTCGTCCGCATCAATTCCTGTGGATTCTGCATCAGGAAATCAAACTCAAACCTGCTCTTATCTATATATTTCAATAAAGTGAAAATATATTTATACACACCATTATTGATAATTGGCGGTGTCATATGAAGAATTCGTATTTTTCTCATTCTTGTTACTCCGTCATGTTATGAAACGAATCAAAAATCTATCCATCATTTTCAGACTTTCGTTTTCTATGTTTCATATGACATATAAATAGCCATCGTTTCCCTTGCCGCTCTTTCATAAGAAAACTTTTTTGCCTGCTCATATGCCTTATTTTCGAGTTCATGTCTTAACTTCTCATCACTGGCTATCCTTTCAATTGCATATGCAATGGAATCTGTATCCATCGGATCACAATACACAGCGGCATCCCCTCCCACTTCCGGCATTGAAGAAGTATTTGAAGAGATAACTGCTTTTCCCACAGACAATGCTTCCAAAATTGGCAATCCAAACCCTTCATAATAAGAAACATAAATGAACGCCAGTGATTTCTGATACAGCCAAAGTAACTCTTCATCACTGACAAAACCCGTCATAACAATATTTTTCGCTTCCGTCGGATATTGTTCCATGATGTCTCTAATGACTTGATATCGTCTGACCGGTCCCGTAAGCACCAGCACTAACTCATCATCTTTATGACGTGTCTTATATTTTACAAACGCTTCAGCCAACCCCACTTGATTTTTGTGTGGTCCCACACCAGATACTGAAAGTAAAAATCTTCTTTTTTCCAGTGCCTTGATACTTTTTCCTTTCATTCCATCGGAAAACAATGTCGTCGGATACAGCCCATTATAAACAACTTTCACTTTGTCTTCAGGAAGGCCATAATAATGAATAACATCTTTTTTCGTATATTCAGACACAGTTATCACTGTGTCCGCCTGTTCTGCACACTGCCTGATTGCTTCATTAAAATAATCATATTGACTCTGATACCAGTCTTTATATATTAAAGGAATTAAATCATGTATCGTAAGTATCCTCGCGCAAGGAAGTTTTTCACTCAAAGAAAACGGTCTATAATGTGAATGCACAATATCCAATGGGTGAGCCATTAATGTAAAATTTAAAGAAAACTGTTTTCCGCCATTAATGATCATGGGAATATACTTTATATCCATTTCCAGCCAGTCGGTATTCCCCAAAAAATAATACTTATTTCCACTATCCATTTTCAACAATTCACTTATAGTTCCTTGCGTAACGCGATTAATTCCCGTTATATTTTTTTCTTTATTTTGCGATAATATCCCAATATTCATAACATCCTCTTATATTTTCTCCTGTAAATAATAATCCAAAAGAACACTTACATCCTCATAAACTTTCAACGCTTGCCTATACATCTGAATATTATTGTAACGATAAATATCATTTCCAATCGTACAGCAATATGTATCTAATGCCTCCCTACTATTAAACCCCTCTGCTATCTCTAAAAAATTTTGATCACGCAGGTTTATCGGAAAATCCGAAAAGAAAACAAAAGCATCAAATAATTCATCCTTAAACATACTTAACACTTGATTTGTATATCTGCCTTTCCAGCCAATGACCTTTCCTAACGCACTGAAACTTTTATGGAATCCATCTGCCACATAATCCTGCACGAGTATAGTAATGCTAATATCAGGATTAATTTCGACTAATCCATTTAAAAATGTTTTTAATCTTGCCTCTTCAATCACTGAAATAATAAAGGTATTTCTTTTTTGAATAAAGCTTGTATAATCAATTAACTCTGTACATGCCCCCGCAACATTATTCAGCCAATCATAAAAATGCTCAAATTGATTCATGATGAATATCTCCCTGTATTATTTTATTGCATACAGCATTCCGATCCCCCCCCCAGAATTTCCAAAAGCAAATACATGGAATCCTTGTTCCATCAGCATATTCTCTAAAGTCTCAGAGTTTCCATGGTATTCCATCAACAACGCATATACATGTTCAAAAATATTTTCTTCAATTAATCTAGGGAAAATACGATATTCTGACGCTTCAACATCCATTTTTATAAGTATAGGTGCTTTTTCATTTTCATCTATTATTTTTCGCAGCACTTCTCCTGCATCCTTGGATATTATCTTAGTTTTATGTGTATTATCATTATTTGATAAAATGTTTCTCCAACCGCTTTCTTCTGCTGTAATATCAACATTTAACACATCATTTTTATCCAACAAGCCATAATTAAAAGGATGTATCTTATTTTGTATATAAGAACTGTTCATTCCAAAATTATGAATCGCCTGCTCATAGGTATCCTTAAATGGTTCAAAACCATATACAGCATCTACATTATCATTCTTGGCAAAATATAAAGATGCTGCACCTATATTCATTCCCATGTCAACTACAACCGTATGTTTACTTAAATTTGATAAATTGTATACTCTTTCAATAAAAATTTCATGTACTATGTCAAAATCCGTTAAATACTCTTCTTTGATTTTAACTTCACTTATTTGTGAGATTAGTCCTTTTCCATCCTCAGTAGCACAATAATCCCAATTCCTGTTCAAAAATTTTATTTTCGCAGAGTGAATTCCGTTTTTTATTAATATTTGATATATTCTGTGGCTTAAATAATAATCAGTACAAATCCATACATAATCTGCGTCCGTTCCAGATATCTCATGTGGCCCCAAAACTGTCAATCCCTCAATCATTCTGCCTGTTGCACTCGTATAATCATAAGAATCTGCATAGGCGACTATCTCATTATCCTGCATAATCCGCGTCTTATGTTCTTGAAAATATTTCCCGGTTCCATATACGATTATTTTACTCATAATTCCTCCCATAGCATTTTACATATGCTTTTTCTGTTAATGCAGCCGTTTTATCCCATGAAAACTTGTTTAACTGCACTTTGCCTTTCTCAACATATTTTGTTCTATCCAATTTACTGTTCAACAAATACTCTATTTTATCTGCCAAATCGCAGCTGTCATTTTTTCTGGTATATAAAACGGCATCTCCGCCAACCTCCGGAATACTTGACACATTGGTAGTTATGATCGGAACCTGACATGCCATTGCTTCCAATATCGGAAGGCCAAACCCTTCATATTCCGAAGGAAACAGAAAAATCTCCGCGCATGACAGCAAAACTCGTTTTTGATCCTCACTCACAAAGCCAGAAATTACAATGTCTTTTCGATTTTTGCATTTCATCAGCGCCTTTTCTAATTTGACCTGAAATATTTGCTCTGTATTTCCTGCCAACACTAGTTTTATATCAAAATAATGTTGTTTGATCATATCAAAAGCTTCTATGATCTCTACAATACCTTTACGATAGTCAATAGCTCCCAAATATAACAAATACGGGCCGTCCACCACACTCTTGATACGCTCTCTATTTTTATCACAAAAAAGCTTTTTTTCATCATAAGCCTCGGGAACTACTATAATTCTGTCTCTGCCGATATCTAAAATTCGCTCTAAATCTCCTTTTGTATTTTTTGAGACAGCAATAATATAAATCTCCTCATTTTCCTTAATATATTTAATCGTATTGAGAAAATTCGTCTGGTGATCTCCTGTCCAATATTGCTTATATTCGTCTAACAGCGGCAAGACATCATGAACCGTTACTACTATTTTCCCGTCCACGTTATGTGGAATATTAATCGGTGCGGGAAAATGGTACAAATCAGCCTTTTTCCCCATATACTGCGAATATGTCTTACTGCTGTAGCACGAATGATCATCCGACGCTGTAGCGTCGATAATATCTTTAAAACTCAAAGAATTACATTCACAAAGCTCTGTATGCGTTAAATGTTGATACAAGTATTCTTCTATATATCTTTTATTATTTCTTTCTTTATGGTAATCAAAAAATGAGAGCATGTACTGATTTCTGTTCCTATTGTCCAATGCTTTCATAAGATTGATAATATAAAACGGAACACCTCTAAGATACTTTCGTTCCAGGCACAGCAGCTGTGCCTCCATATTTACCCACATCAGCCTTATCTCCAAAATTCATTAAATACACCCTGTATTACAAACCAGAATGTGTCAGAGCATTACACTTGCCAGCTTATCCATAATGCATTTAATACAGTACGCCAACAAAGCAGCCGAATCCCCCAAAAAGATTTTATCGCTTATCTCCTCTTTCTTCTTAATGATGATTTCCAGTATCTGGCCCTCTCTGATTGACGTATCGTTATACTTGATTTCAATATCCGCAAATGCCGAAAATTTTTCTGAAATATCAATCATATTGGTCTCATTCCAGATTACAAAATGATCATCTATAAAATCTAAATTCCATTTGTGAAGACCCGAATAATTTTCCAACAGCGCGGTTGCTCTGGTATGCCGCATAAAAATCGAACCACCGCATTTTAAAACCTTGATTACACTGAGCAGTGCTCTAAACGGATCGATACAGTGGTCAAGTGCATTATTTATGATGATGCAGTCCGCATAATCTTTTTCAAAAAATAAGTCCAAAAATTCAAACATACCAAAAAGGCATTGATAATTGTTTTGAGGCCGGGCCTTTTCTTGTAACATCCTATTATAAAAATACGCCAAGGCATCAACCGGGATCAGACGAATCTCATCCCCTGATGGAAGCAAATTTGAATATGGGGACACCAAACCACAGCCGACATCCATCACTACTAAACCGGCATTTATCAACGGTAAAACAGCTGAATCATCAAAGATATGCTTATTGCATATATTGACATAATAATTATGGTTCATTCCTTCTTCGGACAAAACATCATTTTTCCAATAGTTGACTTCCTCATCGATATTATGAATCCAATCCTCAAATTGTTGTTCAAAATCTACTTCCCAATTAAACCTATGACGCAAATGAACTGCGTTTAGGTATTCGTTTTGATGTTCATTATATAAATCCTTGCCTGATACAATTATAATTTGTCTCTCCGTTAGCTTCGTAATTTCTCCACGCACTTCTTCTATTAACTTATCATCCTTAATTCCAATGATAACTGTGTTAACATCCACAGGCATATTCGTTATACACGACGGACTACAGATGGGAATTTTTTGAATTTCTCCACCTTGTTTCTGAATATCACTGTCTACATAAAATACGATTTCATATCTTGCACGGACAGCATCAATGATCTTTTTTCCAAACAAACCGCTTCCCCATACCACACATCTATTTTTGTTCAATTAACTCAATTACCTCCCCGCTATTTTGACTTTATCCTCCAAATACTTCAGAGGTAATCACAGCGAAATCTTTCCTTACTCTTTTTGAAATACAAACATCATGGAATTGTCATTCATGCCAGTCACATCATATTGATATACTTCTAATGGTCTGCACTTATGCATATCTGCCAATTCAAATATTTTCTGCTGTGGCAAAATATGCATTTCCAACTCATGCTCTTCTGCTATATAGCTGTCATACTCAAAACTGTAATTATCTCGATATGTAGGCACTTGAAATATCACTAACCCTTTAGCATTGAGCGCATCAAACATTGCGCCAATTAAATATTCTATTACTGGCGGGCAATTGTGCTGCAGCACCAAGCAAGAGTAGACCACGTCCGCTTGCGAAAGTTCTCCATAATCCTCAACCGATTCTATAAGTTTAAAATTTACATTCTCCGCGCTTACATTCTGCATTGCAATCTTTAAATTGCCTTTGGAAATATCAACTGCTTCCACCCTTTTAAACCAACCTGACAGATTCTTTGTGATTCTGCCGCAGCCGCAGCCGATTTCCAATATGCTTAATTGTTTCATTTCTGAATATTCTTGTATAACCCTGTTTCTCATCAAAGTCTGTGCTATCCTACGAACTTCCGAAACACCGGTGAGATAAAATTTCTGAATTGCCTGCTCGTCAATATGCTGAGCCTTGTATTCATCGCTTGTAATAACAGACCAATATGGCTCTTCTTCCCCCAATTTCTTCCAGGCTTTTCTAGTCTCTTCAAATATACATTTTACCTGTTCATTATTACACTCTGTAATATTGAGTCTTCCACCAACTCCTTGAAACCCATTGTTGTCGCTATTTGCGGAGACTTTGGCCAAATCGCATATTTCTGCAGATACCCCCCCCCGTAAAATGTTGCGCACTTCACTATAAATTTCCTGATTGTCAGATGCCAAAAGTATGACATATTCCCCTTGTATATCAGCCAACTCCTCCAGATTCAGTATCTCTTTGTTGTTCTTTGACAAAATATTATCCGCCACTGCGATTTCTTCAATAAAATATTCTTCATTAAGTATTCTTTTAACCAGCTTCCCTTTTTCGCCAAATGGATAAATGACAAATGATTTAATTCCTGCACCTAAATAACTATCAATGGCATTTGAAACCCCAGCATAACTAATTTTACCCATACTTTTCTTTTCCTCCCAAATCAGCAAAATTATTTTTCCTATTGATTTTATACCGTTGACGCCACAATCTCTTTAATCAGAGAATTTACATTTTGGACGACCTGATTCCAGTCATAAACTTCGGTCACAAAACGATAACCGTTATCGCACATCTGCGTATATTCATCTGATTTTGAAAGCATATAGTTCAGGCATGCTTCAAACTCAAAATAATTTGTATAATACAATCCAGCGTTGCTCCGTATACACTGACCTTTCAGTACCGCACATCTGCCGTTTACTAATATCGGTCTCCTGACTGCCATACTTTCAAGTATTACAAGCGACAGACTTTCATAAAGCGATGGCATAACAAGCAGTTTAGCATTTTTGATAATTGCTGTTTTTTCACTGTCTGAAACAAATCCCGCATATATGATGTCCTCCGAATAAAGCAAAGGCATTTGCTCATCTATTTTCCCGACAACAAGTAATTTCAACGATGATGGGTTCCTTTTCTTATACTCAATAAAATCACGATTAAGTTCACAAAAGTTTTTAGATTTGCTGACTCTTCCGACATATACAATGTAATTATCCTGATATTCCTGTAGTCGCTGAGGCAGCTCATCAGTATCGTTTGGAATATCTATACCAACACAAGTAAGCCTTGACGGTTTGGTGTCCGTTCTAAACTGTTTGATCACAAATTCTTTTTCTTCCACACTGTTATATAAAATTGCCTTTGCCGACCGAAATACATCTTCATAAATCGGATAGTATATAAGCGGCTCATCATGCGCTGTTGGAATCAAAATACTGTTTTTCAAATGCAGACTTATCCCTTTTACTGTAGGATAATAATCATATGTAAAAAAGATAATCGCCTCATATGCGTCAGCATTCGCTTCCAAAAAAGCAATCAGGGCCGGGCAATACGGGCCTCTCTCTTGAAGCCACTGTTCTTCCACTTCCCTGTCACCGCTTTTGAATCTCCTTGATAAATTATCAAGTAAAACACTATCTACAATATTTTCTACCGGAAATCTGTATACATTTACATCATTCAATCTTTCCACTCCTGAAAGATAAAAATTATCCCATGGAGTATAACTTCTGGCACATGATGTCAGTACATCCACCCGATAGAGAACTGTCATATGTTCCGCCAAAACACGACAATGATACTCTGCTCCTCCGTTTACGTCCAACCCGTATCTTTGCACTACAAACGCTATTTTGTTCATTATCCAATCACCATCCCGGTATTTCTGGTATTATATATAACAATATTCTCACTTTTTATACCTGCACACAGCAGTTGCTGCAGTATTTCATTTTCATAGTCTATTGGAGTTACTATATAACAGGCATCCGCATAACGCTTCGTGGCTTCATGTAACGACAGAACTTCCACTCCCTGAATACAGGTTCCGATCATTTTATCATTGTTATCGCAAAAACACGCTATCGTACCTATTCTTTCCAAGCGCAATACATCCAAAACACCTTGTCCATACTTGCCTGCCCCAAATATTACCAATTCTTTCTTTTCACTTAATCGTTGAATCATTCTACGGTAATAGTATGTTGCATATTGTAGATTTCCCGGACGCATCTGTTCCTTTATTATCCTTTCACGCAATTCAGCCATTACTTCTTCCACGTCAAACTTTGCCATAACTCTTCCTCCAATTTAAATATCACACAAGAAATTCTAGCAGTTAATCCTGTTCAAATAATTTATTGAGAATGTCTTCCAGTGAAATAATCTTTCCACCATATACGTTCTCGATATCGTTTTTCACTTCCTTATATGCGTACATGGAAGTTACGATAATTAAATCCATGCATGGCAATGTATCTTTCAAGTTATATATTTTCCCTGAGGTTTCATTCTCTTTCACATAATTATCAATCACATATGTATATTTCAGCCCCTCCACAGATAATTTTTCTTTCAGGCATTGTCCCACATATCCATACCCGAATATCCCTATTTTTGTCTGTTCTTTTTTTTCAAATAGCATTGAAATGTTTTTACCATGTATGGTAAGAAAAAATAAATCTTTCAAAGCGTTAAATCTGATCTGGTTTTTCCACCCCTCCAATCTCTGCTTTCTGTTTGCTGTCTGCTCATTATATACCGCTGGACAATACTCTTTCCAAATCTTATCCAGTTCTTCAAACCTTTCTTTCAGCGTTGCAGCCTGTCCGCTAATTCCATTTACATCAAATACGCTCACAAGTATATTGGATATTTTAAAATTATAATTGCCAAAATATACTCTATATTCCCATTCAAGATCAGCATGGATTCTATATTTTTCATCAAAACCAGATGCCAAAGTGTTTTTTTTAGCAAATACAGTCTGATGAACATATCCATTTCCTTTTGCGAAAGCCTCCTCGGGACTTAAGGGATATATTTTTTCACAATCCGTATGGCTCTTTGAATAAAATGCCCCTGCCCAAAAATCTGTTTTTTCATCCGCTAATTCACCATGTATCCTCTCCAGAACATGATCATCGGCAAAGATATCACCTGCATTTAAAAAATATATGTATTTTCCATGCGACAATCCAATTCCCTTATTCATTGCATTATAAATACCGCTGTCACGCTCGGAAATCACTGTGGCATCAGTTTCTTCTTTCCAACTGTCAAGTACTTCAAGCGTATTGTCCGAAGATTTTCCGTCAATGATAATATGCTCATAATCCTTATAAGTTTGTTCCCTTATGCTTCCAATTGTACGAGTAATTCTCTTTTCTTCATTCTTACAGACTGTAATAATTGAAAAAAACACTTGTTTCAAATATGTCACTATATAGCTCTCCTTAAAAAGAAAAGAACTCCTGATACAAAGCCAATTTCATACTTTATATCAGGAGTTCTGAAAATTTTCTGTATGCAGTTATTCACATCCCGGAGCCTGCCAATGCCCGCAGCCGGTATATCAACTTATTTCAGCTTCGCCTGCTGCACTGTTTCGATCCGATACACCTACTCCGCACTCTCGTAATACTTCATGACCTCCTCGCGGGTACAATGCGCGTATACCTCATTCCTGACGACTGCGCTGTATACCGTCTCGAAGTCGCGAAATACGGGTTTCAAGGTCTTTACAAGTGCCGAAAGCCCTTTTTCTATACCTTGTTCTATACCCTCTTTCAAGCCCTCCGCCCTGGCTTCCCGCCTCGTCGCCTGTACATCATATCCCTGGAAATGCGCAAATAACTCGCCCACCTTACGCTCCTTTACCTGCTCCGCATACCTCTGCGCCTCCTCTCTCGGCACATT
>CANPZI010000052.1 GCA_947588995.1 uncultured Lachnospiraceae bacterium
GCTTCCTGACAAAAAACGGCCTCTGCCCTTTGGGGCGGTGGACCTTTATTTTAGCACTCTTTTTTCCTGTTTGTCAAGCAGTCTTTCCCTTGCATTCCCTGTTTGGATTGCGTTTCTCGCCCTCGGCTTTTCGCCAGCCTTTAAGAATCACTTTGCAATTCTTTTCACATATACTCTTGAGGCTTCCCCGTCCATATCTTTCATCTGCATACCATACTCACAACCATACTTTTCATATAAACCAACGTGATTCGTCGAAATATAGACCTTTGCAACATGTTCCTGTCTGGCAAGACGCTCGATTTCCTCAAACAGCAATCCCACATAGCGATGTCCCCGATATTTTGGAAAAGTATAGACGAACCCCATCCAGGGTGTAAGTTCCGTCGGTTGAATATCATCTTTTTGCGCATAGGTACAAAAAGAAATCAACTCATCACCTTCTGTCAGCAGCAGCACCCTGGAACCCTCTCCAACAGCATCAAAAAATGTCCCTTTGCTGAGCAGTTCATGCAGAAAAGCGCCTGCACTCCAATCACTTTTCGCTATCTCTTTAAGCCAGTGCTCTTGTTTATCGCTTTCAAAAAAGCTGATTACATGCATATCAGGCAGTCTCCTCCGCTTCCGTCATAGCTATTCGATTGTGATTGTGATAAATGTTTATCCCGATACAGTTACGGTAAGTTAATCGTCGTTATTTTATAGTCGCCGGAAGGCTCCTTAATAAACCACAAGATCCCGTCTTCAACGCATATTCCCTGATAGTTTGCAAACATATACTTCGCAAACATATTCTCGATTTGCTCTTTAAAGTCCTGCCCAAATAACGCATCATACGCTTCCATCAGCGCCGTTTCATTTTCTATCACAGTGTTATGATTACTGTCATAAATCGATATGGGATAGGATATCAGTTTGGCAAATGCCGCTTTATCTTCAACGGAATCTTTTACTGTTGCCGCAAAACGCTCTGCCTCCTCCGCCTCATATCCCAGCGAAGAATAATAATTTGCGGTATCTTCACCTATTGGAAAAAAAGTTTCCTGATCCAGCCCCAAAACAACATTGTTCCCAGAGACCTGCCCAACCCCGTTTATGCTGATGATACCACTATCATCTGTATTAATGTACATGTTAAGATAATCCCCGGTATCATTACTTAGCATAAACTCTGCAGAATCTTCCTTTAATTCTCCCTGGAAAAAATGTTCCGCACCGTCACGGGTTATATAAGCCGCAGATAGGTCATCCTCAGTTCTGGTAATGAGCATCCGTATCTCGGCATCTTCACACTTTCCTCTATAAATATTATGTTCATTGTTATGTATGCCCATATCGGCAAGCTCTGTATCTGGAAATGCTTTCTCCGCAAACCGAACTGACTGTGCCATACGTACAGCGTCGTCTTTGGTAAAATATTCCTGATTCAGAAACAGGACATAATAAATCTCGCTGTTTTCTTTTCCCAGAAAAACATACCAGTAATAAGACTGCGCCGCATCACCTTTTGTTTCCGGATGCTGTGACAGATATTCCTCCCATTCGGGAGCGGTAAACAGGTCAAAGGCATACTCGGTCAGGAGCGCCTGCACTTCACAGCCCTCCAGTATTTCCGCTTCACCGAGCCGTTCCGCATGGTTCATCATCAAAGAAACATCTGTAAGCATTCCGTTCTCAAACTTTAATATCCCGGATGCGTTCCCGCCTCTGCCGATACCGCCCGGACAGTACCATGCCTCAGGAGCCCACTCTCCATGAACCGGTTCTTCGGCTCCACTTTCTAACAGCCAGTCATCAAACTCACTGTCGTTTTCAAATGCTCCCAAAGTAAAATCATTGGGCAGATCGCAGGTCAGATACTGCTCCATACTGTAATCCCGCTGCAAAAATCCCGCCAAATCATTTGTGACGGTAAACCCCTCGTCCACCTCGTAAAGCAGCACGGCATCATGTGATTCTTTTTCCATCAGCCGGATATTGTCGATCTCATTTTCGGCATGTCCATATTCCTCTGCGGTCTCGGGACGCCAGTAATAAAGCTGCAGCTCATAATTTCTATCGCTGACCGTTCCTTTTTCAGATGTATACGGATAGACAAGATCGCAGCTGTAAAGTCCCGTTAATGACTCCTCCATACCCGGAACCGGTTTCATATTCTCATAGGCAAGAAACCCTTCCAGTCCTTCTTCCTCCACTTTTAATGCCAGACCACCGTTTTCATACAATGCCAAAAGGGAATCCATTGTCAGTTCTCTGGCCGCTTCATCCTCTGTTCCTGCTTCCGCATCAAGGTTTTCGGGCACTGCTTTTTCCATGCACACTTTAGACACGGGAAGTATTTCAAACCATGCTGCACTCTCCGAATCGACATGTTCATCCCCGGCATTTTCTAAAGAAATCAGAAGCCGGCCGTCATATTCGCCGTCACGGTTACTGTCAAACTGAACGTCCGCATATCTGTCGCCTACATAGTATGCGGTGCCGGCGCCCTCTGACAGTTCGCAGACCGCCTCCGCACCGCCAATCGACAAAGCCGCAGTCAGTTCCGTTACGGATATTTCCCTGTCGATTCCCTCTAACAGTGCGCCGAGAGTGCCTTGTAAACGAACGGGCCTGTCATCATCCAACAACACTGGGCCTCCCAACTCTTCATCGTATTCCCCTTCATATATGATGCAAAGCGAAGAATCGGGAATCTCTCCGATAAATCTGTCCGCATGATAAAGCTCCGCTTCCTTTCCTGTCCGTTCCCTGAACTCCCCATAGGACATCGCTTCATAGTCGCGCACTGCTTTCGAAAGGCTGATCTGTGCTGTGACGTCCCCATTGTTCCCACAGGCGGACAGAATAAGACATAAGCCTGTCAGAACCAATATCCGTTTTTTCAGCATTGTCATCCCTCCCAAAAAGTAATAAAGTCATGTTTCAACTTTCAAGATTGCAAATTTTCACTTTCAGAGTAAGTGCGTGAATGGAATAAATGCAAAAGGAATCAATCCGTCGTCAAACTCTGCCGTCACCATGGTGTCAGAGTCACTGTCATAGTAAGTGGCCGTAAAAATGTCCCGTTCCGGGTCATAATGCTCTACGGGCAGGCTGGATATGCCATTTTCGCCAATATTGGTCCAACCAAATTTTTCGCTATAATAAGACCGGCGAATACTTCCTTCTTCTATGTTGCCGTTGTTGTTGCGGTAGACACAAACCACCTGAACGCCATCTCCATATTGGTTATTGCAGATCAGTTCGGGCACTCCATCGCCGTCTAAATCCCGGCTCCATGATTCGGTGTAGTTCTCATAACCGAACTGCTCTGCCACACATATGTCCTCACCGTTCACTTCAACATAGTAGTGCCACATAACCTGATAGGGGGTGGTTTCCTCTATCTCGACACGGCGTACATCAAATCCCAGCACATCAGATAAAATCTTTGTTTTTCCGTCTTCAGCCACACCCAGAATGGTGTTCAGATAACCATCAAGTTCCTCTGGGGCATCAGAATAGATAGACAGATTACAGGCCACGCCATCCACAATGAACTCAGCGCGATAAATATATGGATTGTTCCGATCGCTTTCCTCCTGGTAGATAGTTACCTCCACATTTCCATATTGGGTCACAGCATAGGCTTCCGTTTGGTCTTTTCTGCCGTTTTCACCGTTGAAGCTGCAGTCCAAAGATAAGCTATTCGCTATATAGGAATACGTCTCGTCAGACAGCGCATCGTCTTCCAACTCGATAGCAACATAAACACCGTGCGCCAAATCATAGGAAACAATGCCCTTATTCTTCTTTTCCTCCGAACCGCCAGTGATTACGGGGGAATAATATACGTCTGTCAGGGCGGTCTCCGCCTTGTCCGATGACGAAACCACGTCATAATTTTCTTTTATATCAAAACAATAATCGTTCCCCAGCGCAATCTGATTATAAATCGCAATCGGGATCAGACTATCCTCGTCCAAATCGGAAGGAACCACGTTATAGCCGACAACCCCAACACATTCGCCTTTTTTGCCGTAGATATAGTTTTTGGAAAAACAGCTCATCAGTCCGTAGGCGTCGTCCGCCTGAGCAGAAACACTCCAGCCATCCGGCAGCGCGATTTTCAGAGTAAAAGCATCAACGGTTAAAGTCTCCTGATTGTATGCCGTCTCCTCGTCGTTCCCGGAAGGGAACTCAATTTTATGTTCCGAATAACCGGTCAAGTTATCCGCTTCGGTTTTTTCTTTTCCCGCGCACCCTGAGACAGCCAACACTATCCCAAGAGTCAATACAATTTTCAAAGCAGTCCGTTGCATGGTTATATCTGCCTTTCTTTTCACCCCGGAAACGCTGATTTTTCCAATCCTCTAATACCATCTCGACTACCGTCCTAGACATTAGTCCCTACTTCCGCTCCGTCAATACCGCTGCTATGAAATTTAATTCTGGCTTAATACAAGATATGTAACGGATTGGTTCTTTTTGGTAAATTCGATTGCACTTTTTTTCAAAAAGTGTTCAATATCCGCATTTTGTGGACAAGAAAACTCGGAGAGTTCCTGAATCAGTTTATCCTCTCCGAGTTTTGGATTATCACTGTTAAGGTATTGGCGGATATTGGTAACTAAAAATTTATCTGTTTCCACCATTCGCTTTCTCCCTTTTCTCCATAAACTCTATCAGTTCCGACTCCCTCTTTACAAACCTTGCAGCCACAGGAACACGGATTGGGCGGTCATTAGCAGACGCTTCTATTGCATCAGCAAACATTTCCACCTGTTTCTCCCCGGAAATAACAAAGTTTTTCGTGATGCTTGAAGTTGCCATAAGAAACACCTCCTTTGTCAGTATGGCTTACTCTAAAGATAGTTATCCTTTGTTTACTCATATATTCCTAGCTATATCCTATGATGTTTCCGTCGCTTTTGCAATAAAAATTTTTTGGAATTTTTCTATCTCTTCCGCTGAAAGAATGCCGGAATACTTATTCCTTGCTCCGCCATAAATATCGATTGTATGCAGTTCTTTCATAAATTCCTGCGCTGTTCTGGAAAGCGGCGCTTCTCCTGCCGCAGCTGCGGATCTGTTAATTTCCGCGCCGGATTTTAATGAAGCATAACCAGCTTTCTAAGCACCGGTACGTGATCCGCTATAAACGCGCCGAGCAGGCTGACCGCAAACGTAAATACCGTCAATACAGGTATGGAGACAACGGGAGGAAAGGAGACGGTCGTAATGCCGACCAAATTCAGTTTGTCAATGATAAATACATGGAACATATAGATAAAAAATGTATAGCCGGACAGCTTCGCCCACTTGCCGGCGTTTTTGATCCGGCTGTTATCCAGGCGCCGGCTATATTTGAAAAAGAGAAAAATTGCCGTGCTCATAATCAGAATATTGATCGACGCCGGGCTGAACCATTTCTCCGCATAGGAAGCCGATGCCCTGCATTCACAGACCGTCAGAAAGGCTGTCAGCCCAACCGAAATCATCCCCATGGCATAGATGACAGCTCTGATTTCTTTTCGTATATCTAAAATACGCAGATAATACCCAAGCATAAAATATCCGAAGTTGCCGACTAAAACGTCCAGCCCCAGGCTGTCCACTCTTGCCTGAAGCGTATCCAGATGAAATATCCCTGTGATGAGAGGAATCAGATAGCGAAATACAACCCACAAGATCAGATAATACTGCACCGCTTCTTTCTTTGCGCACAGCTGCCTGGCAACCGGGATCAACAGATAAAAGCCGAGAAGCATCTGGATAAACCACATGTGCGTGTGTCCGAATATAAACCGCTCTACCGCATTTGTCCAGGCCTGCGCCGTAAATTCTCCCTGCAGCGCATCCACCGCCACGCCCTGAAAGGCATAAAACGCGGACCATATGTAAAACAAAACCAACAACTTGACAAACCGTTTCCCGACGGCGACATTCTCACGCTGCGGATTGACCAGAAAAAGCCCGCTCAGCATAAAGAAAACCGGCACCGCGAAGCGTGTAAGGCTGTTGTAAATCGTCATAACGATAAAGTTCCCCCCCCCACATATCGACTACGCTCCAATAACTCGCCGATACATGCAGGAGAACGATGGCAAAACTTGAAACAACGCGCAAAACATCATATCTGGCTTCTCTACCCATGTTATATTCCTCACTTTCCGAATCTGAATCCATGATACCATAACCACAGAAGCGATAATCCCCGGCAACGCCAAGGAGAATTGCGGCGCAATTCTCGAGACGCAGATTACCGAATCTGCGTCAATTATACCACAGATATTGACACCTTACACGCCTTTTCTTTTGTGCTTCAGTTTCGACCGCCCATACGTCCCATAGACCCCATATCCGAGATGACGATGCCGTCCGCCTGCACCAGCGCGGAACTGTCCTGTGCCTGTTCGTCCGCGGTGGCCGGGATCGTCCCGTCCAACTGGCCGCTCACGCTCTCGGCGCGCAGTTCACAGAAAGCTTCCAGAGCGGCGGCGCCTTTTTCAAATTCTTCATAGGTACAGAATTTCGTGGGATCACTCTCCACATACGGCGCGATCATGGCGCGCGTATTTTCTATCACTTCCAAAAGATACCCGCTGTCAAAGAACTGTGCCATAAATTCTGTAAAATACTGATGATACAGATCCGTATATGCCTCGTCGGCAAAGATCCACGCAAGCATCGGTCTGGAGTCGATCGTTCCGCCCGAGACCGGCGTGTCGATCGGATAGTTGACAAGTCCTGTGGCATCAGTATTCGACTGGAAACTCCCAAAAGCCAAGTTATAGTCCCACGGAATCATGGACAGCTGCCCACCGTCTTCATATAAATAGTAGTTATGGATCATGCCGCCGGTGTAGCTGTCGAAATTCAGCACGAAATTGTGCACCACAAAATACCGCAGCACTTCCTCCACGTCGACGACCTCTTCTATCTCTTCGCATCCGCTCAGTTTTCGCAGCGACTCGATAAGCCTCGCTTTGTCGGCGTCGGTGATATCCGTCTTGGCATTGTCAAAGATATTCACATAGCTGTCGAAATCATCGTCCGTATATGTCAGCAGCACATCGCTGTCTCCCATGACGTGATCGGACATTCCGCCGCCCATCCCATGGCCGCCCGGCGCGGGCAGTTCTCCGTCTTCCATGCCTCGACCTCTGAACATCGGCCTTTCCCCGTCTTCCATACCTTGGCCGCCGAACGCTGGGCGCTCTCCGCCCTCTATATCCTGTTCTCCGAATGCCGGCCGCTCTTCATCCCCCATATCCCGCTCTTCAAATGCAGGCATCTCTCCGCTTTCCATATCTCCCGGGCGGAAGTCCGGCGTCCCGTCTTCATCGAAGTCAAATTTCTCCATATCGAAGTCATGCCCGTTGCCGCGGCCGCCGCCCATATCCATGCTGTCAGGCTTGTAGAGCTGCCCGTAATCGCTGCCGTATGTCCGCTGCAGGAAAGACTCCTCCACGCCCTCCACAGCCAGGTACAGTCCCCAGTCCTCGCCGTTCACCGTGATATAGCTGAAACTGCACAGCGGCGCATCCGCGCCGAACTCCCGCATCATGCGGTAGACGAGGTAGTCTTTCATATAAGTATTGTCCTGAATGATGTTGTTCAGGCACAGCTTGTCAAGACCGTAGTAATTTCCCCCGTCGTCATAGTGGTCGAACTCAATCTTGAAGCTGTATCTGTCGTTCCCATAGGACTGCACCGACGTAAGAGAAGTATTTCCCTTTGCGCGCAGCGCCACGTTCCGATATGCCTCCCCGTCGATCACGACCGTGCAGTCCGCGTACTCTTCATCGGCACACCCCTCGAGAAAAGAATCCCAGTCGTCCATCTCGATATCAATGGTGTGCACTCTGTCAGGATCAAACAGCCGCGCCGCATAACCCACAGCGGCGCTGACCGTCTGTACGCCCAGTCTGCCCGCATTCATGAAAAACACCGTCAGAACCAGCGCGAGGACGAGCGCAATACAGCATATTTTATCTATGTGCTTACTCGTAGACATGCACAGCCTCCTCAGCCCATATAGTCGCCGTTGTAGCTGACTAAAACCGCGTTGTTCACACCCTCCATGTCGGCCAGCGTGTTGATAAAGTCCGTATTGTCATCTTTCAGGCGGATCTCCGCGTTCAGCTCAACCGCACCCTTGCGCACGGTCTTGCTCTTGACGCTGAAGCGCTTCACCTGCTCCTCCAGATATGCCACGGCCCGCCGCTCGCTCTCCCCGTCGGCGCACTCGACCACAACGATATAGGGATTCGCGTGGGACTTCCGATTGACAAAAAGCAGGAGGAAAATACCGATCAGCACGCTGCCGATCACCGCCAGCGGAATCAGCCCCGCCGCGAGAACAATCCCGACGGCGATCGCCCAGAACAGATACGCGATATCTAACGGCTCCTTGATTGCCGCGCGGAAACGGACGATGGACAGCGCGCCGACCATGCCGAGGGAAAGCACCACGTTGGAGGTGACGGCGAGGATCACTAACGTCGTGATCATTGTGAGAGCGACTAGCGTCACGCCAAACCCCGACGAGTACATAACGCCCGAAAATGTCTTTTTATAGACGAAAAAGATAAACATGCCCAGGGCAAAAGCAAGCGTCATCGCGAGCAGCATATCGAGTATGCTCACGCTTGTCACGTTTTCCAGAAAGCTGGATTTGAAAATGTCATTGAAAGTCATAATCTGTCTCCTTCTACTATGATATGATAAAATCTACTATGATAAAATGATAAAACATCCGCCGCTTCCACGGCAAAGCGCCGCGCCGCCTTATCCGTACACGCGGCAGGCCGCGTACTTGGAAAACGCGCACGCGCGCCTGTCTCCCAGCTGCACGGCATCCCTGATGATATCCGGAAGATAGGCGTCCCACTTGACTTCAAGGATCGTCGGCTCATCGCGCACGGGAATCGTCACACATGCCGGATTCAGGAAATCGGTGCACAAGAGCCCCGTGCGGATGTCGTAATCCATCGTCACCCTGACATTGCCCGCCGCAAATATGTAGGGTTCTCTCGTGTAATCCACAATGGTTTTGGGCCGCAGCCCCTGCGTTGTCATTTTGAAGTACAGTTCCCGCAGCAGCACATCCCCGGCATGTGCCAGCCATGTCAGGTCGCCGTCGACGATCTTCTGTGCCTGCTCTGCCGTCAGCACGGCGCTCTCCTTTGTGCCGAGCCCGGCGGCCTTACTCTTTTTTTCCAGATGCAGAAACGACGTGTCCCCGTTGTAATACCGAATCCGAAATTTTTCCCGCCTGCTCACGCCGTCGATCTTCTCGCGCAGCGCCTTGTCCATGAGATTGTCGAAATACAGGCTCCGTATCTGATAGATACCGTCTACGGTGTGCGCGTCAGCCTGTGCCACCGCCCGCAGCCGCTGCCGCAGCGCGATCCTGTCGGACATAGTAATCTCATGTTTCCACTCATGACGATAGGTCATGCTCTCCGACTCCTTTCCGTATTTTATCTGTATCTGTGTCAAAAAGACGTGCCGCACAGACGCTGTCCGCCATACGCACAAACACAAGATAGGAAGATTATAGAAATGTTTTAAGACGAAACTGTGTCAAAAATATGGAAAATTTGTGTCCGCCCGCGTTTCACAACACCGGCCTCCTCGTACCGGAAACGCTCAGTTTTCCTCCTCATAGGGCAGGATCAGCCAGTCTCCGGACTCCGTCACCCTGTAATAGCGATCCGTCTCCGTGTCCACCTTCAGGACGGGAATCCTGCCGCTAGAAAGAACCGTGCCGTCTATGTAATAGTGGCTCGCCCCGTCATAATAGATGTCATGATAACGGGGATCGCCCGAGATCTCGGCAGTGCCGACATGCCCCGCCACCACTTTCATGTCAATCCCTTCAATCTGCCCTGTCTCCGCGGGATATTTGCCGGTAAATATCTCCTCTCCCGTTCCCCACTCCCACAGGTCGCCGGCATCCTCGTCGATCCCCGCGTGGACGAAAATCGTATTGCCTTCCGTGTAATAGCAGGGCAGATTTTCCATCCAGCGGACGTACTTGTCATCTTCTCCGTCGTCGTCCCTGCTCATCCTGATCAGGTGGTCGATATCGGAATCTCCCAGCAGCACAAATTCTTCATGGTTCCCCATGAGCGCTACGACCTTGTCCGAGCCGTACCGATACTGAAGCGCCATAACCCTGTCAAGCACGCCCCTGTTGTCCGCACCGCCGTGAATATAATCGCCGAGCAGGATCAGTCTGACGTCGTCTTCCTCCAAATGCTCCGCCACCAGAGAAAGCGCCTCCTCAAACTCCGCAAGACAGCCGTGAATATCTGACATACAATATAATTTCATGCGTAACCTCCTACTACAACGCTTTTCGATTCTGCGGAAAGCATCATCTCAATACATTTTGGGTGTCTTAAAACAGGGATTTACACATAAAACCGCTCTCCCGTCTCCAGACAGAAGCACGCCAGTCTGCCGTCCGCAAAACCGCAGCCGCAGTCCATCATATAGACATTGCCTGCCGCGTTATGCCACACGGCGGGTCTGTCCGCATCACAGTATCCTCCCGGATAGGACGCGAAATTGCCGGTATGCTGATGACCGCAGAAAGAAAGATATCCCGCAGTCCCTTTCAAAAGAAATGCTTCGTAAGTCTCTTCACCGGTCGTCAGATCTCCCAGCAGATAATAAGCATCCACCTCCGTCTGCGACGGCGACGTCATAGCGTGCGCGAAAAGATACCGCTGCCCGTCCAGCGCAAGCTGCACCTGCAGCGGCATACGAAGGATCCACTCCGCCAGTTCCAGCAGATCCACATCTGTCAGCCGCTCCCGCAGCAGCGCAAAGGATTCATAGGGATACGGCCTGTAACGTTTCCTGGCCTTCTCCGAAAGCGGACAGTAAGCGCGGATATACGCGGCAAGCCACCGATCATGGTTGCCCTCCACCACGGTACAGGAATCCCCCAACCCGAGCACGGTAAAATAGGCCTCCACGGGGTCTGCCGCAGCGCCGCCCCTGTCAAACAGATCTCCCAGCAGATACAAGTGATCCGCATTTTCGCCGTCTTTCTTATAATTTATATCATCAAGCATCCGACGCAGTCTTCCGGCATCGTTGTGCACATCGCCGATCACATAGTGCATGACTGTCCTTTAAACCGCTCCTTTCTTTTTTGGAAATGTCATTATCAGCAAAAACACGATATGCCTCACGCTCATACCGCAGCCGATTTTCTATCTGCTCTCTCAATCCGCTGTCTGCGGTAATCGCCAAAAGTTCCTTGATCGCCTGCAATGTTTCCGTCCGTTTCATGCGGCTGTTCCACAGCATTGCAGCCAGTTCAAAATCCGTAAAATTTCTGCCGATGGAACGGTAAAAGTTTCTCATATAATCGGAGGGAATCGCCTGTCCCAGTAATCTGTTCCTTATTTCCTTTTCCGCTGTCATTCTATCCTCCTGTTCCAGCAAGTTCTTCGGGGCGCATATTCTATTTCCTGTAATACCATTTTCTCCACCAATTCCTATCGCCCTTATTTTTTTGATATTCAGAGGAAAAAGGCACATAAAATCTATAATCGCACACATCCCATGATTCATACACTTTGCGGTACATATTTGATTTTCTGAAAGCAGTAAGTTTTGTCCGGCGCACTTTCCTGTTTGCCAGACTCTTACCATATTTGCTCAAAGCTTTAAATACCGGATTTCTTTTATAACTGCGGCTCATTGATCGTCTCCATTTTACCGTATGTCCTACATTTCGATGATACTTCCCTCCGGTATATTCGCCACCAGCCAGTCCAGTTCCTCCTGCGGCACGCGGATACAGCCGGAAGTGTGTTCGTCCTGTGCGGATATAGGTTCTTTCTCCATGAATGTATCGCTCGCGGCATCCGCCAGATACATATTATTCCCCATTCCGGAGCGTTTTCGCGACGGGGCGACGCGAATCTCAAATTCGCGCCTGCCATCAAGGGAATTTGTGACGCTTCGGCACAAATTCCTCGAACGAACAAAGTTCGTTCAGTGAAACAATCAGCACATCAGTGTGATTTTTCACACTACTGCTCCCCGACCGCGGCCTCCTTTTCCGCTTCCTCCTGCCATCTCTGATAGAGCGCCAGATCTTCTTCCAGCCGCTTCAGCTTTTCTTCCTGTCTGCTACGCCCCTGTCTGCTGTAATACTCCGCCGGCGCATACTTGACCGCCCTCGCCTGCTCAGGGGAAAAGCCATAAGTATTTTT
>CANPZI010000053.1 GCA_947588995.1 uncultured Lachnospiraceae bacterium
TCCGTCTTTACGTTCTGAATTATTCTTCTCTTCTTAGAATCTTTCAGGGTTGCATTACTGTTTATTTGTCAAGGTGCGAAGTTAGTTGCGCAGCAGCTTACTTCCAGAGATTGCTCCGCAATCTCCCTGAACTGCTCCGCAGTCTCCGTTGCTCAGCAACGTATCTGAGTATAACACTCCAAAATCCGAATGTCAACAGACTCTTTTGATATTTTTACAATATTTTTCTATGACAGATCATACCTTGTCTGTAATGTATCTGTTATAGATCTCCACGTGATCATAGATGCACCGCCACCCGCTGGTGGAATCCGCCGTCACGCAGATATAGGGCGTCCCGTCCGCATACTCTTCATAGCTCACCGCACAGTTCCCCGACTGTACCACATAACCCGTCTTGGCGGCCACAACCAGCCCGCCCGTGTCCTTATCCTCGATTCTGCGCAGAAACCAGTTGGAGATCTCGATCCCCTCCGGATGCTCATCCGTTGGCGTCGTGGTATAGGTATGCCTGGACAGGACTTCCCTGCACCACTCATTCTGCATGGCCGCTTTCATGATCACCGCCATATCATACACCGTGCAGTAATGCGCTTCGTCATAGAGTCCCACGCAGTTTGTGACATGCGCGCTATCCGCGATGCCCAGCTCTTCCAGCTTCCGGTTCATCTTGTCCACAAACGCCTCGTGGGAACCTGCCGCATAGGTCGCGAGTCCCACGGCCGCATCTCCGCCAGAGGCAAGAGCCGCCCCATAGAACAGATCCTTGACTTTCACTTTCTCGCCGTCCAGAAAACCCACGCTGCTGCAGTCATTCACATAAGCATAGTCCGTGATCTCTCTGGTCATGACAAAAGTGTCTTCCAGCGCTTCTTCATCGATCTCTTCCGCCGCGATCAGAATCGTCAGGACTTTCGTCATGGAAGCGGGCGAAATCCTGTCCCGCGCTCCTTTCTCGGCGACGACGGTGTCCGCATCCGCATTGACCAGAATCGCGTGGGAACTGATTACCTGATCGCTGACGATGTCCCGCGTGTCCGCGGTCGATTCGAACCGATAGGTCTGCGGCTCGCCCTGCTCCTCCGGCTCCTCTGTTTCGTCCGCAGTCTCCGCCGCCTGCTCCGGCAGTGTCTCCGCGACAGCCTTTACCGGCTCTGTAACTTCCGTCCGGCCCGCCTCTGCGCTCTCGTCCGCCGTTTTGCCGACTCTTTTTAGACAGACCGCGGCGACTATGCCTGACACACACAGGCACAGCAGCACCTTGATGAGAAGCGCCCTTCTTGCCCTGCGCTTTCGCTCTTTCTCCCAGCGCTTTCTCCTGCGCGCCCTGCGGGCCAGATACTCCCTGTCCTGCTCGTCTTCCTGCTCTATTGTCGTTCCCGGCTTCTGTCCCGTCACTGCAGCTTCATCACGGCGTTGCCCTCGCCGCCGCGCAGCGTAAAGTCAATCGTCTCGACCGACGTCCCCTGCGGCACTTCCACGATGCTGACCAGCTCCGCGCTGCCGCCCGCGGGAACCACGCCGCTGTATGTCTCCATGTCGTCGAGCAGCATCGTCGTCAGCGCGCTCTCACCTTTTTCGCCGTTCACCGAGACGCGGAACTTCGCCCCATAACTCAGCATATCCAGCGTCTGATCCGACGGCGAGGTATTCGCCGCCGTAAAATGCAGCACGAGAAGCTCCATGCCCGGCGTCGCATCCATGGAGAAGAACATATCCTCTTCCGTCCCCTCCGGATAACTCTGCATCAGATCATAGCCCGTGTACTGGAACGTGAAATCAGGGATGCCATAATATCCCTCTATCGTGGCGGACGCGGACGCAGCCTCCTCCGGCTTCGCCTCCTCGACTGGCGCCGCGCTCTCCTCCGTATCCGGCGCTTCCTCCTCGGGAAGTGTCTCCTCCGTCTCTTCCTCTGTGCTCTCCTCCGCCGTCTCATAGGCGGATGTGTCCACCAGACGACCGCTGTGATACTTATCGTATTTCAACAGTACGCCGACCGCGTACTCCGATATGATATCCGTCTCTTCCTGCGTCAGGTCGGGCATCGCAGAGCCGCAGCCCGTCATAAGAGCCGCCGCCAGAACGCCGCACAGGAACACGCTTGCTCTTCTCAATTTTCTTTCCCCCGTCAAATGCTGTTTTCTTCCGCGCAAAATCATTATTATTCTAGCATAAGTTTTTTACAGTGTCCAGTGTGAACCAGAACTCCACGCCGTTGTCGTAGTTGCGCACGCCGTACTCCTGATGCATGGATTCCATGATCGCCTTGACGATCGACAGACCGATGCCGCTGCCGCCGTACTCTCTGGTCCGCGCCTTGTCCACCTTGTAAAATTTTTCCCAGATATGTCCGATGCTCTCCTCCGGGATTGGGCTGCCCGTATTGAATACGGATACCCTCGTGCGCTCCTCGCCTTTCTCGATTCGGATATCTATCACTTTCTCCCCCTGCACATGGTTCATGGCGTTGGAGAAGTAATTCATGAACACTTCCTCTATTCCGAACTCATCGCCCCACACATAGATTTCTCCATACTCCTCCATGCGCACTGAGACTTCTTTCTGCCTGATCAGGATATCCGCCGAGGCGATATAGTTGCGTATCAGCGCGGTGATGTCAAAGCGCTCCAGATTCACTGTCTGGTTGCCGAATTCGAGCTGGTTCAGGGTGAGCAGCCGCTGCACCATGGTATTCATCTTGGATGCCTCGTCCACGATGACGTCACAGTAGAATTCCCGGCTCTCCGCGTCGTCGTTGATGCCCTCCTTTAAGCCTTCCGCATATCCCTGAATCAGGGCGATCGGCGTCTTCAGCTCATGGGAGACGTTGGAGAGGAACTCTTTTCGCATCTCGTCGATCTGCTCTTTTTTCTCGATATCCTTTAACAGTTCGTTGTTCGCTGTCTTCAACTCGGAGATCGTCGCCTCCAGCGTCTCCGACAGCTCGTTGATATTCCTGCCGAGCACGGCGATCTCCGTCTTGTCGTTTCCCGTATACTTGGCGTTGAAATCCAGATGCTTCATGCGCTCGGAGATATCCGCCAGCTCCAGAATCGGTTTTGTGATCCGGTTGGAGAGCCACACCACCAGCAGGGCGCTGGCGATAATGGCAAGTGCGCCCACATAGGTGAGAAAACGGTTCGAGATGGCCACGCTCTCACGGATCCCTTCCAGCGCACTCCTGATCATGAAGAGATAGCCGGTGTCCAGGACGCCCCACATCTCAATATATTCCGTCTGGGTCCGCCTGTCCGTGACGATCTGCATCTTATAGGCATTTGTCTCCTGCAGGACCTCCTCCTGCCCGGCTCCCATGATGATGTTGTCCAGCAGACGCCTGAGCACATAATCGGGATCGTTCATCGTGGTCTTGAGTGTCTCGGAATCGGTGTCGGCCACCAGCACGTTGATGTTGTATTTGCCGCAGATCTTCTGTAATTCTATGTCAAACGTATCCGACGTGATATCGCCCGCATTGGAAGCCTCGTTGATGCTCGTGTACGCGCCGATGAGGGCGTTGACTTTCTTGTCGATATAATACCGCTCCAGCAGCGTGCTGTTTAAGAGCAGGCACATGAGAATCGTGCCTGCCACGAGCGATATCAGAATCACCACGAAATGTCTCTTCAACGAATACTTCATAACGCGCCCTTATTCCTTACTCTGCCGTCTGGCCTCTCTGCGTTTCTTTCTCGCTTCCCGCTTCTCCTGTCTGAGCGCTCTGACGGTCCGCTTGTCGATAATCAGATAGAACGTCGGAAGGAGCATCAGGATCAGGATCGTGGACGCCACCAGTCCGCCGATGATGATGAGGGCCATGCCCTGCATCATGACGGAACCCTCCCCGATGCCGAGCGACATGGGCAGCATCGACAGGATCGTCGTCAGCGTCGTCATCAGAATCGGGCGCAGACGCATCTGCCCGCTCTGCACCAGCGCGTCCTCCAGCGGAATCTCCTCCCGCAGTCTGTTGACGGTATCCACATACAGGATGCCGTTATTGACCACGATGCCGACCAGCATCAGCACACCCATCAGGGAAACCATGCTCAGCGTGGAGCCCGTGATGAAGAGCAGCCCGAAAGAGCCGATCAGCGCAAAGGGAATACTCAGCATGACCATCGCCGAGAAGCGCGGAGACTCAAACTGCATCGCCATAACCAAAAAGATCAGGAATACCGCCACGAAAATCGCCGTGATGATCGCCGTGAACTCATCGATCATCATATCGTCCATCATGCTGGTCGCCCGGGACACGCCCCGCGGGAGCACCATCTGCTCCATCGCCTCATCCGCGGCATCCTGCGCCGAGAATCTTGCATCCTCCGTGGTGCTGGCTGTCACTGCCACCTGATAGACGCCGTCCACTCTCGTCAACGTCACCGGCGCATCCTGATATTCCACCGTCGCCAGTTCCGACAGAGGCATCTGTGTGCCGTAAGCCGTGCTCAGGTTCATATTCAGCAGATCGTTCATGCCGTCATACTCTTCTTCCGGGTACTCTAACCGCACGGCGTACTCCTCCCCGTTTCTCGTCAGGGTAGCCGCCTCCACGCCGCTTAAGGTGTTGCGCATCTCGCCCGCCACCTGCACGGGCGCAAGCCCCACCGCCATGCTCTTGAGCGGATCGATCACGACCTCCACCTGCGTGGAGACGTCCGCCAGATCGGAGGACACCTGCAGGATGCCCGGAATCGTCTGCAGCATCTGTTGTACCTGCCTCGCCGCATCTTTCAGGTCATCCAGATCGCGTCCCACCAGATCGATCTCGATGCCGCCGCCCATCATGGCGGTCATGCTCGCGCCGCTGGAAGCCACGCTGATATCCATATCCGTCACGTCCTCCAGCTGTCTGGTATAATCCTCAATCGCCTCGTTCGTGGTGACCTGCGCGTCATCCGCCAGATACGCCGTCAACGTCGCCGCGCTGCCGGAGACGCGGTAGGAATAGTGATCGATATTGGGGTCGTTCTCCGCCATCTCTTCCAAAAAAGCGGTTTTCTCCTCGATCGCGGACAGCTTCGTGCCGGAGCGGAACGAAGCCGTGACAGAGAACGCGCCCTCGTCCATCGTCGGCATCAGCTCTTTGTTGATGCTGCTCACGAGCATGAAAGCGCCGATCAGCAGAGCCACCGAGATACAGAAGACCAGTTTCTTTTTCCCTAAAATCCTGTGCAGGAACTTCTCATAGATGCCGTTCACTCTGCGCAGGAACTTATTGATAAAGAGTTCTTTTTTCTCCTGCGGCTTAAACTTCGCGAACAGAAGCGGGATGATCGTCATCGCCGCGATTAACGAAGTCAGCATCGCCATGATGATCGTCATGCCGAGCTCGGAAAACAGCTGCCCCGACAGGCCGTGCATCGTCGCCAACGGCAGATATACCACCACCGTGGTGATCGTGGAGGCGATAATGGAGGCGGTCACAAAGCCGGTCCCGTCGATCGCCGCCTCGCGATAGTCCTCCGTGTTGTCCTTGAAGCGGAAACAGCTCTCCAGCACGACGATGGAACTGTCCACCATCATGCCGATGGCGATGACCAGCGCGCCCATGGTGACCACATTGAACGTAAAGCCCATCATATTCATGCCGATCATGGTCGCAAAGAGTGAGATCGGCATGGAGCTTCCCACGATCAGACTCGCCCGCAGGTCGCCGAAAAACAGAAACAGTACCAGCATCGAGAGAATGACGCCCAGCACCAGCGTCTTCGCCACCGAGGACAGCGAGGAGATGATGGAATCGCTGGCATTGTAGATCACATCGATGGAGACGGTATCGTTGCCCGCCTGCAGCTGATCAAGCATCCTCTCCACATCCCGCGTCACATCCACCGTGCCGTAGCTCTTCTTCTTGGTGACGGCGATGCTGATATCGTCCTGCCCGCTGCTGCGGCTTATGCTGGAGGCGTCCATCTTGCTCTCGCTGACCTCGGCCAGCTCCGAGAGCGGGATCACCTGCCCGCGCGCCGTAGTGATCGGCACATTCTGGATCTGCACCACGCCGGAGATGTCCGTCGCGCTGGAGACGGCGATATCCTGCGTTCCCTGGCTGACGCTTCCCGTCGGCACGGTGAAGTCCATCGCCGCGATGGTCTGCGCGATACCGCTCATCGTCACACCGTACTGCCGCATGGCCTGGGAATCCAGCGTCACTTTGATATAGTTTTCCCGCCCGCCGGACACACTGACGTCCGCCACGCCGGAGATCGTCTCCAGCTCCGGCACCATCGTGTCATTGACATAGCTTAAGACATCGCTGTCTCCCACAGCCGTCACCGAGATATCCATCGTCTCCATCTGGTCGATCGCCATCTCGATGATGACCGGCTCATTGGCGTCCTCCGGCATGAGAATCCGCGCCGTGTCAAGCGCGGAGCGCAGGTCCAGATACGCCTCGTCCAGATCCGTCCCGTACTCATACTGGAACATGACCATGGACATATTCTCCGCCGACTGCGACGTGTAGGAGGTCACGCCGCTCTGCTCCGCGCCGGCCGTCTCCACTTCTTTGGTGACCAGCTCCTCCACACTCTCGGGATCCGCGCCGGGATATACCGTATACACGAGGAGCATGGGCAGCTCCATGTCCGGCGTCAGCTCCAGCCTGAACCCGGCGATAGACGTGAGGCCGAACACCACCAGCGCCAACACTACTAACGCCGTCGATACGGGGCGGCGCATAGCCAATTTTGTCAGATTCATTCCTGCGCGCCCTCCTGCTCTTCCCCGCCTGTGCCGTCGTCCTGCGCGGACTGGATCGAAATCTTCGCGCCGTCGCGCAGATTCGCGGACCAGCTTGTGATCAGCTGATCCTCCGTCGTCAGGCCGGACAGCACCGTGATGGTCTGCTCGTCAAAAATACCCGTCTCGATGTCCCTGCGCTCCACGGTATCACCCGCCGCCACATAGACATAGGACTGGCTGTCATCATAGTAAACCGCATCATAAGGGATCAGGATCGCGTCGTCCTGACTGTATGTATCGACTGTAACCTTGACGCTGCAGCCTGTCAGCAGGCTCTCGTCCGAACCGCTGACCGAAGCCTTGATCTGGAAAAGTCCCGTATTCTGATCGACCATGCTGCCGATCTCCGTGATGGCGGCGCTGTAGAGCTTGCCGTTTCTGTCCACGCTGATCTTCTGTCCCGTCGTGAGCGTGTTGCGGATCCCCTCGCTGACATAGAAAGTGACCGTCATCGCGCCCTTGTTGGAAATCACGTAAGCCGGCGTGCCTGTCGAGGCAAAATCGTGCTCGTTCACGTTCACGGCCTCGATCACACCGTCGATAGGCGCCGTCAGCGTGTACATATCGAGCTGATACTCCGCGCTGTCCACAGCCACCTGCGCGCCCTCCATGCCGACCTTGGCTGAGTTCACACCGGCCTCCGCGGAATTAATGCCGAGCGCCGCCGCTTTCTTGTTGGCGTCCACCACTTTCTGCGTGTCCTCGTACACCTGCTCCTCCGTGATGTTCATGACGGCCTCCGCCTGCTCCAGCTGCTTGTAGGCATTCGCCAGAGAATCGTCCAGCTGTTTCTGCCCGTCCTCGATGGAATCGATGCCTGCCTGCGCCTGCGCGGAAGCGGATGCCATGGGCTCGTAAAGATTCTTGACCTGATCAAAAGCGTCCGACGCTACCAGCAGGTTTGTCTTGGCCTCCTGCGTAGCAGTATCGACATCAGTAATCTGATATGTCTTACCCGTATGCTCTCCCAGCAATGTCATGGCATATTGTTTTTGCTCGTCTGTGCCGGTGTCAAATATGGTCACGACCTGTTGGTAAAAGTAATACTCGGCCTGCGCGGCATTGTATTGCTTCTGCAGCTGCGCCGCGTTGCTTTCCATCGCGTCCATCGCGTCCTCGGCGTCCTTTTTCTGCTCCGCCAGGTCCGCCTGCTGCTCATAGATATCGTCTATCGCGCTCTCCACCGTCTCTTTCTGGATCTGCAGCTGGTACATCTGCAGGTTTTTCTGTCCGCCCATCTGTGCGTCCAGCTGGGCCGCCGTGCTGTCGTACTGTGCCTGCGCCATCTCGTAGCCCACTTCGGCGGAATTGACCCCCGCGGCCGCGCTGTCATACTGTGCCTGCGCGCTGGCGAGCTGCAGTCTGGCCGCCTCGTCGTCGAGTTTGCACAGCACATCCCCCGCCTTGACCTCATCGCCGACGGAGACGTTCGTGCTCACCACCTCCGCCGAGACCATGGGGATCACATAGACTGATTCCTCCGGACTGATCGTACCCACAAATTCATTCTGAAGCGTCAGGGTTCCGGCCTCAGGCTGCTGCACCTGTACCGGTATCACCTCGCTCATCACTTCTTCTTCCGTCTCCGCTGCCTGGCCGCAGCCGGCCAGCAGGGTACATATACAAGCCGCCGCCAAGAATGCGATCCCTCTGTTCCGCAGTAAGCTGTCCTGTCCTCTCATTGCGCTCTCCTTCCCTACAGCATCATGCCAAATCCCAAAATACAACTTTTGGCAGGCAAATTCAAGCATCCCGTATCCGATTTAAGAATATTTTTAGGATTCCTCTTCAAATTTATAGCCGAGCCCCCAGATCGTCTTGATCATATCTCCGCTCTTTCCCAGCTTGCTCCGCAGCTTCTTGACATGCGTATCGATCGTCCTGGCATCCCCGAAATAGTCATAGTTCCACACACTGTTCAGAATCTTCTCGCGGGAGAGGGCGAGGCCCTTATTCTCCACGAAATAAGTCAGCAGTTCAAACTCCTTGTAGCTGAGTTCCACGGGCGATCCGTCCACCGACACGCTGTGCGCCGCCTTGTCGATCACGATACCGCCCGCCTCTATTACTTCCGACGCGCTGTGCTGGCTCGTCCTGCGCAGAATCGCCTCCACCCGGGCGACCAGGATCTTCGGGCTGAAAGGCTTCGAGATGTACTCGTCCACGCCGAGTTCAAAGCCCTGCAGCTCGTCCCGCTCATCCGATTTCGCCGTCAGCATGATGATCGGCACTTTGGAGTACTCGCGGATCTCCCTGCACACCTGCCAGCCGTCCATCTTCGGCATCATCACATCCAATATGATCAGCGCGATGTCATTCTGCGCAAAAAAAAGATCCACCGCCTCCGCGCCGTCCGCAGCCTCCACGACCTCATAGCCGCTTTTTGTCAGGAAATCCCGCACCAGCTTGCGCATACGGCTCTCGTCGTCCACCACCATAATCTTTACTTTATCCATAGACACACCTTCCTGTCCGGCCTGCTTTTGCCGCTTTTGCGGGATTCAGTATACCGTAAAAGTATGTACAAATTGTGTCTTGCCGGGAAGATCTTCCGTTTTTCCTGAAAATTGAAAAATCCACCGCATGTCAGCCTGGCTCATTACCCGCGTAAAAAAGGACACCGGCGAGAATTGACGCCCGTGTCCCTGCGTGATTCGATTTTCTATTCCGGCGTGATGTTGAGCGCCCGCTCCGCCTCGCGGACCGCCTGCTCTCTCTCGTGCAGCTCCTGCTCCCACTCGGAGTACTCGTTCACCACCGCGGTCCGGTAATTCACGATCGTCGGCACCTCGCTCTGCCACGAGAGGAGCACCAGCGCCGCCAGAGCGACGACCAGCAGGATATTGACGATCACCGAGGAGACGAAGCGTCCCTTGTACTCGTTTCCGGGCAGCCGCGTCTCCAGGCTTCTGCGGATGGAGCTGTTGTTCGCCGTCTTGTTGCTGAATGTGGCGTACAGCGGGATCGGCCTGATCTTCTCCTGCGGCACGCCGCACTTTGCCAGCTGTGTCTGCATCCTGTGCAGATAGGCCATGCCGATCGGCGTCAGGAACACCTTGTTGTCGATCGCCTTGTTGTAGACGAGCAGCACATTCTGCGGATTGTGATAGTCCAGATGCTGCTCCACGCTCAGTACCTTCTTCTGTTCCATCCTGGCGGTCTCGGCGTCAGCCACCGTGCCGAACCGGTAGCCGCCTACGACCAGTTCCTCTTCGTTTTTGTCCATGTGACACTCCCCGTTCTTCCATGGCCGTCCCGGCCGCGTCAATCATCGGAAACCAAGGTAATCATACCATGAATGGCGGGGAAAATAAAGCTAAAATATCCCTCTCTATGGTTTTATTTTACAGGTACTATCGTTTCTATCCATCTGCCATTGGCATCATCCGATTCCACCTGCCGATATATATATATCTGCCCACGTCTTCACTTGCTAAATAGGTACAATAGATAGTCCCGCCACCATCCGCAGTAACTTTTTCAAAATTATTTTGAATCGATTTGATATACGCATCGTTGTTGTACTTCAACCGTGATACCCATGCGCCTATTGCAGCACATTGGACCATATCGCTGTCATAATAATATATGTAATAAATATCTTTATCTTCTATGAACCGATCAGCCATGCCTTCGAATGCCCCTTCCATAGTTGCTTCACCGATATCATCCAATGTTTCATCAAGTGTTTCAGATAACGCATCTCCAAAGTCCTTATCTTCATCCAGCCATTTACTCAAAAAACTTCCAAATTTAGAAAGCCCATATTCAGAATCAAGTTTTTCATCAACATTTTTCATCGCACCGTCCCATGCGTATCCGGCATAACCCTGGGCATTCTTTTTATTCATCCCGCTATTGTTTGGATCTTTTTCATGTATCTCTAAATACGTGTAGCCATCTTCCTTATAAATCTCCCATTCAACTCCCTGATAATCCGCCCACTTCTTCAATTGATTCAGGCTCAGACAGGAAGCTTCTGCATAACTTACATCTTTATAATTGATTTCAGGCACATATATCGAAACCGCCGCACCGTCAGACACCGCTTTGCCATTAACGGCATAAACCTCTATGGAATAGTCCGTGCCCCTGTCATTAACCGGTACATAACACCAAATACCTGACGTTTTGTCGTTCTTTATTTTCCCGCTGGCGGTATCAGTCCAATATACCTCATATGATTGAGCCTGATCAACCTTTTCCCATTCGAGATAAATAGAATCCCCGTCATTATAACAGTTGGTTATCTGTGGGGTTTTAAGCATATCTTTGGGTTTCGCCTCGACGGAGATGCCGGTGCCGAGACATGCGACAACTGCCATAAGCGCCACGATTATGGCTGTCATTTTTTTACTCAGTTTTTCTGATTGCTTTTTCATTTTACTTTTCATCCTCTGTTCGTCCTTTCTCATACATTTTGTCCTCAACCGATCTTCGCACCGCAATAAGGGCAAAAACTATTGCCTCCCTGCGGCAGCACCTCTCCGCACTGCGGACAATACCCGGCCATCCCCTGGCTGCTTTGGGGATTCACGGCGTCTTGCACCGCGTACGTCTGCCGGGAAGCATAAGCATACATCTCTCTTGACGCCTCCCTGACTTTCAACCCATCGAAATAATCAAGCAGTTTGATCGCCAACAGGGCGGCGACCATCAAGGTCCAGCCGCTGCCAAAAGAATAGGCCCGAAACCATGCCTCTCTTACGCTGTACATATACAACAGACGGTATAGGATAAGCCATATCACTCCCCATGGCATATAGATACCTATCACTACTTTCAGGCTCATGGGTTCCACCTCCGAAATCTCCTCCGGCTGCTCGGCCTCGGGCGGCTTCTCCCCAATCTTCAAAATGACTTTGACGATCTCTATGATCTCGTCCACGCTGAACAACAGCGCCAGCGCAAAGAAAATTTTGGCAAGAAAACCGCCCCCGTTAATCTTCTCATTGAATATATATCTCAATAGGCGTTTGCGAAACGCCACAAGCCGCATAAATACGGCATTTTTTACTACTAAAAAATAAATAACTCCTCACCG
>CANPZI010000054.1 GCA_947588995.1 uncultured Lachnospiraceae bacterium
GCAGCCGCTTCTTCTGAAGAATCGCGGAGCGATTCTTCGTGGAAGTTCAAAGTATGACGCGATTAACCTCGAGAAGCAGCTGCAGAGGCAGCCGCTTCTTTTCGCTTTTCCGTTTCCGAAAGAAATTGAATCAAGTGTTATATTGTGCTACAATATTTATGGTTATTAAAGATTCGCGGAGGATGGAATGATATGGCGAAAAAGAAAACAGTCTGGTTAGCATGGATATGTCTGGCTGCGGCCTTTTGTTTTTTGTCAGTTTATATGTGGTGCTGCGGCGATCGCCTGACGGATTCGGATATTTCCAGTGAGCTGATTCTCGGAAGACTTGCAGCGAGAGAAAATGCAATCATCATTCCGCATTGGTATTACTCGACAGAACTTCAGGTGATAAACATTCATTTGATTTATTCTCTTTTTTTCAGGTTTCTTCATGATTGGAGGCTGATCAGGATACTTTCCTCCATGATTTCCTATCTGCTTATGCTTTCCGGTTATTATTATATGCTTCGGCAGATGAAACTGACAAAGTATTTTCCCCTTTCGGCAGTTTTTCTGGTATTTCCATTTTCAGACGGCTATTTTGAATATATCTTGTTGATATTGACGTACGCGGCTTTTATCAGCATTTCCTTTTGGACGATAGGCATGATGTTCCATTACCCGCATGCCTCCAAGGGCGGGAAAGTAATTTTGCTGGTTATTTCGGCGGTATTGGCATTTGGGGGGGGGTTAGGCGGTTTAAGACTCATAGCCACTTTGTATCTTCCGCTGCTGGCGGTCGTTTTAGGCTGGTGCGTAATCAAACGTAAATGGTCACCGTGGCTTATCTGTTCGGTGTTGAATTGCGGATTTTCAGGTCTGGGCTATATCATCAATAAGAAATTTATTGAGCCTAACTATTATTTTGCGGATTGGAGCGGTCTGAAGCTTACCGGATTCTCTGCGGAACGTCTGCTGGATATGCTTTTTGGGGTATTGCGGTTTTTCGGATATTCATACGGAGAACGGTCGGATCCGTTTGGAAGCGTAATCAGCGGTCTGGTTGGCATGATGCTGGTGATCTCTCTGCTGGGAATTATTTTCAGAAAAATAAGTTGTCCGGAACAGATGTGGATTATAGCGGCATATGTGGCGTGTACGCTTGTCATGCTTGCCGGGTTATATTCCTTTACCGATATATCGTATTCAGACAGATATGCGATGTCGGCACTGATCTTTGCAATACCTGTCATTTTTGTAAGTCTGGATAAGATGAACTTGAAAAAATGGGTTAGGATCGGTGTCGCCGCCGTGCTGGCTGCGGGTATACTGTTATGTGGGATATCCAGATATGTGCGGTACGGTCAGATGGATAAGACAAAAGAGCTGCGGGCGGCAGTGCAGTATCTGGAAGAGCAGAATGTCGGGGAAGGCTACGCAACTTTTTGGAATGGCAATGTGCTGCTGGAACTTTCGGACGGCGCTGTAGAGGCGTGGTGTTGGGACGGGGACATCTCGCAGCTGACGGATCCGGATCATCTGCTTACGTGGTTACAGGATATGTCCCATGAGACGGATAAACCCGGAGAAGGAACCGAGCGGGTGTTTATTCTGCTGTCTCAGGACGAATATGAAGAATGCTATTTCAGAGATGCGCTGGATAAGCTGGACGGATATGACGGCATAGAGGGCTATAAGCTTTATATTTTTGATAATTATTACGATATGCGCGACAGGGTATTTGCAGCTGCCGATTAGGCAGGAATAAAATTTCAAAAGCAGACAGGGGTAATTTTTTGGGGAGATTCTTTTATGATTTATGCGCCGGTCATGATAACAACCTGTAACAGATATGAGCATCTAAAAAGGTGTCTTGAGTCTTTGCAGAAAAATACCTACGCAGACGAGACAGAAGTATATATCAGTGTGGATTATCCGCCGAGTGAAGAGTATAGATCAGGGTGGGAAAAGGTATGCGGCTTTCTGAAGAAGCCCCTGATGGGCTTCAAAGAAGTTCATATCTATTATCAGAAGAAAAATTTAGGACCGGACTTGAACTATCAATATTTGGAAGAACTGATTTTCCGACAGGTTGACAGACTTATTTTTACGGAAGATGATAATGAATTTTCTGTCAATTTTCTGGCATATATGGACAAAGGCCTCGAATTGTATGAGAAGCATCCGACGGTATATGGTATATGCGGATACGCAGATGAGTTTCCCTTTGAAAGCGGAACGGATAATGTGATCGCTCTGACTAATTTTTCTGCATGGGGAATGGGGCTGTGGAGAGAAAAAGAGAAAGTTATCCATCAGCGGCTTACCAGGCAATATTGGATAAAACAGTCAAAAAAGTTTTGCCTGATGTGGAGGATATACAGCCGAAGAAGCCGGCTCTTTTCCAGAATGCTGGGGACATTATTGGAAAATGACGAGAGTGACCAACTGCCTAATACGGATATTAACAGGGGGATAATTTTAGCCTGTAATGGGTATTGTACGATCAATCCGACTGTTTCCAAGGTCAGGAACTGGGGATGGGACGGAAGCGGCATGAATATAGTCGGAAGCGAACAGGGAAATGAGGGGCATGTACGTTTGGCGCTGGATGTCGATGCCGATTTTGAATATCATGTCCATAAGGTAAAAGCTTACAGATACAATGACAGGCTGCTTGACGATAATGACGAGTGGAACAGAGATTCGGCAAAATGGTATCATGATCCGCTATTATATTTGACTTATTTTTTAATGGGGCGGAAACGGTTTATGAAGATTACTCATAGAGGATAAATAAAATGATTGTCGTTAAAATTAAAGGCGGGCTGGGTAATCAGATGTTTGAGTATGCCATGGCCAGAAAGCTATCGCTCGATCTGGGAATTGATCAAATCATGCTTGATATTACGCGCGTAGATCAGGATGATCTGCGGGAGTTTGGGCTGGACCAATTCAGGCTTATCGAGGATGTTCAAGTCATGTCCGATGGCACTGTTAGCGGGATGGCAAGATTGCAGGAGGATATAGCCAGAAGATTAATTTTATATTTTGTAGCCGGACGGTCTGCGGAAGTGGCAGAGATAAGAGAGAAAAAGTTAGAAAAAATATTTGGATTGTTTGGAATTATTCAGAGAGATTATCATGATAAAACAGTCAGCAGATTCGGATTAAAGCTGCACAAAAATATCTATATGAATGGATGGTTTCAGGAGGCAGGGGAGATCAGTAAGATAAAATCGATTCTGCTCAATGATTTTAAGCAGATTCACAAACCGGATAACGAAATACTGCGGACAGAAAGAGATATCCGAGAGACGGAGTCGGTGTGTATGCATATCCGCAGGGGCGACTATGTGAATCATCCGCAATTTGGTATTTGTACGGAAGAATATTTTTATCATGCCATGGAGGAAATGGCAAAGAGAGTAAGAAATCCAATATTTTATATTTTCTCGGATAGTTTGACTGAAGTAAAAAAAATGGATTTTCATTATCCGGTATTTTTTGATGACGAAAGGCACACCAATGTTGAAAGCCTATACCTGATGTCCAAGTGCAGGCACTTTATCATTTCAAACAGCACATATAGCTGGTGGGCGCAATTTTTATCAGAGAATAACGATAAGATTGTTATTGCGCCGAATAAGTGGTGCAGAGATGGCAGCGGCAGAGAATTATATATGGATGACTGGGTATTACTGGATGTATAGAAGAGAAAGAGTTTGATGATGGATATATTGAAACAGTTTGACGGGTTAATTGAAGAAGAAAATATAATTGCGCAATTGAAAAAAGAAAGTTTGCCGTTGGTTATGTGGGGCGCCGGTTCACTGGCAGTAGATGTGATGGATTATCTTGAGAAAAATGGAATCCACCTGTCAGATATATTTGTTGACGAGGAGTATTATTCTGAAGGTATGTCTCTGAACGGCTGCAAGGTTCTCTCTTATTCTATGTTATGTGAAAAATATAGTCAAGTTAATGTGATATTGGGATGTTCCAATTATGAAAAAATGAAAGCTCTGGAGAATGAGCCTATTGTGCGCAAGGTCTTTTACCTATTCAGTATTATTTATAATGTGTATGAAAAGACCAAACTGGATTTTGTAAGCGAACATATAACGGTTATCAATAAAATATACGAAATGTGGGAAGACGATTTTTCAAAAGAAATTTTTTTGGCCTATTTTAAAACAAGAATCAGCGGTAATTACAAATATGTTTTAGATGTATATCAGCATGAATGCAACTATTTTAATAATGATGTTTTTAAAATCAACCGCCGGGAAGTGTACTTGGATGTTGGTGCCTATAACGGCGATACGATACGCCTGTTCCTAAGCGAAAACGGGGGCGGGTATAAATGGATATATGCGCTGGAACCTGATGATTTTAACAGAGGAGAGCTTAAGCAATATATCAAGGACGCCTGCTTGAAAAATATAACTGTATCCGAGAAAGGTGCATGGAATAAGAAAGATGTTCTAAATTTCTGCTCAAATCTTGCTCCGACATCGAGTATCGATGATAGCAATAAGGAAAAAGATAATATTGTTCACATTGACGTCGATAGGCTGGATAGCGTGTTTGATTATGACGAAAAAATAACAATGCTTAAAGTCAATTATTATGAAGGTATTTATGAGACGATTTTGGGGGCAGAAAAAATCTTGAAAGAACATAAGCCTAAATTGGCGATCGTGGTTGGCTTTGACGAAGAGATGGTTCTAAAGATTCCGCAAATAATACATGCAATCAATCCCGCCTACAGATTTTGGCTTCGATTCAATAGGGGGATGATAGCAACGCTTACGCTATATGGCATGGCCGATTAAATGACATGTATTTGGGTGGTATGATATGAAAATTGGAATTATGCAACCGTATTTTTTGCCGTATATCGGTTATTGGCAGCTGCTTAATGCAGTTGATCGGTATGTAATATATGACGATGTCAATTTTATTAAAGGCGGATGGATAAATCGCAACAGGATACTTTTGAACGGTGAGCCTAAGTATATTAATATTCCTATGGCGGGGGCGAGCGCATATAAAAAAATCAATGAAATACAAGTAAATGAAGACCGCCATATGATTGAAAAAAATTTAAAGATGATTGACGCGGCTTATCGGAAAGCGCCATATTATAAAACTGTTTTACCGGTGTTACAGGAAATATTCAGATGTGAAGAAAAAAATTTGGCAGAGTTTATTACAATGTCTATTAGATCAGTCTGTGATTATTTAGGTATTACTACAGAGATTATGATCTCGTCCGAGTTGAAAAAGAATAACGAACTGCACGGTCAGGATCAAGTGATCTCTATCTGTGAGCTGCTGGGAGGAGAAGAATATTATAATGCTGTTGGAGGACAGTCCCTGTATTCATATGCTGAGTTTCGGAAAGCGGGCATAAAGCTGAGTTTTCTAAAAAGTAATGAAATAAGCTATAAACAATTTGATAATGATTTTTGTGCCAATTTATCTGTTTTGGATATTTTAATGTTTAACTCGAAAGAAGAAGTCAAACAAATGCTGGACGAATATACACTTCTGTCCGAACAGGGGTAATGCAATGAGAGAAATAGGCGGCTATCTTGAGTTTGAGCGTTATTATAGGCAGGAGTTTCATAAAGGATGTATGGCCTTAAATAGCGGAAGGAACTGTTTGGCATATTTGATCGAGGCCAGAGGAATCAAGCATATTCTGCTGCCAAGATTAATATGTGATTCCATCGTCGATGTCTGTGCCCAAAAAGATGTTGAGGTAACATATTATTCCGTGGGCCAAGATTTTAAGCCGGTACTGCCGGAACATATTGATAATGAAAATTATGTATATATCATTAATTATTATGGCCAGCTGGATAATGAATATCTAGGGGGAATGAAGCAAAAATATCCGCATATGATTGTGGATAATGTTCAGGCGTTCTTTCAGGAACCTATTTCCAATATTGATACGATATATTCCTGCCGAAAGTTTTTCGGAGTTGCAGACGGCGCTTATTTATATTCTTCTGTCAATAAAGAAAGTGCGCTGCCGCAGGAATTGGCATATGACAGAATGAATTTTTTGCTGGGAAGATTTGAAAATACCGGCAATATGTTCTTTCAGAGCTATCAGGATAATGAAAAATATCTTTCCGAACAGGATGTGAAAAAAATGTCTCCTCTGACACAAAATATTTTGAAGAGCATTGATTATGAGCGTGTCAAAGATGTCAGGCAAAGAAATTATAAATTTTTGGATCGCTGCTTGAAAGATGTAAATGCCCTGCAGATAACCATTCCCATCGGACCGTATATTTATCCGCTCATGTTGGAAGACGCGGAATATGTGAGAGAGCGTTTACTAAAAAGACATATATATGTCCCCGTGCTGTGGCCTAATGTACTGCGCGACTGCATGGAAGATACTTTGGAATATTATTATGCAAAGCACATATTGCCGATTGCCTGTGATCAGAGATATTCGGAAGAAGATATGATGTATCTCGTGGATGAAATAAAAGAAAGTCTTGGTTCTTGCGTTTTATCAGGGAGAGTAAGGTAAATGGACGAAATATTGGTTACCCGGTCATCAATGCCGCAGTTTCAGGAATATGTAGACGAAATCAAGGAACTCTGGGACTCGCATTGGCTGACTAATATGGGAGTAAAACATAAAGAGCTGCAGAAGAAATTGGAAGAATATCTGGGGGTCGAAAATATAGATTTGCTGACCAATGGACATATGGCTATTGAATTGTCCCTGCAGGCGCTGAATCTGACAGGTGAAGTGATAACGACTCCGTATACGTTTGCTTCTACCACGCATGCCATTGTAAGAAACGGTTTGACGCCGGTTTTTTGTGATATCGATCCAAATGATTATACGATAGATGCGGCAAAGATAGAACAGTTGATTACGGATAAAACAAGTGCGATTGTACCGGTGCATGTATATGGCAACGTCTGTAACGTGGAGATGATTCAAAATATAGCGGACAGGCATCATCTGAAAGTGGTTTATGATGCGGCGCATGCGTTTGGAGTGAGGTATAGAGGTAAAGGAATAGGCAGTTACGGTGATGTGTCCTGTTTCAGTTTCCATGCGACCAAAGTTTTTAATACGATAGAAGGCGGAGCAGTCAGTTTTAGAGATCCTGAGTTCGGAAGAATCATGTATGGACTCAAGAATTTTGGGATTAGAGATCAGGAACTGGTGGATAGCGTCGGCGCAAATGCCAAGATGAATGAATTTTGTGCAGCTATGGGTCTGTGCAATTTAAGACACATTCGGGAAGGAATAGCAAAAAGATGTGTGCTGGTGGAGAGGTATTCTGAACGTCTGTCAGGCATAGCGGGCTTAAAACTGATGCCAAGACAGGCGGATGTTGTGCCCAACTATGCCTATTTCCCGATTGTGGTTGACGAGACCGTGTTTGGGGTGGGGCGGGATGAAATATCGGAGCGCCTTGCGCGGCATAATATTTTTGCGCGTAAATATTTTTACCCTTTAACCAGCAGCTTTGTGTGCTATGAAAACCAATTTGACCCGGACGATACGCCGGTTGCGCGGTATGTCAGTGAACGGGTACTGACGCTGCCGCTGTATGAGGATCTGACAATAGAAGATGTGGACAGAATATGTGATATTCTGCTGGATATATGATGGGTTTCTGTATGGGAAGGTGACAAAATGGTCAATGATTTCAGGAGCACGATTGACATTCTAAAAAAAATGGGCTATATTATGTCCAGCCAGCAGAAGCGATATGCGGTTTTGGTTTTTTTAATGACGATCATAGGCGGTTTTTTTGAGACGCTGGGTGTGTCGATTGTATTGCCGCTGGTGCAGGTAATGGTACAGCCGGAGCAAATGCTCCGCAATAAGTATGTGGCTTTTATCGCGGACAAACTGTCACTGGATACCGTGTCAAAACTGGTCACGGTGATCTGCATCGCTACAATTCTGGTTTATGTGTTAAAAAATCTGTATATGTGCCTTTTGACCTATGTCAAGACCACTTATTCCAACAAAATAGGCAGGGAACTGGCAATTCGGATTTTAAAATCATATACACAGCGTGAATATGTTTTCTTTTTGGGCTATTCGTCAAGCGAGTGCCTTCGGGATATTGGCACGGATGTGGGCGGCGTGACCAATATACTTAATTACGGTTTCACTTTACTGACGGACTGTCTTACGGTATTCCTGATCGTTATTTTTATTCTGTGTGTCAACTACAAATTCGCAGTAGTGGTACTTGCCCTGGCGGCGCTCTGCCTTCTGCTTGTACTGAAGATATTCAGGAATTTGTGCAAGGAGTGGGGAGAGCAGCAGCGTGTTAACGGTGAACGGCTGTATAAATATTCTTTGGAATTGTTTCAGGGGATTAAGGAGATAAAAATATTAGGACGAAGACGATTCTTTGTAAGGAAGTATGAAGAAGTAAATGAAAGGCAGAGCAGGATAAACGGCAAATACGCTATAGCTCTGGCGAGTCCGGCCTATATGATTGAAGCGCTGTTTGTGTCCGGGTTTCTGCTCGTGCTCTGTCTGGGGAATATTTTTTTCTCCACGAATCTGCAGTCAATGGTACCGCAGCTCGCGGCATTTGCCATAGCGGCTTTCAGAGTGCTTCCGTCGCTAGGCAAGATATCCAGCAGTATCAACAATTTGATTTATTCCGCGCCAATGGTAAATGCCACATATGAGCACATGAAAGATGTGAAGAACAGGGGCACAGGTTCGGAGGAGGACGAAGAAAACAATGCGGTGAAAGCTAAGTTTGACAGCGAAATCTCCATCAATCATATCTCATGGCAGTATCCGAATGCACAAACTAAGGTGATAGACGGGCTCAGCATGAAGATTAAAAAAGGAATGTCGGTTGCGTTTATCGGTGCGTCCGGGGCCGGCAAGACAACGCTGGCGGATATTATTCTGGGGCTTTTGCAGCCGCAGGAGGGGAATATCACTTTGGATGGCAGGGATATTCGGGAATTGGGGAGAGGATGGAGCAATCTGCTGGGATATGTGCCGCAGGCTTCGTACCTGATCAACGATACCGTTCGGAATAATGTGGCATTTGGCATTGAGGAGAAAGATATTGATGACGAGAAAGTGTGGGATTCACTGGAACAGGCGCAGTTAAAAGAGTTTGTGGCAAGTCTGCCTTATGCGCTGGAAACCAGGATAGGGGAGGCCGGTACACGTGTTTCGGGAGGACAAAAGCAGAGACTTGCCATAGCCAGAGCGCTATATCATAACCCGGAAATTTTGGTGCTGGATGAGGCGACTTCGGCGCTGGATAACGAAACAGAGAAAGCTTTCATTGAGGCAATCGAGAGGCTGCAGGGTCATAAGACAATGATTATCGTTGCTCATAGGCTGACAACGGTTCGCCATTGCGATGTCATATACGAGATTGCTGACGGCGTTGCGATAGAAAAGGATAAGAGGGAAATTTTAGGATAGGGAAGAAATCATTTAAAATTTGATGAATATTCGGGATGGAGACAGCGGATGAAAAAATATTTTCAAAAAGATTCAGTATATAAATGGGAATGGCTGGCAGTGATCGCTCTGATACTGTTTTTCACCTCTATTTATATATATGCGGATATTGAGGAAACTTCTGCTAAAGGGATAACCTTATGGTCATGTTTAACAGAAGGAAAGCTGGCGTCGTTTTACAGTTACCCGTATCCGGGCGTGGCCAATTCTTATATTCCGGATGGCGTAAAAGGCGCCGCTTATGATTTCTTTATGTATATTCTCTTTGGTATATATAATTTTCCGATGTGGCTATGGGAAAAGGCAACAGGATACAGTGCATTTATGTTTTGGCCTGCCAGAATATATATTAAGGGAATTCTGTGGGTATTTGAAGCGATTTCATGCGTATTTCTATATAAAATCGCTCTGGTCTGCGGAATAGATAAAAAAAATGCAAAATGGGGAATCCTTATATTTTTGTCATCAGGTTTGTTTATTTATCCTGAAGTGGTAACAGGGGGATATGACATTATTTCTGTCGCTTTTACACTGATGGGAATATATGGATTTTTGACCAAAAAGGATGTGTGCTTTTGGGGTGCATTTGTGATGGCCATTGCCTCTAAATTATTTGCATTCTGGATATTTGTACCGCTATTACTGCTCCGGGAGAAGAGGATTCGCTATTTGTTGTTAAGGGGGATAGAAGTTCTTTCTCTGATAGTTATTGCGAAATTATTTTTTGCGATTGGAGGGGGAAGAGGAAACGGAATTATAGCACATAGCAATCTCGTTAACGGAAGCCTGTTCCCCGAAAAAGAAGCTTTTATTATGGTGCCCGGTTTACCCTTGGTTATCGTGGGCATGGTTGTTATTTGGATATTCTGCTTCTTTTATAAAGGCGAACTCAGCGCAATATCCGTGATATACGTATGTGCTGTAGTCATGTCGGTGTTTGTGCTGACATGTGTGATCAATCCATATTGGATTATATTATTAACGCCATATATTATATTGCTGATAACATACAATCTGCACAATTTTTACCGCAATTCTGTCCTGGAGATTATTTTGTCCATCACTTATGTTTGCCGGGCGTGTATTGTGTTCCCTATGTGTGCCAGTTTGAACTTATTTTATTATATGGTATACCCTAAATCCCTTGAAAGCAGACAATATTCGTGGGAGACATATGGCCTGAATGCTGTATTTAATACCTTAGCGGCAAGAGTAGGAATTTCTATCGTCAATATAACCAATTTATTCGGAGCAGTGTTTGTGGCGGCATTGATTATGTTTTTGTATTATAACTTTCCGCGAAAAAGGGAGCAGGAAAGGCAAGTAGATTACATGGCAGTAAGAATATATACATATGTACGGGTGGCAATTGCGCTGGCAATTGCGCTGGTGCCATTATCCGGTTATGTAATATGGTGGATGCTGGGATGAGAATTGGCAATAAAATGGATTTTCTATCTTGCCAGATACTTCAAGGTGTGTTATGATAATATACGCTGAAAAGCGCATGGTGGCTTAGCCAAGTGGTAAGGCATCGGTCTGCAACACCGTCATCGCCGGTTCAAATCCGGCAGTCACCTTTTGAGGAAAGGATATTTTCAGGGCATGGCTGCTTTGAAAATATCTGGATAATCAAAGTTTTTGAGGGTTTGCCAATCTAATTGAGGGTTTGTTGTGAGGGGCAAGCATGAAAAATAGCGTA
>CANPZI010000055.1 GCA_947588995.1 uncultured Lachnospiraceae bacterium
AAAGGGAGGAATTAAGTAATGAAAAAGAAGTTACTTAGCGTACTGCTCTCCTCGGCAATGCTCGCAAGCGTACTTGCAGGCTGCGGCGGCGGAGCTGCAGAGGCACCCGCGGCAGACGATACGGCGACGGAAGCGCCTGCGGCAGACGCAGAGACTGAGGCTGAGGCTCCTGCGGCAGATGCAGAGGCTGAGGCTCCTGCAGACGATACGGCAGCGGCGGAAGAAGGCAAGGTACTCAACATCTACTGCTGGAACGAGGAGTTCAAGAGTCGTATCACGGACCACTATCCGGATTACACGGAAGTAGACGCCACCCACGGCACGATCGGCGATGTATCCGTAGTCTGGAACATCACGCCCAGCGACGACAACGCATACCAGAACAATCTGGATGCGACACTGTTAAAGCAGGCGGACGCCGCGGCGGATGACAAGATCGACCTGTTCCTGGTCGAGGCGGACTATGCGCTGAAATATGTAGACACCGACTACACCATGCCTGTTGCGGATCTGGGCATCACGGATGCGGATCTGTCCAAACAATATCAGTATACCAAGGATATCGTGACCGATTCCAACGGCGTGCTCAAAGGCCTGTCATGGCAGGGCTGCCCTGGTGTTATGTTCTACAGCCGCGACGTGGCTAAGGAAGTATTCGGCACGGACGATCCCGCCGAGATCCAGAACTACGTGAAAGATTGGGATACTTTCAACGAGACGGCTGCCACCCTGAAAGACGCGGGATACAGCATCATGTCTTCTGTAAACGACAGCTACCGCGTATACTCCAACAACGTTACCAGCAAATGGGTCAACGACAACGTGATCAACATCGACGATAACATCATGAAGTGGGTGGATGACTCCAAGAAACTGGTAGACGCCGGCGCAACCAACACCCATGATCTGTGGAGCGACGACTGGAGCAAGGGCTTCTACCCGGAGGGCAAGGTATTTGCTTACTTCGGTCCCGCATGGCTCGTCAACTTCTCGATGGCGGCCGACACGGAAGGCAGTATCGGTTACAACGGCGGCTGGGCAGCGACAGAAGGCCCGCAGGGCTTCTTCTGGGGCGGCACATGGATCTGCGCGGCAACAGGCACGGATAACGCCAGCCTCGTCAAGGACATCATGCTGAAGATGACGACCGACGACGATATCATGACGGATATCGTAGTCAAGGACGATGACTTCGTAAACAACAGTACGGTCATGGACGCTCTCGCAAGCGGCGAAAAGAAAATCATGAGAGACGGCGAGACGGAGGAGCACGAGTACACGAGCAATATCCTCGGCGGCCAGAACCCGCTGCAGATGTACATCAACGGTGTCGCGGGGCTCGACCTGAGCAACCTCTCCTCTTACGATCAGGGCTGTAACGAAGAATTCCAGCATGCTATGAAGAACTACTTCGACGGCAGCGCTACCAAAGAAGAAGCTCTGGATCTGTTCTACAAGGCAGTTGTAGAGAAATATCCTGAACTGACATATTAAGCAGCCGCGCGACAGACTTTCGTCTGCCGCTAGCGGTTCTATGGAAACTTGTCCATGCCTGCGGGGCAATTTGCGGGCATGGACATTTTTATAGCAGAAAGGTTGTAAAAATATGAGAAAAAAATCAAAAGCCGTGCGATACAACAAATGGGGCTATATCTTCCTGCTGCCCTTTATCCTTGTCTATATTGTATTTCAGCTGATCCCGATGTTCACAACGATCTACAACAGCTTCTACGAAAATTATATGTCGGGTCTGACGCAGATCGGCCCGAATTTCGTAGGGATGGAAAACTACAAGAACCTGTTTATGCAGGGAGATATCTGGACCTATACCAAGAACACGCTGGTGCTCTGGATTCTGTGCTTTGTCCCGCAGATTATTCTCTCCCTGTTACTCGGCGCATGGTTTTCCGACACACGCCTGAATCTGAAAGGGCAGCGCTTTTTTAAGACCGTGATCTATCTGCCGAACCTGATCATGGCCTCCGCATTTTCCATGCTGTTCTTCACGCTGTTCTCTGACGGCGGACCGATCAACTCTCTCCTGATGCAGATCGGCTTCATCGACGAACCGTACAGATTTCTCTCCAACACCGGCAGCGCCAGAGGGCTGATCGCTTTCATGAACTGCCTCATGTGGTTCGGCAACACAACGATTCTGCTGATGGCCGGCATGATGGGCATCGACACGTCACTCTTCGAGGCGGCCGAAGTGGACGGCGCTACCTCCACACAGGTTTTCTTCAAGATCACGCTGCCCCTCCTGCGCCCGATACTGGTCTATGTGATGGTGACTTCTCTGATCGGCGGCCTGCAGCTCTTCGACGTGCCGCAGATTCTGACAAACGGCACGGGCGATCCCATGCGTTCCACCATGACACTGATCATGTTCTTAAATAAGCATCTGTTCAGCAAGAATTACGGCATGGCCGGCGCTCTGTCCGTACTGCTGTTTATCATAACCGCGGCCTTAAGTCTCCTGATCTTCAAGGTGACAGGCAATGACAAGAGAAAGGGGTGAGCCTATGTTAAGCGAACACAATGAACTGAAAAAAGGTCTGGGGCTTCATACCAGGCGAATCATAGCCTATATTGTACTGATCGCCGTCTCTTTTCTCTGTCTGTTCTGGTTCTATATCCTGTTTATCAACGCGACCAGATCGAACGGGGAACTGCAGTCGGGATTCACGGCTCTGCCGAGCGGCAATCTGCTGACCAACTGGAAGAATCTGCTTCACGGTACGCTGCCCGTGTGGAACGGCCTGATCAACAGCCTGGTTATCTCCGGCTGCTGCGCGGTACTCTGCGTATACTTCTCGACGATGACGGCCTATGCGATCCACGTTTATGACTTCGCACTGAAGAAATTTATCTATCCGTTTATCCTGATGATCATGATGATTCCCACGCAGGTTACGGCGCTCGGTTTCATCAAGCTGGTGGACCGCATGAAGCTGGAGAACTCCTTTATTCCGCTGATCGTTCCGGCAGTCGCCGCTCCCGTCACTTTCTTCTATATGAAGCAGTATATGGAGAGCACCCTGCCGCTGTCCTTAGTCGAGGCGGCTCGAATCGACGGCTCCGGCGAGTTTCACACTTTCAACATGATCGTTCTGCCGTTAATGAAGCCGGCAATCGCCGTACAGGCGATCTTCACCTTCGTGAGCAACTGGAACAATTACTTCACACCGGCGCTGATCCTGCACGACGATAAGAAAAAGACTCTTCCCATCCTGATCGCACAGCTCCGCGCGGCAGACTGGCTGAAATTTGACATGGGACAGGTGTATGTCATGATCGCTTTCTCAATCTTCCCCGTGATCATCGTCTATCTGCTCCTCTCCAGATATATTGTACAGGGCGTTGCCCTCGGAAGCGTCAAGGGTTGATTCTAAAACATAAGTTCTATATCCGGTATCTTTTCCGGCAAAGAATCCGCATACAGCATCTTGTATGCGGATTTTTTGTCTCCACTAGTTTTCCGAAAAGCCTTGTTTTTGATCGGAAATTGTGACAAAATATGAGTTGCCGAACTCTAACCATAGGTGATAGTTTTAATCAAGCCTATTGTTTTTACAGGTACAAGATATTGTGTCATAGATTTCACACAACCACCAAAAGCAGCATAGGAGCCATCCCATGAGCCAGTATATGTCCATCGGGAAAGTGTCAAAACTGAAAAATGTCAGCATCAAATCTCTGCGCTACTATGACCAGATCGGGATTCTGAAGCCCGCTTTCGTCAACACGGAGACAAACTACCGCTACTACACAAAAGATCAGCTCTATCTGCTGGACGCCATCACCGTGTGCATCCGGCTGGGCATCCCCTTAAAAGACCTGAACAACTATGTCGAAAACGGCTCGATCAATCTGCAGAAGCTGCTCTACGACGGCAAGATTCTCGCGGAACAGAAGATTCTGGAGATTCACAACTGTCTCGGCGCTCTGCAGGAAACCCTGCAGAACATCGGCAGTTCGGCCACGGGACTTGCAAAGATTCCGGAGAGCAAGAGCGGCATCCTGCTGCCGGACGGCTTCTACCACAGCGTCATCGGTGCGCGCAGGCTGCTCACCGTGCCTCTCGATGAGATGGACACGCCAAAGTATTACGGCCAGCATATCCTGAAACTCTTCGTCACCGCCCAGCAGCACGGGCTCACGGCCTCTTATCCTTCCGGCATCCTGCATGAGTACCGGGACGGCGCCTACACCCGCCGCATGTTCCTGACGGTCACAGGCGATGCCGCGCCGCAGACGGCACAGGCCGCAGAAGACCCTGAACTGTTCCGTACGCTTCCGGAGGGCGATTATGCCTGCCGCAGAATCTCTACCCATGTGTCAGACTTCGGAACCGTCCGCGAGGAGATGAAAGAAGTTCTGAAAGGAACGGATTTCCTCGTTGTCGAGACGGATACCCTGTCCGAACAGAACAAGAAAGACGGCTATCCGTTCGAGCTGGAGTGCGCCATCGTAAAAGCCTGACTGTTTGATACAGCCAGGCTCTTTCTATGATACGCTCTGTTCGTCATCCTCTGTTGTCTCCGTTCTGTCTTCCGCCTCCTCTGCGGCTCCGGCATCCTCCGCCGTCTTGATCGGCTCATTTTTGGTATTGTCCAGTTCTCTCTCCGCATCCCGCGCCTGCTTCACTTCCGTGATCTTGCGCAGGATCGCATTGATGTCTTCCGGCGAAAACATATCCAGACATTTCATCAGTCCCGTCGTATCGTTCAGATCGAAAATCACTACCCCGACGGAAGTGTTTACATGAATCAGGTCGCCGTTCGGATTGCAGGCGCCGATCTTTATGGTGTTGCCGCGCACCGCATCTTTCGTCACGGACACGAGCACACCGTTGTGGTGCACCTCTTTACTCAATGCAGGCCCGCCCGCCTGCGGCTCGCCCATTTCCCGCAGGATGATGCCTACGGAATCCGTCGGACCGTCATAGGGTCTCCCCGCTTTCTCAAATTCGTCTGCCTGCCGCAGCTTCGCCGCAAAGCTGTCCGGATCCACATCGTCCGCGGACAGGCCCATGCGTTCCCTGCGCGCCACCAACTCGCTGTACTGTTTTAGCTGCTGCGCAGCGCAGTTTTGCGTCATACCCGCACCGTAGAATGATCGGAACATATCGTTTCCCAGCATCTGCCTTTCCTCCTGTCATCCGTTCACACTGTCCGCCGTCTCCAGCGCGAAGCGCTCAATCCTGTGTGTCGTCTCCTCTCGCACCAGGGAGGGATCCACACGGTACGCTTCCAGTCTGCCGTCCTCATATTTCGCCTCCACGTAGACCCTGCCGCCGTCCAGCTTCCCCTTAAGCGTATAGCCCTCCGTCACAGCGATCTCTATATGATCGCTCTCCTCATAGCTCATATGCCTCACCTCCGCAGGCTGCACCGCGTCCATCCGCACCGCCGCGTTCACCCTGACGCCCGACAGCGCGCCCAGAAGTCCCGCGTTGGCCTCCCTGTCGTTTTGGCACAGCTGCCCGCCCGTCTGCACGGCGTCCGCGCTCTCGCTCCGTCTCTGTCTGGACGCCAGATTCTGCATCAGGCTCTCCTGAAACCCGTCCGTCTGTTTCGCGTGCTTTCTGTTCGGATACTCCGGTATACTCCCTTTCCCCTTGACCTCCTGTATGCTCATCACTCTACGGCCTCCTTTCCGTAAGCATCTTCTTCACTTCTTCCCTGCCGCGGCGCAGCCTCGTCTTAATCGTTCCCTCTTTCTCGTTCAGAATCCCCGCGATCTCCTGGATGGAGTAATCCTCATAGTAGAACAGATAAATCGGATTGCGGTAGTGGATCGGCAGTTTCAGCACCGCCTCCAGCGTCTCATCGTCTTTCGTCTGATAAGGCAGGAATACGCCCGCGCCGCCCGCCCATGCCTCATCGAACGCCACTGTCCTGCGATGCCAGCTGCTCTTCAGGATATCCGTACACACATGCAGAAGCGCCCGGATCAGCCACGCTTTCTCATGCTCTCTGTCCGCAATCGGCTTTCCGGCTTTGAGATAGCGCAGAAAAGTCTCCTGCACCGCATCCTCGGCGTCCGCGCGGTTTCGCAGATTGGAGAACGCGATCCGGTACAGCATCGCCTGGTATTCTTCTGTCAGATCGCTCCACCTTTCCTTATCCTCGGGCTGCCGCTCCATCTCTTCGTCCCCTGTCTCATCGCGTATCGATCCGCTTCTGCCTGTAACACGAATCAGAGGCGGAAAAAGTTTCATTTTCTGAAAAATTCCCCGCCTTTTTTCCAAACTCAGTAATCCCGCCGCCGCATCACATAGGTACACAGACAAACGGCCCCGCAGACCAGTATGGCGGCTATCGCCAAGCCGCACCCCGCGGCCCGCTGCAGGATCCCGACGGCCTCTCCGGAGAGTAAGAGCGCGCCGTCCGTCCCTCTCGGCAGCTCCTCCGTCAGTTCCATACCTCCAAAGAAAAAGCCCATGGCCGGCGCGATCCTGATCAAATTGAGTATATAGGGCCCCCGCACCTCACCGACCAGATAGAGCACCGTGTATTCCAGCACTACGAGGAGCACCGCGGTCTCCAGCACCAGCAGACAGATCACCCCTTCCGCCGCGGTCAGGCCGATCCCCAGAAGACTCTGACACCCCACCGCGAGCACAACCCCAAACACAAGCGATATGCCGAGCAGCGAGAGCCCGTACAGAAAGCGCCCGGCAACCCTGCTCACCGCATTCGCGGGCAGCGTCATCAGGAAACGGACGTCTATACTGCGGCCGGCCCCAAACGGCGTCGTGGAGATCGCGACAGCGGCAAACATCATATAGAGCAGTCCCACCATGACGACCGTGCCGCTTCCCTCTTCCCTTTTGTTCCCTATCAGCAGCACCGCAAACAACAGCGCCATAAACGGGAATATCTTCATCTGCACTTTGGTGCTGAGATAGTCGATCCTGGTAAAATATAACGCTTTCATACTGCCCTCTCCTTTCCGCTTTGCGTCTTATCCTGAATATAGTGGAGCACGATCGCGTCTATGGTGGGCTTCTCGCACAAAAAATCCCTCGCCAGAAGCGCCGCGCGGCCGCTCTCCATCAGCGCCTCGAAGCCGTATGCCTGATCAATGATGCCGATCATCTCCTCCGCCAGAGCGGGCGTCACGTCCTGCCGCTCGCCTTTCACCAGCACGTAATTCTCCAACAGTTCGTCCTTGGCGCCAAAGAGCACCTTTTTCCCCTCGTCAATAAAAAAGATATAGTCCGCGATCTGCTCCAGATCGCTTAAGATGTGCGTGGAGAAGAGTACGCTGTGCTCCCCGTCCGCGATATAGTCCTGCAGCAGCCGCAGCACCTCCGCCCGCACCACCGGATCAAGCCCGTTGGTGGCCTCGTCCAGTATGAGCAGCTTCGTCTCCCTGGCGAGCACCGACGCAAACATCAGCTTGACCCGCATGCCCCGCGAGAAATCCTTGAACTCCGTCTTCTCCGGCAGCTGCCACTGCGCGATCAGTTCATCGAATCTGCCCCTGTCGAAGGTCGGATAAAAATTCTGCAGGATCTCCCTGATGTTCTTCACCGTAAAGTACAGCGAATAGTAAAATTCGTCCCCGATGTAGCCGATCTGTTCCTTGTAGCGTGCCTCGTCCTCCTCGCAGGAGAAGCCGTCCACCCAAATACTCCCCGCCGTACATTTGCACAGGTTCATGATCAGGTTCAGCGTGGTACTCTTGCCCGCGCCGTTGCGCCCCACATATCCCATGATATAGCCCTTCGGCAGCACGAAATCTATATCTTCCAGTTGAAAATCCCGATAGCGTTTTGATACGCCGTGTACCTCCAAAAGCTCCATAGATCGTCATTCCTTTCTTTATAATTGCCGCCGCGCACTGCCCCGTCAGTTCAGATCGGAGGTGCGCAGCAGATTGCCAAAGATCTCCGTCAATTCCTCTCCGGAAATCCCGATGGCCCGCGCCGTCTCGATAGCGGTCGTCAGGCCCTCTTCAATACGCATCAGGTATTGTTCCCGCACCACGCCGTTGTCTTTCGGCAGCACCACGCTGCCTTTGCCCTGCATGGTGGCAATGAAACCCTCCGCCTCCAGATCGCTGTACGCCCTGGTGGTGGTGATCACACTGACGCCTATCTCTTTCGCGAGCTGCCTGATGGACGGCAGCGCAGCACCCTCCTCAATCTGCCCGTTCAGGATCTGTTCTTTGAGCTGCTCCTTGATCTGCGCATAGATCGGCAGCTCTGATCGATTGGATATGATGATTCTCATCGGTTAACCTCCTCGCGGCATCCTGTCGTCACAGTCCGCCCCGATCCATAAGTATATACTGTTCATATATCATTATATACAGTATATGCAGTTTGTCAACAGGAAATTTCAAGAATATCAGAAAGCGAAAAATTGCCGCGAATACTTGACATTTGCGCGGAAACTCTATATAATTACCATTGTTGCCGATAAGACGGCGGGTGCGTTTAGCTCAGCTGGATAGAGCGTTTGGCTACGGACCAAAAGGTCGGGGGTTCGAATCCTCTAACGCACGCTTGTTTTTTTGTGAGAAAGCCTTATTTTATGGGCTTTCTTTTTTTATGCCGTATTTTTTTTGTATTCCATTTTATTCCATTTTTCCGGAAAGCCTTTCCAGAGCCACTATCAAGCTATTATCATCATATAAATTAGCCTTATAGTTGAAATTGCGGTAGATATGTGATAATATTCTGAACAAGGAGCAGTCGTGTTGCAGGGTGGGCTGACCTTTCATTCTCGCAGAATGGAGGTGATGCCTATGGGAAATCGCTTTGATTTCAAGGATATGCTGACTTTTGGCATATTTCTTCTGGCGTTGCTTACATTCGTTTTTACGTTTTGTAAGTAAGTCTACATAGAAAAACCACCCCTAAACTTTGACCAGCGACGGGGTGGAATTTCTACTTCTAACTTGGTCAACCCACCCTTGTGGGCGGCTGTTCCTTTTTGTGCTTTTATTATATCGCGCCTGCCGTAAGAATGCAAGTCTATAAAAAGCACGATCATTTTTACCCCAGAAATGCCTGCACAAGCATCATGATCCCGAAGCAGAGGATGCACAGGATCATTCCCGCGTTGCCGAAAACGACCCGGTTCCGCTCTTTTTTCTCCAGCACAATCTCACCCGCGTCCGCCTTCAGTTTAGAGCGGTTGATCATAAGCAGGACGAAACCGGCGATCAGGATCGAATAGACCAGCAGGAGATAGAGCGCCAGCAGGATGATCATCGGCCCTGTCAGCGTCTCCAGGGACAGGTTCTCCAGATCGATATGTTTCAGGACCAGACCGCCCGGCACGCTGCCCATGAAATTGATCATCATATGCAGGCCGATCGTGTATTTGACATTGCCGGTCTTCACATAGATGAAAGCCAGGAAACCGCCGAGAGCGCACGCATAGAAAAACTGGTTGAAATTGCCGTGGAAAAGCCCGAACAGCAGCCCCGACAGCAGGATCGCCGTCCCCTGCCCGTACTTGATGACACGGTCGCAGAGCATCTTGCGCAGGAGCAGTTCCTCAAAGATCGGCCCGATCAGCACCATATAGAGCACTATGATCCACATGTCCGTCCCGCCGACGACCATATTCAAGTCATTGCTCACAGGTGTTCCCTTCAGGAAACCGATACCGAAAGTGACCGCCAGTCCGATCAGATTGCCCACCCATATGAACACATAGCTGATCAGAAAAGCTACGAAAAAATGCAGCGGTTTCATACGCTTTTTCTCGATGACACGCCTGTCACCTCCGCCTTTCATAATCAGGAAAGCAATCGGAAAGCCGATCGCATACATCGGCATGACGACGCCGGCCACCACCAGAACATTCATATCCGCAAGCCACGACTCGGGAACCGGCAGTACCGTAAGCAGAAACTGCGCCGCAAACTGTACCCCGTAAATCACGATTCCGCAGAGCAGCACGCGCAGCCCGATATCCGAGAATTCTCTTTTATAGATCCTCTCGTTCTCTGTCCCAACCGTCATTTCCGTATGATTCTCCATATTCATCCGTCCTTCCCTGCCTTGCGGCACCAACCGGGAACCAGTTCCCGCCGGCCGTTTTATCCGAAACTCCCGGTGCGGCATTTTTCCGCACTCTCATGCGCAAATGTCCTCTCACTCCGCCTGCTGCACCCACTCCAGCTCTCTGGCCGGCACAACAGTATAATTGTCCGCGCCCTCGCCGACCCGCAGATAGACATTCCGGATGCCCGCCTGAATGATCGTCCTCGCGCAGATCGGACAGGGTTTTGCGCCGTGGATCGAATTGTCCTCCGGGTTGATGCCTGTCAGGTAGAGATCGGCACCGATCGTCTGCTGCCTCGAGCAGTTGAGCAGCGCGTTCGCCTCCGCGTGGATCGCCCTGCACATGCCGTAGCCCTCGCCCTGATGCAGTCCCAGCGCCATGCGCGGGCACTGCCCTACGTCGCAGCAGTTCTCAAATCCCCGCGGTGAACCGTTGTAGCCTGTCGAAATCACCACGTCGTCTTTCACGATGACTGCGCCGTATTTCCGCTTGATACAGGTACTCCTGTAGGCAAAAACCTCCGCGCAGTTTAAGTATGTGTCCATCTTGGAAATTCTCTCTCCGTTTTCCGGTTTTACCATAATGTGCCTCCCTCGGCTATCATTTCCCGTTTTACACAGCGCATACCATCCCAACCGTACCAAAATCATATCATATTTTGCCTGTTGAAACAACTTTAACGACAGGCGGCAAACACGCGCCGTTCTCCCGCCTCACTGCCCGCGCGCAAAAAAGCGCAGGCCTAACAGCCTGCGTTCAAAATCTGCCCTATAGTCAAGAGAATGCCGTCGCAGCATTCTCTCAACCTGCTAAAAATGCCGGCGACCGGGATCGAACCGGTACGGGAGGTTAGTCCCGCAGGATTTTAAGTCCTGTGCGTCTGCCAGTTCCGCCACGCCGGC
>CANPZI010000056.1 GCA_947588995.1 uncultured Lachnospiraceae bacterium
AGACATATGGGTGTTACCTAAACGGTAGCGGTTCGCCTTTTGCCAAAATGAGTACATTTTGAGAACTTCCTGTATCATAAGGAGGGGATACATATGGAAAATAGCGTGAAAGGTAAGCACTATTGGTGTTGTATATGATTTTGGAGCTTGTCGGTATTGTAGTGACGGTTATCAGTATCATCGTGACAATTATCAGTATCCGACAGACCAGAAAAAATAAAAGACATCAAAAAAGCAACCGCGCCGCCCAAGGTTAGTGGTTGCTTTTTTGATTAGTAACTGTTAATTAAGGCGAACCGTTGCTTTACGGTAACACCCCTTTTTGTATAAAATATCGTAACACTGATTGACGCTTCCGTCAATAGCTTTTTGGTTGATAATCACTCATTCAGATTTTACACTTCTTTTACACACCCAAGTCAGCGCCCCGCAAGCCCCTTTCTTTCGTTAGTCTGCGGACAGATTACAATTCAAGTCCATTCGTCCCCTTGTCTTATTATATATAAGGAAAAATACTGCCACACAGACTACAAGGAACGATCCAGTTCCGCCGATTACAACCAACCACCAGTAGATCGACCTTGGCTCTTTCACCGGCTCAGGTTCGACAGCAGGTTCTGGCTCCTCGACAACCGATGCAGGCTCTTCGATCACTTCCTGCTTAGGCTCCTCGACTTCCGGTTCCTTAGCATCGTACTCTTCCTTGATTTCCTCGATTGCCTCGTCAATCACTTCCGGCTCTTCGTCCTCAAAATTGTAAGTATCTACTGTGCCTGTCTCTTCATTATAGATATTCAGTTCACGGTTATGCGAATCTTCGGTTGTGAGGTACTTATCAGAAACATAAGCCTTTGTACCGTCCTCCAGAACAAATCTGTACCAGCCGGTAGACGCTTTCCCATTGACTTTAACCTCGTCATACTTTGCAAGACTTCCGAGCTTGGTATAGTCCGTGGATGCACCGTTGCGGTAGTTGACTTCCGAGACCGTCCACATGGTAGTCTCATCCATATCCTCTACAGTAAAAGTTGCAGGTTCCGTAGCAGGTGTCGCTTCCTGTACAGGAGTATTATTGTTGGAACCACCAGTAACGGGCGAATAGTCAACGTTGGTGTAGCCGAGGGCTTTAAGGTCTTCTACATGATGAGGAAGCATTCCGTAATTGATTATCTGTTGCACCACTTCTGTAGAAAGCATATATACTTTTAACGTTTCGTAAGCAGCGTCTTCACCCAAGTATCCATCTGTATGTGCAATGACGGATACAAATCCGCTCCTCCTGTCCGTCCAGCGCGTAAATCTTTCCCGGCATCATTGCTGCCAGCATTCCTACAATAAACATCATTGCCATGTATCTGATAAGATTCTTTCTCATAGTAATTCTTCCTATAACTTATATATTCTATGTAATATAGTAGTTTTCTGTTCTGAGTTAATAAAATGGATTTGCTTGCTATCATATTTTGGGTAAACTGGTGCAGTAAATCTATATCAGTTATTATAATGCAAAATCATAATTATGAGAAGATATAAATTCCTTAATTGCCCGACGATATGGACCGTTTCCCTGATTATTTTATTTATGTTTTTGCTTGTTTTTTTGATTTTTTTGGTTATTTTTTTCCGAATTTTGGCGTCGCAAAATAATATAAACAATGCGAAAAATAAAAATATAGCAAAATGTGAAATATCGTTTGAAAAACTGATATTAATTGTGAAATTAAACATATCAACCCTCCTTTTGACAAATAGTGAAACTAACTGATATATGGTGATCCTTGACGTGGATCAGACGATATGATGGCAGATATTAATTACTTGATTAATACACGATTAAACGGCCAAATTGTTTCTGTATAATAAAGAAAAGCAACGAATACTGCAATTCGTCGCTCAAATTGATTAAAAAAAATTTATAATTATATTTATATATTAACACTGATATCAACAAAGTCAAGAACATTTTAACGTTCGACATTGCACTATTATATGATAAATGCTTTTGCTCTTTTGATCTGTAATTACCTGTGAATAGGGATGACTGCCACCTGCTTTTTACTGGTGACTTTCGTGAGAAAACAGTTCCATTTTGCCGCCCTTTCCCAAATCCCGGCAACTACGATTATATGCTGCCTATTGTTATATAGTTCTGTTCGGATTATTTGATATATTTTAGCATCCTCAAATTGCAAAATCAGCTTGTACCGTCTGCTGAAAACGGGACCGGTTAAGTATATTTGCATAGCTGTCTTGTCATATAATAGAGAACAGGCTACAGATTCAACGATTTTGCTGCCAAAAATTCCGTTTGGATATCGGTATTCGCTTCTGTCATCTAAAATCATTTCACTAATCTGTTTGCCATTATATGTGTCATTGACAGGATAGTTTTTACACATTTTATAAACTTGCCGTAAGGTTCTTGGCGGACGGGCTTTGACGCATCCGTTATGATATAAAGTATCACGTTGCTTGACTGTTTTGTGTTCTGTTGCGGAGTCAGAGCAAAATGCGTTGACGGTTTCTTCAAAATCAAACAGGGTTTCCTCAAATTGATCTTTATCGAATTCCATACTGTTTAATCCATAAATACAACCGTGTATATGGGGAAATTGGCGTTTGGTTGCCCTAAAATATGCCTTTTTGCTTCCGTTGACAGCACATATATGTAAATGCGCTGTACAGTGAGGATTTGGACAGTAAAATCTCTCATCTCGATTTTCTACTACGCTGGCAAAAATAGAATCTGTTCTTTCAGCATCTCTGTACGCATATGTCGCCATAATACGACTCCCTCCTTTGTATGATATGAGTAAAAGAATAATATTGAAATTAAAAATAATTTTATATGCGTTTTGTAACTTTAGCAGGTTTTGGCTTTTCATTGCACCCGTTACAAATTCGTTTTCACTGGCATCACTGTCAAGACATTAAGAATATTTAAGAGTACGTCAAGGGCAGTTCTACCTATTTATCATTCTCCGCGACGGGAAAATATATCTTGTATATTATACAACAATATTATACTATCATTTGACAGTGTGTCGAGCCGATTTTGAAGAAAAACCTTAATTTTATCTGGATTTGCGATATATTGACTGTATACTTATGTGATTGTATACTATACAATTATAAGGTAAAAATAGAGAATTCCATTCTTTTCCGTGTAGATATCTCGTGCCCTCGTGAAAGAGACAAATAGAAATCAAGAAGACACAATATAAAGAAAAACCGTGAAAGGCAGGTACAACCATGAGATATCCCGAATTTTTGTCCCCCGGCGGTACGATCGGCTTTGTCGCGCCCTCTTTCGGCTGCGCGGAAGAGCCGTACCTTAGCGCTTTCGATAACGCGCAGCGCAAATGGAAAGAAATGGGCTACAAACTGCAGCTTGGCCCGAACTGTTACGCGCAGGAGGGCATTGGCATCAGCAATACGCCGCCCAAGTGCGGGGCGGAACTGTGGCAGTCCTACTGCAGTGCGGACAATGACGTTCTCATCTCCTGCGGCGGCGGGGAACTGATGTGTGAGATCCTGGATTACGTGGATTTTGAGAAGATCAGGCAGGCGCGTCCCAAGTGGTATATGGGGTTTTCGGACAACACGAACATGACGTTCCTGCTGACGACGCTGTGCGACACCGCTTCGATCTATGCTCCCTGCGCCGCCGCTTTCGGCATGGAGCCGTGGCATCCGGCGATTCAGGATGCGATGGCGCTGCTTGGCGGGCGGCAGCTTCGCTTTGCGGGTTATGACAAGTGGGAGCGGGAATGGCTGAAAGATGAGGAACATCCACTGCTCCCCTACAACGTAACCGAGCCGTCAGTCATCCGCTATGCGCTGCCGGACGGCAGGACGAACGTGGAGAGCCTGCGCGGCATGAGTATCGGCAGCGCGGTGAGCGGGCAGGCGGAAAGGCAGCAGGCCTGCGCTTGTCCCGGCGGTTTGGCCGGGCAGGGCGGGGAGCGGCCGGACGGCACATCTCCTGACAGGCGGGCGACTGCGGCAAAAGACGCTGTGGCAGATATGACGGCGGACGGTACGCCGCAGATCGAACTGCACGGACGCCTGCTCGGCGGCTGCATGGACTGTCTGGTGAATCTGCTCGGGACGAAGTATGACAAAGTGACGGCGTTTACGGAACGTTATCAGGATGACGGCATCCTCTGGTTTCTGGAGGCCTGCGACCTGAATGTCATGTCGATCCGGCGTGCCATGTGGCAGATGGAGCACGCGGGATGGTTCGAGCACTGCAGCGGGTTTCTGATCGGCAGGCCGCTCTGCCACGGGCAGGAGATGATGGGGCTTGACCAGTACGGCGCTGTCTATGAGATCATCAGGAAATATAACGTTCCCGTGCTGATGGACCTGGATATAGGCCATCTCTCCCCCATGATGCCCCTCGTATGCGGCAGCATGGCACAGGTCGCAAGCGACGGCACACACTACAGCGTGGAGATGGCGCTGCTGTGATTTGCGGAGGGCAGGCGGCATGCCGTGCGGGGCTGCCGGTTTCGGCGGATTTTGCGCCTGTCTGCCATACAGATTGATACGAAAGGCGGTACATTTATGATTCCACAAGATCCTGCTATGTTGCTCAGTTTTCTCAACATGAAGCTTCGCGACGCGTATGCTTCTCTGGATGCGCTCTGCGACGACCTCGATATTGAGCGCGCAGAAATAGAGGATAAACTGTCGAAAATTGATTATCATTACGATAAGGAGAAAAATCAGTTTGTCTGAGCAAATTAAAATAACAATCGTATCCGAAAACGATAAATTAAATAACGCAGTTGACAATTCTGAGGGAAAATTTGTCGTACTGACACACGATCCGTCTGCGACGCTCATGTCGACATTGCTGAAAAATCACCTGATAAGCGGCAGCTTCTGCGAAGGAAGAGGGGACTGCGGAAGATGCCGTGTACGCTTTCTGCAGGGGGCGGTGATGCCGACGGCACTGGAGCGGAGCGTGATGGAACCGGAGGAGTTGCGGCAGGGATATCGCCTGGCCTGTCTGTCGAGGCCGACAGGGGACTGCACAATCGTATTGGCTTTTTCGGATGAGCCGGAGCAGGTCATTGTAGCGGATATGATAGGTGTGACAGAAAATAATGACCAAATTGGTCAAAAAAAATCACAAACCAAAAAACAAAAACCAATCGTTACGAAATCTCATGATATAAAAGAACTGCCGTTTGGTAACACAAAAAAAACAGAAGGAAATAACACACGAAATTCTGCGGATGAAACAAAGGAAGCAGAGATAAAAACAGAGAATGCCGCCGAGACGCTTATCGCGGTTGATCTGGGCACCACGACGATAGCCATGCAGCTTGTGGAGATGCGCACGGGGCGGATTCTGGATACCTGGTGCGGGCTGAATCCCCAGCGGCGCTATGGAACGGATGTGCTCTCGCGGATTCAGGCTTCCTGCGAAGGTGCGCGGGAGGAACTGCAGCGGCTGGCGGAGGAAGCGCTGGAACAGGGAGTGGCGCAGTTCCGGAGGCAGGGAACGGCGATACGCTGTATGTGTATCGCCGGCAATACCACGATGGAACATCTGCTGATGGGACATAATGTGAGCGCTCTGGGCCAGAGTCCCTTTGTGCCGGTGGAGCGTGGTTTACAGTTGTATCCGTACGGGAAGTGGGATTTTCCGACATATATTACACCTGTCATCAGCGCTTTTGTGGGCGGCGATATCGTGGCGGGACTGTATGCCTGCGGGTTGCTGCCGGAGCGGCGGACCGATGGCGGCTCCCAAGGGAACGAAGAGAGGTCTGAAGACGAACGGCGCGGGCGCTGTGCCGCCGGGAGGAGCAGTACAGGCGGGAACGTGCAGCCGGTGCGCTTTCTCATCGATCTGGGCACCAACGGCGAGATGGCGATCACGGACGGCACGCGCATGATCGTCACAGCGACGGCGGCGGGACCGGCTTTTGAGGGCGGCGCGGGCACGGGTATCATGGGAAGCGATATGGTGGCCTGCACGGCGGCGCTGCTGCGCGCGGGGATTGCGGATGAAAGCGGTCTGCTGGCGGAGCCTTATTTCACGGAGGGAGTAGCGCTGCGGCGGGATGCTTCCGGCGCATATGTACCTGTTACCGGTGCGTCGGTATCGACTGTCTGCGCCAGTGACATTCCCACTGTGCAGAGCGGCCTTGCCTCCCACGACGCCGTGCCTGTTCTGCACATCAGGCAGTCTGATGTCCGCGCGATACAGATGGCCAAGGCCGCGGTGCGGGCGGGCGCTGAGCTTCTCTGGCGGCGGATGGGAGAGCCGGAGAGCGTGCAGGTGTATCTGGCGGGCGGCTTCGGCTATTATCTCGACGTGGAGGCGGCCTTTCGGATTGGTCTGCTGCCGGAGCGTATGCGGGGCAGTGTGCGCGCGGTGGGCAACACATCTCTCGGCGGCGCCTGTCTGCTCGGACGTGATCTTTGGCTTGGCATGACAGACGGGGCTGCTCTGGAGCGGGCCCTGTCCTCGATAGAAAGTCTCAATCTGGCGGCACAGGAGGAGTTTGAAACGCTGTATATCCGATACATGGATCTGTCTCTTTCTTAGATGGCATTCGAATTGGGTTATGATAAGGAAATTCGCTTCGGTCAGCGTCTTGCAAAGCAGAGATATCCACAGAAAACAAGATGTTTAATTTTGATTTAACCATGTGGAAAACAGGCGCGCGGTCAATCATCTGTGGGTCAATGCGGTGGGCTATGGCAGGGAGGGCGACAGCGATACTTCTCACGGGCGTTTCCGCTGCATATATATGGTAGAAAGACCATGGCGCGCTGCAGCGGCAGAAAAATTGCATGCGTTATGGAAATGGCGGACAGGGGCGTGGCGGTATGCGGCAGAAAAGGAATAGTGCCATACTGCGAAAGGCGGCGGCTTTTTGTGCTGTCTTTCTTATTTTGGGGGTGTTTGGAATGAAAGAGTACAGGAAACAGCAGATCGCAGTGAGCGGTGTGGCGGAGGAGAGGAGAGTCGCCATCACCTTTGACGACGGGCCGCATCCCTATTATACGGAGCAGCTCCTGGACGGCTTAAAGGAGCGGGACGCGAAAGCGACTTTTTTCGTGCTCGGTGAGCACGCGGCGCAGTACCCGGATCTGGTCAGGCGTATGAGCGAGGAGGGACATCTGGTCGGCAACCATACCTACAGCCATATTCAGCTCGGCCAGAACAATGGCGAAAAATTCAAACAGGAATTAATAAAGACAAATCAACTGCTCGAAGAGCTGACCGGACAGGAAATACAGTATGTGCGGCCGCCATATGGTACATGGGACAGAAAATTTGAACAGGAACTCAATATGTTTCCGGTGCTGTGGACGGTAGATCCGTTAGATTGGAGCACCAGAAATGTGGACAGCATTGTGCGGGGAGTCGAGAGTAAAGTGAAAGATAACGCGATCATTCTCCTGCACGACGAGTACAAGACGACCGTGACGGCGGCGCTGCAGATTGTGGACGACCTGCAGGCGCGGGGCTATGTGTTTGTGACGGTGGAGGAGCTGCTTTTTGACTGAATGCGCGGTCAGGCTGCCGGCTGAGAGACGGTTTTCCTTTACAAGATATTTACAAGAGTATTATAATATAAAAGCAAGTGCACTCGCGACAGGGCGTCTCCTGATCTTTTTGATGCGCGGCGAGTGCTATTTTTGCGCTGGGAAAGGCCATTGCGTATCTTTTTGAAAAGTGATACACTATATAAGATTACTCTTTTTGACGGAGAGTGGGTAGACCGCGGAGGCGATACGGCGGAATGAAGCGATATATCTGCAGGGAGCCTGCAAGGAGGGACAAGCCGGACGACGGCAGCGGTTGTAAGATATCCGCTGCGGACGCGCAGACTGATTGCGGTGCAGAGCGCCCTTATTTGTCTTATGAGTTGAGCGGAAAAGGATTCTGTCGACCGGATGGAGGCGACAGAGCGAAGATCAGGGAGCATATGAAACGGGTCAGGGAAGAGGCGGTACATGAGCAAGCGAAGGAAACGCGTGATCGATAAGAGAAAGGCATCAATCAACAGGAAGAAAGCGATAGCGAGAAAACGCCGTCTCAAACAGCAATTGAGAGAGGACAAGGCGAGAATCAGGGAACAGAAGCGCCGGGGCAAGGTGCTCGAGGAGGCCGTGAAAATGGAGGAATCCGTCACGGTGAACGAGCAGGGCGGCCTGGAGCGTACGATTACGGTAGAGGAGTCGTACACGATAGAGGAGAGAGCGGGGGAGACGAAAGAAGTCCTCGCCGGCAGGAGGAAGAAGCGGCTTGCGGTCGCCGGTACGGCGGCGGCAGCGGTGATCCTTGCGGGCATCGGCGGTTTTTTCGGCCTCCACAGTTATCTGACGGCGCGTGCGGCCGAGCGTGCGGCGGTGGAAGCCATGGTGCATACGCAGGCGGTGGAGATGACGGAGAATGTACTTATCCGCAAGCGCAAGGAGCATCTGCGGCAGAACGCCGGCAAAGATACGGCCAGGGCACTGACGGATGCCTCCCGCCTGCTCATCGACGGGGTACACGCCAGGCCGCCGCAGGTCGAACTGACGGCTGAGAATGCGGAGGAGTTCGCCACCATTGAGAGCTGCCTGATCAACGCGGGGACGGGCAAGGTGGATGTGACGATGTCCGCCGGCGGACTTGCGGCCAGCGACGACGGCTACTACTATCTTTTTGAGGAAAAGACTTATGAGACGGGCCTGACCGGCGATGCGTATCTGGCGGAGGCATGGAAAGATGTGGATCTGACTTTTTCGGTAGATCTCAACTATAATTCTGCAAATTCGCGGCTGTTTTCCAAGTTTGTCGTGGCCGTGAAGAAAGACGGGGAATTCCTGCCGATCAGCAAGCCGCGCTATATCACGAATCCGGAGGCGATTGCGAAGTGCAGCCTGCCGATCAACTCCTCTTCCAAGAAAGGGCTGCTGGTTGATCCGGAGAAGCTGAAAGGTTCGGAACTGGATGATCTCGGCGTGAAGCACGCGGCCTACAATATTATGCTCAGCAGAATTGTGGGTACTACGAGCGATGCTTACTATCCGACGGTCTACTATACCTATAACGGCAGGAGTTACGCTTTCAACGGGCAGATTATTGCGGAGTACGACTACGTGTTCTCCACGCTGTCGAACAAGGGCATAAGCATAACAGCCATTATTTTGAATGATATTCATCCGGGGTATATGCAGCTGATCCATCCGAAAGCGCGCTCGGGCGGCCGCGCACCTTATTATGCTTTCAATGCGGCTGACGAGGAGGGGACGGAGTATCTGGCGGCGATTGGGTCTTTCCTGGCGAACCGCTATTCGGACGGGATTCACGGCAGAGTGTCGAGCTGGGTTATCGGCAATGAGATCAATGCCAGAAACGAGTGGAATTACATAGAATATATGGACACACCGGACTATGTGGAGGAGTATGCGAAAGCGTTCCGCGTCTTCTACAATGCCATCCGCAGTGTAAACAGCAACGCCATCCTGTATATATCGCTGGATCAGCAGTGGAGTAAGAATCTGTATTCTACGGGCGGCTATGCCGGCAAGGACATTCTGGACGAATTCAACCGCAATATCAAGTCGGGCGGCAACATCGACTGGGGCGTCGGCTACCATCCGTACAACTATCCGCTCACCAGCGCCAAGGCCTGGAGCACCGGCGGCAAGGCGGGTTCCTATGTGCTGGACGCAGAGTCAACGCCGGTCATCACGATCAAGAATATCCATGTGCTGACGGACTATCTGCAGAAAGAGGAACTGCGCACGGATTCCGGAGAGGTGCGGCATGTGACTTTAAGCGAGATGGGTTATACTTCCAGTGACGGGCAGGATCTGCAGGCGGCTTCTTTCGTGTATGCCTACAAGGTGATCGAGGCGAACCAGTATATCGACAATATGTTGTTCTCACGGGAGACGGATGCGTCGGAGGAGGTGGCGCAGGGCCTTGCGCTCGGCATCAACACGGTTGGCGGCGGCCGCAAATCCATCTATGATGCGTTCAAGTATGTGGATACGGCGCAGTCGGCGGCATATACGGATTTTGCACTGCGCGTGATCGGCGTGGGCAGTTGGAGTGAAGTGATTTCAAAATATTAGAAGAATCAGAAGAGCTGTTTGGTCAGATATTGATAGATATCCTGATTTTTTCGCTGCCAGTTGGCACAGATGGCGGTGGCGGTTTCTTCGTCGGGGACGGACAGCGTGATTTCGATCACGGTGACGTC
>CANPZI010000057.1 GCA_947588995.1 uncultured Lachnospiraceae bacterium
TGTTGAAAATTGTTGAAGATGAAGTGAAGCATGAAACTGCTGTCATGATCAAGGAGATGGAGAGCAGGGCCAAGGAAGAGGCGGATAAGAAAGCAAAGGAGTATGTGGTCACGGCAATTCAGAAGTGTGCCGCGGATCATGTGTCCGAGACGACGATATCCGTCGTGCAGCTTCCCAACGATGAGATGAAAGGCAGAATTATCGGCAGAGAGGGCCGCAATATCAGGACGCTCGAGACGATGACCGGTGTCGATCTGATCATAGACGATACGCCGGAAGCGGTGATTCTGTCCGGCTTCGACCCGATTCGCAGGGAAGTGGCGAGAATCGCGCTGGAGAAACTGATCGTGGACGGACGTATTCATCCGGCCAGGATTGAGGAGATGGTAGAAAAAGCCCAGCGCGAAGTGGAAGTCATGATCAAAGAGGAAGGTGAGGCGGCTACGCTGGAAGTCGGCGTGCACGGCATTCACCCCGAACTCGTGAGATTGCTCGGTAAGATGAAATTCAGAACCAGCTATGGTCAGAATGCCCTGAAGCATTCCATCGAGGTAGCACAGCTGTCCGGGCTGCTCGCCGCCGAGATGGGGCTTGACGTCAGGATGGCGAAGCGTGCGGGACTCCTGCACGATATCGGCAAGGCGGTAGATCATGAAATGGAAGGTTCGCATATTCAGTTGGGCGTAGAGCTGTGCAGAAAGTACAAGGAATCCCCGACTGTCATCAATGCGGTGGAATCTCATCACGGCGACGTGGAGCCTCAGACGTTGATTGCGTGTCTTGTGCAGGCCGCAGATACGATCTCCGCGGCGAGACCGGGTGCGAGAAGAGAGACATTAGAAACATACACAACAAGACTAAAACAATTGGAAGACATCACCAACAACTTCAAGGGTGTCGATAAATCTTTTGCGATTCAGGCAGGTAGAGAGATTCGTGTAATGGTAGTTCCGGAACAGATCAGCGATTCGGATATGGTATTGCTCGCCAGAAATATCTCTAAGCAGATAGAGGCGGAGCTGGAATATCCCGGACAGATCAAGGTCAATGTGATCAGGGAGAGCCGAGTCGTCGATTATGCGAAATAGTATGATCAAAGAAAAAGGGCGCAGCGCTGCCGTAAAGGCAGCGCTGCGTTTTTTACGCGTGCAATGAGGCAAGCCGACAAGCTTGCATGGGAAACTTTAGACACAATCACCAGAAACAGAGACAGATTGCGCGCAAAAATTGTCTTATCTGAATACTTGTGAAATACGTGGAAGTGTAGTAAAATGAGTAGCGGTGTATGATTGTATACAATTATCCAATGCAGGAATCTGCCTGTTGACAAAAGAGCAGGGAAACCGTGAAAGGAGTATTGCACAGAGATGAAACCGTACAGAGAGATGAGCAGGGAAGAGCTTCTTGCGCTGAAAGCGGAGCTTGACAGGCAGTTTGAGGACGCGAAAGGGAAAGGGCTGAAGCTGGATATGTCCAGGGGGAAGCCGACTCCCGCACAGCTGGATATGGGGATGGGCATTATGGATGTGCTGAATGCCGGTTCCGATATGAAAGCGGAAAACGGTCTGGATACGAGAAATTACGGCGCGATGGACGGCATTCCGGAGGCAAAGCATCTGATGGCGGACGTCATGGGAGGCGTTCCGGCGGAGAATGTGATCGTGTACGGCAATGCGAGCCTTGCCATTATGTACGACACAGTCTCACGCGCCATGACGCACGGCGTGCTGGGCAGTACGCCGTGGTGTAAGCTCGACAGGGTGAAATTCCTGTGCCCCGCGCCCGGCTACGACAGGCATTTTGCGATCACGCAGCATTTCGGCATCGAGATGATCACGATTCCGATGACGCCGGCCGGACCGGACATGGATCTGGTAGAGCAGTATGTCTCGCGGGACGAGGCCGTCAAGGGTATCTGGTGCGTGCCGAAATATTCCAACCCGCAGGGGTATACCTATTCGGACGAGACGGTGAGGCGTTTCGCGGCGCTGAAGCCGGCGGCGAAAGATTTCCGGATCTACTGGGACAATGCCTATGCGGTACATGACTTGTATGACGATAAGAGGGATGAACTTCTGGAGATCTTAAGCGAGTGCGAGAAAGCGGGCAATCCCGATCTGGTGTACGAGTTTGCATCCACTTCCAAGATCAGCTTTTCCGGCGCGGGCATTGCGGCATTTGCGTCCTCCGCGGCGAACATCGAGGAGGCGAAGCGCTCCATGAAGATACAGACCATCGGCTACGACAAGGTCAATCAGCTGCGCCATGCGAGGTACTTCAAGAATCTGGACGGCCTGAAAGCGCATATGCGCAGACACGCGGCCATCATCCGGCCGAAGTTCGAGGCGGTGCTCGCGGTTCTGGACAGAGAACTGGGCGGGCTTGGCATCGGGGAGTGGACGAGGCCTAACGGCGGCTATTTTATCTCTTTTGACGCGATGGAGGGCTGCGCGAAAGCGATTGTGGCAAAATGCAAGGAGGCTGGCGTCGTGCTGACTGGCGCGGGTGCGACTTTCCCTTACGGCGAAGATCCTAAAGACAGCAATATCCGCATTGCGCCGACCTATCCGACGGCGGAGGAGATGGCGGAGGCTTCAGACCTGTTCGTGCTGTGTGTGAAGCTGGTGAGCGCAGAGAAGCTGCTGGCAGAGCAGGGATAAGGCAGGCGGCATGCGGGATATGGCGTGTGCGGCAGCGACGGCGGCAGCAAGACAGACGACGATGCAGAGAGGTAAGATTATCGGCTATGGAAAAATATGAACGTATCGGCAGGGAACTGATCCATAAGGGCGCGATCATAGACTATTATCAGGATACGATCAGGATTCCCAACGGCAATATCGCCAAGTGGGACTATATCAGGCACAAGGGCGCGGCGGCGGTGGTCGCCGTGCGGGACGACGGCAGGCTTCTGATGGTGAGACAGTACAGGAACGCGCTGGACCGAGAGACGCTGGAGATTCCGGCGGGCGGCTTAAACGGCGCGGACGAACCGACGGACATTGCCGCGGCGAGAGAACTGGAGGAGGAGACGGGCTGCAGCGCCGGCAGGCTGGAAAAGCTGCTGACCATCCGTACGACGGTGGCTTTTTGCGATGAGAAAATCGACATCTATGTGGCGACAGACTTAAAGAGAAGCCATCAGCATCTGGACGAGGACGAGTATCTGGATGTGGAGAGCTATGACGTCGAGGATCTGGTGAAGATGGTCTATGACTGCAGAATCCAGGACGGCAAGACGGTCGCGGCCATTATGGCTTACTACAATAAATATGGCAGGAAGTAAGCATTCCGCAGAATGACATGACACAGTGACAGGGGCGTATCGCAGATCGGGGGATCCGACGGCGGACGCTCCTTTTGTATGGGCAAAACAGTCATGCGCCGCATATCCGCGGCATATAAATAGGAGGACGAAGCGCGGGACAGCCATCATATGTGGAGAGAAATCGCCGGAGAGGAGAGAAAACGTGAAGCAGCCTTTATCCAGAAATTTTTACTATGTGGTCTATCTCTATACGGTCGGTCTGCTTCTCGGGATCCTGCTTGTCAATCTGGGGTATGAGACGTGGATTGAAACCGGCGGACTGCTTGGCGCGGATATGATTCTGCGGCTGAAGAACAGTGTGCCGGACGGCATGTCTCTGCTGCCCTATATCGTTCGGCACAGGCTCGTCACCGTGTGCATGCTGGGACTTTTGGCGACGACTATTGTGGGCTTTCCGGCGCTGTGCGCTTATATCTGTTACTGCGGGCTGGCTGCGGGGTGCCTTCTGTCTGTCGCGGTGATCCGTTATGGGATCAGAGGGCTGCTCCTGATGGCAGGCGGTATCCTGCCGCAGGGAGTTTTGCTGATTCCGGCGTATACGGCGCTTTTTATCTGGGCGGTGGACGTCAACAGGATGTTGTACTCGCGCAGTCCGTACCGGGAGCCTTACATGCGTTACAGCAGACAGACTTATCTCAGACACGGCCTGCAGATGGCGGGGATTATCGCAGTTGTCATAATAGGCTGTCTGTTGGAAAGTTATGTTAATCCTAAGATGCTGCATTTTGTCCTGAATATTTTTTAAAAAATTTTTTCGTACGATTTTGCCCACATATAGTAGACATAAAATAGAACGCTGACGATATGTTGTGTTTTTCGCGAAAAGTGGCTGAAAAGCCCATAAAATCAACAAAAAATCCATTTGCTTTTCTCGGAAATTCTGATTATAATGATAGTCAGGCGATAAATTGATTTACATAAGAGGGGTCGCGCAGGGAAGGATTTCCGATTGCATGGAGAGAGAAATCAACGCATTTATAGCATATTTACATAATGTAAAAGGTACATCCGCCAACACGGAGATGTCCTACAAGCGCGATCTGGAAAAAGTACAGCATTTTATGGCGTCACGCGGCAGGTCGGAGATGTCGGCGGTGACCGTGCAGGATCTGGCCGACTATGTGAAGTATCTGGAGGACAATCATTTCGCCGCGGCCACGGTGTCCAGGAATATTGCCTCGCTGAAAGCTTTCTATCACTATCTGGTGCAGGAGGGTCTGGTGGCGGAGGATCTGTCCGAGACGCTCAAGGCGCCGAAAATTGAGAAGAAGATGCCGGAGATCATGTCGCCCGACGAGGTGGTAAGGCTCTTAGAGCAGCCCGCCGGCAATTCCCCGAAAGAGATACGGGACAAGGCGATGCTGGAGCTTCTCTACGCTACCGGCATCCGGGTGACGGAGCTGATTACGCTAAAGCTCTCCGATGTCAATCTGTCGATGAATTTTATCCTGTGCCGTGACCGCAACAAGGAGAGGGTCATCCCTTTCGGCGCGGCGGCGAAGAGCGCGCTGACGAGATATCTGGACGGCACGCGGGAGGCGATGCTGGAGAACAAGGCTTCCGATGTGCTCTTTGCCAACTGTTCGGGGCAGCCCATGAGCAGGCAGGGGTTCTGGAAGCTGATCAAATATTACGCGAAGAAAGCGGATATCCAGGCGGATATCACGCCGCACACGCTCAGACATTCTTTTGCGGCGCATCTGGTGGAAAACGGCGCCGATCTTAGGAGCGTACAGGAGATGCTGGGACATTCGGATATCTCCACGACACAGATCTACGCCAACATGAACCATAACCATATCAGAGAGGTGTACGCGAAAGCGCACCCGCGGGGATGAGTCCGCGGATAAGCAGAGTTAAAAAGCGCGATTCTGTTTTGTCACTCATATTCCGCGATGTCATAGATCAGTCTCTCCGAGGTTTCCCAGCCGAGACAGGGATCGGTGATGGACTTGCCGTAGACGCCTTCGCCGATTTTCTGGCTGCCCTCCTCGATGTAGCTCTCTACCATAACACCCTTAACCATACGATGGATATCGCTGTTCAGCTTGCGGCTGTGCATGACCTCCTTGACGATACGGACCTGTTGGGCGTATTCCTTGTTGGAGTTGTTGTGGTTGGCGTCGATGATGCAGGCGGGATTCACCAGATCGAACTCCTGATAGAGGGAGTGGAGCATGGAGAGATCCTCGTAGTGGTAGTTGGGGATGCTCTGGCCGTGCTTGTTGGCGGAACCGCGCAGGACGGCGTGCGCCAGCGGGTTGCCGTTCGTGCTGACCTCGTGCCCTCTGTAGATAAAAGAGTGGGGATGCTGCGCTGCGTAGATGGAGTTGAGCATGACGGAGAGCGTGCCGCTGGTGGGATTCTTCATGCCGGCGGCCACGTCGAAGCCGCTGACGGTCATGCGGTGCTGCTGGTCCTCCACGGAGCGCGCGCCGATGGCGACGTAGGAGAGGATGTCCTCCACGTAGCCCCAGTTGTCGGGGTAGAGCATCTCGTCGGCGGCGGTCAGGCCGGATTCCTCGATGGCGCGGATGTGCATCTTGCGCATGGCGATCAGGCCGCTCGTGAAGTCGGGCTTCTTCTCCGGGTCAGGCTGGCTGACGATGCCTTTATAGCCCTCGCCGGTGGTGCGCGGCTTGTTGGTGTAGATCCGGGGAATCAGAATCAGCTTGTCCTGCACCTGTTCGTTGACGCGGGCCAGACGGTTCACATAGTCGCACACCGCATCCTCGTTGTCGGCGGAGCAGGGGCCTATGATCACCAGGAATTTATTGCTTTTTCCCGTGATGACGTCTCTGATCTCGGCGTCGCGTTCTGCCTTGCATCTGGCAAGATGTTCCGGCATCGGGAACTGTTCGCGGATTTCCTCCGGTGTCGGCAGTTTGGTTACATAGTGAAATGACATTTCTTCTCCCATCCGAGGCTTTCGTCTCTTCGTTTTGTACTTTTATTTTCTGCTGCGGAACGCAGTTTTTTTGTTTCCTATGGCAAAAACACATATATTATAGTATATTGGATTTAGAATCGCAAGTGCATTTCAGGAGCGGTTTTTCGACTGTCGGGAGATACGCAGCGCCGATACCGTGCACAGGGCGGTCTGCAGCATCTGGCTGGCGAGCATCCCCCAGAGGTAACCCTTGATGCCGAAGCGCGGAATCGCCGCGAAGACGAAGAGGAGACGCAGAAGCAGGCTGACCACGCTGAACAGAAAAGTCTGCGCCGTCTTGCCGAGGCCGTTCAGGACGCTGCTTAGGGTGCTGGCAATGTACATGAACGGGCAGATAAAGCTGAGCGTCAGGATAAAGCTGCCCGCCAGCCGGGAGTGAAACAGGATGCGCCCGGCGGCCCGGCCCGTCAGGAGAAACATGGCCGTGCAGAGAAAGCCCAGGAGCAGACAGCAGCGGATAGAGGTCATCACGGCGCGCCTGACGGCGGCGTGGTTGCCGTTTGTATCCGCCTCGGACACGATCGGCAGCAGCAGCACCGAGATGGAGTTGGTGAGGGCGGAGGGAAACAGGATGAGGGGCAGACTCATGCCGGTCAGCACACCGTATACGCCCAGGGCGTCCGCGCTGCTCAAACCATAGGCCATGAGGCGGTTCGGAATGTAGACGGCCTCCACGCTCTGCAGGAGATTGAGTACCAGGCGGTTGGCGGAGAGCGGCACGGCGAGACGCAGCAGCTGTGCGGCAATGCGGCGGTATGCGGAAAATGCCGGCTTCACGGCAGGACAGGGATGGACCAAACCGGACGGAAACACGCGGTGCGCGCGGGAGAGAATCGCCACGACCGAGACGATCATGGATGCGCTCTCGCCAATCACCAGCCCGACCACAGCGAAGCTGATCGTGGGCCGCAGGCCGTGCCGCAGACAGATACGGTAGATGATCCAGACGCTTCCCACCCGGCAGACTTGTTCTGCCAGCTGGGATATGGCGGGAACAGCTGTCCTGCGGATGCCGTAGAAATAACCGTTGATGCAGGAGTGCACGGCGGCCATCGGGATGGAGAGAGCGATGATGCGCAGCAGGGGAGCGGTTCGCGCTTCCAGCAGAAAGGCTGCGGCGATGTAGTCCGCGTGCAGGTAGATACAGGCGGCGCAGAGGACAGAGAGCGCCATGGCGAGAAGAAAGCCGGTCCAGAGCGTGCCAAAAGAAGTCCTGTAGTCGTGTGTGCCTGTCTCGGCGGCCACGTATTTGGAGATGGCGGTCTGGATGCCGGAGACGGTCAGGGCGAAAGTGAGCGCCAGCACCGGGGAGATCAGCTGATAGATGCCCATACCCTCCGCGCCGAACACATTGGAGAGAAAAATGCGGTAGAAAAAACCGATAAAGCGGCTGATCAGTCCGGTCAGTGTGAGAACGACGGTGCCGAAGACCAGAGGGTTTCGCCATTTTGTGTGATTCATAGGCTGCCTCATCTGTGAGGGTATCGGTTTAATGTATGCGGCAGGTCTGCGGCCAAGAACCATATTCCACTGCGGGCGGCAGGGCAGGACAGGGTAAGGGGCTGCGGGGCGGGGCAGGATATTTCGCTGCGGGACGGCGGCAGGAGAAGCGGGATATGAAGCCGGGCAGACGGAAAGTGCCGGTGAGGAGCAGAGTAATGGCTGGGAAAAAAGTGGTGGTGGGTATGTCGGGAGGAGTGGATTCCTCCGTGGCGGCCTATCTGTTAAAAGAGCAGGGGTATGATGTCGTCGGCGCGACCATGCAGATCTGGCAGGACGAGGAGGGGGAAAAGACGGCGGAGAACGGCGGCTGCTGCGGCCTGAGCGCCGTGGAGGACGCCCGCAGGGTGGCGGAAGTGCTGGGCATTCCGCACTATGTGATGAACTTTAAGAAAGAGTTCAGGGTTCATGTCATGGATTACTTCACGGAAGAGTATCTGGCGGGAAGAACGCCCAATCCCTGTATCGCCTGCAACCGCTATGTGAAATGGGAATCCATGTTCAGGCGCAGCATGGAGATCGGGGCAGACTATATCGCGACGGGACACTATGCGCGGGTCGCGCGGACGGCGGAGGGCAGATATGCGCTAAAAACGTCCGTGACTGCGAAGAAAGACCAGACTTACGCCCTGTACAGCCTGACGCAGGAGCAGCTTGCGCACACCCTGATGCCTGTGGGGGAGTACACCAAAGACGAGATCAGAAGCATCGCAGAGCGGGCGGGGCTTCCCGTGGCGCACAAGCCTGACAGCCAGGAAATCTGTTTTATTCCTGACCACGATTACGCGGCCTACATTGAACGGGCGGTGGGAGATCGTGTGCCTCCCGCGGGGAATTTTGTCAACGCGGGCGGCGAGGTGCTGGGGCGGCACCGCGGCATCACGCACTACACGGTAGGACAGCGCAAAGGCCTAAATCTCGCCATGGGACATCCCGTCTTCGTCACCGCGGTCCGGCCCGAGACCAACGAAGTGGTGATCGGCGGGGCGGAGGATGTGTTCGGGGACACGCTTGACTGCGATCACATCAGCTACATGGGCATGGCAGATCTGCCTGCGCCCAGAGAGGTCGTGGCGAAAATACGTTACGCCCATGAGGGCGAGCGCTGCACCATCGAAAAGACAGCGGAGGATGTGATACGCTGTACATTCCGCCGACCGGTGCGCGCCATCACGCCGGGACAGGCGGTGGTCTTCTACGAGGACGGCTGTGTGCTGGGCGGCGGTGTGATACGGCGGTCATGATACGGAAGGAGTAAAGACAGATGAAAGATCAGGAGAACCTCGTCTGGGAGGAGATCAGCACGGAGCATATCGTGCAGGACGAGTGGATAGACTTCAGGAGGTCGGCTTATCGTTTCCCGGACGGGAGCGTGTTTGAGCCGTTCTACAGCTACAGCCGCAGGGATTATGTGGTGATCGTGGCCTGCGACACGGAGGGAAAATATCTCTGCGTTCGTCAGTTCAGGCAGGGCATCAGGCGTGTGACCACGGAGTTCCCGGCGGGCGGGATAGAGAGGAAAGACGGGAAAGAGTACGGGGCAGACGGCCTCTCCGCGGAGGACGCGCTCGCGGCGGCAAAGCGGGAGCTCCTGGAGGAGACGGGCTATGTCTCCGACGAGTGGAGACATCTGCTCACGGTGCCCTCCAATGCCACCATAGCCGACAACTACGCCCATCTTTTTATGGCGGGAAACTGCCGCAGGGTGGCCGGCCAGTCTCTGGACGAGACGGAATTTCTGCATGTGCTGCGGCACAGCGCGCCGGAGATCGAGGAGATGATCGCGCAGGGAGAGTTCCCGCAGGCGGTTCATATTGCGGCGTGGCTTCTGGCGCGAAGAGAGGAGCAGGACCTGCAGAGATAATCCTTGCAGTTTTCACCCGCATCTGTTATAGTGTAACTGTCGGCAGCGATCTGGCTGCCGGATCCGGCTGTGGATAGGAGATTTTCCATATCCCGCCGTTTCGTAACAGGATCAGGCTCAAAGAGATAGCGTCCGATGATTTCAAACCATTGTACACATCTCCATTCGAGAGCAGATACCCCAGCGAAAGAAACAGACAACACTACAGCAGAGCGTGGGACAGGCGTATGCGGTACGGCGGCAGTCTTTTCAGGAAGAGATAGGATAGGCGAACTTTCTGTCAATCGGCATCCCAGCTTTCCCATGCGGAAAGGGAGGAAAGATTGACACAAAAGAAACGAAAAACCATTGTAAAAACCCCGGAGGCGTCATATAATAAAGACGGACAGGGATGCAGGGAAAGCGATGCCTTAAAAGCATTCAGGGAACTGACGCTTGCAGACCGTTTCATCTTCTACAAGGTGATGCAGGACAGGGAGCTGTGCAAAAGGCTGCTGGAGATTATCCTGGATGTGGAGATCGA
>CANPZI010000058.1 GCA_947588995.1 uncultured Lachnospiraceae bacterium
CATGCGAGACATCTGTATGAGCGGCTGGGATTTAAGCCGCTCGGCACGATACCGGGAGGATTCCGCATGAAAGACGGGCATTACGAGAATATATGTCCCTATTATCGTGAACTGTAATTTGGGTTTTATTGTTGCAGATTGCTTTTTCGTTTGCACTATTCTTAGTTCTTTCCTTAATGATTTCTTAAATTGATGATATTGGATTTCTCCAAGCATGAAAAAATAAGATTTCTGCATATACTAATTATGGAATGCGTCATCCTCAAGCTGTGAAAAGCCGTTGACTTTCAGCAGTTGCTGTGATAGACTTTATTCCAGTGATCAGGTTTCAGATACTCGCGAGGACTGAGACCGGGGGAGGACCTGTGGGCGGGCCCTCCTTTTTATTTGCGCAGATAATGAGCTAAACGGACAAACTTACTTGTTCATTTAGCGAATACCGCGATAACGAGTGAACCTCGCGCGGCGTGTTTCATCTCATTTTATAGGAAAAGAGGGGCTGCCATGTCAAAACCGTTTCTTACATACGATGACCAGATCAAAAAACTGACTGACGATAAGCAGATGAGGATTGCTGATCCCACATACGCCAAAACAATTCTAAAAGACATTGGCTATTTCTCTCTGATCGGCGGTTATAAAACTCCATTTATCAATCCCATGACTCGTGTTTATCAGAATGATACTTCTTTTGAAGACATCCTCGCCCTGTACCAGTTTGATCTTTCTCTCCGGGAGCTTGTATTCAAGTATCTTTGCCAGATCGAGTGCAAGGTCCGACAGCTTGCATCATACGCTTTTTGCAGCAAACACGGGGAGAATCAAAACGCTTACCTGAATCCGAATAATTATAACAATACAAAAAGGAATGCAGCGGATATTGTCCGACTGATCCAGCTTCTGGATTATCATGCCAACAAAAATAAGGAACACAAATACGTTCTTCACCAGCGGACTGTTTATCACAATGTACCCCTTTGGGTGCTAGTGAACACACTTACTTACGGACAGATTTCCAAATTTTATGCACTGCTTCCATTCCAGATGCAGAGCAGTATCAGCAAGGAATGGATAAGACAGGCACATTAACAATCAAAGCGGATGATGAGGTGGTCTACACATCGCCCGCTTTAACAAGAACGACAGAAGCATTTGAAGTAATGGATGTTCCGATCAATAATTGTTTGTTGCTGACAATAGAATATAATGCGGTAGGAGACAATGATTGTTTAATATTTGATGCCGAAATTTATAATTAAAAGTAAGCCGCTACAGATTCCCTGCATCAGATCCGGAGGAACAAAAAGTGAACATTCTTACCTTTTATCAGGTGATTTTGAACATATCCAGGGTATCGTTGATGCTCCTTTTCTGGCAATGAACGATGTGATCTATTTTAATGAGCGGGTAAAAGAGGACAGGAGGGCGGCAAGTCAAAAAATGATCGCACATTTAAAGAATAAGGGGAATCTGCCGCCTTACTTTTCCCTATAATGTGATCCACATTGCAGTATTTCCATGTGATCATCGGTAATGCGGAAAACAATGCGGTTCTTATCATCAATCCGAACGCTCCAATAACCTGTCAGATTGCCTGTCAGTGCTTCCGGTTTCCCGATACTTTGATATCCGTTTCTTTCAATATCTGCAATCAGACGATTGATTCTTTTTAATGTCTTTTTATCTTGCCCTTGCCAGTAGACGTAATCCTCCCATGCTTCATCATGCCATATTTTCTTCATTCGTCTACCTCTGCAAGCTCATGTTCTGTCATGTTTATACCGGCATTGGCATCCGCGGCCGCTTTTTCCAAACGCTCAATATTAGCTTTGCTAAAAAACGGATCAACATTGATCTCAAAAGGAATGCGTTGTTCTCTGGTAACTTTTACAGCAAACATTGTAAATGCGGCCGATATAGAGAGTCCCATTTCCTTACATGTCTGTTCCATTTTTCTCTTTAAGTCTTCATCCATTCTGAAATTAACCATAACTTGTGCCATGATCAATACCTCCTGCTTTTTTTATATTATATCCAGAAAGTCGATCACCGTCAATCATTGTTCATCAATATCCATCATTATCCATCAATTTATATATCCCTGCGGATCAACAAACTCCCCGTTCCGGCTCAGGGCAAAGTGCAGATGCGGTCCCGTAGCCATCCCTGTCTGTCCCACGGTGGCAATCTTGTCGCCGCTTGTTACCTCTTCGTCTTTTCGGGCGATAATTTCCTGGCAGTGGCAGTAATAGGTCATATCGCCGTTCGCGTGGAGGAGTACGATATAATTGCCGTCTTCTGCTGAATATCCCGTCTCATATACCACGCCATCTGCTGCCGCTTTGATGTCAGTGCCTTTCTCCGCCGCATAATCGATCCCCTCATGTCTGATGACTTCCTGCGTGACGGGATTTATCCGCTCTCCGAAAGCAGCGGATATTCCGGTATATTCGCAGGGTTCCGCATAGAAAACCTCGCTGCCCGCAGCGGAAGCACCGGCCCCCTCTATATTGACATTGTCAGACTCCGCATCGGCTTCTTCCTGCGGCGCTTTGTTTTCTGTATCAGACCTCTCATCATTCGCAGGCGCTTTGCCCGGATTCTCAGACACATCGTCTGTCCCGCGCTCTGTCTCGTCCCGCTTTTCGGCGCTGTCTGCGTCAGCTTCCTCCCCGGCCGCAGGTTTTTTGACCGGATTCGCAGATGCCTCGCCTGCCCTGCTTTCTGTCTCGTTCTGCTTTTCTTCCGTCAATGTTTCAATCTGTATCGATGCCACGGGCTGCACCGTCTCATCCGCCTTGTCCGCAGATGCGCCTGTGAAAGTACAGCCTGCCGTGACAAGCATCAAAAACACTGCCAGCGTACCCGCCCACACTTTGCCTCTGCTACCGTTTTTCACCAGCCGCCGGATCCTTTCTTTCAGTTCCGACCGGCGCGGACGCAGCATTGTGCCGTAGGGATAGCATCTTCTGCCTCTTTTCCCTTTCGCAAATGCCAAAAGCATTTCACTGTATGCAATCCGTTCATCTTGTCTCAGACGGCGGATCGTGCCGTAGTCACAGGCGATTTCCCCGTCTTTGGCAGAACATATCGCCGCGACCCACACCAGCGGGTGAAACCAGTACGCGGTGACGAGAGCGGCGCGCACCAGCGCCCAGAGATGATCTCCGTGCAGACAGTGCACCTTTTCATGCGTCACGGCATAACGAAAATAGTCCGAATTCCTGTCAAGCTCTGCGCCGACATAGACTGCCGGGCGAAAAACGCCGGCCAGACACGGCGTCTCCAAACTTTTAACTCGATAGACCGGAATATGGCAGTTCTTCGCCGCATCCCGCGCGCCGTCCGTACAGCATATACGGCTTCTGCGCAGTCTCCGCAGAAAACGGCCATGAGAAAACAGCAGCACGCCTCCCACAAGCACGCTTCCCGCAAGCCATACCACAGGCAATACCCGGTCTGCCATCTCTGCCAGGGAGCCGATCCGCTCCGCCTGCCGCACAACATTTTTCTCTCCGGCTGCACCGGCCGCCGTATGATCTGTCATGATGTGCGCCGCCGCATGATCCAAAGCCGCATCCTGTCCGCTTAAGTCTGCCCTGTCCTCTGCGGCATACCGCTGCAGCGTCTTTTCCTGCAGCCCGACGGCTGTTCCCGCAACCTGAAGCATACTGAGCGGGCTGTCCAGGAAATTAAACGGCAGCATCAGCCGCAGAACCACGAGCAGCCACAAACCGTACCGCAGATATGCGTGCAGCCTGTCCCCGAACAATTTCTGCACCGCGAGTATTGCCACTATCAGAACCGCCGTTTGTATCATAATCCCTGCCATGATTTTTTCTCCTTCTCAGTGTTTCTCTTTTGCTTCTTTGATGATACGGTACAGTTCTTCCATCTCCGCGTCGGAAATTTCCTGCTTTTTGACCAGCGTGTTCACCAGCAGTCCGAGACTGCCGTTATAGATTCTGTTTAAGAAGCTGTTCGTCTCGGATTCCACCACTTCTTCCCGCTTGATAAGCGTGTAGTATTCCCGCGCCTTTTCTCCTTCTCTGTAGGCAATACAGCCTTTTTGTTCCAGACGTTTGAGCATGGTCTTCGTGGTGCTCTTCGCCCAGCCGGTTTCCTGTTCCATCGCTCTGATGATCTGGGTCGCCGTTTTCGGCGAATCTTCCCAGAGATATTCCATAATGTACCATTCACTGTTTGACAGTCCGACGCCTCTCTCTTCCATAACTTCCTCCTTTTATTCCCCGGATCCGGCGCTTTTGTTTTTGACACATCTTAATCCTTATTCCGGAGCATTCACGCGACAGGCGACGCGAATCTCAAATTCGTGTCTGCCATTATTATCATCCGCATTATAGGGTGACTCATGTAACCCTGTTTATAAAATAGCACAGTGGGTTACACTTGTCAACCTCATTTTGTCTTTGCTTTTCACAATTTTTTTACATTTGGGGAGTATACTGTTTATATTTACAGTAAGATTGCCGAATATATCTGTGACGAGGAGGATATATGATGAAAAAGACAACTCTCTACACAATCGCTATCCGGACGGCATGTGTGCTGTCCCTGACAGGTATGCTGTCCGCCTGTGGGGCAGCCTCAGGCAACAGCGAGACGGAGGCGCTGCGGCAGGAGATCGCGGAGCTGCAGCAGCAGATCACGGATCTGCAGCAGGCAAACGCAGCAGCCGCGCCGACAGCCCAACAGCCGGCTGCACCGACAGACGACACACAGATGCCGCCAGCAGATACTCCCGCCGCACCGGCAGACAATACACAGGCGCCGCCAGCGGACACCCCTGCCGCACCGACAGACGACACACAGACGCCGCCCGCGGACGCTCCCGCCGCACCGGCAGACAATACACAGCCGGCGCCCGACAGCGGCAGTCCGGCAGCCGACACCGACACGATGGAGAGTCTGACCGCGCTGGTGGACGACTTCACCGCAAGAGTAAGTACGCTGCTCGCCGACAGCCGCAATCCCGAACTGGAACAGTTCTTCACTTACAAGCAGGAGGCCGAGAGCATCGACCGCAGACTCGACCGGTACGAAGATGAGCTGGAGAGACAGGTGCGCGGCGGCTCGCTGTCGAGAGAGGATTACAGAAGCACGGAACGGGAACTGGAAAAATTGGAAGATGCACTTGACAAGGCGGAAGATCAGTTAGAATATTATTTTGGAATGGATGACTGACCACAGAAAGGATCTCCCCTATGAACGACCTGTTACCGCGCATCAAAGAAAATGTCTCCCAAGTGATTATCGGCAAGGAAAGCGTCATCGATCTGCTGCTTACGGCATTGGCTGCCGGCGGCCATGTTCTTCTGGAGGATGTCCCCGGCACCGGCAAGACGGTACTGGCCAAATCGCTGGCAAAATCGATGGATCTTGCTTTCGGGAGGATTCAGTTCACCCCGGACCTACTGCCCAGCGACGTGACGGGGCTGTCCTACTATAATCAGGAAAAAGGCGCTTTTGTCTTTAAGGAGGGCCCGGTCTTCACCAACCTGCTGCTGGCGGACGAGATCAACCGCGCCACGCCGCGGACACAGTCGAGTCTGCTCGAATGCATGGGCGAGGGACAGGTCACGGTGGACGGCGTGACCCGAACGCCGGGAGAACCTTTTTTCGTGATCGCCACGCAGAATCCGGTGGAGACGCTGGGCTGTTATCCGCTGCCCGAGGCGCAGATGGACCGCTTCCTCATGCGGATCGGCATGGGCAGTCTCACCGCCGGGGAAGAACGGCAGATGATCGACCGCTATATCACCGCACAGCCCTTAGAACACATCGCGCCGGTCTGCACGCGGGAAGAGATCCTCGCTCTCCGGGACAGCTGCAAAGATATCTACGTCCACGCGGATCTGCGGGATTACATCGTCAGTCTCGTGCAGGGAACGCGCAAGTACGGCGCTTCCTCCGGCAGCAGCCGCACGATCGCAGAGGGAGTCAGCCCGAGAGGTACGCTGGCGCTGCTGCGCGCCGCCCAGGGATATGCCATGGTGCAGGGGCGGGATTTCGTGGCGCCGGAGGACATCAAAGCCGTGGCCGTACCTGTGCTCGCGCACAGAATGATCGCCGAGACTGCCCGCGCGGAGGAGAAAGAATCCTTGATCCGCGGACTGTTAAACAGCATCGCTCTCCCGACGGAGGACTGGACCAGACCATGATCAGTTTATTTTTCCTGGGATTTCTGCTCCTCATGGTTCTCTGGAACCTGTACTATACCTCGCACTGGAGCAAAAATCTGACCGTCTCTCTGCACTTTCTGCAGAACTTCGTCTACGCCGGCGAACAGGCGCAGATGACGGAGCGGATCGAGAACCGCAAGAGGCTCTTTCTCCCTATTCTGGAGGTCGCCTTTCACATGGACAGGCGACTTGTTTTTCTTGACTGCGAAAACACGAATGTGAGTGACTTCGTGTACAAAAGGGATATCTTCGCCCTGCTGGGCAGCCAGCGCGTCACCAGGACGCTGACCCTCCACTGTACCGGAAGAGGCTATTACCGCATCGGCGAATCACGGCTTACCACCTACTCCCTGCTGCACACCAGACGCTGTTCCACGGATTGTCCCGCCGACACGGATCTCTATGTCTATGCCGCCAGGACGGACGTGTCGGATATCCTCGTCTCCTGCGAACGTCTCATGGGAAGCCTGCAGTGCGCCAAACGTCTCTATGAAGACCCGTTCGCTTTCTCCTCCATACGGGAGTACACTCCCACAGACCCCATGAATACAATTAACTGGAACGCCAGCGCAAGGACGGGCAGCCTGATGGTCAATACTTTTGAGTCCACACTTACGGAGAAAGTGATGCTCTGCCTTGATTTGGAGGACAGCGGCATCCTGAAAGAGGAGCATCTGATCGAAGATTCCGTCTCCGTCGCCGCCTCGCTGGCACAGAGAATGCTCGCCCGCGGCATGGAAGTCGGCCTCTGTGTGAATACCGGCTGTGCTGCGACAGACGATCATAAAACCGCCGCAGACAGCCACACATCATCCGCCCCGGACGACAGTGTATCCCGCATGACTTATATTGCCCCCGCCGGCGGCCGCAGACAGCTGGAAAGTGTGGAACGTCTGCTGGCGAGATGCAAGAGCTGCGACAGACCTGTTCCTTTTCCGGCTCTGCCAAACGAAACAGACGGCAGGAGCCAAAGCGGCCATATGTCTTCTTCGGACCGGCCGGAAGATGCCGTGCTGATTCTGATTTCCAAGAATGCCGCGCAGAAACTGGCTGCCATCGAGGCGTTCACAGGCCGCGAGCAGGAGGCGATCCTGGTTGTTCCCTATACGAAAAACGACGCCTGCGACATCAGGACGCCGGAGAATATCCGCCTGATCAGACGGGAGGTGGAAAGAAATTGAGAAATGCCGTCAAAAAAATCTCTGAGTGGACGCATGCGACCTTGATTCTGGCAATCATCCTGCCTGCCGTCTATACTCTCGGCGCCAGACAGCCCGACCCGATCAGCCGGCCGCTGTATCTTTGCTGTCTGCTCATCGCCCTGCCGATTATCCTCTCCGATCTGGCCATCGAAAGATGCCGCGGACTGCTGACTTATCTGGCCGTCGGCGCGCTCTCGCTGGCGGCGACGGCGGCGCTTGGCCGGATGCTTATCTCTTCCGTGTCCGACGGCTCCGTATCCGGATTCTATATGGTATTCCTCATCATAGAGACGGGGATGGTGATCACAGGCCGCGCGGTCGAACGCCTGCACCGGAAACGCAGCGATGAGGAGGCACTGCGCGCCGATCCGTCGTGGCATCCCGCGCCCGATACCCTGCGGACGCCGTCGTTCGCAGTCCTTATTCTCTTCGGCGTGGTCTATGCGCTGGCGCTCAACCTCAACAATTCCGCCGTGTGCGACGCGGCTCTGTTCAGCGCCGTACTCTATGCGCCGGCCGCCCTCCTGCACAGATATATCTGCGAAACGGAAACCTATCTCTCCCTCAATAAGAGAACCGGCAATCTGCCCTCCCGCAGGATTTACGGCATCGGCTCGGGTATGCTGGCAATCTTCCTGCTCTTATTTCTCTTCGTCGCCCTGACCGCTCTTATGACCGCCTCCGGCAGGACTTACCGCGACGTCAGGGATTCCCTGACACCGATATCTTTTGACTACTCGCAGCTTACGGGAGAACTTCAGCTCGAATCGCCCGGTGAAGACCCGGCGCAGGCGCTGATCGAACAGTTCGGAGAGCCCAGGCCGACGCCACAATGGCTGATCACCCTGTCAAAGATTATGGAAGCGGCAATTCTCGCCGCCGTCGCCGCCGCACTGCTCAAGGTAATCTTCAGCACTTTCCGCGCTTTCCGGGAGGCTGCCGACGAGAACGGCGATCTGGTGGAAGAGCTGCAGGAGACGGAACGGGCCGTCAGAGTCAAAAAATCGCCCGCCGGACCGCGCAGGCTGTCGGAGCGCGAGCGCATCCGGAAAGAATACCGCAAAACCATCAGACGACACAGAAAAGACACTCCGGCACGGCATGAATCGCCCGCCGAGATCGAGCAAAACGCGGGCCTTACGGACGATGCGGATACACAGACGCTCCACGACCGCTATGAACTGGCGCGGTACGGGCGGGAAAACTGACAGCCGACGCCGGGAACTCTTTTGCCGCATCAGATTTTCTTCCCGATCCACGCAAACGCGCGCACGAAGCGCCTCGGAATCTCATGGAAGTGCCCGCCCTCGTTCCACTCCAGACAGACACGCTCTTCCGGCGCAGCCTGACATGCCGCGCTTTCCGTCTGCCGAATCAGGATCTCCTGTGCCCGCTCCGTACAGGCCGCCACTTTTGCCATGCGCGGATTCCTGCTTTCGCTTTCTTTATTCCCCAGCGAAAAATATACCTTAAGTTCGGCGCAAAGCGGCTTGCCCCGCTCCATATAGGCACAGAAGCCATCGTACCAGAGTGAGCCCGACAGACTGCCGATCACACCGAATACGTCCGTCTGATAAGCGGCATAGAGCGCCGTCAGCCCGCCGAGAGAATACCCGATCAGCGCCGTGTGCGCAGCCTCCGTCTCTGTGCGGTAATGCGCATCCACATAGGGCTTAATCTGCCCCGTCAGGCGCCGGAGATATGCGTCCGCCAGCCCGGCCGGCGCATCCTCGCCCCTGCGGATAGGCGGCGCGCCCCACGGCGTGAAATCGTCGTTCCAGTTCTCCGGCTGCACGGACAGGATCAGAAAATCCAGGCCCACGCCCATTTTCGCCGCTTTCTTTACAATCTCTTCCAGCGGGATCTCCCCGTTGACATAGACTACGGGATAACGCCGTCCGGCATCGCCATAATCCTGCGGCAGGAACAGCCGGCAGGACAGGCCCGCGATCTGCAGTCCCTGAATGATCTCTTTTTCTCGTGTAATTTTCGTATCTGACATATCGCTGCCTTTCTCTCCCACTGATGCGCACAAGCGTCCGCTGCCTTGATTATAGTATGAATTGAGCGCCTTAGCAACGAGACGAAAAAAGCGCAGACCAGTCTCTTCATCCGCGCTTTTCTCTATGGCATATGATTTTGATGTGACGGCAGGAAAGCGTCAATGACATCTGCCGCAGTGGGAGCAGTCTCCGCACTGTACCGACTTGCCTGCCTTTTTATCCCTGACGATGCTTCGTATCGCAAGCGCCGCCGCGCCCGCCACAATCACCAGTACAATCGCCGTCCCCATAGTGTCAACTCCTTTTCGCTTTACCTTATATCATTATAGCACAACCGCCATGGTCCGTGCCACCCTGTATATGCGCCGTGATGAAGTAAACGAATTGTCAGTTGACATGAAAAAGATTGTTCCTAAAGAAAAATGATCTTAGACCTGCTTTCTTGA
>CANPZI010000059.1 GCA_947588995.1 uncultured Lachnospiraceae bacterium
CCCTGTCTGCTGTAATACTCCGCCGGCGCATACTTGACCGCCCTCGCCTGCTCAGGGGAAAAGCCATAAGTATTTTTCATATATTCCATATACTCGTCGTCTTCTTCGGTCTCCCGCAATACCCGGATGATATCCTCATAGTGATCTGCGGCGGTAAAATAGGCTTTGGTCACATCGATTTCCTGTCTGCATTCCCGTATCTTATTTCTCAAGTGAATCATATATTCGACACCCTTCGTTCCGCTTATTTTTCCCGAAGCCTTTTCACGGTTTTCCTTCCGTTTTCGTTCCAATTTTTCGATTTCCCGACAGACTTTCTCATAGTTGTCCCGATCAAGCATATCCATTCGGATCTGCATGAGTTTTCTGACTTGCACATCATCCAGCGCGAAACGCTCCCGAAGCGTCGGAACGACGTCTTCTTTGCCCGAACTTTTGATGACTTCCATGATCTCGCCGCTGTGCTCATAGACCCATGCGTAATCTTTTAGAAGCGGCAGTCTCGTATCCCCGTATTCCAAATCAATATCCTCGTCATAGCTTCGCATCTGTTTCGGTATCGTGCTGTGCATTTCTCTGTAATCCACGTAAGAAAATTCATTGGTGGAAACATTCGCCCTAACACCGATGCTTTCATATTCATTCAGCTCGTTTACCGCCATTGCGTACGCCTTGGAAAGCGCCGCATATACAGACTGGGAGTCATCACAGTACACGCTGATCCTCTGTACATCCGCCGGATAGTCCTTCGGCACATATTTGCCGAAACGTTCAATAAATATGCTTACCTGATTACATCTCATGATATATCCTCCCCTTCCTATATATTATCTTAACAGTCAATTTCCCATTTTAAAACCCCATCCTCCTCTCCTGCGTTTTTCCAAACTCCGGCTCCGGTATGTCGTTTACTTCGATTGTCATCAGCAGCTCCTCCGTAAGCAGGGACTCGTCCGCCTGCTGCACGCGCACCGCCAGATTCATCTCCGCCTCCTCCAGCATCTTGCGCACAAAGCGCCCGTTGCCGAAATCGCTGTCTTGCCTCGCGCTTTCATAGATGTGTCTCAACTTGTCCATGGCGGCGTCCGTGATCTTCATCTGCTTTTCAGCGAGCATAAGCCTGGTGATGTCGCAGAGTTCGGAGACGGAATAGTCCTCGAATTCCACATGGAACGCGATCCGCGACGACATGCCCGGATTGCGGTCAAGGAAATGCCGCATCTGTTCCGAATAGCCCGCGAAGATGACCGCCACGTTATCTCTGTGATTCTCCATCTCCTGGACAATGGTACTGATCGCCTCATCCCCGAAACTGTTCTCATAACCGTCGCAGAGAGAATACGCCTCGTCAATGAACAGCACGCCGCCCTGCGCCTCCTTGAATCTCTTCTTGACAAGCGGCGCCGTAGCGCCCACATGGTCGCCGACCAAATCCGCCCGTCCCACCTCTACGAATCTTCCCGAGGGCAGTATCTTTTCATCTTTCAGGATCTCGGCAAAGAGTCTCGCCACCGTCGTCTTCGCCGTCCCCGGATTGCCGGTGAACACCATGTGCAGCGAGGGATTCTCCTTGCGGATTCCTCTGTCCATGCAGAGCTTCTTCAGCTTAAAGCCCGTGACCGCTTTGTGAATGACTTCTTTCACGGAAACAAGGCCGATCATCTCATCAAGCTCTTTCTGCGCGCTGCCGTCCTCTCTCTCCTCCTGCAGCCCCTCTTCCAGTCCCGTGATATCGGGCGCGGTGAGCAGAAAGAGTTCTTTTTTCCCGATCTTTTCCGCGCTTTCTTTATCACCCAGCAGCCTGATGGACTGGTTCTGCACGGCCCGCTCTATCAGGTTGCGCACATATCTGCCGTTGCCAAAATTATCCATGCGGCTGACTTTCTCAAAGATACTGCGGGCTCCCTGCAGCGCCTCCTCCGTGACGGCAAAGCCGCGCTCCTTAGTCATCATGGCGAAAATAGCCGACAGTTCCTCCACACTGTAATCAGGGAAATCGATCTGGTACGGGATTCTGCTCTTCAATCCCTCATTGCGCTCCATAAAGTTCCGCATCCGCTCGGAATATCCTGCCAGAATGACGATAACTTCCTCCCGCCTGTTTTCCATCTCCTGAATGAGACAGGTGACGGCCAGATCACTTTTCACAGCATACGCCTCGTCGATGAACAGCACGCCGCCCTGCGCTCCCGCAAACGCTTCTCTGATTGCCGCCTCACAGCCAAGCCCGTCGAGATCCATCCCGCCGCATTCCAAGAAGACGCCGCTCTTTAAGATCCCTTTCTCTTTTGCGATGCCGGCGAACAGTCTCGCCACCGTCGTCTTCGCCGTCCCTGGGTTGCCCGCAAATATCATGTGCATGGTTCCCAGCCGGTACGCGCTGCCCCGGCGCTTTTTCCGCTCCTTCTCCACGATATCCGCGGCAATGATGTGATCGATCTGTTCCTTGACGGCTGTAAGGCCGATCAGGTTCTTCAGCTTCTCATAGGCGGAATCGGTATTTTCTTCCCTGTCCAGCATAAACGTGTCCGCCGTGTCGTATGCATAGGCTTTCAGCACGTTTCGGTTCAGGCACCACGGCTCGAACTGCGCAAACGCCGTCAGCGCGTCTGTCTGAGAAAAGCGGTCTCCGGCAAAGGATTTCATAAATTCGCCCGCCTGTCCCGCATACTGGGAATAGTCCGACGCCCGGATCAGTTCCTTCAGGTAAGCCACGGCCTCTCTTCTGCCGCCCACACCCTCTCTGATCTCCACCGAGAGAATATACTTGCGCACCTGCGTCAGCAGCTGATAGGCAAAGCCCGGCTTCTCGATATTGTAGGTGAACACAAAGAGGCAGTCGTTCCTGTATTTCTGCACCAGTCTTTCCAGATACTTACAGGCCATTGCATAGTCAACCGGGCTGTATCCGAATTTTTCGGACAGATCGATCACTACCACGCCGCCGTAATTATTTTCTATCACCTCCTCGAGCCGGCAATCGCTGCTCCGATACAAACCCGGCTGTATCTGTGTGATGATCTCCATGCGTCTGCCGCGCAGACGGTTTGCCTTTGCCAGCCTCTGCGCGAGAGTTTCCGCCATATCGACCGCCGCCTCCGTGCTCCTGCCCAAGATCACGTAGTGAACTGAATTTCCCTGAAAATCCGACACGTTTCTGTGAGACTCGATATTGGAGAGTTCATCGGTCATGCTCTTGTCATACAGCGGATTTGCTTTTTTATCCTTTCCGGAAATAATCTTTTCTTCCCACTTATAAGAACCCTTCTCCCTCTCTAACCGCCTATACATGTCGAAAAACTCCACCTTTGACATTTCCAACACTCTGTGCGAATACTGAACAAGATCTCTCCGCCTTGCTTCCAGCATATCTTCATAAAACTGCTCTACAGTGACCTCACAGGGCTCTGCCTGTACCTTTTTGATGCCGAATATCTGCCGTAATATTTCAAGGATGGCGTCGTATGCTTCTCGAAATGTCCGCGTCTTTTCGTCATAGGAAAATGCGCTCAAAACGGCATCCTGCTCTTCTCTGTACATAAAGCAGCACACGCCGTTTTTGAGATTGCCGTACAGGTAACTGCTCACTGCGCCGATCGGTTTGTTATAGGCATATTCGTTCAGATTGACGGTCGCATTTTCTTTAATTTGTTCCGCTGTGGTGCCAAGTATAAACTCAAAGTATCTCATTGACTGTCATCTCCCACCCCATTGATCCGATTTTCACGCTTCTGCGTTCTCTCCACAAAATGATCAAAATAAGCTTTCATCTGCTGTGCATCCCCGCGCTTAGGTTTATATTTTATTGTACATCCCCTAAAAAATTTGTCTGCATCCTCTTCTTCAATCGCTTTATTGTCAATAAGTGCTTTTACATGTCCGTTTTCCCAATCATCATCCTGCCCGGGTTCCCAATAATCCTGCAAAAGATTTTGCCTGATAAAATCACCGGCATTTGCAAAATACGTTGCCAGCCAATGCTTACATTCCAAAACGCTGCAAATCTTTGCCTCACATGCGCCTTTTGAAAAAAGTTTGATCAGCCACCGGTCTTTTTCCGCATCCACTTTGTCTAACTCTACTTTCTTTAGATCAGTATTACACCGATACCATGAACAAACAGCGTGAAGCGTTATGTCCCAGCAGTCCCAGACAGCATACCTGCCGCATCGCTCTGCATTAAAATGCATGGGCACCATTATCATATTTCCCGCCGAATGAATACAGCTTAGAAACTTCTCAAAAGAAGCCATGAATCCCTCAACATCTTCAACTTTCAAATATTCACACAGTTCATCCCACTTAACATATTTCCTGAAGTTGGGTATTTTTTTGACATTTATCCTGATACCGTGAAGACACTTTTTTTGATATCCATCTTTGGTATAATAGGCCAATATCTGCTGGACAAACCACCAGCCGCTCGTCATAGTATCGCCTCTGTATGTATGGCCAGCCAGTGTTAACTCTTTCTTGAATCCATTTTCTTTTTCTTGATCTTTAATTTTAATCTCAGCTGCTCTCCCATTTAGATAGGGATATTTTTTATAGCTCTCAAAAGCTTTTTCAGATACGTCACAATCAATTTCCAATGGTGCCGCCTTATATGCCAAAAACTTTTGCAATGCATCTGCTTCACCCCACGCAAAGTCCTCCTCCTGCAATTCATGATTAATCTCATCCTTAAATTGTTCTTTTAAATCGCTCGATTTTCTTTGCATATTTCCTGTCAACCTTCTGTTTCCATCTCTTCCGACCGGATCGTTCTACGGCTTCACGCCATACTTTTCCGCCAGCGCCCGCACCCTGCGCGCCACTTCCTCCCGCACGTGCGCAGGCTCCAGCACCTCTACTCTGTCGCTGTACTGCAGCGCCCAGTGCACCATGCCGTAAGGCGAAGTCTCCACCTCCACGATATCGTCATAGGGCGGCTCTTCCTCAGTCCGCACATAGCGGAATGTATCGCCGAACCAGTCGTGCAGGAAAGTGTAATCCGGCCGCACCCGTTTCGTCGGATCATCCGCCCGCTTGTCGCTTCTGACGCGCAGCGTGATCCGTTCCGGCTTGTCGAAAGACATATGCAGATGCTTGAAGTGAAAATTCTCATCCCAGGCAAGCGGCAGATTCTCCACATCCCGCATGGGAATCCTCGGCCGCCCTGGTATACCGAGTTCTCTCCGCTCCCCGGGGATCTCCACCTCCGTCATCAGATCGATCCGCCAGATCGACATATTCTGCAGCTTCCTGCCCTGCCGCGTGACGGGCATACAGGCCAGCAGATAATACCGTCCGCCGTCCGCCACGATGTAATAGGGGCTCACCGTGTATTTTCCCTCACTGACAGGCTCCAGTCTCTTCCGATACGTGTAGCCGTTGAACTGAAAACTGATCTGCGCGTTGGTGTCGATGGCCTGCCGGATCGTCAGGAGATTCCGGCGCATCAGCTCGCGATCCGCCAGCGCCTGCTCCCTGATCTTACAGATGCGCTTTGCTGTCTTCCGATAAAACTTTGTGGTCAGTTGATCTTCAATCTTGTCGATCAGCGCCTGTGCGGTCCGGCCGTCCAGTGTCCTGGAAGCCAGAATCCCCTCGATCATGCAGTCAATCTCCTCATAGGAAAACGTCGGGTTGCAGTGCAGCCCGCCAAGACGCATGGTTCTGGCATGGTACGCCTCCAGCGGATCGACACACAGCAAATCGTCCGCATCTCTTTCTCCCTGTGCCTCATCCGCCCACTCTCCCTCACAATCTTCCGCTCTCTTCCAATCCTCACAGAACCGCTCGAAGTCCCGAAAACAGATTTTCCACTCTTTTTTATCTTTGGGCCGACACGCTATCCCGTCGCAGTTTAACGCCCACGCCATATCCTTGATGAGCCGGTTAAAGGTCTGCTTGTCCCCGAGGTAGTCCCGGATCTTCGGATCCTGCCGCATGGCCTCCTGCGTGATCGGATGGTCCCTGTCCGTATTTCTCCGCAGATAGTCCCATATCCTGATCAGACGCGCGAAACGGGTTTCCTTGTCCAAGGTTCTCTTCGCCATGATTTTTGCCGCCTTTCACTTTTCCTGCATCTATAATAGCACAGGATTTGTCGGATTTTTCCACCTTTTCGATTTTTATTCTTTATAATTTGGGAAACGTATGCTGCTCATGCAGCAAAAGAATGCTTAAGAATACGTCACTCATTCGGCCGGTAATAAAATCTGCCGGCCAGCTCCTCGGTTCTGATCGCATTGACAAACGCCGTATCGTCGGCTTTCTTGACCGCACTGATCACAGCCTTGCTCTCCTCCCTGGACACCACGGAGTACACGACCTCTCTCTTGCGGCGCTCGTAAGAGCCTTCACCGCTTAAGATCGTAGCGCCGTGTCTGCTGATCCGGTTGATTGCCTCGCAGACCGCCTCCGCGTGGTTGGTCACGATGAAGAGCGTCTGTTTCTGGTATCGCTTATAGAGCATATGCAGCATCTGTGTGGAAGCATATTGGAAAATAATGGAATACAGCGCCTTGTCAAAACCGAACAGGATGCCGGCGATCATGATGATCACCACATTGAAAGCGAGAATAAAGTTCCAGGCATCCACGCCCTTTTTTTCTGACAGAAAAATAGAGATAAAATCCGTTCCGCCGGTGGTGGCGTTCATGGACAGGCACAGGCTTATCGCAAAACCGTTGATGATCCCGCCGAAAATGCTGATCAGCAGGATATCATAAGTCAGCGGAACAGCCGGAATGGCGTCCGTCAGCACACTGGTGACAAGAATCGAAAGACAGGAATACAGAGTAAACTTCCTGCCGATAAAGCGGAAGCCGATATAGATCGGCACGATATTCAGCAGCAGATTGACCGGTGTGTACGGGAGGCTGACATGGAGATACATTTTGAAAATACTCTGTATCAGTATCGTCAGACCGGTCACGCCTCCCGGATACAGTCCGCCCGTATTGACAAAAGTCTTGATATTGACTGCCATGATCGCCGAAGCCAGGCAGATCACGGCAATTCTTTTGCCGTCTTTCTTAAGGTCAAAGGTCATATCCGCTTCCCCGTTCTATGCGTTGGCCATCGCGCAGAGTTCCTCCAGCATCTTCGGCAGCTCTGTCGCCATATTCTCATCCGTGAACTGGCATGTGCCGACTTTCTTGTGTCCGCCGCCGCCGTACTTGAGCATGAGGCTGCCCACATTCACATCGCTGGTCTTATTCAGAATACTGTAGCCGACCGCCGCTGAGCAGCCCAGACCGCCCTTGCCGTTGACAATCCAGGCGGAGATATTCTGCTCTGGATACATGCTGTAGATCATAAAACGGTTGCCGGTGTAGATCGTCTCCACGCCCCGCAGGTCCGTAATAATCACGTTGCCGCGAATCTCAGTGTGCGCCGTGACCATCTCCTTGAACTTCCCGGTCTGCTCATTGTATACCTCAATGCGCTCCTTGACATCGGGCAGACTCAAGATCTCGTCCGTCGTCATGGTGCGGCAGGCGTCGATCAGCTTCTCCATCAGCTGATAGTTGGAGATCGTAAAGTTGCGGAAACGTCCGAGCCCGGTTCTGGGATCCATCAGGTAGCCCACCAGGATCCAGCCTTTCGGATTCTGAATCTCATCGATGGTGAGGTTTCCGGAATCCACCTTGTCAACCGCCTCCATCATATCGTCGAACTGCGGAAATCTCTCTCTCCCGCCGTAGTATTCATAGATAATTCTCGCACAGGAGGGCGTGATACGGCTCTCCCCCTTATATTTACCGGCCAGCTGCAGTCTCTCGTGCTCGCTGGAATGATGGTCGAACCACAGACCGCAGCCCTCCACATAGGGGACATTGGCCAGACAGTCATCCTCCGTAATCTCAATCAATCCGTCCTGAAGATCCTTGGGGTGCGCAAATTTCCAATGATCGATAATGCCCGCCTCTTTCAACAGCGCTCCGCAGGCCAGTCCGTCAAAATCCGAACGCGTCACTAATCTCATACTCTTCCTCCATTTTTGCTCAACCGGTTCATACCGCACAAACCGCTTATGCCGTCTTAATCTGTTATCTCATATTATAGACAATTCCCCGCTGTTTTTCAATACGGGTAGAGAGAAAAAGGACAGAGAAAGAAGCCTTTCCCTGTCCTGTACACTCTGTCCTATTCACGATTCGGCAACGCTTACGACTGCCGTACCTACTCGTCTTCCCCGATATCCTGAGACGCCGCAATCGCCGATACAACAGACGACACTACCGCGATCACAACGGGAATGATGACAACAATTAAACCGCCTGCCAATAACAAAAACATACGCTACCTCCTGTTCACAAAAAACATAGAAGCAATCTGATCCTCTGCCGGTAGATAAAACGGAGAAGGAGGGATTTGAACCCTCGCGCCGCGTAAGCGACCTACACCCTTAGCAGGGGCGCCTCTTCAGCCT
>CANPZI010000060.1 GCA_947588995.1 uncultured Lachnospiraceae bacterium
GCCGCCTCGATCAGTTCTCCCGGAATATTCTGGATGCCCGCCACATAGATGATCATCATATAACCGATCTGCTGCCAGCACACCACAATGATCAGTCCCCAGAATGCGGTCCACTGCGAAGATACGATCGTCTTGGAATAATTCTGCAGCACCGCGTTGAAGATCATCAGCCAGATATAGCTGAGCACAATACCGCCGATCAGATTCGGCAGGAAGAATGCCGTCCGGAACAGATTCGTCCCGCGGATCCCCTTGGTGAGCGCCATACCGATCCCGAAAGCTGCCAGATTGATGATGATGACGGACACCGTCGTGAACAGCGCCGTGTACCAGATCGCGTGTAAGAATGAGGTGTCCAGCTTACCGTTCACAATAAAGATCCTCGTATAATTCTCCAGCCCGACCCATGACCAGTCCACGACTGTCGTGAACTTGCAGAAAGATAAAAAGATCCCGTAGAGGAACGGAACGATAAAACCGATCGTAAACGCGATCAGGGTCGGCAATACAAACAGGGGAAACCACCGTTTGATTGATTTTTCCATAATGCGCCGCCTTTCTCTTTTTTAAAATAGGGGCAAGCAAAATCCACTCGCCCCTATATCACTCACTGTCTGTAACACTATATGTAACTGTCCCTTACTGGTTGTTGGTCATTCCCCAGTAGTACGCCCACTGGTCAACGAACGCCGTCTTCACATCATCCCATGAGCCGCCTCTCTCGGTGTACTCTGTCAGGGGCGCTACGAAGTCCGCTCTCCAGTCGTCAACCGCGGGAGTCGCGTTGAAACTCCATGCGACCGAGGTCTTGCCTGCCGCCGCGTACTCATTCGCCTTAGCCGCGAATGCATTGTTGGACGTGTACTCGTTCGTGAAAGTATCAAACGGAGCCGTAAGACCCATCTGGTTCGTGATGGCATCGCGTCCCTCGTCGGAGGTGATCACCCAGTCAAGGAATGCCAGCGTCGCGTCGATATCCTCCTGGGATGCCTGTGCGTTGACTGCCCAGTGGTTCTCCGTACCTACCGCAAGGCCCTCGTTCGCGTCGTCAACACCGAAGTAGATCGGCATCATGGAGAGATCGTCCGTCGTCACCGTGTAACCGTTCTCGTTGTCGGGCGCGAATGCCGCGTACTCCCAGTCGCCGTTCTGATAGAACACCGCCTCTCCAAGGCCAAGTTCCTGCTCGGCATTATATGCGCCGGAGTCAAGCGTCGCCTTGTCTGCGGAAGAAGTGTTGATATACATATCCCAAACGTTCTTGAAGTTGTCGAGATACTTGCCTGTCACCGTCTCCTGCCCGGCCGTCAGATCACAGCCCGCATCCTTGAACTCATAGTAGAGCGCCAGACCCGCAAGGTGGCCGGAGAATCTCCAACTGGAACCGCTGTCCAGACCCGAGGAGGCGAAAGCGCCCGTCAGATTCGTGCCCAGAGCATCGTTGATCTCGTCCACACGGCTGTTGATGTCGGTCGCCACAGCGTTCAGCGTCTCGAAATCGTCGATCTCGTCGATGGAGGAGACGACCGCGCCGTCCATCCCGCAGTAGCCTTCCAGGATCGTCTTATTGTAGATGATGCCGTAGCACTCGTAGCAGTTTGCAACCGCCGCTACCTTGCCGTCATACTCCAGCGCCAGAGACTTATCCGTCAGATGGCTGTACAGGGAACTGTCCTTCAGGTCATAAATATAATTCGCATACTCTGCGCAGTCGGACGCATTGCCGATATTGAAGATCGTGGGCGCCTCAGATTTTGCCAGTTCGGACTGCAGCGTCGTCTTGTACTGTCCGTCTGCCGCCGTCACCACCATGACCTCCGTGCCGGTCTGGCTCGTGTAAGTCGCCGCCAAATCCTGCCACGCGCCGTCCGTCTCAGGCTTGAAATTCAACAGATATACGGAACCATCGCCGGAGGCTGCCGTCGTCCCGGCATTATCCTCCCCGGTCGTGTCCGCCGTCGTATTCGTTGTCGTATCCGCCGCCGCATCCCCCGCGGGAGCCGTCTCGCCGCCGCTGCCGCAGCCTGCCAACAGAGTGGACATCATCGCCGCGCAAAGCAAAACGCTTACCAGTTTCTTTTTCATGTTCTCTTCCCTCTTCCTTTCATAACATCGTTGATATGCTCTTGTCTTGTCGCTGCTCCGGCAACGTTTTCGGTATCGTTATCGGTAACGTTTCCAAGACCTTGTAATGAGTATACATCCCTTTCTCAGACTTGACAAGAGGGACATCACAACTTTGCCGTTTTTACCAGAAAGGGCTGGGATGTTTTGTGGAAAACATACAAAATGGGCGGCCGCTGCCCAGGGAAAGCATTTGGGATAATTCCTTCACGGAATCAAAGATCAGATGCGGCTGCACATCCGATGCCTGTGCGTCCTCCAGCGACGCCTCGCCGCTCAGTACCAGAATACTTTTTAAGCCGTTGTTCCTGCCCGCGGCGATGTCCGTGTAGAGTCTGTCGCCCACCATGGCGATCTGCTCTCTTGCCGTGTCCACCCTCGTACAGAGATAGTCGATGATGTCCCCGTTGGGCTTGCCGATAATGCGGTCCGGATAGCGGAACGCCGAGGCGTGGATAAAGGCGTGGATCGCTCCCGCGTCAGGGACAAAGCCCGTCTCCGTAGGGCAGTTGTAGTCCGGATGCGTCGCCAGATAGGGAAGACCCGCCCTGACATGGTCGCATACCCGGCACATCTTCTCATAATCGAGAGAGGTGTCGAAAGCCGTCACCACCACGTCGGGATGCGCCTCCTCCAGCACAATGCCCGCCTGCATGAACTCTTCCCGCAGCAGGGCGTTCCCGAGCAGGAATACTTTCGCGCCCGGGAAATGCTCCTGTAGGTACGCAATCGTGGCCTGCCCGGAGGTGACGATCTTCTCCTCGCCGACATCAAGCCCCATGCGGTGCAGCTTCTCCACATAGACGGCGGCATTTTTCGAGGAATTGTTGGTCACAAAGACATAACTTCTGCCCGTCTCCTCTATCTGATCTAAAAACTCCCTCGCGCCGTCGATCCATCTCTCCCCGAGGTAGACCGTGCCGTCCATGTCCAGCGCGAAGCAGCGGATCTCCTGCAATATATGGTTTTCGTCGTGATTGACGGGCGGTAAGGTTTTCTGTTTCATCTCTTTCTCACCGTGTGGCACTAATCCAGCTTTCTCAGTCTCTTTGTCACATAAACCGGGCCGTTCTCCTCCGCACAGCGCCGCTCCACTTCGACTGTATTCTTCAAATCCCGCATAGGAATAATCTGCATAATCCTGCACACCTCCTCGCGAATCTATTATACCCAAAATCAATTCGCAGGGCAACTGACCAATCATTTCTTATTTCAGCGCTTCGCTTAAGTGTTTCGGGATGCCTCTCGGCCCTCTCACCGCATGGATGCCATACTTTTCGCTCAGCACGGCAAAGGTAAACTGATCCGGCGGATAGCGTTTCTGCAACTTTATCTTCATCAGGCTGGTCATGCGGACATTGCCGTCGCCATGTAGCTTTCCTGCAGCCATCTGCAGATTTCCTCAAATTCTACCGTGCCGTCCAGCAAAATAGAGATCCAATTTCCTCTGGCGATATGGTAACCCCTAAAAAAGCCCTCCTGCTGCACCAGCATATCCGCGAGAAAAAGATCCGCGATTTTCACATTCAGGATATCCACCGTTTCTTCCGCGTCCAACCCCAGCTTTTCTCCCGGCACATCCATGACGATCGCGAACCACTTTTGATTATCCTGATGCCGAAAAACCATATAGCCTGGAAAACGCCTCCACAGGTATTCCGGGGATGCCTTATATTTTTTTGCGATATAAGCCGACAATTCTTCTCTGAATGATTGCATGGATTCTGCACACCTGTTACTTATTATAGTTTTATCAGTAGTTCTATTTTTTCACTTCCCCCTATCAATGTCAAGAATAAATGCCATCGCAATGCCGCAATGCTGCTTCGATTGCCTGCTTCATTGTTTTGCCCTCACGCTTTCAGCCGGTTCATCCACCCGCGGCGCCTGAAAACAATCAGGGAGACCACAAAGCGGATGCACTCCTCCAAAGACAGGGTGAAATAGACCAGCGGGATAGGCCAGCGGAACACAAAAGCGGTGAGAAGCCCCAGCGGGACGCCGAAAAGCCATGTGCCCATCAGGTCGATGGCCATGACATATGTCGTCTTGCCGCCGCTTCGCAGGATGCCGCTGCCGATGATCATATTTAACACCTTGAAAGGCATGACCGCGGCGTAGGCGGTGAGGATCCGGGCCGTCAGTTCCCGGATGCCGGCCTCTACCTTGAAAATGCGCACATACCATGGTCTTATGCAGAAGATGATCACCGACAGCAGCAGGGAACCCGCCAGACCGTAGAGAAGAAGCTTTTTTGCCTCCCGGTAGGCCGTCTCCCTGTCCCCGTCGCCAAGGCGCTTGCCGATGAGAATCGCCGCCGCCTGGCTTAAGCCGCACAAGGTTCCGATCGCCAGGGACTGCACGGGGTTCGTCAGCGTCATGGCGGCGCAGGCATCAGTGCCCAGGTGCCCGTAAATGCCCGCATATACATTTTCGCCCAGAACCCACATAAATTCGCTGATTAAGAGCGGCAGCAGCATGGAAAGATACTGTTTCCAGTCAAATGGGCCTGCCGCGGCGCTCTCCGCCCGCTCGCGATATCTGGCATACATCCCGAGAATGACCATGAAGTAGACAAGCTGCGAGATCAGCGTGGCAAACGCCGCCCCCGTGACGCCGAGAGCCGGCGCGCCAAACCGCCCGAAGATCAAGATCCAGTTGAGGCCGGTATTGACCGCTGCCGACGCGATTCCGGCATACAGCGGCAGGGACGCTCTCTCCATGCAACGCAGATAAGTGGACAGAATGGTGATCCCCGCCGCGGGGAGAAAAGTGCCGGAGACGATCGCCAGATACCGACCCGCCACTTCCACGGTCACGCGGTCTTCGATATAGATGCCCATGATCCGCTCCGGAGCGGCGACGCCGGCCAGCATAAACAGCGCGGCAAGGATAAAGCATATCCGCAGATTGAGGGTCATGCTCCGACGCGTCTCGGCGGTATTTTTCTGACCTATGTACTGGGAGATCATGATTCCCGCCACAGCGCCCACGGCAGACACGACGACGTTAAATATCCCCGTGACTTTTCCGGCAAGCCCCACCGCTGCCACCTCCACGCCGCCAAGCTGACCGATCATGACCTGATCCGCCACGCCGAAAGAGGACTGCAGCATGGACTGCAGCGCCACGGGAACAGCCAGGACACATACCGAACGCAATAAGCTTGCGCCTTTGTCTTTCTCATTTTGTACAATTTCCCTTTCCATTTTTGTTCAGCCTCCATATCTGCAAAAAAATTCTTCCCTCAGCTCAAATATAAACTGACGGAAGAAATTCTTTCAAACCTTAAATCCGTAAGCTGTGACAAAAATGGAGGCGCTGCTTTTGGTGAAAATGACAAGAAAACAGCGGAGTCGATCGATTAGCAGCTCCTTGTGCTGTCTCGAACCACAAGGGATGTAGAAAGGGTAACAGCTGGTTCCACCGGCTCATCGGCCCGCATTTTGGCGATGGCATCCAACGCCGTCTTCGCACGTTCCGCGTTGTCCTGACGAACAGAGGTCAGAGACGGGTAGACCAGCCCGCAAAGAGGTGTGTCATCAAACCCGGCGACGGAGATTTCGCCCGGTATATCGACGCCGCTGCTCTGCAGAAAATGGATCAGGTCAACGGCATAATAGTCCGATACGGCAAACACGGCAGAAAAGCTCCTGATCTCAGGCAGCTTCTCCCGGTAGAAAGCCATCCGCTCCGCCTTAACCATCGGGATCATCATGAACGCCGCGCCGCGCCCGAAGCCCTCGCGAAAGCCCATCCAGCGTTCCAGGTCCATATCAATATCGTTGTCCGCAAGGCACAGGGCGCGCTGATGCCCGCAAAGGCGAAAATACTCTCCCACCTGAAATCCCCCATGGCGGTCGTCAATGTTCACGGCACAGACGCGATCCGCCATGACACCGCAGGCGTCATAGACCGCAAAGGGTATGCGGACGTTTTCACGCAAGTGTTTGTAATCCGCACTGCAAAAGCCGATCAGCACCAGTCCCTCCAGATTCCACATGGTGGCGAAAGAAACAATTTCTGCAAGGTCGTTTACGGTCCTTACCATCATCTGCAGTCCGCGTCCGGCCGTCTCCGCGCCGAGGGCGTTGAGGGCTGAAGCGATAAAGGCATCCTCCAGGACATGGGCCTCATATTTCTCGTGGGCATTGATGACCACGCCCACGATTTTCGCCGGATTCTCCGCCAGCAGCACTTCCGCCGCACGGGGCAGATAGCCCCGCTCCTCAAGCGCCTGCCGCACCCGGATTGCCGTTCGCTCCGACACCATGCCGGTCTTGCCGTGGAGCACATACGACACCGCCGCCGTGCTGAGCCCCAGTTCCTCGGCAATATCCGAAAGCCGTACTTTCTCTTCCATGGCTGTCTCCTCTCTCCTGCTAATCCCTGACATCGCTGTCCGGGATCACGATAAATTCATACGCCTGATGATGTCTCTCTCGATCCCGGCCTGATTCTCTGCCTTGCAATCAATGATTCCGGCACGAGATCGGACAACGTCCGTTTCATCATAACAAAAACACGCCGTCCTTTCAACCGCACTGCCCGCGATTTCCCGCCGACCCGAAAGTTTCTCCCGAAAGTATTTACCGCGCTGCCAAAATCGTGTAAAATAGTCATAGTAGAAACTGCGAGAAGAAAGCGAGGACTGCCGGAGATGAAAGAACAGCTGTACACCATCCCGTTGAATGACGCCATGAATGCCGACGACGAATGCCCTTTCTGCTATATCGAGCGGAACGTGGAGCAGGATCTGTTAGACTTCGTGCTGGGCTCCGGCTCCTCCTACATGGAGAGCGACGTCCGCGAGCAGACCGATCTGGCGGGCTTCTGCCGAGATCACTTCAAGAAGATGTTCGACTACGGCAACACGCTGGGCAACGCCTGGATTCTGAAAACACACTATATGCAGATCAACCGCGAGATGCTGGAGCAGTTTAAGAACTTTAAGCCCGGCAGGACTTCCCTGAAAGACAAGTTCAGAAAACAGACCGAGAGGCAGAATCCCATCGGCATCTGGGTGGAGAAGAAAGAACAGTCCTGCTATATCTGCAGGCGTTACGCGGACACCTATGAGCGCTATCTGGACACGTTCTTCGTGATGTACAAGCGCGACCAGGAGTTCCGCGACAAGGTGAAGAACAGCAAAGGCTTCTGCCTGCACCACTTCGGCGATTTGTGCGAGGCCGCCGACAGCCGCCTGGGCGACAGGGAGAAAGCCGAGTTCTACGATACCGTATTCCCGCTGATGGAGCGCAACATGGCGCGCCTCTCCGAGGATGTGGCATGGCTTGTGGAAAAATTTGACTACCGCAACAAAGACGCCGACTGGAAGAACTCAAAAGACGCGATCCAGCGCGGTATGCAAAAATTAAAGGGCGGTTATCCAGCGGACCCGCCCTACAAGATGAACAAATAATAGATTTACGGCTTACATCGCATCCATGGAGCCGTCGTTATCGTCGTCGTCGAAGAACTCTTCCACTTTGACTTCCGTCTTATCCGCCGCTTTCTTCACGGTATCCGCCGTCTTCTCAGCGGTTTCTTTCACAGCGCCCACGACCTTGTCTGTCGCTTCCGCCGTCGCCGCCTTGAGTCCTTCCTTGAACTCCTCCGCTTTCTCCAAATCCAGATCGACATAGTTGCGGTCGGTTTCTTTCGACGCCTCGTCGTCCAGGTCGTCATCAAAATCATCAAGATCGTCGTCGTCATCAAAGTCTTCATCCGCAAAACGATCTTTGCTCTGCAGATAATAGTAGGCGCCTGCCGCCGCCGCGCCAAGTGCTGCCGTCACCATCAGAAACTTACCGAATTTTTTTGCCATGAGGGGTCTCCTTTCACCGACTCTGTGTTATCGCAATATATATTATACTAATACTATTTTACCGAATTGAAAAGGGAATATGTACAAAAAAATATCTTTTTTTCCACAGGCGGCGCCGCCTATACAACATCTTGTGGCACAAAAAGTTTTTCAAACAAGTTTTCCCGCAGACATTGAAGCGGCTCTTTTTTTGTGCTATATTCCCGTCTTTGACAGTTGAAAAGAACAAAAAGTCTCGCAGGCCCTATAAACAGGTCGGTTGCGAGACTTTTTTCTTT
>CANPZI010000061.1 GCA_947588995.1 uncultured Lachnospiraceae bacterium
GTTGTGGTAACATACGGAAAAAGCGTAATTTTCGGGTAATACCCGATAATACCCAACTACCTAACAGTATTCCCGACGATGAAGTCTCTGGACAAGTGAAGAGGATATGCTGAAAAATGCGGCAGAGGATAACGAAATCCTTTGCCGCATTTATCTTTTGCGGGCGGCGCGGCATCGTTTGTCAGGCCGTCGTCGAGGATGCATTACGAGAAAAAGTTTTGCGGATTGTGATCGCAAAACAATTGACTTTATATAGAATTTGCGGCATACTATTATGCAGATAGAGGAGGCTGTCATGATTTACAGACCTATGTATGTGGATAAAATAATGGCTTATGTGGACACTCCTTTTGTAAAAATACTCACAGGGGTACGCCGCTGCGGAAAGTCTACGATACTCAAAATGATTATGGAAAAGCTTAAGACCGAGCGAAATGTTCCGGAGAAGCGTATGATAAGCTGCCGCTTTGATTCGATGGAATATGAGGATATGACAGCGAAGCAGATATATGCTCAGCTAAAAGAACAGTTATCATCTGATGGCAAAACCTATTTGTTTCTGGATGAGGTTCAGGAAATCAAGGAATGGGAAAAGGTTGTAAATTCGCTGGTGTCAGATTTTGATGTAGATTTGTATATAACGGGTTCTAACTCCCGAATGATGTCCTCTGAAATATCAACCTATCTTACCGGGAGATATATTTCTTTTCGGATTTTTACGCTTTCCTTTGGCGAATACCTGATGTTCAAGGGAAAATATGCCGATGTTGAAGAACCAAAAGCAGAACTTAAAAACTATGTCCGTTTGGGAGGCTTTCCGGCAACCCATTTGCAGGCCTATTCTCAGGACGAAATCTATACGATTGTCAGGGATATATATAATTCAACGATTTTTTCTGACATAGTAAAGCGAAATCAGGTCAGGAAAATTGACCAGCTGGAGCGTGTTGTAAAATACACTTTCAATAATGTCGGGAATACCTTTTCCGCCAAATCGATTGCAGACTACCTGAAATCGGAGCGACGGTCAATTGACAACGAAACGGTTTACAGTTATCTTGAAAAGCTGGAGAAGGCATATTTGCTCCACCGCTGTTCCCGGTATGACTTGCAGGGTAAGGAAATTTTGAAAACGCAGGAAAAGTTTTATCTTGCGGATGTTGCCTTACGCTACAGCGCCCTTGGATATAACGCAGACAGCGTAGCTTCCAGCCTTGAAAATATCGTCTATTTGGAGCTTCGCAGGCGTGGGTACACCGTCAATGTGGGAAAAACCGGAGATGGCGAAGTCGACTTTGTGGCTGCAAGACAAAATGAAAAAGTATATGTTCAGGTCACGCAGAAGATTAAATCTGAGAAAGCGGAAAAGCGGGAGTACGACCGTTTGCTTGGAATACACGATAACTATCCCAAATATGTTCTTACGACAGATGAATTTGCGGGAGGAAACTATGAGGGCATTAAAACCGTGCACATAGCGGATTTCCTTCTCAGTTCTGAATATTAAGGCTTATTCGTAGTTTACAGTCTGATACCCGCGCTTATTTTTGCAAAACTTCGTATTTATAAAATCGAAAAAAATTCTTGCATTCATCCAAATACTGAGGGTACAATGCGATAGCCTTTTTTTTGCTGCCGGAACCTTGGCAACTGCATGCGTATGGGTTGAGCAAAGTCTTGTTGTATTGCAGAGGATGTTCTGAGATAACAGAAACGGAACGCAATGAGTCGTGCAATCATGGGGGGGGGTGGCGGCAATGATAGTAAGCGCCAGCAGAAGGACAGATATTCCCAGTTATTATTCCGACTGGTTCTGCAACAGGATCAAAGAGGGCTTTTATTACGTGCGAAATCCGATGAATGCGCACCAGATCAGCAAGGTCAGTCTGTCGCCCGAATTGGTGGACTGTATTGTGTTCTGGACCAAAAATCCGATTCCCATGCTGAACCGTCTGGACGAGCTGAGAGATTACGATTATTATTTCCAGTTCACGCTTACCGGCTACGATAAAGATGTGGAACAAAACCTGCCGGACAAGCATGAAGTGCTGGTTCCTGCCTTTCGGAAGCTTTCCGAAAAGATTGGTTCGCAGAGAGTGATATGGCGGTATGATCCCATACTGATCAATGAGAAATATACCATCCAATATCACATAGAGGAATTCAGAAAAATGGCATACAGTCTCCAGGGCTATACGCGCAAGGCAATCATCAGCTTTGTGGATCTGTATGAAAAGACAAAGCGCAATATGGCTGATCTGCATATGCTGGAATTAGGGGAAGAGCAGATGAAGGATCTGGCCGGGCAGATTGCGCAGATTGCCCGGGAATGCGGGATGGTCGTCGAGTCCTGCGCTGAGAAGATTGACCTGGAAAGCGTAGGCATCAAACATGGACACTGCATCGACAAAGAGCTGATTGAGGAAATCACAGGCTGCAGTATGGATGGAAAGAGGGATGGCCAAAGGGAAGCCTGCGGGTGTCTTGCCTGCGAGGAGATGGGAACCTATAATACCTGCAAAAACGGCTGCAGGTACTGTTATGCCAATTTCAATTATGCTGCGGTAAAGGAAAGCGTAAAGACATATGATCCGGATTCGCCGCTGCTCTGCGGAACCATAGGTCCACACGACAGGATTACGGAGCGCAAGGTCAAATCACTCAAAAAACCAAAGGACGACCAGCTTACGCTTGCGGATTACATGAAATAGTTCCTTGTGATGTATCAGCCGGTGTGTTAAGATTAAGGAAACTGGAATAAATTCCGGTTTCCTTAATTTGTGTATGCACAGCGGGGAGGGGATACGCATGAAACTTTCATTCAGGGAAAAAGCGTCATACGGTCTGGGCGCCGTGGGAAAAGACATGGTCTACATGCTCTCAGCCAGTTATATCCTGTACTACTATCAGGATATTCTCGGGGTGAGCGCGGTGGCGATGGGAATTATCCTGATGGCTGCCCGCGTGTTCGACGCTTTCAACGATCCGATCATGGGTGTGCTGGTGGCGAAGACGAGGACGAGATGGGGCAAGTTCCGTCCGTGGCTGTTGGTCGGCACGATTCTGAACGCGGTGATTTTATTTATCATGTTCTCCGCGCCGCCTGCTCTGGACGGCAGAGGGCTCGTTGCCTATGCCGCCGTCGTCTATGTTCTGTGGGGCGTCACCTACACGATGATGGACATTCCGTACTGGTCTATGATTCCCGCGTTCACGGAGGGCGGCAGGGAGCGCGAGGGACTGACTACGCTGGCCCGTTCCTGTGCGGGCGTGGGTTCGGCGCTGATCACGATCATCACGATGAAATGCGTGGTGGCACTCGGACAGGAGGATTATCGGCTGGGCTTTCAGCGGTTTGCGCTGATCATCGCCGCCCTGTTCGTCGTATTCATCGCGGTCACCTGCATCAACATTAGGGAGAAATCCACGGTGGATGTGGAGGCGCCAACCGTAGGGCAGATGTTCCGCGCGCTGATTCAGAACGACCAGACGATGATCGTCGTGGCGGCGATTGTGCTGATCAACTGTTCCCTCTATATCACCTCCAACCTGTTGATCTACTTCTTTCAGTATGATATCGGCGGGCAGGAGTGGGTGAATGACTATACGCTGTTCAACACGTTCGGAGGCGGCATCCAGATCGTGTCCATGATGCTTTTCTATCCGCTGCTGCGCAGATTTATCAATTCTCTGCAGGTCTTCTATGTGAGTTTTGTCATGGCGATCACCGGCTATGCGGTGCTTTTTGTGCTGATGTGCCTCGGACTCACCAATATTTTCGTGCTCTTTGTTCCGGCATTCTTCGTCTTCTCTGCGTTCGGCATGCTGACGGTGCTGACCACGGTATTTCTGGCGAACACGGTGGATTATGGCGAACTGAAAAACGATCGCCGGGACGAGAGCGTGATCTTTTCCATGCAGACTTTCGTGGTGAAGCTGGCTTCCGGCGTGGCGGTGCTGATCGCGTCGATCTGTCTGTCCGCGGCCAAGCTGAACGACCAGGCGTCTGCGGCGGGCGCATCGTCGTCTTCGATTCTTATCCTGCGCATGACGATGACCGTGATCCCGATCGCAGGGCTTCTGCTTGCGGTATTCCTGTTTAGCCGGAAATATCTGCTCACGGAGGAAAAGGTGGAGGAGATTGCACTGCAGATCAGGCAGAGGAGAGATAAAGGATTGGTGTGAAAAATCACACTGATGTACAGATTTTTCAAATGGAGATTATCATGTCAGATACAAAGATCATAGCTCTCGCCGGCAAGGGCGGAGTGGGCAAGACGTCAATCGCGGCAGCCATGGTGAAAGTGTTGGCCGGGCGGTATCCGGACAGGAAGATTCTGGCCATCGACGCGGACCCCGCGGTCGGCCTGTCCACGGCGCTGGGCATAGAGGTTTCGATGACGATCGACGATATCCGAAAGAAGGTGGTCGCCACCGTGGAGGACGGCGATACGAAGAGCGCGATGGAGCTGCTGGGCGAGGCGAAATATCATATTTTCGACGCGATGGCGGAGGCGGACGGTTTTTCCTTTATCGCGGTCGGCAGGCCGGAGAGCGCGGGCTGCTACTGTAAGATCAATTCCTATCTGAAAGAGGTCATCGCGCTGGTGGCGGACAATTTTGACTATATCGTGATCGACGGCGAGGCGGGCATCGAGCAGATCAACCGCCGCGTCATGGAGAGAGTGACGCATCTGGTGCTGGTGACGGACGCGAGCCGCAAGGGCACGCAGGTGGCGCAGACGATCAGAAAAGTGGCGGACGATCTCGTGATGTACGAGAGGGTCGGCGTGATCCTGAACCGCATACCGGACGGGCCCGTCAGAGCGTGCATGGATCTGGGAGATCTGGAGGTCTTAGCCTGCATCGGGGCGGACGCGCAGCTGGCCGCCTGCGATATTGCGGGCAGGAGTGTCCTGGAACTGCCGGAGGACGCGGAGGTCGTGCGGGGCGTCGCGGAGGCCCTGAATCGTCTGGAGGGAGAGACGGTTTGAGAGATTTGATACATATCTATGAATTGGAGCGCCTGCTGCAGGATACCTGCAACGATGCGGTGCGGCAGGCGAAGGCGCAGGGGCAGTATGCCGTCGGGAGCGTGTGCGGCATGATTCCGGAGCCGCTTCTGAATCTGGACAACTGCTTTTCGGTCAGGCTCCGGGCGCCGAGGACGGGCTCGATGGAGATGGGCACTTACTATATGACCAGCATCATGTGCGAGTGCGCGCGGGCGCTTCTGGAGCGCGCCATCGAGGGCGGCTACGGTTTTCTGGACTGCATTATCGCGCCGGATGCCTGCGCACAGATGAACCGCTGTGTGGAGAATATCGATAAGCTGAAACTCTGCGAGAAAGAACACTTTTTCGTGACGTATTCCGATGTTCCCATGAAATCGGACGAGACGGCGCTTCGCCACTATGTGCGTCAGATGCGGCAGTATGTGCTGGAGCCGCTTCACGACAGGCTGGGGATCGACGTCTCCGACGCCGCGCTGCGCCGCGCCCTGGAACGGCAGAACAGGGTCAACAGGCTGATCATGCAGATCGGCGGGTACCGCAGGGAGAGCAGGCCGCGCATCACCGGTTATGAGTTCGCGGTACTCTGTCTGTCCACTTTTGTCTGCCCGAAAGACTATATCATTCCGCTTCTGGAAGATGTACTCGAACAGCTGCAGACGAGAGAGCCGGACGCCGGGAATCCCTACCGCGCCAGAGTGGTCATGGTGGGTTCCGAGATTGACGACCCGGAACTGATACGGCTGACGGAGGAGGCCGGCGCGCTGGTTGTGGCGGACAGCTATTGCCTGGGATCTTTCCCGGAGCGCATGGAGATTGAGCTGACCGACGGGGAGGACGTGCTGACGCAGATCTGCCGCCACTATATGGAGCGGGGACAGTGCCCGCGGTTTATGAATACCGCCAAGATTAAAGAACGGCATGATTTCGTGGACAGGCTGGCGAGAGAGTATGGCGCCGACGGCATCATCTACCAGCAGATCAAGTTCTGCGACTACTGGGGCTATGAGAGGGCCTACGCCGCCAAAGTCATGAGGGAGCAGTACGGCTATCCCGTACTCTCGGTGGACAGGCCTTATGTCGCCGGCGCTTCCGGACAGCTTCGCACCCGCGTGCAGGCTTTCGTGGAGAGCATAGAGATTAAGAAACTGTCTTCGTGATGTTATGGGATTTCATCATACCATAAGCAGACCCTTTGAAGCCGTCGGCACTTAGCGAGGTTCTTTCGAGCTTAGTACCGTTACGGCGGAAACGGAGCGCAAGCGCGTCTGCGTTGATATGATGAAATCCCCGTAGTTATAAGAAAGGATGACAATATGGGAAAAGCCATGGGAAGTGAGCCGCTCGGCAGGCTGTATGGCGGCAGGAAAGCGAAGCGGCGCAGGGAATGGCGGGGACTTTGCGACACCTGGTACGATTACGTCCACTGGCTCGGCATCTGGGGGACGCTGATCAAATTTATGCTGCACCCGGCCAATCTGAAAGCTTTTTTCCGCTATCGCTGGATGGTGAATTATCTGGCGGTGCCGGATTTCTTCGACCGCCACACGGAGGGAATGCGGGGCACGCAGCTGCGCGTCGCGAGAGTCGCGCTGGAGCTGGTGGTGCGGGATATGTGCAAGAGCATGAGTATCATGTTCCGGGCGGATCCCGCCTGCGGCAACGACAGGGCGTTAAACGAGAAGCTGGTGGTTTTCGACGAGAATATGATGAGCCAGATCATGAACGGGTTCCCGAATCTGAAGTGGGTGTCCGTGGAGGTGCCGGCGGTCTACACCTGCGCCATGATGGCACAGGACGGCGTGCTGTACTATCTGGACGCGGCGCAGGCCTATGGGATTCCGAACGATGTGTGTCCCATGCCCGCCGCCGAGCTGGGTGTCGCGCTGGAGGGGGACTATCCTAAGATCGGCAAATGCGCCGTGCAGTGCAATACCACCTGCGACGGCAGTCTGATGGGCAACGGCATCATGGCTTCCTGCATGGATATTCCGACGTTCCAGCTGGCTGTGCCGATCCGCCACGGGGAGGAGAGCGTGCAGCAGTATGCGGCGGAGGAAATCTTAAACGCCATCGATTTCATAGAGCGGCAGACCGGCGAGACTTTTGACTGGGACGCCTTTTTTGCGACGATGAAGCGCTTCAATCAGGAGACGGAGCAGCTTCTGGAATGGTATGACATCTCGCGGACACCCTATCCGCAGATCACGGGCAACAGCCTGTCTCTGTACCGCTACGCGGTCTATATGGCGGCGGGCGGCAGAGTGCAGGACTTTCTCGACACGGACCGCAAGCTGACGAAACTGGCTGTGAAAGGCTATGCGCGCAGGGAGCTGATGGCGAAAGAGGTGCGCCACCGCGCCATCACCTGGGGCGTACAGTCGGCCTACTATACGGCTTTCGGCATCTGGCTGCAGAACTGCTGGGGCATCGTGACGCTGGTGGATATGCTGACTCTGTGTTCCACCAGGATGATCGACACCCAGGACAAGGATAAGGCGGTCTACGATCTGGCCTATCTGTATGAAAAGATGAT
>CANPZI010000062.1 GCA_947588995.1 uncultured Lachnospiraceae bacterium
TACGCTATTTTTCATGCTTGCCCCTCACAACAAACCCTCAATTAGATTGGCAAACCCTCAAAAACTTTGATTATCCACAAAATGCCTGTATATCATATCAATATACAGGCAACCACCAATCTTGTTTTTATAATACTTGAATATGTACAGTCTGCTTAAATGACAATCTCACTATTCAACACATTCAGTTTCTATGTGATGCATGTAGCGGATTAACTGATTGGCCACAGTAGGTGATATTGATTCTGCATCATATCGTGCCACCCTGCTCATTGACCGTAAATGTTTATATTCCAAATTGACTTTTCGGCTTATTCGTGAATTCTCGGCAATTTGTTTCTCACGTTCAAGATGTGTTTTGCTATGGATACCATCTTTCGCAAGCTGCATATCTATAACATGTAACGCTGCATAAAAGCATATTGTGGCAATCCAATTCCGATGTCCCTCAATAGAAATATCTAAAACATTTTCTGCTATATCTTTATTCTCCAAGTACTTTTTCCTATGTTCAGATATCTTTGGCACCGCTTTATCCTCGCTCATATACCTTTTCTTTATTAGCAAACATATTTTTTATACTTTCTTTCATATCAACATCCAAAATCATAAAATCGTGAATATCATCATACTTCGCACGCAACTCAAAACCAAATTCGTTATATTCTAAAACAGATTCATCAGTTACATCATCCATAAAAATAACAAACTCATCTTTTCCATTATTAGAAACTACAAATGCCGAAACAATATTGCTCCTTTTCTTACAAAATGATATCAGTTCATCGCGCCACGTGTTATCGCTCAAACTAATGGACCAGGCCTCAATGACATCTATCATTTTATTTTTCTGAATACTGGAATTCATTTTATCTACCTCATCAATAAGCTGAATTGTCAGTATCTTAAACTTATTTGCTGAGGTTTCACTGCTTACTATTTTGTTTTTGGCCTCGTCAACCCTCATACTAGTTATTTCTTCTTTAAATCTCTCAAAATTATCACTAGTAGTATACTTTTGTTTTACCATAATTATTCTCCCGTAAATCCAATGTTCTGGCCAAATTGCTGTTGATATTGAATTCCGCACTGTCTAAGCCCATCCACAATAGCCTTTAGCGACTTTGCCGGTATGATAAAAGCCTGTCCATCAGAAAAATCATCATTAGACGCATTGAATATCAGTAAAAATTCATCCTCCCTATAGGCAACTCCAAATTGAGTCACTCTGTTTATTTCATTAATATTCACTTCTTTTTCTTCAGCTTTACCCATATTTCTTCCTTTCCCAATCTCCAGCCGCCTATTTCCCTCTACTATTACTTGCCACCTTGGAATAACCCATATGCAAGATTCGTTGTCAGGCACTCAACGATGACGTTCATTCTTTTCGCCATATCAATGCCCGCCACATTGGCAGCATAGGAAAGCCTCCCTTTTTCATCAGGCCTCCCTACAGAATACGCCCCAAATATAGAGAATTGCTATAATAATAACACGTTTTCATTGCAGTGTCGATACTTTTAGCTTTATTATAGCCGTTTTGTATCAAAAATCAAATAATCCCCCTCCTATCTCACCAAACAGACCCTTTTTTCGCCTCCGTAGCGGCGATCTTCTTTCGGTCTTCAGCGGGTATCCCCTGCTTGTCCTTTCCGGAACCGCCTAAGCGGTTTCCTCCTTATCCTGTTCCGGCAGCACCGGTCCCTTACAAGTCCCCCGCTTAATCTGATAGTACAGATCCACAAAGGCGTCCGTGATCCGCTGAGCAGCGCCTTCCGTGTACTCGACCGTACACTCTATCGATGTGTTCTTCTTACTCTTTCCTGCCATACCAACCACCTCCTGCTTAACCTTATGTATAATGGGTTGTACAACTTTCCAATCTCTTACTTTTGTGGTATAATCTGTATATAAAATACAAAGGAGCCACAACTGTGAGCGAAAACACTAATAACCTCATCAATATCCCTGATCTGTCTCCGAGCATCAATAATGCTGTACACAATTTGACCGATAAACCGACTCTTTCCGTAGGCACTACCTTTGCCGATTTATGGTACTTGGTATTTGGCGGCATATCTTATCTTTCCGAAAAGAAGAAATTAAAATATGCTCACAGCTTAGACTTATTTCGCAAACAACTTGAATCTTCTATCGAACAGATTCCTCCCGAAAAAGTAGTTGATCCGTCTGTTCAGGCCACTGCTCAGGCACTGGAAAATTCAAAATATTGCATTGACGAAGAAAATCTCCGCGAGATGTTTGTAGCGTTAATCAGCAACTCTATGAATGCTGGTTTTCAAAAAGATATTCACCCGGCATTTGCTGAAATATTAAAGCAAATGTCCCCTTTTGATGCTGAAATCATCAAAGTCTTCAAAGATTCCAAAATTAACGGTTTGCCTATTTGCCAATATGAGTTAAAAACAGATAAAGGGTTCTCCACATTGCTCGATCATGTCTTTTTAGAATATCCAAGCACGGACTTGGCTGCGTGCTCCCTCTCGATATCTTCCTTGATTCGATTAGGTTTGCTTGAAACCACATATACCAGCTGGCTTCTTAGAGAAGACATATACACTCCTTTCGAGCAGCATCCTTGGTTCAAAATGCTGCAGGGAGAATTCCCTGATAAAAAAATTTCTATCAAAAAGGGACGTGTTTTATTGACTCCCTTAGGGCGCTCTTTCACCAAAGTATGCATTCCGGACTAATTGGGGCTGTCTCGCTTCAAACTTTTAATACATGGTATACATCAATCGCAAAAAGCAGCGCCCTCGCTATCATAAATGGTTATCGTGAACCCCCGATATAAGCACCTCAAGCAAGTGCATTATATCATTCTCCCGGCTAAAATACAGATGCCGGGCATTTTTATGCCCGGCTGCCAGTATGATGTACAGGAGGAGGATGTTATGCTTACCGTCGGAATATACCCACGTAAATCCGTGTACCGCGACAACAGCGACTCCGTCAGCGTGCAGATACAACTCTGCAAAGACTACGCCGGGATCATCTTCAAAGGCCATGATGTGAATTTCAGAATTTATGACAAAGACGAAGGCTTTTCCGGCAAAAATATGAACCGCCCCGGCTTTCGTGAGATGATGGAAGATGTGCAAAACAACCGCCTGAACGTGGTCATGGTCTATAAGCTCGACCGTATCAGCCGCAACGTGCAGGAGTTCTCTGCAATGTATGAAGTGTTTCAGCAGCACAATGTCTCTTTCATATCCGTCAAGGAATCTTTTGATACCACCACGCCCATGGGCCGGACGGTGATGTACATCCTGGCCGCTTTCGCGCAGCTTGAACGGGAGAACACTTCCGAACGTGTCACTGACAGTATGCTTGCCCTCGGCGCCGCAGGCAAATGGACCGGCGGCAAGCTGCCCACCGGAATGACCTCTGTGCGCCGTCAGGCGGGCGACAAGGAACATTCTTATCTCATGGTGGACAGAAATACCATATGGCTCGTAAAATCCCTCTATGAGCTTCTGCTGCAGGGCTATCCTATCACTAAGATAGAACGGTACTGCCGGGATCATGGAATCAGGAGCCAAACCGGCAAATATCTCAACACCTCCCAGATCTACAATATCATCACCAATCCCGTCTACTGCCAGAACAATATGGATGCCTACTATTACTTCGCAGATATGGGCTGCACACTTCCGGATCCCGCCCTGTTCGACGGCACAAAGGGCCTGATCGGCTACGGCAAGACCAAATCCGGCAGACAGACTCAGCGAAAACAAGATAAGTCCTCATGGACCATCGCGGTCGGTATCCACGACTACGTTATCCCCTCCGTCAACTGGATCACGGCGCAGAAGCGCCTCGGCCTGAATAAAATGATCCGCAGCGCCAAATACGACTGTGGAATCTTAAAGGGTGTCCTACGCTGCAAATGCGGCGCACGTATGGACATCCGCACCTACACCAAGAACGGAATTCGCTTTTCTTACTACTACTGCACCGACATGGCGCGCCAGGGAAAGGCAAAATGCGATACCGGCTATGTCCGTATCGAGGAGGTAGAAGAAGCATTTCTGAGGCAGCTTTGCAAAATACGCCTGAATCCTGACGGTTTCAAGCTGCAGCCGGCCACTGCCGGCACCCTTCAAAGCATTTCCTCGCTCAAGGAAGATCTTCGGCAGATACAGTCCTCCATCGACAACCTGACTGCTGCCCTCATGAGCGCCATGGATTCCGCGGCGTCTTCTTACATCGTTGCCAAGATCGAAGAACTGGATAAGCGCAAACGAGCGCTGGAGACCAATCTCCGCCAGGCGGCTCTGCAGGAAAAAGCCGATAAGTCTCTCAAAGAAACAGAAGCGGAAATTTATCAAAATATCTGTTTCCTGCTCGACAATTTTGATTCCATAGAGTATACCGGAAAAAACGAACTGATCCGTAAGATCATCAAAAAGTGTATATTAGACGGCAAAAGCCTGCGCATTGTTTTCTGATACGCAGGCTCTATATTTTATTCTGATCGGCGTGCCGATCTGCCCCATCATGTCATGCCCCAGATGCGGCCTCGCATAGCCGTAACTCCTGGAGGCGCCAAAATCGTCGTAGTGGCTGTAGTCGAACCCCTTGGCGATCGGTGAGAAAGCTTTGAGCCCGTAGTATCTTTTCCACACATCATCCTCCTGCAGTGAAAACTCCCCCACCATACCGCCCAGCACGGCGTCATACGCTTCCAGATAATAATCATAGTATTCCATGTCCTCGGTGAGTTCGGCCATGGTCGCCTTTCCACCGCGAATTTTCTCCGCCGCTTCGCGGATCAGCCGCACACTGCCTCCGTCAAATTTCCCTCCTGTTCTCGCCCCGGCATAGGCCAGAAGCTCGATCCAGTGCAGATGCGGCTCTTTGCCGTAAGAATCCACATCCTGCTCATACGCCGCTGCCATCGCCTCACAGGTCACATGAAATTCCACCCACTTGATATAACCGTCCGCCGTCGCCTCGACGGCCTCTCCGTCCTCCGCGCGCCAGGCCGCACCCTCTCCCTGCCGCGCCGAATCCTGCCACCGCTCGTTCAACTCTCCGGCAAAAGCCACGCACGCCAGCGCCAGCAGCATAATCAGCTCAACCCGCACGGCAAAGCGCATGCCGCTTTTCTCACCCCGTCTCTTCATACACACTCCCGCAGATTTCTGTGCCCGCTCGCGGTCTCTGTGCTTTCCTGCCGCACAGCCGCCGGACACGGTCCGAAATTCATGCTTATGTATATGAAAAAACTCCGTGGGTTATTCTGTCTGTTCCTCTTTTTCCAATGCCCGATAATCCACTTTGCCGCGTTCAGTTCTGGGCAAATCATTTCGGAACTCAATTTTTTCCGGGAACATATACTCCGGGAGCTTGTCCTTACAAATCTTTAAGATTTCATCAGAGATTTTTTGTGTGTCGACAGCTTCTTTATCCACCACAATATATGCCTTTGCGTAATGAATGCGGTTTTTATCCGGAACACCTGTCACACAGCAAAGCTGCACGTCAGGATGCTCTGCGATCACCTTTTCAATTCTGTCCGGGAATATTTTGGTGGCGATACCATCCTTTCCTTTCGTCATAATAATGCGCTTAATACGCCCACTGACAAACAGGACGCCGTCTTGATTCATATAGCCAAGATCTCCGGTATGCAACCAGCGCTGCCCATCGCTATGTATTTTGATCACTTCATCTGTCTCCGCCTGCTTATTATAATATCCGAGCATAAGCTGAACCCCGGAAAAGCAGATTTCACCTTCCTGGCCATAAGTACATTCTTCTCCCTTATCATTGTCAAAAATTTTACAGTTTACTTTAATCAGCGGAATACCGACGCTTCCCGGCAGGTTGCATTCCGGATAAGTGGCAGTCGCCGCGCTTACCATCTCAGTTGAACCGAGCCCTTTGGCAAGTTTGCTGGCCGCGCCGCGGGAAAGCAAAAGAGTATTGACCTTTTCTTCCACGATTTCATTCATGCTCTCACCGCCATAAAAGATATAGCGCAGGCAGGAGAGATCCGTTGTCTCCATACGCGCATTGGAAAGCAAAGCCTCCCAATATGCGGGGATAGAATTGATATGGTTCGGATGGTAGCGTTTAATATACTCATCAAACTTCTCCGGTTCATACTGTGGAATCAGCACCGTCTGAAATCCCAATGCCAATGGCTCCAGCATACTGTTTACCAGACTGTAATTGATAAACGGCGGCAGCACCGGCATCATAACCTCCTGCCGTTCATGAGCCATACTGCTGCCGATTTCCCAAATAACAGCATTGATGTTTCTGTCCGAACACATAACGCCTTTCGGTACGCCAGTCGTTCCCCCGGTATGCGAAATAATTGCGACTTTGTCCGGATCCTTTTTAACCGAAGGCGCAATTATCCCTTTCCCCCGATCAAGGAAGCGCTTCCAATCCATTACTTTTCCGCTTCGAGGCAGTTTCGGTTGTTTGGCTTTCAGTTTATACAGCTGCCTGACTGCAAAGGGCAGCGAATCGGCTGCCGAAATTACGACAGCGGTTTTTACATTCGTTTTTGGCAGAGAAGCTTTTACAATTTCATAGGTAGCGGTAAACAGGAAGCAAACTTTGGAAGATACTTCGTTCAAATAATCTTTAATCTCGTTTTCTCCTGCAAGCGGATGTATCATATTGGCTGTCGCTCCTATTTTGTTAAGCGCATAAACCAAATAAAGAGCTTCGGGAAGACTTGGCATTGCGACCGTGACGATGTCTCCTGCTTTCACACCGATTCCATGCAGCGCCTTTTCGCAGAGTGCAATATTGCTAAACAGTTCCCCATAGCTGATCTTCTTCCCAAAATAGATCAGTGCCACATCGTCGGGATGATCTTTATTGTTTTCCCAGAGATACCCGAAAATCGTATCCGCAGGCAGCGGTGCACTGATGGCTTCCTCGCTGTAATACTTCAGCCACGGCTTATCCACTGACGGATAACCTGTACGCCCCCCCTGATGCTGTTTTGTCATCTGGCAAATTCTTTTCTTCCGATAAACTTTCCACTGTTTCTCCTCCTTGTGTAAAAATAAATAGGCGTTTGCGAAACGCCACAAGCCGCATAAATACGGCATTTTTTACTACTAAAAAATAAATAACTCCTCACCG
>CANPZI010000063.1 GCA_947588995.1 uncultured Lachnospiraceae bacterium
CCTTCCATGCTGCTGACGTCTCAGGTGAAGTTCACGCTGCCGATGTTCGTACAGCAGATGCGCGGCGAGCGTTTCCGTTCCGACCACGGTATGATTTATGCGGGTCTGGCGGTGACGATCATGCCGATCTTCATCGTGTATTTCATCCTCTCCAAGTACATCATTGCCGGTGTGGCTCTGGGCGGTGTGAAAGAGTAAGATACGGGTACAATAAGATTTGTATATGTTTAGGGGACAGCCGGTTTTGCCGGCTGTCTTTTTTATACAATAGGAAATGTGTTGCATCTCGTCAGTGGTCAAAAGAAAAAATATGTGCTATGATAGGTGCAGAGGAGCGTCGGGAAACGCTTCGGAATGGAGTTTGCCATGGAACCATGGGTGATTTACGACGGAAACCGGGTGGCATACTACGACGGGCTGCGGCAGCTGTGCGAGTATGCCGGAAAAGATGCGCGCTGGTGCGATGCGCTGTGGGGCTGTATGCTCGAAGATCAGGAGCTGATGGCGGAGTTCGCCGGTTATCTGCGCTGTCACGCATTCCCGGATCGCGTGAAAGCCGGCGGCTATTCCCTGACAGATCTGTATGTGCAGCAGATTGACAGCTACAATATCAGGCAGGATGCCGGCAAGAATACCGCCGCATGCAACAAGGAAGAGATGGTGCTCGATGCTTTTGCCGCCATGGCGAAACTGCGCAGGAAGACGGGAGAGCCGTCGCGCAGATGGCAGGACGGCTTCGGCATGGACAGAATGTAGCGGCGCGATACGGAGAACGGGATGGACAGAGAGGAATTTGTCGAGAGACTGCAGCGCGCTCTCGCGGGAGGTCTGGGCAGCGGGCTGGTCGCGGAGAATGTGCGGTATTATCGGGAATATATCGACTCGGAGATCAGAAAGGGAAGAAGCGAGGCGGAGGTGCTGGCGTCGCTGGGTGACCCGCGCCTGCTGGCGAAGAGTATCATCGAGGCGAACAAGCACGCGGGGGCGAGCGAAGGCTCCAACCGCGGTTACGACGAGGAGATGGTGGCCGAGACGGTGGAATTTGACGCAGACGACGGAGACGGTCGGCCGGCCGGCCATGTCGTGATGCTGCCGGGCTGGCTGATCATGCTGATTGTCACGGTACTCGTGGTGGTCCTCATCGGTCTTGCGACTGCGCTGCTCAGCGTCTTCGCTCCCGTGATCATTGCGGTGCTGGCGGTGATCCTGATTGTCAAGCTGTTCCAGCGGCGCTGAGATCCGGCGCGCCGGGACATTGCCGGGCGGCAGGTTTAGGGAAGATACAGAAACGGACGCTTTGCAGCGTCCGTTTGAGGGGAGTATATAAATATTATATATAAGGGTCCGTAAATGGAAAGTGAAAGGTTTTTCCATTTACAAATTATATTATATACGGTTCTGTCGAAAATGCAACCGAAAATAGTACTAAAGTCCTAGATCATATTTTGGTACTTTTATCTAAAAATCTGGTACTAAAGCACTAGATGACATCTGAATACTTTGCCTGCGATCCAGTCATACTATTTCTGTAACAAAAAAACAGTCAGGAGGGATTTGCGATGTCTAAGAATGATTATAGCCAGAACACACAGAATGACAAGCAGCAGGATAAGGCGGGCAGCCAGAGCCAGAACAGCCAGAAGAACAGTTCCGGTTCCAAGAACAGCTCCGGCAGCAATGCGCAGGACAACCAGAAGAACAGCAATTACTAAGTCGTCTCTGCGTCATGGGAAAGCGTAAAGTCAGGGAGCGGTACTGCCGTAGGGCAGTGCCGCTTTTCGTATTGTTATTTTGGAAACTTTGGTATACAATGTCTAGTGTGGCAGAAAGCGCCGGCAGGGACAGGGAAAAGCTGCCGGCGGCGGGCGCTCTTAAAGCTGCCTGCGGGAGAATAGTGTGAAAAATCACACTGAAATGAGGATGATGATGAAAAAGATACGACGGACAATCACGATGTGTGCGATGGCACTCCTGCTTGCCGGCTGCGGCGGTCAGGGCGGTGCGGAGAAGAACACAGACAATGCGGCATCCGCACAGACGCAGTACGGTACGGGAGATACCCTGAAGCAGGCCGGGCTTGGCGCGATGGCAATCCTGTACGACGATTCGGTCTGGACTTACGATGAGACACAGGGGAGCGACTCGAGCATGGCGTTCACGATGGAGGACGGTTCGCTGCTGGGCCTGTCCTGCTCGAAAGAGTCTTTCTATCAGCACCCGCTGGATATGATTCAGATTTCTTCGCAGCTCAACGCGGCTTATGAGGGCTTCGAGGAGATTGAGGCGCCTACGCCTGTCACGGTGCAGGGCGAGGAGTGGTACGAGTGGATTTATCAATATGAAGAGAATGGTGTGGAGACAGTGGCGCTGCAGCGCTTCTACGGCAAGAATTATTATGCCTACACCATGTCCTATATCGCGGAGAAGCAGACCTATGAGGCGGACAAAAACGAGGCGCTTAAGGTGATGAACTCTGCGGTGATGAGCGTGCCAGACAATGATGAGAACGAGCAGAAAGCGGCCAAGTTCCTCGTGGGCGAGTGGGATCTGGGCGAGTCGGGCTATCTGGTCTTACATGACGACGGCACCTATGCGTGGTACATGGATGAAAGCAAGGATGAGAAGAACATGCACAAGGGTACTTACGCCGGCGACGTGTCAAACGAGTCGCTGGGCTTTACCGAGGGAGAGGGCGTCTATCTGGTGCTTTTCCCGGAGGTGCTCTACATGGACGGCGAGGAGGGCAAAACCGCCAGCGCGAAGTACGACTATGCGATCTCACTGGAGCAGCAGGCAAACGGCGCTTATCAGATGATCAATACCACCACCTTTGCCATGTATGACATGACAAAGCAGTAGCGGGGACAGTATGGAGAGATGGGAATATATCGTTCCATGCCATTTCGGCCTGGAATCGGTCTTAAAAAGAGAAGTGGCGGATCTCGGTTATGAAATTGTCTCGGTGGAGGATGGCAGAGTCACCTTTGCGGGGGATGCGGCGGCCATGTGCCGCGCCAATATCTTCCTGCGCTCCGCGGAGCGCGTGCTGTTAAAGGTGGGCAGTTTCCATGCGGAGACGTTCGAGGAGCTTTTTCAGGGCACCAAAGCGCTGCCCTGGGGCGAGTACCTGCCAAAAGACGCAAAATTCTGGGTGACGAAAGCCGCCAGTGTGAAGAGTAAGCTGTTCAGTCCCTCCGATATCCAGTCCGTGATGAAGCGGGCCATGGTGGAGGGCATGAAAGAGAGTTATCCGGCGGACTGGTTCTCGGAGAGCGGCGATGCCTATCCTGTCCGCGTTTTTCTGCTGAAAGACGAGGTGACAGTGGGGCTGGACACCACGGGCGAGTCGCTGCACAAGCGCGGTTACCGCAAGATGACGGCGAAAGCGCCTATCGCGGAGAATCTGGCAGCGGCGCTGATCATGCTGACGCCGTGGCGGAGCGACCGCATTCTCGTGGATCCGTTCTGCGGCTGCGGGACGATCCCCATCGAGGCGGCGATGATGGCGGCGCACATCGCGCCGGGCATGAACCGCAGTTTTACGGCGGAGAGCTGGACACATCTGGCAGACAGAAAAGCCTGGTACCGCGCCGTGGACGAGGCCGAGTCGCTGGTCGACAGGAATGTGGAGACGGATATTCAGGGCTATGACATCGACGGGGAGATTGTGGCGGCTGCCAGAGCAAACGCGAAACTGGCGGGCGTGGAAGATCTGATTCATTTTCAGAGACGGGATGTGGCGGCGCTCAGCCACCCGAAGAAGTACGGCTTCATCATCACCAATCCGCCCTATGGGGAACGGATCGAGGAGAAGAGAAATCTGGCCGGACTCTATGGGACGCTCGGAGAGCGTTACCGGCAGCTGGACAGCTGGTCGCTGTACTTGATTACAGCCTACGAACAGGCGCAGCAGGCGATCGGCAGAAAGGCGGATAAGAACAGGAAGATCTACAACGGCATGATGAAAACCTATTTCTATCAGTTTATGGGGCCGAAACCGGGCGGGAGTAAGAGGTAAATGACGCAGCAGAACAGGTTCATGGTGAGAATGGCGATATACTGCGCCGTCTTTGTGGCGGCGGCGATGGGCGCGATGCTCTACTGCAGCGCCAACAAGATTATCGTGGTGGCGGATGTGGCGCAGGACGAGGTGGCGCAGTCTGCCGACAATCATACACAGGCGCAGCCCGCTGTGGAAGATAGAAATCGGATCAATATTGACCGAGACAGTCAAAATACAAATTATTTCTGTATTCCGCTGCCGGAGAGTGTGCGCGCGGAAGAAGTGACGGTTGAGAATCATTATATGGATCGGGAACTGTGGGTCAGTATCGCGCCGGAGGATATGGACGGGCTGGCGGACTTTTATGAGAACGGCAGTGTCTACGGCAACTGTGAGAGCGTCCGGACGGGGCATTACGATGTGGAGAAGCACCGCCTCTGTCTGCGTTTCGGGCTGAACGGCGTCTATGAGTACCACAGCATCTTTGAGGACAATACGCTGTATGTGGAATTTATGGCGCCCAAGGAAGCGTACGATAAGATCATCGTGATCGACCCCGCATACGGTCTGGAAGATACGGGTGTCGCTATCGAGGAGATCAGCGCCAAGGAGATCACGCTGGAAGTCGCCAAAGCGCTCAAGGAAAAACTGGACGAGACGGATATCAAAGTGTATTATACCAGGATGGACGACAGCAATCCGGACGCGGCAAGCCGCGTGCAGCTCGCCGCGGCGACGAAAGCGGATATGCTGATCCGCATAGAGGTGAGCGGCAATCAGGACAGCAAGCAGTATGGCACGGAGGCGGTCTATAACAGCAGATTTTTTATCCCCGGCTTCGGCAGCGTGGAGCTGGCCGATCTGCTGGAGCGCGAGGTCGTCACCGCCATCAGCGGCAAGGCTAACGGGCTTCTGGAGGCCGGGGAGGACGACACGGTCATCTGCGACGCCACCGTTCCGGCAGCCGCGATCAAAGTGGGCTATCTGACCAACGGGCAGGAGGCGATCCTGCTGCAGCGCGAAGACTACATCCAGCGTATCGCAGAGGGCATCTACCAGACGGTAGTGAAAGCCTATGAGCAGTAGGCCTGTAGCGGCACGGAAGTGACGGACAGCCGCAGGCGGAGAACGGAAAAAAGCGGCAGGAGAATACAGACAGGAAGAGAAAAACCGGAGAAAGATATGACAGGAACGATCATATTTGCCACGGGCAACGCGGGCAAAATGCGGGAAATCAGAGAGATACTGCAGGATACGGAGATGGAGATTTTCTCCATGAAAGAGGCCGGCATAGAGGCCGACATCATAGAGGACGGGACGAGCTTCGAAGAGAACGCCGCGATCAAGGCCGAGGCGGTGGCTCAGGCCCTGCGGGCACAAGACGGAGGAGCGTATGCGGGCGCGATTGTGCTGGCGGATGATTCCGGGCTGGAGATCGACGCTCTGGGCGGGGAGCCGGGGATCTACTCCGCCCGCTACATGGGAGATAGTACGCCCTATAGCGTCAAGAGCGCCAGCCTCATCGAAAGACTGGCGGGCGTGCCGGATGAGCGGCGGACGGCCAGGTTCGTGTGCGCCATCGCGGCCGTGCTGCCGACGGGGGAGACGCTGACGACCAGAGGTGTGATCGAGGGCAGGATCGGCTATGAGGAACTGGGAGACAACGGCTTCGGCTACGACCCGATCTTCTGCGTGCCGGCGTGCGGCGGCCGCACCACAGCGCAGCTTACGGAAGAAGAAAAGAACCGGATCAGCCACCGCGGCAGGGCTCTCAGAGCCATGAGAGAGGAACTGGAGAAAAGATTATGATGAGAATACTGATTGTGAGCGATACCCATCGCAACAATACCAATTTTTTGCATCTGGTCGAAAAAATCGGTCCACTCGATATGCTGGTTCACTGTGGGGACGTGGAAGGGAGTGAACTGGTCATCGATAAGGCTGTGGACTGCCCGGTGGAGATGGTGCAGGGCAACAATGATTTCTTCTCCGATCTGCCGAAAGAGAAAGAGTTCATGATCGGAAAATACAGGGTGTGGCTGACTCACGGACACAACTACTACATATCCATGAATACCGAGATGATCAAGCAGGAGGCCAGAGACAGGGAGGTGGACATCGTCATGTGCGGGCATACCCACAAACCCATGGTGGATATCGGAAACGATCTGACGCTCGTCAATCCGGGCAGTATCAGTTACCCCAGACAGGAGAACCGCAGACCAAGCTATGTTCTGATGGAGATTGACCGGGACGGCGAAGCGCACTACACGGTGAATTACCTGTAAGCAATATCGGCCCTCCCGCGTGTCTGTGGGCATCTGAGGCGCCGCGCCGGGATGTGGCGGAATCCGCACCGAAATGCGGGCGAAATCACCCTTGACAGCGGAAAAAGGATATTATATAATGGAACTTGCGTTGCGGATGGGATGGCACAGAAGCTGATTGCGGGGTGTGGCTCAGCTTGGCTAGAGCGCCTGGTTTGGGACCAGGAGGCCGCAGGTTCGAATCCTGTCACCCC
>CANPZI010000064.1 GCA_947588995.1 uncultured Lachnospiraceae bacterium
TCGGGCTCTTTGTAGATCTTCAGCGTCTTGCCGTCAACCGTGATCGTGTCCTCGCCTGCGGATACGGTGTCCGCCAGCGCGTACTTACCCTGTGAGGAATCATACTTCAACAGATGTGCCAGCATCTTCGGGCTCGTCAGATCGTTGATCGCTACTACCTCGTATCCCTCCGCACCGAACATCTGTCTGAATGCGAGACGGCCGATACGGCCGAAACCATTGATTGCTACTCTTACTGCCATTTTTAGTCCCTCCTGAAAATATGTTTTTTTATCTAATTTTGCCCCTCTTAATTTGGTTAAGATTGACAAAATTTTGTCAACACGATTATTGTACCTAATTTGTCCCGAAAATTCAAGATGTAAAATCAAAAATATTGCAGATCATCCAAAAAAAGAGACGCCTCACACCGCCGTTGCATTTTCCGCCGGCAGAAGCTATACTGGAGACGACGGCTGGCTCCTGCCGATATCCGCAGCGGCGCTGCGGCGACGGGCTGCCGCCTGAGTCCTGATCAACGGAGGATTTTGACATGCCGATCACAGCAGACTGCCACTTACACTCTTCTTTCTCCGGGGATTCCGAGACCCCCATGGAGGAGATGATTTTACAGGGAATCGATCTGGGGCTTTCCCGGATGTGTTTTACGGAGCACAACGATTTCGACTATCCCGCGGCCGCAGACGAACCGGCGGATCTCTTCGAGCTGAACGCCGACGCCTGTCTGTATGACCTCTTAACGCTGCGGGAAAAATACGCGGACAGGATCGAAATCCGCTTCGGCCTGGAACTGGGCCTGCAGCCTCATCTGACCAGACAGAACGCCGCTTTCGTGAAAGCGCACGACTATGATTTCGTCATTGCCTCCTCCCACGTCTGCCACGGCAAAGATCCCTACTATCCGTCTTTCTATGAAAATCGCACGCAGGAAGAGGCATACCGGGAATATTTTGAATCCATTCTGGAAAACCTGCGCGCCTACAGCAATTTCGACGTCTACGGCCATCTGGACTATGTGGTGCGCTACGGCCCGAAGAAAGACGCCGGATACGCTTACGAGGTCTATCATGATATTTTCGACGCGATCCTCACGCGCCTGATCGACATGGAAAAAGGTATCGAACTCAACACGGCGGGGCTGGCCAGGGGAATGCGCGAGCCCAACCCCTGCGCAGGCGTGCTGAAACGCTACAGGGAACTGGGCGGTGAGATCGTCACGGTCGGCTCCGACGCCCACAGTCCCTCCCAGATTGCTTTCGGCTTCGACCGCGCCTCGGACATATTGAAAGACTGCGGTTTCCGGTACTATACGACCTTTGAAAAACGCAGTCCCTCATTTCACAAATTATAAGCCATAGTGTTCGTCTTTCGCTCTTTTCTTCTCGAAGAACTCAGCCACCGCCCTGCGGATCTGGTCTGGCGGCATGGTCTTTAAGAGATAGCCGTCCGGCTTTAAGGCCATGACTTTCTGCACGCTCTCCTTGTCGCTCTTGCCGGTCAGGAAGATGATCGGCATATCCGAGAACTCCGGGTCGGTGCGTATCATCTCCAGCACCTGGCTGCCGTCCACCACGGGCATCTCATAATCCAGCAGAATCAGATCTGGCCGGTTGCCTGTCAGATACTTGATCGCCATCATGCCGGAATTGGCCATAAAAATCTCATAGTCCGCTCCCAGCCATTCCTCCACGCTCCGAAGCACCATGCCTGAGTCGTCCACCACCAGAATCTTTTTCTTATTCTGCTTCCCGTAATTCTCCATGTACTCACACAGGTACTCCGCCACCTCGCCCACATTGATCGGACGCGGAAATTCCCGCTGAATCGAGTGGACAAAGACGCCGTTGCGGATTGCTTCCAGATTCTCCTCATCGCCGGTCACAAATACCGGGATATGCTCCTCCACCGTCTTGTCTTTCAGATAGATCAGCCCGCTGTTCTGCGCCAGCAGATTCTCATCCGCCATCAAAAACAGCAGATCCATGTGCTCCTTTACCCTGCTGATCAGATTGGGATCGGCCGTCAGATTGAACACCTTGCAGTCCATCTGCTCCAGTTTGCTCTGCAGCGACACCAACAGGTAGCTCTGCGATTCCGCCACGATCATGACATTCATTTTTCTGTTCATCTCTCCCCCTCACTTTCCTGCCCGTTCATCTTTTCCAGCTGCTCCATCATGGTACGGCTGGTATTCATGATCTCCTCCATGGCCACGTCGGCCACATAAACACGGAGTTTCGACATCAGTTCCGCCAGTTCATCGGGCATCCTGCACTTCTCCAGTTCCCCGAACGCCTCGTCGATCTTGTTCAGGCCGAAGCTGTCCACCGCGCTGCACAGCTTCTGCAGAATCCGCATCAGCTCTTCGTCCGCGACGTCCTGCTTTTCCCCGTCATCCGTCTTCCCGTAAGGTTCCAACACTTCCTTGTAACTTCTGTACAGTTCCAGAAGTCTCGGCGTCTGCGCTTCAAGTGTATCGATATCCTCCGCATTGCCGCACTTCTCCATCTCGTAGAAGAAGTCCGCCAGCTTCGGCGCGCCGATGGTGCGGGCGGCATTCTTTAACGCGTGCACCTCGATCGTGTAATCCCGTATCATTCCCTCCGCGAGACACTGTTCGATCTTCGATGACTTGATATCGATCAGCCTGTAGAAATCGCCCAGCAGCTTCGTGTAGAGTTCCGGACTGCCCGTATGCCTGATCCCCTCGCGGACATCCAGCCTTTCGATCACGGGCAGTGCTTCCTCTCCGCTCTCCTCTGCCTGCGCCGCCGATATCTCGCTCGGACAGATCTTCTCCTCCGGCAGCCATTTGCGGAGTTTGGCGCAGATATTGCGGAAGTCGATCGGCTTGGCCACGAAATCGTTCATGCCGGCCTCCCGGAAAGACTCCCTGGCGTCGAGCACCGCGTTGGCAGTCAGCGCGATGATCGGCAGTTTCTCCGTATATTCATCTCCCATGGCGCGTATCTTCTGCGTCGCCTCTATGCCATCCATCCCCGGCATCATGTGATCCATGAAGACGATGTCATAGCGGTTCTTCTGGATCATCTCGATGGCGCGCTTGCCGCTCTCCGCCGTATAGATTTTCATCTGCAGCGGTTTTAAGAGCCCTCTCGCCACCTCCAGGTTCATCGGCGTATCGTCGACGATCAGGATTCTCGCCTCCGGCGCCGTAAAGTCCACCTCGGTCTCCTGCTCCTCCTGCTCACCGCCTCCCTCATGGTTGAGCACCTGACAGAAGTTCAGGGTGTAGAGCGGCTTATTGACGATCGTGACCGGCTCATCCCAGTAATTTTCCTTGACGGGATTCTGTACCACGCACACTTCCGTGTCGTCCGGTATCGTATACTCTCCGTCGAAAGCCTTGATCTTCTGGTAAGTCGCGCCGTCCACAAACAGAAAATCCACATGCTCCTGATTGGTCGCCGCATCCTGCCAGGCTATGTAACTAAGGCCGTACTCCTGCGCGAGATGTGACACATAGTCGGAAATGCGCGGATTGACCGTCCATGCGCTGACGACCGTTCCCCTGCGCACCAGCGCCTCGTGCACCGTCGCGGCCGGTTCCCAGTCGGTCACTTTCTGGGGAATCGTAAAGTCAAATTCCGTCCCGATACCGTATTCGCTCTGCACGCTGATCTCGCCGCCCATGACCTCCACCAGCTGTTTGGAGATGGAAAGGCCCAGACCCGTGCCCTCCTTGTTGCGGTTCTTCTTCGTATCCACCTGCTGGAAAGTATGGAACAGCTTGCCCAGATCCTCCTGCCTGATGCCCTGTCCCGTATCTTTCACCGCGAAATGCAGCACGGCGCTCTCCTGCTCGTATATCTTTTCCATACGGATACACAATTCCACGCTGCCGGACTCCGTAAACTTGACCGCGTTGTTGATGAGATTCACCAGGATCTGGCGGATACGGCCCGGATCGCCGTACATCCGCCGAGGCAGATCCCTGTCGATATCAAACACCAGCGCGATGGGCCTTGCCCCGATCACATTTAAGAAACTCATGCCCAGATCGTTTAACATCGACATCATGTTGTACTCTTCTTCCACGATCTCGATCTTGCCGGATTCTATTTTGGAAAAGTCGAGGATATTGTTGATCAGCGCGAGCAGCGAGGCGCTGGAATTCTTGATGTTGGTCAGGTAACTCCTGTCGATCCGGCTCTTGGTGTTGCGCAGCAGAATCTCCGTCATCCCGACGATCGCGTTCATCGGCGTCCGGATGTCATGGCTCATGTTCGACAAAAACTCGCTCTTGGCCTTGTTCGCATTGACAGCCTCCTCGCGGGCGCGCTCCGTCTCCACGATCTGCTTCTTGGTCATTTCGTAGAAAAGGACGAACACCACCATGAACAGGATAAACATCGCAAGCATGGCGCTCACAAAAGACATGATTCTCTGCCTGTCAAGCGTCTGGATAAAATTGTCCAACACATTGTATGAGGTGATGGTGATCAGATACCAGTCCGAATAGTTGAGCGGCGCGATATAGAGATACTTATTCTCGTCGCCGATCGGCAGCATAATCGTAAAATCGCTCTTGGAATCGATCGCGTCCTTGATCTCGGACACATACTCCTCCGTGCTCTTCTCCTCGCTGCCGGTGATGATTTCATACTGGCGCTCATAGAAATTGTCCTGGGTGACGGATTCACCCTTGATGATAAAATCTCCGTTCTGCCTGATGATATAGGAATAGGTGTCCGCGTCGCGGTCGCCCAGCGCCAGCGTCTCGCTGACAAAATCCATGGAGATGCCGCCGACCAGGGCGATGCTCTCTGCGCCGCTCTCCATCTCATAGGCGCAGGGATAGCCCAGAAGCGTAACCCCTTTCTGCTCCGTCGGCGAGACGGCAAAGGTCACGTCCTCGCGGCCGCTCTTAAGAGATACCGTGAATTCTTCCAGATCCGAGACGGTCATATCCTCCCCGAACAGCTTCTCAAAATTGCCGTCCTCATCCATCAGACCCAGAAACAGAAATTTGCGCGCGACACCGCTGGCAACCATGGAAGCCCGCAGCTCTTCGCCCTGCAGCTCGCCGTCCGGCGGCATCGTCCTGACGATACTCTCGACCTGCGACAGCTTGATGTCCATTGTTGTCTTGAAATGATTGGTGATCTGCCGATTCATTCTCTCGATGAAGAAATTGGCGATGTCCATCGTGGCGTCCTTACTCTTGTTCGCCATGCGGTTCATCAAAAACAGAAAAATGCCGACACTGATCAGTACGACGATGATAAATCCACGTAACAGGAAATGGAAATTAACTCTTCTCCCGAATGCCCCCCCCCAGTTCCGGAGCGTCACTTTTCATCTTTCACTTCTCCCCTTCACACTTGAAAAAGACTCCGCCTTTCGGCAAAACAACCCCTACGATAATTCATTATAACCGATTCATGACAAAAAATCTACCTTTTGATTACCTGATAAAATTGGTCCGCTCAAAAGGTTCTCTCTCCGGCAGGCCGTAAGCGTCTCTTCCGAGAGCGATGCTCTTCATAAGGAAAGTCATGTTCCTCGCCAGCGTCCGCATACTCTGCAGGCCCTCAGCGTCCTGCGCGGCCTCCCCGGCAGCTCTGCCGTGCACGCTGTTCCAGTACTGTCCCGACGCCACGGGCATACCGGAGATGGTGAAGAACTTGTTCAGCTCGTCGAAAGTCGCCGAGAGGCCGCCCCTTCTCGCCGCCACTACGCACGCGCCGACTTTCATCGTCTTGTCAAAATGCGTGCTGTAAAAAAGTCTGGTCAAAAACGCCACCAGCGTCGCGTTGGCGGAGGCATAGTACACGGGGCTGCCAACCACCAGCCCGTCGCAGGCCTCGAACTTCGGCGCCGCCTCGTTCACGATATCGTCAAACACACATCTGCCTTTCTCCGCGCAGCCGCCGCAGGCGATACAGCTTCTGACAGCCTGTGTGCCGATTTGCAGAAGCTCCGTCTCAACGCCCTCTTTTTCAAAGATCTGCCGCATCTCGCGAAGCGCCGTATAGGTGTTGCCGTCCGCGTGGGGACTGCCGTTAATCATCAATACTTTCATGGTAATAACCTCTTTTCTCCAGATTGTCCTTTGGCTCTATGTTAGCACAGATTCCTTTTGCAGGTCACGGTAGATTTACACCGCGCCTCCATAATACTTCTCCACTTCCGCACGGCTGCAGTCGGCATACTCTTCATTTTTGATAACGGCAGCATACACCGCCTCGAAATCAGGCAGAAACTGTCTCAGCGACCGCACAAGCGCGGCAAGACCTTCTTCTCTTCCCGCCATGTATTTTTCTTCCAGTTGTGCCCTGTGGTCCGCCTGGTCCGCATAGTACGACATGTATTCCACCATCAGTCTCGGATTCCTCTTCGCTGTCTCCAC
>CANPZI010000065.1 GCA_947588995.1 uncultured Lachnospiraceae bacterium
GAAAAGCTGAGGAACTCTTACCAGTGGGCTGAATTCCGGGATTCTCTTTACAATAAGGACTGGTGCCCTTATATAAAAGAAACTTTCAACGGTTTTGGGAACGCCATTGCGTATCTCGGCCGCTACACCCATAAGGTCGCCATCTCCAACAATCGGATCCTCTCTGTTTCGGAAACGCACACCACTTTCTCTGCACGGGGCAAAAAGCCGGGAGAACCCCAAAGGACGATCACACTGGAGAACACGGAGTTTATCCGCCGTTTCCTGATGCATGTGCTTCCGAAAGGATTCCAGAAGATTCGTTATTATGGTTTCCTGAACAACCGGACAAAATCAAAAAACCTGCGGCTTATCTTTACCCTGCAGGGACACCAGCGGTTCCATCAGAGATATGCAGGGCTCTCCATGGCGGAATTGCTGAGATCTGCCTGGAACATTGATATCTGCGTCTGTCCTGCCTGCGGCTGCATCAGTATGCGGTTCATGGGGAGAACCTATGCCTGCCGTTGTTAAAGGCCCGGTAAACTGACACTGTTTTTTAGCCTGCCATGCGGAAGGCTTGTTTGCCCTGCCTGAATTTCCACCATGACAATGGGAAAAGCTGCGTATTTTCCGTTTTATCTGCATTTTTCCTTATGTCAGCCTGGATTTTGAGCCACCATGGAGAGATACAATCCCCATACAGGATACGGCTGAACCGTCCGCGGCTTGGTACAATTGGAAAGAATCACATTCAGGGCAGTTTTATCTTTTGTATAAGCTGCTCTTTTTGTTTCTGCCCTGAATCTGATACTTTCCTTAAGAATTATACCACATAATAGAGAAATAGGAACTCTTTTTTAAAAATCGGAAAAATCTTAAACGCAAATCTTAAAGAAATCTTAAATAGACGGTTGAAAATATGTATGTTAACATATTTCTGAAAATAAAGAGGAGGCCTGGAATAATGGGTATAAAAAAGTGTGTCTTGATCGGAATGCTGCTGATCCTGTCGGCGTTTTTCTGCGGCTGTGGGAATGGGGGCGGCCCGAGTCTGTCCCAGGACAAGCAGACAGAGGATCAGACACCGGCGGATGTGACGGAGGAGAAATGGAAGATCTCCGGTGAGGAGACGACAGGAAACTGGAAGGTGACGGATTATGACAGTGACTGCCTGGCCCCGCCTGAAGAAGACCTGATCCAGAATGAATTTCTGCTCTGCGCGGAAGGCGATCAGCTTTATTACATGGCGCAGTATTTTGATAAAGAAAATCCTTATGAATATTTTTACTGTCTGAATGCGGTGAACACGGTATCCATGGAACGGGAAGTGCTCACCTTTGAGCCGGACCACATGGAGAATACTTCCGGGCTGAACGATGAGGAACTGCGGGAGCTGACGGAAAAGCTGCGCAAGGGATACGCCCGGGTTTCCGCTATGGATGTGCAGGACCAGAGGCTGTATGTATTTCTGACTTCCTGGAATGAAAAATGGGAGGTCCAGCATTATTACCAGATGGAAATCGATATGGAAGGAAAGCTGGTCAGAACGCTGGATCTGGCGGAATGGGTAAGGGAAGAGGGAGAGGAAAAGCAATTCATGGTTCCCTATGCCATCTGTTCCGCCGGAGAAGGGCTGTACCTGGTAGACAATGAAAAAAAGAGAATCCGCCTTGTAGACGGAAGCGGGGAAATGATCGCGGAGGAAGAGCTGGGCGGTATGAACGGAGGCCCCATAGAATGTGTGGGAAAGACAGGAGCCGGAATTCCTGTTTTTTCTATGGCCTTTGGAGGAGGCATACATTTTTTCGTTGTGGAGGAAGGCGGGGCAAGGACGCTCAGCGATGAAGCATTAGATATTCAGATCAGCAGACTGGATGCCCTGGGGAATCTATTGATGGTGTCAGGCAGTAAAGTCAAGTGCTGGGATGTCACAGGCGGAACAACGGAGGTTCTTGCAGATCTGGAGGGCCTTCACACTACATTTTGCAGGGGAATTTTGAGAAATTCCAAGGATGAGATTCTGTTGCTCTTTAATGAAAAGAATGATCCTTTTCTATATAAGATCAGCTCCGGTTCGGATATGGAGAGAGTGCAGATCCGTCTGCTTCAGTTTTTTCCCGACAGTTATACGACTCAATGTGCGGCGGAATATTCCCGGCAGAATCCCGGGATAGATATTGAGGTTGTGCAGATGGAGGGAAACGATGAAACCTCCCTGAACAGATTGGCAGAGGAAATGAAAGCGGGGGAGGGACCGGATCTCTTGCTGATCGACAGAAGGCAGACTGATATTCTGATGAGCGCAGGCCTTCTTGAGCCGATCGACACCATGCTTCCGGAGGAGTTTCAGAAACAGATTTTTGAAGGCGTGCTGGAATTTGGCAGGTATGGGAATGAGTTGTATGCCATTCCCTGCGAGGCTTTTCTGGAGACTCTGCTGATCTCAAAAGAGCAGTGGCAGGAAGATAACTGGACGCTGGATGAAGCGATAAAACTTTTTCGGGAGTGGAATGGAGAGAGCGGTATGAAAAAGCGTTTTGAGAGTATGGCATACTCGATAACACCGGATAAACTGCTTTATGATCTCTGTGTGAAAAATATTGAGCATAGTGCGTTTGTCGATCTTGAAAATAGGAAGTGTGATTTTGATACGGAGAACTTTTATCAACTGTTGGAGTTCTGCCTGGAACTTGGGGAACAGCAGGGCGGAGACAGTCGGCTGGATGCACAGGAAATGGCTGAAGAAGTACGGGAGGGGAAGGCGTTGACCTACTCTGCCGCCGGAGGATTCAAGGACTATTCCTACGTCAGAGAGATGCTGGGGGAAGAGTTTCATACCGTGGGATATCCCTCGGAAAAGTCGGAGGTCTGCACGATTGTATGTTATCGCGGCCTTGCTGTAAACGCACTTTCCCAACACAAGGATGTTGTATGTGATTTTCTGCAGTTCCTGCTCAGCGAGGAAAGTCAGGTGGAATACACCACTAAGTGGATCCGCAGGGATGTTCTTGAAAACCATGTGAAGGAACATACGAATATTTCAGATAAGCCGATCTTTGAGATGAAGAACGGCTACATGGATCTGGGTGGAAGAGAGGACGGTTCCTCGTTTTTGAAGGAATATGTGTCACTGATGGATCGAGGAACGCCTCAGTCCGTCCAATATGATATCCAGGACATTGTTCTGGAGGAAGCCGGCGCGTTTTTTGCGGGAGACAGGACAGCACAGGAGGCGGCGGAGATCATACAGAAGAGAGTGGGGCTGCTGCTCAGCGAATGAGACGACAGGGCATGATGGATTAGATTTCAGCTTGACAATTTAAGCAGATACAGTATACTGATAATAGAAGGAACAACCGCCCACAAGGTGGGTTGACCAGGTTATAAGTAGAAAGACCACCCTTCACTGGCCAAGTTTAGGGGTGGTTTTTCTATGTAGCTTTACTTACAAAAGGTAAAGATAAATGTAAGCAACGCCAGAAGGAATATGCCAAAGGTCAGCACATCCTTGAAATCAAAACGATTTCTCATAGGCATCACCTCCATTCCTGAGGAATAGACGGTCAGCCCACCCTGCAACACGGTTGTTCCATGAAAGCATCTTATCATAAAATATAGTCTTTGACAACAAACGGTTAAGCGATCGTAGACGATCATAAACAAGATCAAAAACGAGATGGGATTTTTGCTTGACAATTTAAGCAGAAGCATTATACTGATACTTAGAAGGAACAACCGCCCACAAGGTGGGTTGACCAAGTTTGGAGAAAGACCACCCCGCTACTCGGTCAAAGTTTAGGGGTGGTTTTTCTATGTAGCTTTACTTACAAAAGGTAAAGATAAATGTAAGCAACGCCAGAAGGAATATGCCAAAGGTCAGCACATCCTTGAAATCAAAACGATTTCTCATAGGCATCACCTCCATTCCTGAGGAATAGACGGTCAGCCCACCCTGCAACACGGTTGTTCCATGAAAAATATCTTAGCATAAACCGCAAAGTTTGACAACAAATGGTTTAGCGATCAAAAAGTTTCAAATATGCATAGAAAAAGACCACTCCTGCGCCCGGCCGGGCTTAGGGGTGGTCTTTTGGTGTTACGTTTTGCTCATAACCGAAGTTATGGCAGAACGGTTAGGTCAGATGGACTCGTGGAAGGTACGGGAGATAACGTCAGCCTGCTGCTCGGGAGTCAGCTTGATGAAGTTTACCGCGTAACCGGATACACGAATGGTAAGCTGAGGATACTTCTCAGGATTCTTCTGAGCATCCAGAAGAGTATCTCTGTTCAGAACGTTTACGTTCAGATGATGGCCGCCCTTGGTAGCGTAACCATCCAGTAAGTTTACAAGGTTGTCAACCTGTGCATTAGATGCTGCCATAATAATAATCCTCCTTATATTTTATTTATTTGTAATCATCCAATCCTTCGTGAAGGGTGGGAACGCTGCATGCCAGCGGGGTTCTGGAACAATCCGTACAGCCCATTGTCTGGACATTGGTTTTTTCTTCGCCGGAAGCGGTATCCACGTTGACATGGCCCACTCCTTTTGTCATGCCGGAATCCAGCATATTCACCAGATCCTCAATCATCTGTTCATTGTCCAAGGGTGTCACCTCCTTCTCTCAGGAGCCGTCCGGCGCAGAGCGCCGGGCCGACCGAAAGGATCTTTCTATTACGTTATTTCAGGTCAAGCTCGATGTCGCCTGCAAATACCTTATCCTCTTTGCCAAGCGCGCCGGGGATGATGGTGAAGGTATTGGAGATACCGTCCTGTGCATCATTGAAGGGCAGCTTGGATACGGAAGACAGGGAAGCCACTGCACCGTGGGTATCGCGGCCGTGCATAGGGTTAGCACCGGGAGCGAAAGGCTGGCCCTTCTTACGTCCATCGGGAGTATTACCGGTTGCCTTACCGTAGGTAACGTTGGAGGTAATGGTCAGGATGGAAGTGGTGGGCACGCCGTTGCGGTAGGTGTGATGTCTTCTCACTGCGGTCATGAACTTGTGGACGATATCCTGTGCGATGGAGTCTACACGGTCGTCGTCGTTTCCGTACTTCGGGAAGTCGCCGGTGGTCTTGAAGTCTACGATCACGCCGTCCTCGTCGCGGATAGGCTCAACCTTTGCGTACTTGATAGCGGAAAGGGAGTCGGCCACGATGGAAAGTCCGGCAACACCGGTCGCGAAGTAACGCTTTACATCTCTGTCATGAAGAGCCATCTCTGCTCTCTCATAGCAGTATTTGTCATGCATATAGTGGATGATGTTTAGGGTGTTTACATACACGTCTGCCTGCCACTCCAGCATATCCATGAACTTGCTGTAAACATCGTCGTAATCCAGAAC
>CANPZI010000066.1 GCA_947588995.1 uncultured Lachnospiraceae bacterium
TCCTCCCTTTAAGAAAAGGAAGAGCCGGGAAGCAGGTGCCGAAAGTATTTCGTGCAGGATATATGGGCTGTAAGGCGGGCAGGAGAGGCGCGGCAAAAAAATCGCAGCGTACCTAAAACGTACGATTGTGAATATCTTCCAGATGTATGGCCAGATCGGATTGTTTGTTTGGGTACAGATGGGAATAAGTCTGCAGGGTGGTTTCAATTTTCTCGTGGCCGAGCCGTTCCGCGATCAGAAGCGGGGAATAGCCCAGCTCGATGAGGAGACTGGCGTGAGAGTGTCTGAGATCATGAAGGCGGATTGCTTTGACGCCCGCCGCTGTACAGCCGTCTTTCAGCGCTTTGGTGATCTGATATCTGCTCATGGCAAAAAGCCTCCCGCCAGTCTGCTCTTTTCCGGCAGAAGCGGCTGCATACTCTCTGACATCACGGCAGAGGAAAGGCGGGAGCGTAACGGTTCTGACGCTTTTGGCCGTCTTGGGAGCGAGAAAAAGATCCTGTCCGTGAAAACGGCAGTAGCTGCGTGTGATATACATGAGATTCTGCCCGAAATCGAAATGCTCCACCGACAACGCCAGCAGTTCTCCGGAGCGAATGCCCGTCCAGAAGAGGAGCTGAAAGGCGATGCGGAAAGGAGGCTCGTATACGCAGGCGAGGAATCGGCGAAACTCATCGATCGTCCAGAAGTCGATGGCGGCAGCTTTTTTCTGCCCTATGCTGCCGCACAGAGCCGCGGGATTGGAGGGCAGGCCGTAGTAGCGCATACCGTAATTGAACACTGCCGACAGCTGCACATGAATGGCTTTCATATAGGTGTCGGAGTAGGGATGGCCCTTTTCGTCGCGGTGGGAGAGCAGTTCGTTCTGCCAGAATCTTACGGCGGACACTTTGATTTCATTGACGGGAATCGTTTGAAAGTAAGGAAGAATCTTGGTTTCGATCAGATAGCTTTTCGCATAGAAAGAGGTTGGCTTGCAGCGCTTTTTGCAGTCGTCCAGATAGAGCCCGGCCAGCGTCTGAAAACTCATGTCGCAGCGGCCCTCGTGCTGCATGAGAAATGCGGCTTCATAGTTTTTGGCCTCTTTTTTGGAGGGGAATCCCTCTTTTTTCTTCCGCTTTCTCCTGCCTGTCCAGTCCGTGTAATAGAAACTGCAGTACCAGCTGTCGCGGCTTTTGTGTTTGTATACCGGCATAAAAAACACATCCTTTCTTTTTGCAATATTATACAAAAAAGAAAGGATGTGAAAAAGTACGTTTGCGGTACGTTTTGGATTGCTTTAACCCATGGTTACCACGACGTCGTAGTGTGTCTTGCCTTTCTCATAAGGCACTACGCAGCCGGAGAGCGTCTTGCCGTCTACGGTGATGGACTTTACGCCTTTCTCCACATTGTCTGGATTGACGACCTTGATGTTGTAAGTGCCCTCGCGGAACTTTCTCGTCAGCTCGAAGTCGCCGAAGCCTTTCGGTACGCAGGGATCGATACTTAAACCCTTGTGCGTCGGGTACACGCCCAGAATGTGCTGGGAGACATTGACGAAAGTCCATGCCGCCGTACCGGTCAGCCAGCTGTTCTTCGCCTCGCCGTGGAACTTGGCGTCGCGTCCCGCCACCATCTGCGAGTAGACGTAGGGTTCCGTCCTGTGGATCTCGCTGAACTCCTCCACATAGGCGGGGCAGGTTTTCTTGTAGATCTCGAAAGCTCTGTCGCCGCGGCCGATCACTGTCTCCGCGATGGAAACCCAGGGGTTGTTGTGACAGAAGATGCCGGCGTTCTCTTTATATCCCGGCGGGTAGGAGGAAATTTCTCCCAGTTCCAGATGATATCTGGTGTATGCCGGCTGCAGAATCATCACGCCGTACTGGGTGTCCAGTCTCTCTTTTACGGAGTCGAGCGCTTTCTCGGCCAGTCCCTCTTTCACGCCGATGCCGGCCAGGGGGCAGAAACCGTTGGACTCGATGTAAATCTGTCCTTCGTCGCACTCTTTGGAGCCGATCTTCTTGCCGTAAGCGTCGTAGGCGCGGACAAACCATTCGCCGTCCCAGCCGTCCTTTAAGACTGCGTCGTACATCTTCTGTACTTCCGCGCGGGCGTAATCCGCTTCCGCCTGATCACCCATCAGCTCACACAGCTGCGCGTACTCCTCGCCGTACTTGACGAACATGCCGGCGATGAATACGGACTCCGCAACCGGCCCCTCGGAAGGGCCGAAAGTTTGGAAAGACTCGCCGGGATGCTCCGAGAAGCAGTTCAGGTTCAGGCAGTCGTTCCAGTCTGCACGTCCGATCAGCGGCAGGCTGTGCGGACCTTTGTGGTTCACAATATAGTCGAAAGAGCGTTTCAGATGGTTCATCAGGGGCGTCGCCTTGCTCATGTCGTTGTCAAAAGGAACGGCCTCTGTCAGGATGGAAGTGTCGCCGCTCTCGCGCACATAGGCGGAGGTGCCGGCGATCAGCCACAGCGGGTCGTCGTTGAAGCCGCTGCCGATGTCGGAGTTGCCTTTCTTGGTGAGCGGCTGGTACTGATGGTAAGCGCTGCCGTCCTCAAACTGCGTGGAGGCAATATCGATGATACGCTGTCTCGCGCGATCGGGAATCAGGTGTACGAAGCCCAGGAGATCCTGACAGGAATCACGGAATCCCATGCCGCGGCCGATGCCGGATTCATAGTAGGAAGCTGAGCGGGACATGTTGAAAGTCACCATGCACTGGTACTGATTCCAGATATTCACCATCCTGTCCACTTTTTCGTTGGAGGACTTCACCGTGTACTTGGACAGCAGTTCGTTCCAGTATGTATTTAACTCCGCGAAAGCTTTTTCAACGTCTGCATCCGTCTGATACTTCGCCAGCATCGCGTTGGCCGGTTTCTTGTTGACGACGCCGGGGGATTCCCACTTGTCGTCCTCGGGATTCTCGATGTAGCCCAGCACAAAGACGTAGGATTTCGTCTCACCGGGAGCGAGCGTCACGTTGATCTGGTGGGAGGCGATGGGTGACCAGCCGCTGGCGATGGAGTTCGTCGCCTGCCCTTTCTCCACGACCTCAGGATTCGCCGCGTAGCGGTATGCGCCGAGGAAAGCGTCGCGGCTCGTGTCGAAGCCGTCCACCGGGGCGTTGACAGAGTAGATCGCGTAGTGGTTGCGGCGTTCTCTGTACTCGGTCTTATGATAGATGGTAGAGCCGATCACTTCCACCTCACCGGTGCTTAAGTTGCGCTGGAAGTTGCGGGAGTCGTCGTCCGCGTTCCAGAGGCACCACTCTACATAGGAGAAGAGGGATACCGTCTTGGCCGCGCCGCTTTTGTTGGTCAGCTTCACCTGACTGATTTCACAGTTGTCATTCATGGGAACGAAAGTGAGCACGGAGGCCTGCAGCCCGTTTTTCTCGCCTGTGAAGCGGCTGTAGCCGATGCCGTGGCGGCACTCGTAGGCATCCAGTTCCGTCTGGGTGGGCTTCCAGCCCGGATTCCATACAGTGTTTCCTTCCTTAATATAGAAGTATTTGCCGTTGATGTCGTTCGGGACATCGTTGTAGCGATAGCGGGTCATGCGCAGCAGCTTGGCATCCTTGTAAAAAGTGTAGCCGCCGCAGGTGTTTGAGATCAGCGAGAAAAACTCGTTGCAGCCCAGATAGTTGATCCACGGCAGAGGCGTCTTGGGTGTGGTGATGACATACTCTCGGTTGGCGTCATCGAAGTAACCGAATTTCATAGTCCTAGTCTCCTTTTCTCATCATGTTGTCAGTGCCATTGAAAAACAAAAACGACAGGTAAAACCGAAAACGATTAAGTGAAGTGCTGATCCGCATCTGATAATAATGCAATTATACCGAAGAAACGGCGTAATTGCAATCGAAATTATGGAAAAAGGCAAAAAAATTCCGCTGCCGTCCGGCGGACAGCGAAACAAGACGAAAACGTTTAAACCAATTTCAGGGCAAATATGAATAAATTGTAAACAAACTTGTAAGAAACAGTTAAAAGACGGCGTGCGATTCTGTGAAAATTAGACAAAAATAGATATTTTGAACAAAGAAAAGGAGATTTCCCTTGCAAAAATATTAAAATTGATGTAGACTGAGAATACGAAAACGATTAAGAAGTGCACGGCCGTTTTCCGGGCATGATCGGGACGGCTGAACAGATGTAATGCAGAGAACAGGGGAGCTTACAGTACAATATGGTATCGATGAAAGATATTTCGTCGGCGTGTGGCGTTTCCGTTGCAACTGTAAGCAAAGCACTGAATAACCACGAAGACATCGGAGCGGAGACGAAGAGGCGTATCCGTGAGGTCGCCAAACAGATGGGATATTTTCCCAACTCGGCGGCGAAAGCGCTGAAGACGAACCGAACGCAGAATCTGGGAGTGCTTTTTGAGGAAGACGACCACAGCGGCCTGACACATGACTATTTTGCGTGCGTGCTTGACAGCCTGAAGAGTGCTGCGGAGGAGAAAGGATACGATATCACTTTCATCAACAGCTGCAGGACCAGACCGGGCCGTATGTCTTTTTTGGAACACTGCAGATACAGAGGGTTCGACGGCGTGATTATCGTGTGCGTCAATTTCCTGGATCCTGAGGTGCTGGAACTGGTCAACAGTGACATCCCCACAGTCACGATCGACCATCTGTTCAACAACACCTGTGCGATCATGTCGGACAATGTGAAAGGGATGCACGACCTGCTGTCCTATATCTATGAGATGGGACACCGCAGGATCGCCTATATCCATGGCACCGAATCTTCCGTCGCGCAGCGCAGGCTTGCCTCGTTCTATAAGACGGTGGCGGAACTGGGACTGGATATCCCGGACGAGTATATCCTGCCGGCGGCGTACCGTGACACGAAAGCGGCTTATGCCGCAACCGAGAAGCTTCTTGATCTGAAGAAAAGGCCGACCTGCATTCTGTATCCCGACGATTTTGCCTGTTATGGCGGGATCAACGCGATCAGTGAGAGAGGGCTTCGCGTGCCGGACGACATTTCGGTGGCGGGCTTTGACGGGATCAGGATCGCGAGACATATTGAACCGAAGCTGACGACGCTCAAGCAGGACACGAATCTGCTCGGCAGAAGAGCCGCGGAGAAAGTCATCAGCCTGATCGAGCAGCCGAAGACGACGCTGATCGAGCAGATTGTCGTCGAGGGAGAGGTATATGTGGGCGGTTCGGTCAAAAAAATTTAGTTTGGCCTCCTGCATCAAAGGGAGGAATTGCTTCGGCATTTATGCCGGGAAACCGGCGTGAAAATAAATGCGTAACTATCAACTTTTTTTCAAAGGGAGGA
>CANPZI010000067.1 GCA_947588995.1 uncultured Lachnospiraceae bacterium
ATGCTCCTGCGGTATCATTTTGTGTTCTTTGATTTTGAAGAACCGCTGGCGCTGTTTTTACTGGATTATGCTGCGATTATGGGATTGTTCGTGGGTGTTGGGTATTATATTTCAGTTCTGTTCATAGGAAATATTAATCGACTGTTTATGATGAGAAACGAGAGGCGATAACGTGGGACGTATCCTTATGATTGAGTTTGACGACCGGGACACAGCGGTGTTTGATGAAATCATGCGGGCGTTGGAGAAGCACCCCAGCTATGAGCAGTTCCGGCTGCGGGATGAATCCACGCTATCGCTCCTTGGATTGACATATTTCTGCAGCGCAGGAAGGCTTACAGCGGCTATACGGAAATTCCGCTGACGGCGAAAGAGTTTGACATCCTGTGCATGCTGGCAGCAAATAAAGGAATTGTGCTTACTTATGACCAGATTTATCACAGGCTGTGGAAGGAGGATACTGCTGGAAATGTCAGCAATACAGTGGGATGCCATGTCCGCAGTCTAAGACGGAAGATTAATAAGGCAATTCCGGAACCGGGGTTTGAAATCCGCTGTGTGCATGATATAGGATATTGTCTGGAAATAAAAAAGAAAGATACATAACAGCAGCTTGAGTATGTGATGAGAAGATCAGACTTAGGCTGTTGTTTTTTGCCTGCATATTCGGTCGGGTTATACAAATCAGGACAAAAGCGGATATAAAACCCTGTTTTTCAGCATTTCCGTGTCGCAACTTGCGACCGAATATCGCATTTCCACCGTTTTGCCACCGTTTATCTACTGTTTTATGCAATAAGATATCCCAATAGACAAAATCTTTTGGGAGAATATGGAAATGCCTGTTGCATACTCCCTGAAAAGGGAGGCTGCTATGGGAATATATCATAACGCAATACATAAGCGCAAAAACCGCATCCTAAAGAAACTGAAAATATTTACGCGGGGAAAAGGAATCTGCTATAATAAACATGGCATATAGTTGTCATGTTAGATTTGTTACACTAAGAATGGAGCGGGAAGAGGAATGAAGATAGACAGGCTGATCGGGATATTGTCGGTCTTACTGCAGGAGGAGAAGACGACTGCGCCTAAGCTGGCGGAGAAATTTGAAGTTTCCAGAAGAACGATAAACCGGGATATCGAGGATCTTGGCAAAGCGGGGATTCCCGTCAGTACAATGCAGGGAGCGGGCGGCGGTATTCGGATTATGGACGGATATCGGATAGACAGGACGATCCTGACATCCAAGGAGATGCAGATGATTCTCGCCGGACTCAGAAGCCTTGACAGCGTGAGCGGAAGCAGCTATTACAGCCGGCTGATGGAAAAGCTGCAGACCGGTTCTTCGGAATTTGTAAGCGGCAGGGATTCCATGCTGATCGATCTGTCATCTTGGTATAAAGGGTCGCTTGCGCCGAAGATAGAGATGATACAGGAAGCAATCGAGAACAGGCGCCTGCTCGATTTCATGTATTATGCGCCGTCAGGGGAGAGTGTCAGGACCGTCGAGCCATATTATATTGTCTTCAAATGGACAAGCTGGTATGTATGGGCGTGGTGCGGGAAACGCAAAGATTTCCGCCTGTTTAAGCTCAACCGCATGGATCAGGTGTCTGTTTCCGACACAACCTTTGTATGCAGGGAAGTGCCGATGCCGGATTTGTCCAATGAAAAAATATTTCCGGGAGGCATCCGGGTGAAAGCCCTTTTTGATTCGGATGTGAAGTGGCGTCTGGTGGAAGAGTTCGGTCCGCACTGTTTTAGCGAGACGGACGACGGGCGGTTGTTGTTTCACGCAGAGTATACGGACATGGAGAATCTTGTCGCATGGATTCTTACTTTCGGGGGAAAGGCGGAGGTGCTGGAACCGCCGGAAGTGCGGGAGAGGATCTGCCATATAGCAGAGACTATGGGAAGAATCTATCAAAAACCTGTGAAAAGAAGCAGGGAAAGAAAGCAATGAACAGGGGCTATGGGAGGAGGCGGTCATATGAAGTATGAATGGCTGGATGAGTATTTGATGAAAAAAGCGGGTGTGACCAGAGATCTGCAAAAGGACTGGAACTGGATGCGGTACCAGATCGGCGGGAAAATGTTTGCCGCGGTATGCATGAACCAGGATGGCCGGCCTTATTATATTACGCTGAAACTGGAGCCGCTGGAGGGAGATTTCCTGCGAAAGCAGTACGAGGATATCATTCCGGGCTACTACATGAACAAAACGCACTGGAACTCGGTGAAAGCGGATGGGAATGTGCCGGACGATCTCTTAAAAGACCTGTTGGATAAATCCTATCGGCTCGTACTCGGAAGCCTGAGCAAGAAAAAGCAGAGGGAAATTCTGGAGACGGTAAAGCGGTTAAAGGGGTGATAAAAATGGCGTTTGACTATAAGAAAGAATATAAGGAATTTTATCTGCCGAAAGCTGTGCCGGGGATCGTTACGGTCCCGGCGATGAATTATATTGCGGTTCGGGGACAGGGAGATCCGAATGTGGGAGGCGGGGAGTATCAGGCTGCCATCGGGCTGCTGTACGGGATCGCTTTTACGGTTAAGATGAGTAAGAAAGGCAGTCATCGGATCGACGGATATTTTGATTATGTGGTTCCGCCGCTGGAGGGTTTCCGAGGCGTCGGTTAAGAAAAAACAGGATTTTTCCGGGGTGGAGTTTCTGACCTACGATGAGGGTCTGTGCGTGCAGTGTATGCACATTGGGCCATACGATGATGAGCCGGAGACGGTGGAAGCCATGTATCGGTATACGGAAGAGCGGGGATATGCTCTGGATATCACGAATCAAAGATTTCATCATGAGATTTATCTGAGCGATGCGAGAAGATGTGCGCCGGAGAAGCTGAGGACAGTCATTCGGCTGCCGATCAAAAGGATGGAAAACTAGCTACCAAAAAAGCGCATACACAAGCGGCCCCAGCAGCGCCGGCAGCATATTGCCGACCCGGAATTTTTTCCCGAAAGCGACATTTACGCCAACGCAGAAAATCAGAGCGGAGCCGATGAAAGAAAGATTTGCGATCAGCGCGTCGCTGATGAAGCTGCCGACAAAGTGGGCGATCAGCGTCAGCGCGCCCTCATAGATCAGGATCGCGAGCGCCGAACACATCACGCCGATGCCGTAAGTGGACGCCAGCACGATCACAATCGCGAAGTCGAGTACGGCCTTTGCCGTGAGCATCGTCGCATCGCCGCTTAAGCCGTCCTGGATCGAGCCGACAATCGCCATCGCTCCGACGCAGATAATCAGGGACGTGTTGACAAAGCCTTCCACGAAGCGGGCATCTTTCTCGGCATGGAATATGCGTTTCAATTTTTCGCCCAACGTGTCCATGCGTTTTTCGATATCCACAAATTCTCCGAACAGCCCGCCGAGCACGAGTGAAAAAATCAGGAGCATACTGCCTTTTGTCTGTATATTGCCGTCCACGACCGTGATCATACCCTGCAGTACCCCGGCTGTGCCGATAAAGATCGTCGCGACGCCGCAGCCTGCCATGAGCGCGTCCTGCAGCTGCTGTTTCATCCCTTTGCGCAGCAGAATTCCGATGGCGCTGCCGGCGATGACTCCTGCGGTATTAATTAGTGTTCCCAGACCAAACATAGTGATTGTCACCTTTTCCTGCGTAATATCGTTCTGTCGCTGTGGTTCCCGAAAGAAATTCTATATGAGTATAACATACGGCAGCGTGCAATTTCAATTGAAAAGTCCGCAGGGCGCCGGAAAGGACAAAAATGGATTTTTCTACTTGTCAGACCGTGCGAGGTGTGTTATGATAATACACGCTGGGGTTGGCGGTTCAGCCTCGGTTTGGAAGAAAAAAGGAAAAGCAGAAGTATGGCTCCATGGTCAAGCGGTTAAGACATCGCCCTTTCACGGCGGTAACACGGGTTCGATTCCCGTTGGAGTCATTGGAACAGGCAGAAAGCCGGTTCTGTATCGCGCCGATATGGCTCAATTGGCAGAGCAGCTGATTTGTAATCAGCAGGTTAACGGTTCGAGTCCGTTTATCGGCTTATGCCATATGGGCATTGACCCTATAAGGGTTCACGGACCTTTAGCTCAGTTGGTTAGAGCAACCGGCTCATAACCGGTCGGTCCTGGGTTCGAGTCCCCGAAGGTCCATTGAATAGTATAAGATGTTGGCCCGATGGCTCAGTTGGTTAGAGCGCCGCCCTGTCACGGCGGAGGTCGTGGGTTCGAGTCCCATTCGGGTCGTTGGAAGTTGCCGCGGTTAATTGCGATGCGAAGAACCGCAGGTTCTTCAGAAGTTAACTGCGTAGCAGTTTACTTCAGGGATCTTAGCTCAGCTGGGAGAGCATCTGTCTTACAAACAGAGGGTCATAGGTTCGAGCCCTATAGGTCCCATTTTTGAAATGGATTGCCGTTTCTGGCCGGCCGGCGTGGCGGAACTGGCAGACGCACAGGACTTAAAATCCTGCGGGACTAACCTCCCGTACCGGTTCGATCCCGG
>CANPZI010000068.1 GCA_947588995.1 uncultured Lachnospiraceae bacterium
GGGGCGCACCGCTCCAGGGGGATCTTGCGGATCTCCACCGCCGTGTTGGCGTTGCGCTCCCGCACCCAGGCGAGGATATCCGCGGTGGGCGAGACGGGGCTGTCCTCGGCGCACCAGCTGCGGGCGATGGACTTGAGCGTGTCAGTCATGGGCCCGCTCCTCTTGCCCGTCCTCCCCGTCAAAGTTGATCCTCTCCCCCACGACCACCCTGGGCCGCCGCATGGAGCGGGTGTTGATGCTCAGGATATACTCCCCCAGGATCCCCATGAAAAAGAGCTGTACGGCCCCGATGAAGAACACGCCGATGAGGATCGCCGCGGAGCCATAGGGGTACGCGTTCCAGTGGAGCAGCTTGCTGATGAGTACGATCAGGGCCAGGATCAGACTGACGATCCCCAGCCCCGCGCCGAGAAAGGTGGCCAGACGCATCAAGATCTTGGTGTAGGACGTGATCCCCAGCATGGCCACATCGTAGTATTTCATAAAATTGAAGCCGGATTTGCCCCGCAGGCTCTTCGCCTGCTCATAGGGGACGATCTTGATGTTCATGCCAAACTCCGAGACCAGCCCCTTCAGGTACGGGTTGGGGTCGTCGATCTGCCGCATCACGTCGATGAACGCCTTGTCGTACAGGCCAAAGCCGTTGAAATGCTGGATCTGCTTGGAGTCGGACAGCTTCCCGATCATCCCGTAGTACAGGGAGCGGAGCGCATACATCAGCTTGGACTCGTCGCTGTGGGTCTTCTGCCCCACCACTACCTTGTGTCCCGCCTCCCACTCCCGGACGAACTCAGGGAGCATCTCCGGGGGGTCCTGAAGGTCCCCGAAGAGCATGAACGTGGCGTCTCCGTCGCCGTAGAGCAGGCATTCAAACACGTTGCGGTTGAAGCCGAAGTTCCGGGCGTTGAAAACGCCCTTCACCCGCTTGTCCTCCGCGCAGAGCGCCCGGATCTCCGCCCGGGTGTTGTCCGGGGAGTAGTCGTCCACAAAGATGATCTCGTAGTCATACTGGGGCAACTGCTCCGCAAAGACCCTGCTGAGCCGCTCATACATGAGACGTACGCTTTTTTCCTCGTTATAGCTGGGGATCGTCACACTGATCTTTTTCATGGGATCAATCTCACTTCTATTCTAATCCTGATTATCGACAGGCTGACCGACATATGCGATGGAGAAGTCGCGGATAGCGAGCGCCAAATCGCGGGCATCGCTGCTCTTTCCCAACGCCGCGGGCGAAATGGCGTCCGGCAGTTCAAAGGTCAGCACAGCGGCCGGCCCGTCAAACAACTCTTTGGGGATCGTAATAAGAATCGACTGCGGCCCATTGTCCTCCAGCGCCGTGTCGAGAAGAATTGTATCTGCCGCGGAAACTGTCATTCGCTGAGGGGGGTTGTATACTCCCGCGAGATCCAATCGCATCTGCACATCCTTCTCTGGCGTATCGTTCAAGCTAAAGGAGAGCACCATTTCATTCCCGCTCGTCCAAGCGAAACCCGACTCTGGCCCGGATACACCTTTCATTACATATTGGTGCGCTTCTGGCGATTCAGCACTAAAACCGACAGTCTGTCCCAATTCATAAGGAATACTTTTCCGGATATGCATACCGGCAGGAAAGTTCAGATAGTAATACTTATCTGTCTGTTTGACCTTCGCGCACTGCTTATCAAACGCAGCCTGATCCTCTGCCGGAACTGCCAACTGTTGGATTGCCTGATCCAACATTCCCGGCGGAACCAATACTTTCCGGACATAGTAATCACCGTTAAGGTAGGCTATCGGTTCAGTGATAGCATACCCACCGTCAATATGCTCCGTCCGGGAGTGAAATGTTGATGGCAGGGGATTATACAGTCCCGGCATATATTCCATAACCGTTTCTGCCACAGGCGTCCACCATACATAGCTTCCACTATGGGGCGAATACGCCGTAATGCCTATGATAAAAACGCACCATGCGCACGATAGAGCAAGCAGTCCTGAGGCGAGTTGCTTGATCCTCTTGCCGGTAAAGGCAACGGGCACATAATAAATTGCGCTTAACACGATGATTGGAACCAGCCAGGCATTGTACCGCGCGAGTCCTATCATGCCACAATTGATGTGATACGTAAGGCTGTATGCTCCAACGACGGCCAGGCAGCCGAAGAGGGTAAAGGGCATATCATATCTTTTGTGGATGCCGCCCCATACAGCGACGATCACAAATAAAACCAGCAGCACGGGATAATAGGGAAACAGTCCAAAATTCAAATCAAACAGGTAGGCAAAAAAACGTCCACCCAGCCCCTGCATCGTCCCCAATCCCATATTCGCTGTAGCATTCAAATATCCTGCGCCAAAATAACTTATAATAAAAGGAATGAAACACGGAAGAAAGCACACCGCCAATCCAGCCGTTTTTTTCCAATTCGCGGCAAAAGAATGTGCAAAAGCACCCACAGACCATTTCCCATCTGCAAGCATTTCAAAAAAATAATCCAGGATCATAAAGAGACCGAATGCCATAATTGTGGGATTCATAGTTCCCGCGACCGCCAGGAAGAAGGCCGCCAATTTTCGGCTTCTGTTAAGCCAAAACACCGTCGCTATTACAACACATGAAAAAGGAGCCGTTGTATATGTTTGTAGATTTATATATCGGAGTATTGGTGAAGTGCCCAAAAGCAAGATGGCAAGCAATTTCTGTTTTTCGTCGATCTTTGCGAACCGATATACGACCCACAAGGCCAAAGAAAGCAGGAGCGCGTTCGTGATGGAAAAAGCATACACCGCGTCAAGATGCAGCAGGCGCAACGCGCTCAAAACCGGAATACACAAGGGCGCATAGACGCCAAGATAATACGGATATCGCCCCCCCTTGGATGCCTCGGGTAGATGTTTATAGTATGATCTGAGGTACTTGGCATGTCCGGGAAAAAGAGAACACGCATCATCTAAATCTTGCTGTGTAATCCTAAAACTCCCATGGTTACTCAGCGAAACTGAAGACAGCAGCGCACACCCACTCTCTCCTTGCGGATCAGTCGACTGCAACATAGCCAAAACCAGAAATATGATCAAAAATCCCACCAACGCGACCGCGCAGGCTTTTTTCCAAAAATCCTCATGTGTATCCGTCCGACGGATCTTGTCATTCATATCCTTCGTCCTCCCTCTAGCGGTTTCTGCTGAGCCATCTTTCCCTGCCCCGCCATTTATACCCTGCCGCTGGTACCTCTGGCGGCGCCTCCGTAACGTGCCGCGCGTATACCCGTCAGACCCTGCTCGCACGGCCTCCCCGCCGTCGCATTCTCGCGGCCCAACTGCCCGTGTGCCACAACGGGATCTCGCGGTGCGTAAGCGGGATTTCCCAAATAGCCTTCGCCAAAAATGTCGCAAAAGTAATTATTATGCGACAAATAGCGTTAGCTTGCATTTTAGCATACCTTCACCGAATTAGCAAGTGCTTTTGGCTATTTCACATTGTTTTGCATTGCGGGATCTACAATGATGTATTACAAAGTCCTTTCCGCGTTTGTAATGCATCATTGACAAACCTACAATTTTTACCCCGCCGGGGGGTGGGGAAAAGGGGCTTGCCTTTTTGGGGGGCGGATAGTATAATGAATGTGTATGGGCTCCGAAAAAGGCAGACCGCGCGGCTGCGAATCCCGGGGCCGGAGG
>CANPZI010000069.1 GCA_947588995.1 uncultured Lachnospiraceae bacterium
ATCCTTGTATGAACCGATACACCGTATTGATATATTTTCATATCAGGGGCGTTACCGCCCGCTCTCCCGATAAGACTTCGCCCCCTGTTTAGCATAATACTCTGTTGACGGCTGTTTTTCAATGATTTATACTGAAAAAGAATTGATGTATTCTTATCTTTGCGAATGGCGTGGGCTGAATTGCCGTGAATGGCGTGGGCTGAACTGGTGTGATCGGCGCGGACTGAATTGCTGCGAATGGCGTGCATAAACAGGAGATAACTGCGATGCTGGAAGTGGATTTTATCGGATACGACGCAAAACATTCCAACGGATTTGTCTATGGGCTGCCCCCGGGACACGAATCCTACCTCTTGATCCTGACCTCCACCCCCGCTGAATTTTTTATTGAGGGGGAGTTCCGAAAGGCGCCGGCGGGATCCGCCATCCTCTACACACCCGGGAGTCAGGTGCTCTACCGCGCCTGCGAGGATTCCTACATCAACGACTGGATCCGGTTCCGGAGCGACGAAAAATTCATAGAACAGCTTCCCATCCGCAACCGCCCCTTTTCCGTGGGCGACGCGGAATACTGCCACACGCTCTTTAAGCTGATGACCTGGGAGGCGACGCTGACCACCTCCGGGAGCCGCAGCGTCCTCTCCCTGCTGCTGCATACCCTGTTCCTGAAGCTGGGAGAGAGCTGCGAGCGCCCTGCCGCATCCCCCCATTCCCAGGAAATGCTGGACCTGCGCAAGCGCATCTACAACAATCCCGAGCTCCCCTGGAACGTAGAGGACATGGCGAAGGAACTCCACCTGAGCGCCGGCTACCTTCAGACCCTCTACAAGTCCATGTTCGGCTCCTCATGCATGGAGGACGTGATCCTGCAGAGGCTCCGCCGCTCCCAGGACCAGCTTGTCAGCACGGACAAGTCCGTCCGCGAGATCGCGGAAGACTGCGGCTACAACAACGTGGAGCACTTCTGCCGTCAGTTCCGGAAGTTCCTGGGCGTCTCCCCCACCAGATACCGCCGGGAAGCCGCGGCCTCCCTCCCCGCCGCTGCAAAACACCTGACCCTGGCCGGCAGCGCGGACCTGCCGAACCTGCCGCAGAACTATCATTGAAAAATACTTGCGCCACTCTTGAAATTGTGGTATATTAAACAAAAAGAAGGACATCTGCGCTAACAGATGCCCCTCAGGAGCTGCCGATAGACGGCTAGCCCGATTAGTTAAATGCTAAAAATAACCGCATCCTTTGGTCGGGGGCGGTTATTTTTGTGTCTTGTTACTATCTTTACCAAAAGAGTATCCGATTCCAAAGCAGGTTAAACCGAAACTCAACACTGCAATCAGTCCCAAAATATCCATGTGGCTCAGCCCTCCTTTCCCAGATTCCGTTCCCGGTTTCTATGTAATCGGAGGGGCACACTACATCCGATAGACGCAAGTTCTGCATCGACCGAAACGAAGTGTAGTTGATTTCACTATCGAATCTAACGGAAAATAATTTTAATTTGACTATTTTTTCTTTTCCTGTATAATATCTATTGAGAACTTGTATTATATACAATGTAAGTTCTCAATGGAGGAAATTATGGAGATCAAGCGCGACCGATACTTAAAACAGATTATCTCTTATATGTGGGACGGCCAGGTCAAGGTTATCACCGGCATCCGAAGATGCGGAAAGTCTTATCTGCTGCGCAATATCTTTCAGAGATATCTGCTGGAACAGGGCGTCCCGGAGGATCATATCCTCCTGTTTGAACTGGATCTGACCAGGGATCTCCGATATCGTGACCCTTTAGTGCTTGCCAAGACTGTCAGGGATTATGCGGAGGGGAAACAGGAGCAGTTTTACCTGTTTGTGGATGAAATCCAAATGTCCGACGAAGTCCCAAATCCTTACAATCCCGATGGGAAATCCATCACCTTTTATGACGCGCTCAACGATCTGAAATCGCTGCCAAACCTCGACATCTATGTGACAGGCAGCAACTCCCGAATGTTGTCCAGCGATATCCTGACTGAATTCAGAGGCCGGAGCGACGAGATCCGGATCCATCCTTTAAATTTCTCGGAGTATTACGCAGCCGTCGGCGGAGACAGATCCGAGGCTTTTGACAATTACGCGTTTTTCGGCGGCATGCCCCTGATCCTTTCCAGGCCGGACGACGCTGCAAAAATGAATTACCTGAAATCCCTCTTTTCCGAAGTGTATCTGAAAGATATCGTGGAGCGCAGGAAGATACGGCGGGAAGACATTCTCTCCGCCTCTCTGGACCTGCTCTGCTCCTCCGTCGGTTCCCTCACGAATCCGAATAACATTGCAAATTCCCTGAACTCCAGGCAGAAGCGGACCGGCGGAAACACCGTTTCCGGAGGAACCGTAAAATCTTATATCAGTTATCTGGCGGACGCGTATCTGTTCGAGGAATGCCGCCGCTATGATGTAAAAGGGAAGGATTATTTTGACTATCCGAATAAGTATTACTGCGAGGATCTGGGACTGCGCAACGCCCGCATCGGCTTCCGCCAACAGGAGATGACGCACATCATGGAGAATATCATTTACAATGATCTGCGCGTCCGTGGCTGCGAGGTCGACATCGGGATCGTGTACAGCCCGGAAAAAAACAAAAGCGGACAGACTGTCCAGACTGCCCGGGAGATCGACTTTATTGCGTCCCGGGGCGGCAAAAAGACCTACATCCAGTCCGCTTTTGCACTGGAAACAGAGGAAAAGACGGCAGTGGAGAATAAACCGCTGCATCTGACCGGCGATTCCTTTCCGAAGATCATCGTCCGTCACGACATCCGAAAGCGCTGGTACGACGACAAAGGAATCCTCAATATCGGTATCCTGGATTTTTTGCTGGACGAAGACATTGTCTGAATCAGGGAGGCAAGCCTCCGAAGCGCCAATTGCAGCAACCTCGGCTATCGCTCAATATACGCCATAGTTAAATTCTCCGACTAATCTAAAGTCTGATTTTATTTTAGCCATTTTTATAAAAAGTCAAACACCCAGCAGTAACCTGTCAATGCGCCAACCTTACAGCGCCGCCAGAGCTACAAGACATTCACCCTCCACGGCAAATCACCCAAGCGCCAATCCTACAGCGCCGCAGAACCGTGGGGCATCATTTTACGGAGTGCCAGTTTTACAGCACAACAAGGCCCGCGGGGCATCCGATCCCCGCGGCCTTCTCCAAATCCTCACGCAGGCACGGCATTTACGCGTTACCCGCAGCAATCCACAGCGTACATTTACAAATACTTCTTATCCTCCTCATACTGCTTCGCCTTCTCATAATACTGCGCCTGGGCCTCCCAGAGCTCTTGGTATTTCCCCGGGGCCGCTGCAAGGTCCTCGTGGCTCCCCCGCTGAATGATCCCGCCGTCCTCAAACACCAGGATCTCCTTACAGAACCGGCAGCTTGACAGGCGGTGACTGATATAAATTGCAGTGCGGTCCCCGGAGATCTCGTCAAATTTCTGGTAGATCTCCGCCTCCGCCACGGGATCCAGGCTGGCGGTGGGTTC
>CANPZI010000070.1 GCA_947588995.1 uncultured Lachnospiraceae bacterium
CTTTCCTCCGCCATGTCTCCGGCGTCCGCCGTCATAGGCTCTTCCGCCGCGACGTCCTCTGCGGCTGCCGCTATAGGTTCCTCCGCCGCGACATCCTCTGCGGCTGCCGCTATAGGTTCCTCCGCCGCGACACTTTCAGGCTCTGTCTCTGCAGCTTCGTCCGCCGATGCCTCGCCGCCCATAGACGCAAATAACGCCTCTATATCGTCCATACTCATCATCTTATTGGCATCCTCAGGCCCGGAAGCCGCCTTCGCGTCCACCGTTTCCTGTCCTGCCGCCGCGGTGCTGCCGGCATTATTTTCTCCCTCTGTCATGGATCTCAAAAGGCTGTCCAGATATTCTTCACTCGAACTCATAAGCTCTCCTCAGTAAAACGTTTTGTCTCATTTTAGCACATACTATCCTGTTACACAAATAAATCTCTTCCCGCCGCCTGCGCTATGCCTCCGCAAACGCCGCATACCTCTCCAAAAAACTGATCGGATGCTCTGCGACCGGGCATCCCCGGTCACCGATTCCCTCACCGATCTGCCACAGAGCAGAATGAACACGGTACAGAAAGGCTTTCCGATTGTACGTCACAATCTTTTCAAAAGGAAAACGTATCACCGTCGGATATTCCATGCCGACTCCTAATTCTAACACACATAAATCTCTATTAACAGTCCTCTGCAGCCATTTTGTATATTCGCTCCAGCTCTCCAGATATCCTTCCTCGGCATAACACGTTACACCAAGCTGATTAAATCTCAGCTTGGCGCCGCACTTCTCACAGACCGGTTCACGCAGCACGGCAAGTTCAACTTCTTTTCCATAATATCGCATCACCGCCTCATAAGTCTCCTGTGGTATATCCGCCAGAGTATGCGAACAGTTGCGGTCGCACTGCATCTTCCTGAATCCGCCGCACGGCGTCACAATCCTTTCCAGAGACAGTCCCGATGTATATAGGTAGTCGTCCGTACACAGGGAAATGACAAAATAATTTTTATCCCCCACCACGCACTCCAAATTGCGGTAAGCCTGTCTCCACCGGTCCTCCCGCGCCTGACACAGAATCATTTTTTGCAGGAAAGGAACAATCCAGGCATATTCCTCCCGCGCGTCGGCAATCTCCGCCTCGATCTCAAGATAACGCGCATCCTCCGTCAATGCGCTCCAGTCGTATGCGAACTCATTTCCCAGACCAACGAGAACAAACTCCGCCTCCCGTACCCGCTCCCGTATTTCACGCAAATCGTCATTGCCCATTGCACGCCCTCACAGTCAGCCGCATTCTTTTCCGAGCCGCAAAAATGAAGGCCGGGAATCCCCGACCCACATTGTTTTGGTAATATCTTACTTCACATTTAGAACCAGTTGATCTACCGTACGCACCAAATTGCCTATCTCAGGTTTGGAAAGCTGTGCGTTTGCGCCGAGAGCCTCACCTTTTCTCTTCATCTCATCATTGACCAGCGATGAAAAAATCACGATCGGAATATCTTTTGTCTCATCATCAGACTTGACCAGCTTCGTCAGTCTGTGACCATCCATAATCGGCATCTCGATATCGGTAATGATGCACTGTACATGATCTTTCAATGTACCTTCTTTTTTGCACTCCTGAATCACATCATACGCCTGCTGTCCGTTTTCGGTATGGATCAGGTTCGCGTATCCGGCTTTGTGCAGAGAATCCACGATCAGCTTATTCAATAGCGGCGAGTCTTCCGCAATCAGAATCGGAACATCGTTTCTGGTTCTCTCGCCCAGCTCCTCAATATCCGTCAGTTTCAGACCCGTCTCAGGGTTGATGTCCGTCACAATCTTCTCAAAGTCAAGTATGATAATCAGTCGATCTTCAAATTTGATGATGCCGGTCGAAACGCCCTCTTCCGTCGTGGAAACCGTAGAACCCGGCTTGATGATGTCTCTCCACGATACGCGGTGAATGCCGACAACAGAATCTACATGGAACGCAATATCCAGCTTGTTAAAATTGGTAACGATAAACAATCCGCCCGGCTGTGTGGTGCCCCGCTGAAGACAATTTTTCAAATCGATCGCCGTTATCATCGTGTCACGCGGCATAAATATGCCCTCAATGCTCGGATGTGCATTCGGGACAGGCGTTACAGGCTGGTATACAATGATCTCTTTGATCTTCGCGACATTGATACCATACGCATTACCATCCAGTTTAAATTCGAGTACCTCCAACTCATTGGTACCGTTCTCAAGCAGAATCTTCGTATCCATGTAAACCACCTCACGTTATATAATTAGAACCCCTAGAAGTCACTCTCCGAAAAAAAGACTGCATTTTCCGGAATTAACCCCCGATATATTTCAGATTGCATATACATTTTGCCATATTTGACGAAAAAAATCTACTACAATCTCAAATTTTAATTCATTATAACATAAAAAAATGAAAAAAAAAACACCATTTACAATTTTTTGCAAATAGTGTCCGCCCAAAACCGACATCCCCTCAAAACCGAACCTGAAAGAAGCCTGAAACAATGATTAAATTTTTACTCCTCCGAAGAATTGCACCGCAATTCTTCAGAACAAAGTCTAGCAGTCCTTTGGCGGCGTCCTCTGCCGCCTTAGGACTTCTCTTTGTTCAGGTCAAGCCCCAGACCGATTAGTACCTATCAGCTTAATACATTACTGCACTTACACCTTAGGCCTATCTACCTCG
>CANPZI010000071.1 GCA_947588995.1 uncultured Lachnospiraceae bacterium
TATTCAGGCGTCGGAAGAAAATGCGATCAGATATGATGTATCAGGAAACTATGAAATGACCATAAGAGAATGGGATGGTTAATAGGGATAAGAAAATATTGGGAGAAAGGATATGACCGTTCTCCCAATATTTTTATTTCCAAATATTCAGTTCTGATAATATAGACTTTGTGATTTCGTTTGCATTGTTTCCAGTGGCGTTGGATTCAGCTTTTATGTTGGTGGCAAAAAAGTATGTATTGTCTGCGGTTTCTATGAAGCCGACAAACCACCCGTTTACATCTTGACCATTGATACGTCCTGTTCCGGTTTTTCCATAAAATGTTCCTATTTCAGAAGAATAAAGGCGGATGGAATCTTTTACGGCATTTATATTTTCAGGATTAAAGTCAAATTGATTTTTGTAAAATTTTATTAAAAGTTCAACCTGCTCTATGGGAGAAATCTTTAAGGAAGATTCCAGCCAGTAGGAGGAAAGATCTCCGTTTATCATTTCATTCCCGTATTTGATCTTTTGTAGGTAGGAATTAAGGGAAGATACACCAAGCTGTTTGTCTATCGCTTGAAAGTACCAATTCACAGAGTTACTCATAGCAGACTGCAATGTCTGGTTGGTATTCCATGCTTCAAATGGGTAGATCTCATGATTCCACTCGATTAAGGAAGAAGCTGGTGTGATAATGTTTTCTTCCAATCCAAACAAGGCATCATATATCTTGTAGGTAGAGTTTGGTGCAACTCGCAGGGTGGCATAATCTATGTTGTATATATTCCAGGCATCATTTTCCAAGGCATATAATACAAAGGTTCCCTCGTATTCCCCAAAGTAGGAAGAAAGGTCTGTGTAAGTGATATTGTCGAATGATGATGTTTTCCATTGGTAGCGGTTCCCGTCTGCAGCATATGTGGAAATAAATGGTGCCAGCCCTAATAAAAGGACTGCGGTTAATAGAAAGACAACAACTCCCTTTAATCGCTTATATAGTGTTGGCTTTACATAAGAAGCTATATTAGAGATACGCCGCTCTATTTGCTTTTTACTTCCGCTAAGTCCGACTCCAAAAGGAAATGGAGTGAGTGATATTTTTTCAGCAAAGTTAATCAGTGTGTTGCCATAATCCTCATAGCAGTCAGGTTCCAGCATCATTAATACGGAAGTGTCACAGGCAACTTCCTTATCACTGCGCATTTCTTTTAGTGCATACCAGACAACAGGATTAAACCAGTATAATATTCCAGCAAGGTTTATCACATAATTTACTAAGGCATCATGGTGTTTATAGTGTTGTAATTCATGTAAGATCATGTACCGCATATCTTTAGCCCGGTAATCAGATATTAGATGGATTGGTATGTATATACAAGGTCTTAATAAGCCAACAATTACCGGAGATTTCAGAAATGCCGTGCTGTAAATGGGAATATTAACCGTAATATGTAATTCATCCAGACAGTTGTTATACAGTCTGCGGACTTCTTTGTTTTGTAACGGGAGTGCAGATTTTTTTAAAGTATTCAAGCGTTGATGTGATCTTATTACCAATAGGATCATGGCAAGGATGCCGACAAGCCATATTACACATAAAATTAGCCCAATTATAGATGGTGCTTCTCGGCTGACTGAAAGAGTAAAGTCATTCATTAGGTTTGTTGTATCGGATACATCCAGATTTACAGTTCCCCTGGCGGCACTTCCCATATTTAGCGTTGAAACATTCCTTAGTTTGCTGATCCATGAAAAAAATTGAGGAAAGCCTATCATTCGGAAAGGGATAAATGGAACCGCCAACAGTATAAGCAGCAGAAACCATAAATTATACTGTATCCGGCTGGTTAGATTATTTCTCAGCAGTCGCTTTGTGATCAAAAGTGTTCCGATTATACAACTTATAAGGATGTTGCCTATAAAAAAGCGTATCATAAATTCAGCCATGTTGATCATCCTCCTTATTCTTGCCATTGGCGAGAAGTTTGCGGAGAGCATCAATGTCTGCCTCAGAAAGGCGATCGTTTTCTATGTATGCAGAAAGCATAGCCTTAATATCCCCATTATAAAAGCGCTTCAGGAAAGAGGTGCTTTCCTGTCCGATATATTCGCTTTCTTGTACAAGTGGGGTATAAACGAATACCCGACTTTGTTTTTCATAGGAAAGGACGCCTTTGGTAACCAACCGCTTGATCAATGTCTGTATTGTTTTAGGACTCCAGCTTGTGGTTTTCGTTAGGCGTTCTGTTATTTCATTGGTACTGATTGGTGCATATTTCCATACGATTTTCATGACTTCAAATTCGGCTTCGGAAATCTGTGGTAGAGTTGCCATAGTGTATCCTCCCTAAATCTTACATTCGTAATAAAAATATTATAGATGCTAATGCTATAAATGTCAATTCGTAACAGGTTGACTTTAATTCTTACTTATGTAATAATTAAAATATTACACAAGTAAGATTTTTGGAGAGAATAATGAAAAAAACCAATAGCTCTGCATAGATCCGGGTTTTTGACACCCAAATCTCTGGAAAGCCTTATCAGGCTTAATTTTTTACGTCAAATTTAATTTTGCGTATTGC